>NZ_CP035493.1:3129990-3859980 GCF_004135385.1 Xylanimonas protaetiae | reverse complement strand
TTGGCCGCGTCGTCGTGACACAGGGCCGGCGCTCACTTGGATTACCGGGAGCGCGCCGCCCGGCTCAGGGCGCCAGCGCGCTGTCGTGCGGGTTGTGCGCGACCTCCCACAGCACGCCGTCCGGGTCGGCGAAGTAGCCGGAGCAGCCGCCCCAGGTGCGCTCCGCAGCCTCGGTGACCAACGGCGCGCCGGCTGGAGGCGCACGTCGAGCCCCGGTCCGGTCAGGGCGCGAGCGAGGTTCTGAGCGGATTGATCGGGGCTGGGCGGGTCGTTACGCCTCGAACCGGTCCAGGAGGGTGTCGAGGTTCACGCGCAGAGTGGCTCGCTGCGCGTCGACCCAGGTACCGCTCATGCCGCGGGGCGTCATCTCGACGGTCATCAGCGCGGCGAAGTACAGGCGGCACAGGTCGAGCCTGACGTGATCGCGCTCGACGTCGAGTGGTGGTGGTGCGCCGTTGCCGAGTGCTGAGACCTCGGCGTTGTAGCCGGCCAGAAGGTCAGGGTTTACCGTCCCGATGTGGGTCTGGTCGCATCCGGCGATGTCGAGCAGCGGGTCGCCCCACACGGCTCGCTCGGGGTCGATGCGCCCGCACACCTGGCGGTCGGCGTTGAGGAAGACGTTCCCGGGCCAGACGTCCGTGTGGATGAGGCGCGGTGCTTCAACGGTGCTCAGGTTGGCCTCGTGTCGATGGATCGCATCCCGGATCCTGTCGGCAGGGACGTCAACGCCGAACCGCACCGCGTCGGCCAGCACCGCGTCCATCATCACGGTGAATGCTTCGGGCCATGTGTCTCCCGTGAGGTTGGACTCGGCTGCCGGGTAGCCGCAGCGAGGCCCGGTGATCGTGTGCAGCCGTGCGAGGATCGCGCCGATGCTGCGGCGCACCCCGGCGCGCTGGCCGTCGTCCAGCCGTACGTGGTCCCACAGTTCACCGTCGAGGAACTCGGCGACCAGCACGGTTCCGTCGACCACGGCGCGGCTGGTGTCGTGATGAGCGCGCGAGGCATGGGCAGGCCGGGAGTGTTCGCGGCCAGTCTGTACACGAGCCTCCGTCCCGTGAATGCCCCGCTCGTATCGCATCAGGTGCTCGGTGTCGTCCGACGCGACCTTCGCGACGACCTGGCTCTCTGGCCCGACTGCTGGCTCAAGCACGACGGCGAACGCCGAGGCGAACAGCCCCCATCAAGGCGGCGATAGGACGAGAGCGTTCCGACGGGAGTGCTGTGAGTGCCTGGTGGAATCGCTCGTCGCGTCGGGCCTGTTCTCCTTCGTGAACGAGAGCAGAGTGATCGTCCAGGGCACGGTTATGTCGAACGACGAGAGCACCACCACGATCGCGGTCGACGCAACCGACCCGCTGTCGGTCCCCTTCGGCGCGCCGGGATTCGCGGTACGTGACGTCGTGGGTGACGTGGTCAGGGAGCACTACGACGGCACGGTCCGTGAGTCGCACCCGTGCCAGGTCACGGCGGTCGCATGGACGGTGGATCCTCGGGAGGACTGGCAGCCGCCACACTCACGAGGATCCGGCCGTCGGGGGGAGCATCGCCGGCCCCGGCCTTGTCGTCACGACCCCGATGTGGCATCGTTCCCAGATCGATCTGCACGCTGAGGACGGAGTCACATGATCGAGCTGGGAGCGGTCGCCGACGACCTGACCGGAGCCACGGATCTCGCGCTGATGCTGACGTCCGCCGGCTACCGGACCCTGGTGGTGGTCGGGACGCACTGGCCAAGCCATCCCGAGGCCGACGACGTCGACGCGATCGTCGTGGCACTCAAGTCGAGGACCGCTCCGGTTGCCGACGCGGTCCGCGACTCCGTGGCGGCGACCGACCGGCTGCGTGCCCTCGGCGCCACCCGTGTCTACGTCAAGTACTGCTCGACCTTCGACTCGACGCCCGAGGGGAACATCGGCCCTGTCGTCAGCGCGGTGCTCGCCCGGTGCGGTGCGCCGCTCACCGTCGTCGTGCCCTCGTTCCCGGCAACCGGCCGGACCGTCTACCAAGGGCATCTGTTCGTCCGGGACCGGTTGCTTGAGCGCAGCTCGATGCGCGACCACCCGCTCACGCCGATGCGGGACTCCGACGTCGTGAGCGTGCTGCAGGCTCAGACACCGGACACGGTGGGCCTCGTCCCGCTCGACGTCGTCCGCTCGGGTCCCGACGCTGTGCGGGCCGCCGTGGCGGAGAACACCCTCGCGGTCGGGTCCGGCGGCCGCGCGCGACTCGTCGTCGTCGACGCGACCGAGGACGCCGATCTCGCGGTGATCGCCGCGGCGACCTCAGACCTGCCCCTTCTGACAGGGGGCAGCGCGCTCGCCGCCCACCTGCCGCCACCCGCGTCGCTGGGCGCGTCCCCCGCGCAGGGCAGCGCGACGCTCGCGCCGGATGGAACGGCGTCGGTGCGCAGCGAGGCGACGCGGTTCGTCGGCGACGTAGCACCCGCGCTACGCGAGCCCGATGCCGGTGACCGGTCCGGCCTCGTCCGCCCCCTGGAGCGGTCCGTGCTGCACCGTGCCGGGCCCCGCGTCGTCCTGTCGGGCAGCGCCTCGGCGACGACCTGTCGGCAGGTTCAGGCGGCACTGGATGCGGGGACGGGAACGCGTGTGATCGCCGACGTCGTCCGCACCCCCTTGGGACGAGAGACGTTCATCGAGCGGATGGTCAGGACCGCGCTGCACACTTCCGGGCTCCACGTCGTTTACACGGTGGGGGACGCGTCCCACCTGGGGCACCCCGCGGATGCCGACCTGCTCGAGTTGGTGCTGGCGGAGATCGCGGTGCGCCTGGCCGATGCCGGAGTCGACCGTCTGGTCGTGGCTGGGGGAGAGACGTCGGGCGCCGTCATCGGGGCGCTCGGGGTGCGCACGCTCCGACTGTTCCCCGCGCTGTCGCCCGGAGTCGGGTGGGCCCGCGCGACCCGTGAGGACGGCAGCACGATCGACCTGGTGCTCAAGTCGGGCAACTTCGGAACCGACGACCTGTTCGTCTCGGCGTGGGATCGGGCACCCGAGGCGCGGGAACCTGGGAAGCACGAACCTATGGAGACCGCATGAGGCCCCTCGACCCGGCGACCCGGGACCTGCTAGCGAACTCGTTGTGCGACGTCGGTCGCCGTGCCGTGGCGATGAACTTGAGCCCGGGCGCGTCCGGGAACCTCTCGGTGCGTGACGGCGCGACGATGCTGATGACCCCGAGCGGCGTCGGCCTCGGGGAGCTGAGCCCGGCGCGCTTGGCCGCCCTCGACGCACGGAGCGGCGAGCCCGCCAAGCAGCAGCCGGGCGTGCGCCCCTCCAAGGAGGTGCCGTTGCACACGGCGCTGTACCGGCGGTTCCCCGAGGCCGCGGCGGTGGTCCACCTGCACTCGCCGCAGGCAGTGGCGTACGCGTGTAAGCAGCCGTGGTCGAGCGTGTCGGCGATCCCGCCACTGACTCCGTACCTCGTCATGCGCGTCGGTCGCGTGCCGCTCGCGCCCTACGGCACGCCTGGGACCGACCGCCTCGCAGCCAGCCTCGACGAGGTACCGGGGCAGTTCCGGGCCGTGCTGCTCGCGCATCACGGCCTGCTCGCCTGGGGCACCACCCTGGACGGCGCGCTGGACGCCGCCGTCGAGGTCGAGGAAGCCGCCCGGACCGCGCTGCTCGCCGGGCCCGATGCTCAGCCGCTGCCCACTCCCGAGGTGACCGCGCTGGCTCAGCAGTACGGCACCACGTGGTAGCGCTGGTGACGAGGCAGAAGCCGGCGGTGCGAGGGTGCGGTGCCGTACGCCTCGGTTCACGTCCAGCGCACGGTGTCGGGAACGACGTCGTCCCGGAGGAGTTCCGCCACCTGGTGGTCCGATGACGGAGCCCCGAACCAACATCCTGATCGTGCAGGCCGACCAGACGGTGCCGTTCTTGACCAGCTCCTATGGCGACCCGGTGGCGTCGACTGGGTTCCTGAGCTCGGGCCGGACGGACGGTTCCCCGCCGGCGGGCACGCCCGGCACCACGCGCCGCTCGATCCTGGCGTGCGGTCCTGGACGATGCGCATTGCCTACGACGAGGAGGCGCAGCTCCGCGCCCGGCACTTCCCGCTCGACCGCGCGATCAGGCGCCCGGGCACCCCGGCTGCTAGGCCGTTCTGCCTCTACGTCTCCCACCATCACCCGCACGACCCGTTCCACGTCACCCAGCGGGACCGGGACCTCTACGCGGAGGTGGACATCCCGTTGTCCGACCCGCCGGCGCGCGGTGACATCGCCCGGTCGGTCATGGACGACTGGGCCGACGACGCCCACGAGACCGCGAGGTACGCCCTCGGCGACCCCGGGAACCGCCGGATGACCTGCCGCGCCTACGCGGCGCTGACCATGGTGGACCGCTGGATCGGCGAGCTGGTCGACGCTCCAGGAGCCACGGGTGAGCTCGAGAACACGCTCATCATGTTCACCGCCGATCACGGCGACATGATGACCGAGCGCGGCATGGTCCATAAGCGGTGCTTCTACGAGTGGTCGGTGCGCGTCCCCCTCATCGCCCGGTTCCCGGGCGCCGAGCACGCCGGTCTGCGCGTCCCGGCCCCGGTCTCGCTCATCGACCTGTTCCCCACGGTGCTCGACGTCGCGGGCGTCCCCGCCGAGCGCCGCACGCCCGTCGACGGAGACAGCCTGCTCCCCGTCGTCGCGCGCGCCGTCCGCGCCCGCGACGCGGCGGAGGCCGATGTCGCCGACCGTCCCGTGTTCTCCGAGTACCACCTGGAGAAGGTCCACGCTCCTTGCTTCATGGTCCGTCGCGGCCGGTACAGGTACGTCCTCGTCCACGGCCACGACGAGCAGCTCTTCGACCTTGAGGCCGACCCCGGCGAGGCCACCGACCTCGCCACCGTGCCGAGGTTTGCACAGGTGCGCGACGCCTTGAGGGCGCTCGTCCACGACCGTTTCGACGTGGCGAGGATCGAGGCCGAGAGCTGGGCGAGCGTCGCGAAGCGCGTCGTCGTGCGTGACGCGATGCGGGCCAACGACACCCACCGGGACTACGAACCCCGGTTCGACCCGACCATCCGGTTCGTCTGCTGACCCTTCCTTGACCCACCGACCCCTGACCATGCAAAGGACGCCCCTGTGACCCGCGAGATCCACGTTGCCACCGCCGGCTCCGACGTCGCCCCCGGAACCCCCGAGGCGCCGCTGCGCACCATCAACCGGGCGGCGCAGCTCGCCCAGCCCGGCGACAGCGTCGTCGTGCACGCGGGCACCTATCGCGAGTGGGTCAAGCCCGCCCGCGGTGGTCTCGACGACGCACGCCGCATCACCTACCGGCCGGCCGACGGCCAGCACGTGCTCATCACGGGCGCAGAGCGCGTCACCACCTGGGAGAACGTGGGCGGCACCGTGTGGCGCGCCGTTCTGCCCAACGCGATGTTCGGGGACTTCAACCCCTACCGCGAGGAGGTCCGCGGTGACTGGCTGGAGCAGCCGGTGCCCGGCGTCGAACCGCCCAAGCACCTCGGCGATGTCTGGCTGGACGGCCGCAGCTTCTACGAAGTTGCGACCCCTGCCGAGGTGACCAGCCCGCAGCGCCGCGACACCCACATGGACATCCCCACGGGTCACATCGTGCCGACGCACGAGCCCGAGTGGACCACGCGAGTGTGGACGGCCGAGGTAGGCGACGACGCGACCACGATCTGGGCGAACTTCCAGGGCGCCGAACCCAACACCGCGCTCACGGAGGTCTCCGTGCGGCGCTCGGTGTTCCTCCCGGAGGGGCCTGGCATCAACTTCGTCACCGTGCGTGGGTTCGAGTTGGCGCAAGCGGCGACCCCGTGGGCGCCGCCCACGGCCGACCAGCCCGGTCTGATCGGCCCGAACTGGGCCAAGGGCTGGGTCATTGAGGACAACCTGATCTGGGGTGCGAAGAACGTCGCCGTCTCGCTCGGCAAGGAGGCGACCACTGGCAACAACCACGCCACCGACCGTGGCGACAAGCCGGGGTACCAGTACCAGATCGAGTCGGTATTCGAGGGGCTGCGGTTCGGTTGGTCGAAGGAGACGGTGGGTGGCCACGTCGTGCGCCGCAATACGATCCGCGACTGCGAGCAGGCGGGCATCGTCGGCCACATGGGCTGCGCGTTCTCCCTCATCGAGGGCAACCACATCTACCGCATCGGCCTCAAGCGTGAGTTCTTCGGGCACGAGATCGCGGGCATCAAGTTCCATGCGGCGATCGACACCCAGATCGTCCACAACCGCATCCACGACACCCCGCTCGGGGTGTGGCTCGACTGGCAGACACAGGGCACGCGGATCTCGCGCAACCTCCTGTACCGCAACATGCGGGACCTGTTCATCGAGGTGTCCCACGGACCTTTCACCGTCGACCACAACGTCCTCGCGTCCCGGTGCTCGCTGGAACTGGTGTGCCAGGGCGGCGCGTTCGTGAACAACCTCGTCGCCGGGTGCGTGCGGCTCCAGCCGACCCTCGACCGTTCCACGCCCTACCACCTCCCGCACTCGACGCAGGTGGCGGGCTTCGGCCTGGTCGCCGGGGGCGACGACCGCTGGACCGGCAACCTGTTCTTCGGCGGGAAGGTCACCGACGCCTACGACCCTATCCGCATCGGCCCGCTGTCCGAGCGCGGCTTCGGCACCCACGTTTACGACCACAAGTACCCCTCGTCCTGGCAGGGGTACGTCGACTCCCTCGACCCTGCCCTTGGCGACCACCTCCAGTTCCACGGCGTCTGCCAGGCCGCCTATGTGTGGGACAACGCGTACGTGTCCGGCGCCCGGCCGTTCGCCGCGGAGGTCGGTGCCGTGGTTGCTGACGACGAGGCGGCCGCGTCGCTCGACGTCGTCGAGCCGGACGGCGACGACGCCGGAGCGGTCTACCTGGACCTGCGCCTGCCCGCTGCGGTGACCGCCGCACGAACCGCCGTGGTCACCGGTGCCGACCTGCCGGCCGTCCGGCTGGTGGCGGCCGGCTTCGAGGAGCCCGACGGCTCGCCGGTCCGGTGCGACACCGACCTGGTCGGTGCCTCGAAGGTGGCGGGCCGGACCTACGCCGTCGGTCCGGTCTCGGCCCTGTCCGTGGCACCTGAGGACGCCCCGATACGGGTCCGGGTCTGGTAGCCGTCGGGACTGCGGCGGGTCCGTCGTCGGACACGAGCGGTACGTCCGCAGTCAGACGCTCGCCGCGCGTCGGACGGCGGGCACGGAAACGCGGTGGCGCAGACGCCACGACGCCCGGCTCTCCGTGATGACACGGGAAGCCGGGCGTCGGACTGACGGGAGGGCGGTCTACACCGTCGCGGCGACCAGCTCGCGAGCAAGCACCTGCTCGCACCCGAGCAGCGTGACTCCCACGCACCACGCGTGGGACAACGTGAGCAGCATTCCCTTCGGCTGGAAGCACTCGGTCTGGTAGAACCGCTCGGTCACCATGCCGCGGTAGGCGTTGAAGTCGCCGTCGCGCCGCGCGATGAACTGCCGGAAGCAGTCGAGCGTCTCCAGGGCCCGCTCGGCGTAGTACGGGTCGCCGAGCGCGTCGGACAGGTCGAGCAGCTCCTGCGTGCAGATCAGCCCGTAGGACGCCAGGTGCTGGTTCGACGTCGAGGCCTGGTCGCCGCCGCGCGTGGCGAACCCGTAGACACCCAGCAGCGTCTGCGGGTCGAACGTGACGTCGTAGGTGTAGCGGAACGTCAGCGTCCAGTCGGCGGACCTGCGGGCCAGGCCGAGCCACTTCTCCTGCCCGGTGGCGCGGTAGAGGGCCATGTAGGCCATGACCGCCGCGTAGCCGTCCTCGGAGGTCGGGGCCAGGTCGACGTCCTCGGGCGCGCCGTGGATGTACTCCCGGTCGACGTACTGCGCGTAGTGCTCGCCCGCCCGCATGGCGGTGGTGAGCCAACGCTCATCTAGCCCGTCGGCGAGCCCGGCCTCGACGGCCTCGACGAACGCGGGGATCCAGGTGAGCCCGGCGGCGCCACGCCACTGCAGCACCTCGCCCGTCTCGGCGTGGTGGATGGCCCCGAGGTTGCCGTCGTCGCGTTGACGGCCGGCCATGACCGAGAGGTTGGAGCGCAGGGCCGCCAGCCATGTCGGGTGCTCGCGGCCCGCGGCCCGCTCGGCCAAGACGGCGCGCACCAGGAAGTGCGTGGCCTCGCCCAGCGTGCGTGCGTGCAGACCGCGCTTAATGAACGTCCACGACTGGGTCCAGCCGGTGCCGCGGTACCACGTGCCCCAGAAGGTGCCCGACGGCGAGAGCTCCGCACAGCAAAAGTCGATGACCTTGACGGCCGCGTCGACCTGCGGGCCCTCCCCGGCGCGCAGGCCGTGGGCGAGCAGCGCGTACGCCCACGGGATGCCGGAGACCCAGCCGATGTGCATGGCCTGTCGGTCGACGTGGTCCCCGTTGAAGTCAATCCCACGGTCGAAGCCGACGGTCTCGAGCAGCACCCCGGGGTAGGGGTCGTAGTGCCAGTCGAGGAGCCCGGAGGCGGTCAGGTCGGCCGCCTCTGGCACGCTCACCCAGGCGGCCGGCTCGCGGCCCTCGGCGGTCGACTCCCACCGCTCGCGCAGGATCGGCGCGTAGGCGTGCCGGTCCGTACCGAGCGCGTGGACGGTGACCTCGAACGCGGCTGGAGCACCGGGCTCGAGCCGGTGCAGCTGCCGCAGCGGGGGCATGGCCTCCGCAGACCCGTAGTACGTGACCGGGTCCTCGCGGTAGGGAGCCACCACATGGACCGTCGCGACGCCGTCGCGGTGAGCCAGCCCGACACCGGTGGGGCCGAAGCCCGACTGCTCGTCGATGCCGAGCCCGACGCCGTCGTCGTCGCCCCACACGCACGGCAGGGGAGTGGCCGCACGGTCGGAGCTGAACGACCAGTGGTCGCTGACCAGCCCTGCGGGGTCCGCCCCGCCGACCTCGAACCGCGGGAAGAGGCGGTCGCAGTCGGCGGGCCGGTTCTCGCCGTAGAACAGACCGGGGATGAGCCACCACGGGTCGGCGGCGGGGACGCTCGCCTCCACCAGGAGGTTCATGTCCACCGCGGCGACGTCGGCCCGGGCGGTGACTCGCAGGCGCAGACCGGCCGGCGTCGCCGCGATGTCGGTCAGCCGGGCTGCCGAGTCGTTCGTCCCGACGCCGATGACGTCGACGCGCACCGTGACGGGAGCACCGGCGTCAGGCTCGACGACTCCCTGCCACGCGGGCTGGCCTGCAGGTTCGGGCGCGACGACGCCGGCGAGGGGGACCGGGAACCGCGTGCCCGCCCCGTCGAGGACGGTGACGCTCAGTCCGAGCGGGAGCGTCATGCCTGCACGTCCTCGTCCGCCGGGGCGAGCTCCGTGGCGGCCGCAACGTCGTCCGCAGTGGCGGTTGGCGCCTCGTGCGGTGTCACCAGCGGCTGGCCCACCGGCGCCGGCTGGCGATCCAGGTCCCACTCGATCAGGTTGACCTCGACCACGGGCTCGGCCGGGTCGGCCGGGACCTTGAAGGTCCGCAGCTTCGATGGCCCGAAGTCCGCCACCACCTCGCGATTGCCGTCGGAGAACGACAGCACGAACCGGGCGCTGGTGGTCCCAGGACGCCCGCTGGACTCGACGGCGCGCACGATGACGTCGGTCTGCCCGTCGCGGCCCACGTCCTCGGCACCCTTGAGTGCCGTGACGATGACCCGGCCGGGGCCCTCGGTCTCGACGTCCAGGTAGGAGTGGATGCCGGGCATCACGCCGTCGTGGAAGGACTCGAGCATGGCGCGCGGCGTCGAGCCCAGCACCGTGGCGCGGCGCGTGGCGTTGTCAGCGTCGAGCGACCCCGTGTGCGGCACGAGCTGGTAGCGCCACCGCTGGATGCCCTGATCCTGGTAGGAGTACAGGCCGTCCGGCTCGAGCTCGCGCGGGTCGTGCCAGGAGTACACCGGGCTGCGCACGGCGGTGATGCCGAGGCTCGGCGTGAGGCCCGGCGTCGGCGAGTCGGCCGGCGAGACGTCGTAGCCGTGCTTGGCGTTGTTGATGACCGTCAGACCGGCGGTACGCCCGCCGACGGTGCCCGTCAGGTCGATCCACGACTGGCCCGGCTCCTCTGCGCCGTCGACCGGCCGCTCCTGGTGGCCGAACGGGATCTCGTAGGTTCCCACCGGGTCGGTCAGCACGGTCGGGAAGCGCAGCTTCATCAGGTGCGCGTGCTCGCGCCAGTCGATCGTGATCGCGCAGTCCAGCGCGTCGGCGTCGAAGGCGAGGGTGAACTCCTCGACCACCGTGGACCGGCCCCATGTGCGCTCGACGCGTACCGACGCCCGCAGTTCGCCCTGCTGGCGGACCAGCACGCGCGTCGTGCTCATCGGCGCCCCGGCGCCCGCGTACGAGATCACGCGGTGGCCCCACGTGTCGGTGGGGTCCTCGGAGATCTGGATGTGCTCGCCCACGGCGCCCGCCACGACGTCGACTCCCGTGCGCTTGTCGAGCAGCGACGTGAGCCAGCCGGTGACCGGGTCGAGCTCGACCCGCAGATGCTGGTTCTCCAGCAGCACGCGCTCGTCGGTGACCTCGGCCGTGACCGGCGCGGGTGTGACGGCGGGGCCGCCGGTCGCGGGCGGCGACCACGGCAACGCGGGTGAGGCCGCACCGCCGATGAGCCGGTAGAGGCGGTAGCCGAGCGCCGGTAGCGACGCGCGGAACGCGACGGCGCCGCGGCCCTTGTCGTCGGTGGTGGCCGTCGACTGGATGCGCTGCGAGGGCGTGCGCAGGCCGTCGGCGTCCACGACGTGCACGCCGGCAGGCTGCACGCCGTACTGGAGCTCGATGTCCACCTCGACGGGGAACGGGTGCGGGTTGA
Source organism: Xylanimonas protaetiae (assembly GCF_004135385.1). Taxonomy (NCBI): domain Bacteria; kingdom Bacillati; phylum Actinomycetota; class Actinomycetes; order Micrococcales; family Promicromonosporaceae; genus Xylanimonas; species Xylanimonas protaetiae. The sequence goes on along the minus strand of NZ_CP035493.1, from coordinate 3,849,163 downwards.
AAACCAGCACCGGCTGCGTGGCCGTGTCCATGGGGATGCTGACGTGGCGGGCAATGACGTTGTGCGAGCGGGTGATGATGCGCTTCGCGATCGCGACAGCCTCGCCCAACTGGTCGCGTGCGTCGTCGTACGAGGGCTCGACCGCCGACCCCGGCAGGGTGTCGTGGAACTGGTTGAAGCAGACCTGCTCCCAGGCGTGCAGCAGCTCCTCGCGCGGGTAGTCGATGCCGTACTCGCGGGAGACGACGGCGGCCCAGCGTTCGGCGTTCAGCACGTTCGCCTGGGCGCGGCGCAGCCACTGCTTGATGCCCGAGTGCGCGGAGTAGCAGCCCGGTGCGTGGTGCTGCAGGTCGTCGCGGCGCACCGGCAGTGCGGCCAGCCCGTCCGGGCCGAGAGCCTGCGCAAACTCGTCGAAGAACTGGCGCGGGTCGGAGAGCTTCAGGCGCCCGAACGACCCCATGGTGTCGAACCGGTGGATCGAGTCGATGTTCGCCTTGGTTGGCCCGCCGCCGTGGTTGCCGACGCCGTAGAACACCATGACGGGCTCGGCGTCCACCCCGGCGCGGTGGTTGATCTGGGCGAGCGACTTCTCGGTCTGCCCGACGACGGAACCGGGTGGGGAGCAGTACTCGAACGGGATGCGCCATGCCAGGACGCGCGACCCGTCGGGGGACTCCCACCAGAAGCCCGAGTCGTGCAGGTCCGACTCGTGCGGGCCCGGACGCAGGAACGTGTAGGTGTCCATGCCCTGGTCGCGCAGGATCTGCGGGATCATCGCGTTGTGCCCGAACGGGTCCACGTTCATGCCCACCGTGGTGGGCTTGCCGAATCGTGAGGCCAGGTAGCGCTGGCCCAGGAGGCCCTGGCGCACGAACGACTCGCCCGAGGGGGTGTTGCAGTCGGGCTCGACCCACCATCCGCCGACATTGACCCACCGGCCTTCGCGGACGCGATCCGCGATGCGGGCGAACAGGTCCGGGTCGTGGTCCTCCACGAAGCTCAGCAGCACGATCTGGTCGCACGTGAAGACGAAGTCGGGGTACTCGTCCATCCGGTCGAGCACCGAGCGGAACGTCGCGCGCGCCTCCTGGTATCCCTCCTGCCACGGCCACAGCCACACGCAGTCCAGATGGGCGTTGCCGATCATGTGGATCTTTCGGGCGGGCGTCGCGGTCGGCGGCGGCTGCAGCCCTGCCGGCTGCGGCCCCGATGGGGCGTTCGTCATGGGCGCGTTGGTCGTGGGCGCGCCAGGCTTCCGGGTCACGTCGCTCACGGCTCCACTCCCGCTGCCCAGTTGTCGAGGTGCTCGCTGATGAGGTGCAACATCAGCGTGTGCATCTCCTGGATACGCGGGGTCACGGTCGACGGCGACAGCAGCAGGTGGTCGGCGTGCTGGGCGGCGGGGCCGCCGTCCCCGCCACCGAACAGCACGGTGGTGGCTCCGTTCGCCTTCGCGGCGGCGAGGCCGGTGACGACGTTGGGCGAACGGCCCGACGTCGTGAACGCGGCCACGACGTCACCTGGCCGGGCGAGCGCCGCGACCTGGCGGGAGAACACGTCGTCGTACGCGTAGTCGTTAGCGATGCACGTCATGGACGTGGGGTCGCACGACAGCGTGACGGCGGGCAGCGGGCGGCGGTCGTGGCGGTAGTGCCCCACGAGTTCGCCCGTGAAGTGCTGGGCGTCCGCGGCGGATCCGCCGTTGCCGAACGTCCACAGCGTCTTGCCGTCGGCGAACGCCGTCTGGAATACCTGTGCGACCTTCCGCACGTCGTCGATCCGTCCTTCGAATGCCTCGGCGGCACGACCGTGGTCGCGCACTTGGGCGGTCATCCAATCAGGCAACGCCTGCTCCTTTGCATGGTGTGGTCGGTGGTGACCCATCCGGTGGCCGGTGTGGCCTGCCGACTGTCGGTTTGTGGTGTTCTGCGGTTCGGTGGTGGGCGCCGGTTAGTGGGAGGCCCCGAGGCGGTCCCAGGCGACTGCGGCCGCGCCGACGACGCCGACGACGTCGCCGAGGGTGGCGAGCTCGAGGCGCACGACCTCGGCCTCGCGCCCCATCGCGTTGGCCCGCACGATGTGGGCCACGGGGTCGAGCAGCATCGCGCCGGCCCGGGTGACGCCGCCGCCGAGCACGGCGACGTCGGGCTCGAACACGTTGACCAGGTCGGTCAGGGCCTGGCCGAGCAGCTCGACGGTCTCCTGCCAGACGTCGACGGCGACGGCGTCGCCGCGGGCTGCCGCCTGGGACACGTGGGCCGCCGTCAGCGGTTCGATTCCGGCGAGTTCCGTGCGGCGCCCGGTCTCCTGCGCCAGGGCGACGGCCTCCGCCGCACGGGCCGCGATCTGCGTGCCCGAGCAGTATGCCTCCAGGCAGCCGCGCCGCCCGCAGGTGCAGTGCCGGCCTCCCGGCCGCACGGTGATGTGTCCCAGTTCACCACCGTTGCCGGTGGCTCCGCGGTGCAGCTGCCCGTCGATCACGCTGCCGCCGCCGATCCCGGTGGACACCGTCAGGTAAATGAGGCTGCGCGCGCAGACACCCGCGCCGAACTGGTACTCGGCCAGCGCCGCCGCTGTGGCATCGTTCTCAAGCACCGTCGGGACGCCGAACTCGCGCGATGTCGTGTCGGCGATGGGAATGTCCAGCCAACCGGGAAGGTGCGGCGGGCACTCCAGGACGCCTGCAAGGGCGTCGAGCGGACCGCCGCAGGAGATCCCGACGGCCCACGGCGAGCCGAGCCCGGCGGCGTCGATCGAGGCCCGCCCCAGGTCGAAGAGCCTGCGGAGCACGTCGTCCGGCCCGTCCTCGCGCCTGGTCGGCGCGATCTGGAGCCCGTGATGCCGCCCGTCCGGGGTCACCATCGCCGTGGCGAGCTTGGTGCCACCGATGTCCAGCCCGAGGGTCGGCCCGAGCGCGCTCACTGTGCTCACCTTGCCCATCGGTGGCTCTACCAGCAGATCCTTGTTGCCCGTCGGCATGTGTCCTCGCTTTCTGGATTCTGGGATCGATCCCAGATAGCATAGGTGCGTTTCCAGACGACGTTCATCAATGTGGCGCGCGGTGCGTGCGCCGGGAGGACCTTCGAGTGCCAACGCTGACCATCGAGACCGGCGGGCCCGCCCGCGTCTCCGTCCTGGCCGACGACGGCACTTGGCACCGGCCCGGCGGCGCCGTACACGACGGCACCGCCATGTCACGGCCCGGCGTGATCGACATGGATCGCGACCCCACCGACGCCTCGCGTTGCGACCCCGGCTACGTCCGCCAGTTCCTGTGCGAGGGCGTCGTCGAGGTTCCCGTGCCGCGCGGCGGTTGCATGGTCGTCGCCGAACGCGGGCCCGAGCACCGGCGCGTCGAGCGCCACGTTGACGTCGGCACGGGTGGCGCCCGGATCGTGGCCGAGCCCGAGCGGTGGGCTGGCCTCGCCGCCGAAGGCTGGTGGTCCGGTGACCTGCACGTGCACCGCCCGCTCGACGACGCCGCCGCGATCCTGCGCGCGGAGGACCTGCACGTCGGGGCGTTCATCACCCGTTGGAACGAGCTGCCGCACCAGAAGAGCGACCCGACGGGGCCGCCGCGTGCGGCCCTCACCGTGGGCGGCGACCGGCACGCCGTCGCTCCGGTCACCGAGGACGAGCGCGGCGGCGGCGCTTGGATGCTGCACGGAGTGGGCCTCGGCGACCTGCCGACGGTCGACGAGTGGTGGTCACCGCCCGGACGCTTCCTCGTCGACCGTGCCCGGGCCCAGGGCGCCTGGTTCGACTGCGAGAAGCTCACCTGGTGGGAGACGCCGGTCATGATGGCCACCGGCACCCCGGACTCCGTGGGCGTGCTCAACAATCACTACGTGCCCCGCGGGTTCTTCGCGAACGAGTCCTGGGGTCGCCCGCGCGACCGCGCCGCCTACCCTGGTGCCGCCGGGGCCAGCCGGTACCAGCTCGAGCTGTACTACCGGTACCTGAGCTGCGGGTTCCGCCTCCCGGCCTCCGCCGGCTCGGCCTCGGGTGTGCTGCCCGCACCTCCCGGCCACAACCGTGTCTACGTTGGCGGTGGCGCGGGGCAATGCACCGTTCCGGGGTTCTACGACGCGCTGCGTGCCGGCCGGTCGATGGTCACCAACGGGCCGCTCCTGTCGCTCACGGTCGGCGATGCCGAGCCCGGTGCGACGGTGCCCGCCCGCCCAACGCGGGTGCGCGCGGTCGCCCGCGCCGCCGGCCCGCTCGACGGCGTCGAGGTCCTGGTCGACGGCCGGGTCGCGGCCCAATCCGAGGGGCCCGTGCTCGACGTGACGCTCGACCTCACCGGAACCGGCTGGGTTGCCGCGCGCGCGTCGTCGCCCGACCCCGAGACCGTGCGGCTGGCCCACACCAGCCCCGTGTACGTCGACGGGCCGGGATCACCGGACGCTGCCGAGCACCGCGCGTACTTCGCCCGGTGGATCGACGAGCTCGTCGCCCGGGCGGCGGCCGAACCGGAGCGGTTCCCCACCCAGGATGCTCGGGACGCCACCCTCGACCTCTACCACCGCGCGGCGCGCGCCTACGCCCGCGAGCTGCCGATCTGGGAGGCGTGAACCGTCAGGCTGTGGGCTTCCCGGTCGAGCCGCGCGCGACCAGCCGCGCGGCCAGCACCACGGTCTGCACGGGGGAGTCGGGCGTGTCGATCCGGTTCAGCAGCCGTCCGACGGCGATGTCGCCGAGCGCGGCCGCGTCCTGCGTCGCGGCGGTGACCCCGGGGCTGACCATGGACATCCACGACGCGTCGTCGAAGCTGACCAGGGAGATGTCCTGCGGCAGCCGCAGCTTCGCGTCCATGACGGCGCGGTAGGCACCCTCTGCGACGACGTTGTTCACGGCGAGCAGCGCGGTGGGAGGTGCGTCCTCACGCAGCAATTCCGCGACCCGGGCGTGGACGGCGTCCGCCGTCCAGCCCACCGAGACCACGAGGTTCTCGTCGGCGGCGACTCCCGCCTGGGCGAGAGCGTCGCGGTAGCCGTCCAGGCGGTCGCGCCCCGTCGTCCAGTCCACCTGGTCGACCAAGAGCGCGATCCGGGTGTGGCCCAGCCCCACCAGGTGCGCGGTCAGCTCGCGTGCCCCGGCTCGGTTGTCGACGACGACGGCGTCGCATCGTCCGGAGGCGAACTGCCTGTCGACCTCGACCACCGGGACCTCGTTGCGCAGCAAGTAGTCCACCGCCTCCACCGAGACCGGCGCGATGATGACCCCGGCGACGCGCAGCTCGACGACCTGCTTGACCGCCTCGATCTCGGACGACGGCGCGGCAAAGTCGTCGACCAGCACCATCGTGTACCCGGCTCGACGTGCCGCGAGGCCCGCGCCCGCCGCCATGTCGGCGTAGAACGAGTTACGCAGGTCGGAGACGAGGACGCCGATCGTCGAGGAGGCCTGCTGCCGCAGCGAGCGGGCCATCGCGTCTGGGACATAGCGCAGCCTGGTGGCGGCACTGAGGACCCGGGTCCGGATGTCGGCGGAGACGTACCCGTTACCGGTCAGCGCCCGCGACACGGTCGAGCGGGAGACCCCGGCCTCCTGCGCCACGTCCTTGATCGTCGCGCGGCGCGGTTTCGCCGCGCGACCGGTTTCATTGTTCACCCACGCTCCAATTCGTGCTCACGCGCCGCAACTCGGCAGGCCTGACGGCTGACGCGCTCCTCGCGCAACGATCCCACACATAGATGGGGTCTTAGGGACTTGATGGCAACCCCAGTACCTGACCATTCTCGGTGAGCAGGTGCTGGAGCCGTCCGACGTCGACGCGTTGGACCGGCTGCTCGGCGTGGGCGGCGAGCGCCGCGGCCACCCCGGCCGCCTGTCCGAGCATCTGGTACTGCGGTTCCATGCGCACCGACGAGAACGCGACGTGCGAGGCGGACAGGCACACGGGGACCAGCAGGTTGGCGCAGTCCTCGTACCGCGGGGTGAGGCAGCCGTAGGGGATCTGGTACGGGGGCACACGTACCGACAAGTAGCCCTCGGTCACCACGTGCGCGACGGGGTCGGGGTGCTCGTACGCCCACCGCCAGGCCCGCTGCACCTCGCGGATGTCGATGTGGTACGAGCCCATCGCGACCGTGTCGGCGCGAGGAAGGGGCGAGGTGAGGTCGTGCTGGGTCAGGGTCTGCGCGCCGTGCATGCGGCGGGCCTCACGGACGTAGAGCTGGTGCGGCAGATGGCCGGTGTCGGCGAACTCGTCGGAGGGCAGCCCCCAACGGGTGATCTCGGCGCGTACGTCGGCCGGAACGGCGGGGTCGGTGGCCAGGAACCACAGGTAGTCCTGCGCGTGATGCAGGTGCGCGATGCGGATCGCCTCGCGCTCGGCGAGCCCGGCGTCAGGGTAGCGCCACGCGGAGCCGTCGTGCACCGACAGGGAGAACGGTCCCAGCGAGTTGCCGTCGCACTTGTCGCCTGGGAGGTTGGGTTCTAAGCCCAGCAGGCGCCCGGCCACGACCGCGGTTCCGGTGCGCCGCCAGTGGTCGAAGAGCCGCCGCCCGAGTTCCCAGCGGTCGGCGTTCCACGACGGCGACGGCGTAAACGGAATCCGGTGGGCGTCGCGCGACAGGCACACCCGGTACCCGTAGGACATGACGCCGCCGTCACCTGCGCCGACCCGAGCGAGGGGCTCGGGCTTGATCTGGGGGAGCAGCGGCCCCTCAGTGCGACCGCTCGGGTCGCCCGCGAACGGCGAGATCCCGACGGGCATGACGTGCATCCCGGGAAGGATCTCCTGCCGCCCGGCCAGGGACTCGCCATACAGCGAGGTGTCCTCGCGGCCGACGGCGTAGGGCACGCCGGCGGCGGCGAGCAGGTCGCCCTCGTAGGACGCGTCCACGAAGGCGGCGGCCGCGTAGCGGGTTCCGGCCGCCTCGACCCACTCCAGGCGCGGCGCGCCTTGCTCGTCGGTCCCCTGGCCGACGCGGGCCACGCCCGCGACCGGGTCGAGCAGCGGTGCGCCGAAGACGACGTCGACGCCAGCCTGCTCCAGCCAGCGCCGGAAGATCGCCTCGGCCACGTGCGGCTCGGGTCCGGCGTACGCGCCGACCGGGACCCCGTAGTGCTCGGCGACGTCGGCGCGGAAGCGTGCCGCCATGCCGCCGAGCACCCGCAGGTCGCCGACGTCGGAGTACCCGAGCCCACCCGAGACCATGCCGCCGACGTGCTGCCCGGGTTCGAGCAGCGTGACGTCGGCGCCCGTCTCGGCCGCCGCGACAGCCGCGCAGACGCCCGCCGCGGTGGCGGCGTAGACCAGGACGTCACACACCGGAGGTTCCCGCCTCGGCCAGCCCCAGGCGGGTGCGGTACGCCGCCCACGCGTCGGCGATCTCCGTCAGGTCCGCCGCCGTGATGGGCTCGCCCGTGTTGTCCACGGACTCCGCGTAGTACAGGGCGGGCACCCCGAGACCTGGCTGGGCCTGGGCGTACGCGCGCCACTGGGCGTGGTCAGGCATGGGCCACTGGTCGGTGTCGACCGGGCAGTCGGGCAGGGCCGCGCGGGCCACTGCCGCCCGGAACTCGAGCTGGTCCACCACCGGCACCCGGCCGCCGTCGGAGTCGCGTTCGAGGACGTCGTTGAGGCGGACCATGTCCGTCACGTCCGCGAACTGCGGGTTCACCGTGTGATTGACGATGAGCGCGTCGGGCTTCGCGCCCTTCGCCGCCGCGTGGATCGTGGACATGAGGCGGTGCAGGCCGGCGATGCCCCACGCGGGGGCGGGGCCGTCCGCGTGCGTCCGCAGCGTCGCCCCCGACGGGGCCCGCTGGGTGAAGTCGACCTTGAAGCCGTCGGCGTCGAGGCCGTCCGGCGACAGCATCCATGTGACGATGCCGTGCAGCCGCTCCAGGTAGGCCGGGTTGGTGACGTCGGCCGCGACGGGCCGGCCCACGGCGTCGAGCACGCACTCCTCGTCGGGCAGGCCCGACGGGTCCCACGCCTTGAACCACAGCAGCACCCGCTGGCCGGCGGCGTGCCGCTCGGCGATCCACCCGCGCAGGTCGGGCCACCGGGAGGTGTTCGGCTCGCAGGTGCCGTAGCGGGCCTGCCACTGGTCGTCGATCACGACGGTCCCGGGGACGACGCCGTGATCGGCGAGCCGGGCGAGCCACCGGTCGTACAGCTCCTGGCGGGCCAGGGCGGGAGCGGTGGCCGCGCCCGCAGTCACGACGAACCCTGCGGCCAGCTCAGCCTCGGCCTTCTCGTTGACGCCCTGGGCGCGGGAGATCGCCGCCGCCGTGGCGCACTGCGCGCCCCAGCCGCAGAAGATCGGCTGCAGCCACCACGTCGGCCGGGCCGGGACGTCCACGGGACGCGGGTCGCCCTCGACGAGACACCGGTATGCGTCGATCGCGGTCCACGGCGACGTCACAGGGGTGAGCACCAGCGCGGGTGAGGTCCACTCGCCATCGACGACGGTGTGGCCCTCGTAGGCCAGGCGTAGCAGCCATCCGCCGTCGAGCGGCTCGTAACGCACCGTCGTGAAGCCGGACTCGTCGACCGGGGCAACGACCGCGGCGGCGAGCCACTCGTCGCCGTCAGGCACCTCGGTGCCCGTGCCGGCGGGGCCGCGCCCCAGGCCGAACACGAGCGGCGGGGCGAGAAGATGCCGTGTAGGCGCCCCGGCTCGGCGTCGCCCACCACGGCCAACTGTGCCGTGCTGGCCGCGGGACGCACGGCGTGCACAGGCTCGGTCGGGGTGGGGACGAAGACGGAGCGGTGGCCGATGCCCGACCGGAACTCGCCGGCGGCGCCGCTCGCAAGCACCGCGCGGCCCCCGCCGAGCGTGACGTCAGCGAGTCGGCCCGTTCCCCGCACCCGCAGCCGCAGCGTTACGTGCTCGGGGGTGCAGCGCACCTCCACGACCGACTCGTCCCAGGCCGCGCTCGTCGCGGGGACCTCGAAGGTCGCGTCCCCGGTGCGACGCGCACCGAACGGGGCGCCGACCGGGGGCAGCTTCTCGTGCGGCAGATCCAGCCGGTGCGCCGAGGCGATCAGGCTGAGATCGCTCCACACCTCACCGTCAGTGCCGCGCAGCAGCGCCCGGGGCCTTCCCGCCGAGAGCTCCAGGCTGTAGGCGGAGGTCTCGACGGTCCAGCCGCTCTCCGTCTCGACGACGTCGACGGTGTCGGTGGGTGCGACGGCGTTCAGGGTGTCGACGGGCGAGCCGTTTCCTGGCTCGGCGACGTTGACGATGCTCATGGTGTCCTTCGGTCGGGGGCTGGTCAGCCGTAGGGGGAGTACTGCGGGTCGACGGTGGCGATGGTGCCGGTGCGGGCTACGCCTGCGTAGAAGCGGCCGGAGTCCTTGAGGGTGCGAGCGCCGGTGGCGTAGTCCACGTGGACCAGCCCGAACCGGGGGCGGTAGCCCAGCGCCCACTCGAAGTTGTCGAGCAGCGACCACTGCATATACCCCTCGATGCGGGCACCTGCGGCGCGCGCGTCGAGGATGGCCTGCAGGTGGGAGCGCAGGTACGCGATGCGGCGGTTGTCGTGCACCTGTCCGTCGTGCGTCGGGGTGTCACCGAAGACGCCGCCGTTCTCGGTGATGAGGATGCGCGGTGCGCCGTAGTCGGTGTGCAGGCGCACCAGCAGGTCACGGAACGTGTCGGGGGCGATCTCCCAGCCTTCGTCGGTGCGGGCCACGTCGCCCGACGGGCCCACCACCTGCCACGGGAAGTCGCGGTCGTCGAGGGGCAGGCCGTCGGCGCCCGTCGGGACTGCGGCGCAGACCCGACGGGTGTAGAAGTTCACGCCGAGAAAGTCGCTGCGCCCAGCGATCGCGTCCTCGTCACCCGGGCGGATGACGTCGTCGAGCGTGAAGCCGGCGTTCTCGCGTCGTAGCACCGCCTCCCACACCGCGCGCATTTCGGCCGGGTAGCCCTTGCCGTACAGCGGATCGAGGTACCACCGGTTCACGTACCCGTCCGAGCCCCAGGCCGCGACACGGTCTGCCTCGGTGTCGGTGGCCGGGTAGCACTGGAACAGCGACAGCGCGGTGCCTACGCGGGCCCGTGGGTTGCGAGCGTGCAGGATGTCGGCCGCCGCGCCGTGGCCCAGCAGAACGTGGTGGCCCGCGACGACGGAGCGGGCGAGGTCGGCGATCCCCGGGGCGTGCAGGCCGAGCTGGTAGCCGAGGAGCTGGATGATCCAGGGCTCGTTCTGCGTGATCCAGTCGCTCACCCGGTCCCCGATCCGGTCCGCGACGGCTTCGGTGTACTGCGCGAAGCCGTCGACCGACTCGCGGGCGAGCCATCCGCCGCGCGCCGGGCGGGGTGCCGCCCCGCCGATCTGGCGGCCGGGGACGTCGGTGTCGAACGGGCCGCGCAGGTCCATGAGCGCCTGCGGCATGTCCCAGTGGTTGAGCGTGACCAGCGGGGTGATACCCAGGTCGAGCAGCCGGTCCACGAACCGGTCGTGATGGTCGAGTGCGGTTGCGTTGGGCGCGCCCCAGCCCGTGGGCATGATGCGCGACCACCCCAGCGAGAACCGGTACGCCTTCACCTCCAGGTCGGTCAGGTGCGCGAGGTCCCGCTCGGGGTTGTCGTACGACTCGCAGGCGCGCGACCCGTCGCCGCCGCCCTCGACGGCGCCCGGCCGGCGGCAGAACTCGTCCCAGACGGACTCGCCGGCGCCGTCGGCCTGCCGCGATCCTTCGATCTGGTACGCCGAAGTGGCGACACCCCACAGGAAGTCCGGCGGGAAGGCGGGCGTCGTCTCGCTCATGCGGGGGCTCCGTGACGGTGGGCGGTCAGGGTCTGGGGAGTCAGGTTCCAGGCGTCGAGCAGCAGCGCACGGTCCTGCGACGGCACGCCGTCCCAGCGGGCCGTGACGGTGCGGGTCTGGCTGGGAAGCAGCGGGCCCGGGTCGAGGCGTCGGCGCACGTGTCCCTCGGCACCGGCTGGCCGGGTGTCGTGCAGATCGAGCCCGACGACGGTGGTGCTGCCGGTGTTCGTGACCTCGACCTGCCAGACGTGGTCGGCCGCGTCGACCTCCACCCGCACGTCGGCGGCGGGAAGGTCGCACAGCGGACCCCAGTCCTGCGTGAGGCTCGCCAGCGTTACCTCCTCGTCGATGACGCTGCCCGCAGGGTCGACCCAGCGGGCGACCCACGCGACCATCGGCCCGACGTCAGCCAGTGTGGCGGCGGGCACGGTCAGCGTGCCGACCTCTTCCGGGTCGCCCACGACGTCCAGGGGCCACTCGCGGTTCGCGACAGCCGAACCCGTCGTCAGGTCGCACAGGGCGAGGCGCAGCGTCCCGCCCGCGGGAGCCGGGCACACCGGGTCGGCCCACACCCAGGCGGCGGCCGACACCTCGGCGCAGCCGTGCCAGGCCCCGCGCTCCAGCTGCAGGGTCACGCGGCGCTCCGCGAACGCGCGGCGCACCGCGTGGTACGCGGGCTTCACGTCGCCGTGGTACTCGACGACGGCGGTGCACCAGGCGTTGGGGAACGACTCGGCGAGCTGCCAGGGCAGCACCATCGAGCACCGCGGCACCCGACGCATGTCCGCCTCGACCGCGTACGCGAGGCCGGTGGCCTGCAGGAGCTGCGAGGCCCGGCGCACGGCGTCGACGTCCTCGCGCCCGACTGGATCGACGAGGCGTCCACCGAAGGCGGCGTGCACCAGCGGCGCGTTGTTCCACCACTCGCCCAGGTGGCGCATCACGGGGTTGGAGCGGTCCAGTGGGCGCGGGTCGCCGGGAAGCCCTGGCTCGCCGGGAACCAGGGCGGCGAGTTGCCGGGCCGAGGCCATGCCCTCAACCCCGAACTCGGTGTGCGCCAGGCACGTGCCCGCGTTGTACAGCGTGTAGTGGTCTACGAGGCCCTGGTGCTCCCATGGGCCGTGCACGTCGTGCAGCCGGTCGGGGCCGGCCTCGATGACGTCCATGCGGTTGTGGAAAACGGGTCCGGTGGGTGAGGTGGAGACCCAGCGCCGGGCCGGGTCCAGCTCGGCGAGCTCCTTGGCCAGGGCGGTGAGCGCCGGCGACTGCTCGGTGCGCAGCGGGACGCCGTCGAGGTCGAGCTCGTTCCCCCCGCCCCACAGCACGAGGCTGGGGTGGTGGCCTCGTTCCCGGACCGCCTCCCGCGCGGCGGTACGCAGCAGCGCGACGAACTCCGGGTTATCCGACGGCGTCGAGTCCATGCCCGACGACGACAGCGAGAACTCCTGCCAGACGAGCAGCCCGAGCTCGTCCGCGAGGTCGTAGAAGTCGGCGGTCTCGATCAGGCCACCGCCCCAGACGCGCAGCAGCCTCGCGCCTGAGTCACGGGCCAGCGTCAGCAGGTGGCGCAGGCGCTCGCGCGTGACCTCCCCATACAGGGCGTCGGCGGGGGCCCAGTTCCAGCCGGTCAGGCGGACCGGGCGGCCGTTGACGCGCAGACTGTACGGCTCGGCACCCGCCGGGGAGCCGGGGTTGACCTCCCAGGCCGCCTCACGGAACCCGACCCGGCGGTGCCAGACGGACTCGCCGTCGACGAGCAGCGCCACGCCGTACCGCCGCTGGTCGCCCAGCCCGTGCGGCCACCACAGCTCGGGCGCGCGGACGGCCGCGTCGAGGTCCACCGACGCGGTGCCGTCGGCCGCGACGACGACGGCCCGCGCGGCCTCCTCGCCGTCGACGGTCACCGTGACGCGCAGGCTTCGGCCTGGGGCGGCGTGCAACCGGCCGCGGACGCGGACCTCACCGAGCGGGCCGTCGTCGTCGTGACGCACGGCGGTGGTGGCCGAGGTGCCGCCGTCGACGGCGGTGCCGGCGACGACGCGCAGCGGGCCCCACACGCCCTGGTGCACCAGGCGCGGGCAGAAGTCCCACCCGTACGTCATGCGCGGGGTATGCACCCGCACCTCGCTGCTGCGCCCCACCTGGGGCTGCGAGGCCGGTGCCGGGGGCAGCACCAGGGCGAGACGGTGCTCGGCGCCGTCGGCCAGCAGAGCGCCGACGGCGATGCGGCTGGTCCCGAACGGACCCGTGGCGACGCCGACCTCCTGCCCGTCCACGAGCACGAGCGCGCGCGGGTCGACGGCGTCCAGTTCGAGGAAGGCGACCTCGTCGGCGGCGAGCGGGCGGGGGAGCGCGCACGTGCGGCGGTAGACCCAGTGCCGCTCGCTGACCCACTCCGAGGCCTTCGAGTCGCGACCGACGTACGGCGATGGGATCTCACCCGCGCGAAGCAGATCACCGCGCACCGACGACGGCAGGCGAGCCGGCAGCCAGCCAGGGGTGGCCGCCGCAGTCGCGGCAGCCGCGCCGACGTTGTTGCCGGCCGTGCCCAGCGGCGCGTCCACGTACCAGCGCCACGTCTCGCCGAGAGCCTCGCGCAGCAGCCAGGACCCGGTCAGGTCGGTGATCACGGCGCCTCCTCGTTGTTGAGCGTCGGCGTCCAGAAAGACGGCTGTGCGGGGACCCGAACGTCGGCCCCGCACAGCCCGTCGCGTCCTCTCAGCCCTTCGAACCCGTCGTGGCGATGCCATCGACGAACTGCTTCTGCCCGAAGAAGAACAGGATGATCAACGGGAGTGTCGTCACCACGGCGGCCGTCATGACCAACTCCCAGTTCTGCTCGCCACCGATGCCAGCGCCGAACCTGTCGACGACCGCCTTCAGACCACGCGGCACGGTGAAGGTCGACGAGTCCTGCAGGTAGATCAGCGCTCGCTGCAGATTGGTCCACGCAGCCTGTGCCTCGAACAGGATTGTCACGACGAGCGCCGGTCTCGCCAGAGGCATCCCGATCTGCCAGAAGATGCGCCAGTTGCCCGCGCCATCTACCTTCGCCGCCTCAAAGACGTCCCTGGGCAGTCGCATGAAGAACTGTCGAAGCAGGAAGATGTAGAAGGCTGAGCCGAAGAGGTTGTGAGCCCACATCGGCAGCGTTCCGTTGAATGGGGCGTTAATTCCGACGAGCCCGAACCCGCTCCACACGAGGAACTCGGGAATCATCGTCACCACCGCGGGCAACATCATGGTCCCGAGCACCAGAGCGAACAACCGGTCACGCCACTTGAACTGGAAGTAGGTGAAACCCCAGGCAACCAATGCAGACGATGCCGCGACGGCCAGTGCAGCCAATGTTGTGATCACCAAAGAGTTCACGAGCCATTGCGCGACCGGTGCCGCCTCCCAGATGATACGGTAATTCTCCGGCTGGAATGTTCGTGGAATCAGGCGGTTGTCGAACACCTGCCCGCGTGGCTTGAACGACGCCGAGACCAGCCAGATGAGCGGGTAGATGAAGACGATGCAGACTAAGCTCAGGGCGGTGTAGGTGAAGATCTGCCCGGCACGTTGCCGGACGTTGGCTCTCCGCTTGTGCTCCTTGGCCACCTTGACATCGACGGTGTCGGTCGTCGGTGCGACCAGAGTGCTCACTCGTCGCCACCCCCTCCATAGAAGACGAACCGCTTCGAGACCCTCCACTGGATCGCGGTGATGATCATGATGATCAGGAACAGCACCCAGGCCATCGCTGAGGCGTAGCCCATGCGGAAGTTCCGGAACGCTGTCTCGAAGATGTGGATCGCATAGAACAGGGCTGCGTCGTTGCTGAAGTTCGCCTGGTTTCCAAAGAACGCCGTGTATGCTTCGGTGAATGTCTGCAAGGACGCGATGGAGTTGACGATGAAGACGAAGAAGATCTGCGGGGAGATCAACGGCAGCGTGATCGACCAGAACTGGCGCAGGCTAGATGCTCCGTCCACTCGCGCCGACTCGTAGAGCTCTCGAGGGACGTCCTTGAGAGCGGCAAGAAGGATGATGGCGGTGTTGCCGACGGTCCACAGGCCCATGAGGACAAGACCGGGCCGAATCCATGCCGAGTCGACCGTCCATTGCGGTCCGGTGATGCCGAACCAGCCGAGGATCTGGTTGATGATTCCTCGTGAACCGTTGAACAGCATGAGGAACAGCACGCCGACTGCGACCTGCGGAGTCATGCGGGGCAGGAAGAACACGGTGCGGAAGAACCCGTTGCCCCTGCTTGCCCGCTGGAGGAGCATTGCCAGCAACAGTCCGACGATGATCGTCGCTGGAACCGACATGATAGCGAAGTGGAAGGTGTTCCACAGCGCCTGAGGGATCGTGTGGTCGCTGATCATCGCACGGTAGTTGGCGAGCCCGGCAAACCGTGGAGGGTTGATGTTGTCAAAGTCGGTCAGCGACAGGTAGAAACTGTAGATCATCGGCCATGCGGTGAAGACCAGGAACCCGATGATCCATGGGCTGATGAACGCCATGGCGCCCAGGGTGTTGCGGTGCCGGTCGAAGAAGCGTCTTATCGGGCGCGGGGGCGCGCCCAGGGTTTCCCCGGGCGCGCCCTTCGCGACTGTCGCGGTTGCCATCAGTCGCCGAGTCCTTCGGCCCGGGCCCACCCGTCATCAAGCGCCCGCTGGCCCTCGCGCTGACCGCGGGCCAGGGACTCTTCGATCGACATGTTCCCGGCAAGCACGCGGTTGACGGCGTCGAACCACGCCGCGCGGAACTCCTGGTCGGCGGGAGTCGGCGGGATGAAGAACAGGTGCTCGGAAGCCTCGTACATGGCATCGATCGACCGGTCCCACGCCTCCGAGCCCGTGCCGGTGACGAACTCGTCGCGAATCATCCGGTCGGCGACGGCGTTCCCTGTGAGAAGCCCGGTAAAGGCGTTGCCCTCCGCGGTGACGCGGTCATAACGGGTCTGGGCAGCGGCCATCCACGAGTCGGTGTGGACCATGGTGGCGATGAAACGGCACGCCGCCTGCGGGTTCTGCGCGCCGACAGGGATGGCCCAGGTGAGACCGGTCGACAGGGCGATCGGCTCGCCCGTCGCCCGGGAGTGGAACGGCGTGGCGTTGATCGGGATGTCCGGTGTGTTGTTCATCAACACGTTGAGGTACCACTGCTCCTCGACGAGGGCGCCAGCGGTGTCCGTGGCAATGAGGTTGCCCTCGCCCCAGCGGTCCGAGGCTTCAATGAAGGAGTGCACCTCTCCCCAGCCGCCCTGCTTGTCGATGAGGTCCATGATCCACTCCAGGGTCTCGACGACCTCCGGGGAGTCGATCGTCGCGGTCCGGCCGTCGTCGCTCATGAGCTGGCCGCCGTTGGAGGCGACGTAGAGCGGGAAGAAGCCCGGCAACGACATGTGGTATCCGATGACATCCAGGCGGCCATCGTGCACGGTGATGTCCCCGACGGCAGCGGTGATCGACTCCCAGTCGGAGCCATCGATGTCCGCGGGGGTGAGACCCGCGGCGGTGAGCAAGTCGGTGTTCGACATGACGAGCTGCACCTGGCCGAACTCCGGGACGCCGAAGACCTGGTCGTTGAACGTGACCTGGGCGACGGCCGGGTCACGCAACTGGTCGAAGTCGATGCCCTCGCCTTCGATGCACTGGTCGAGCGGCATGAGGGCACCGAGCGACGCGAGCGTGCCGGTGAAGTCAGCGCGGTTGAAGTAGACCAGGTCTGGCACGTTGCCAGCGGAGCGGGCTGCGAGGAAGGCTTGGATGTCGAACCCGCCCTCGCCGGGTCGGATCGTCGCTGGGGCGATCGCATCCGCGGCGCGGTCCCATCGGACCTGGCCGATCTCGTCTGGGTCTGCGAAACCCATGACGGTGAGTTCGGTCGCCTCAAGGTCGCCGCCGAACTCGACGTCGCTCGCGCCGCCGGCGTTGCCCTGGGCACAAGCGGTGAGCGCAAGCGTCCCAACGGCGGCAACCGCGACCGCCTTTGCTTGACGAAGCTTCATGCCGTCACTCCTTCGTGTTCCTGGTGAGCCGTTCGCTGAGAGTCGGACTCAGCGGCTGCGTCATCGCTGACTCACGCGGTGGGTTGGCTGGTTCAATCGACGAGTTGCACACGCGGTGCGGCGACGCACCGCCCGGAACCATCGACTCTGGAATCGTGCCCACATCCAAGCCACTTGAGGAGGGGTTGTCGCTCAATGACTTTCAAAACGACGCGTGACGATCTCAGGTCCGCGGGTGGACGCAGTCGCTGAGATCGTGCCCAGCGCGTTCCTACCAGGGCGTCGTCGTCACCCCTCCGGGATCACCGGGTCCAAGGTGGTGCGGAACATGAACCACGCGACCCAGAGCAGCGGTGCGAGGGTCACGAGGACTCCAACGGGTGGGAGTTCCAGGATCATGGAACCTGCCACCAGGAGGGCGACGAAGCCAAGGACAGTGCGATGGAATCGGCGCACGGAGAGAGCGAGGCAGGCCTGGATCCGCTTCCGCAACGGCAGGCCGACGCCGGACTCCACCTGAAGCGCCAAGAGATGCAGTGCCGTCGAGGTGGTAAGAAGCGCGACGAGCACGTTGAGGGGAGTGGTCACCGTCGCGGCAGGGCTGCCCAGGAACACGCCGATGTTGATGAGGGCGACGGCGACGATGAACGCGAGGATGGTTCCGACGATCGCCGACATGCCGAAGTGTCTCCTCCAGGCCCGCCACCAGATGCCTGCGACACGACGCGGTGCTTCCGGCATCCCTCGCTCGGAGGCGGGCCCGCCAACTGCGCTGGTGCGGAACACCGCGAAGGTGGCGGCGAGAGCGGGGAGCACGAAGACTGGCAACGCTGCGAGAGTCGCTCCGGTGCGGATCGGCCCCGCGGACAGGCCAACCGCCCACAGTGGTGCGGTGCTCAGCCCGACTAGGACGTTGACGACGAGGAGTGAGAGCGCGGTTCGACCAACCTGCTGGGCGCCGGCGCGGTGGCCGACTGTCTCCGGATGCATCGGGCGAGTGTAGGAGTGGGGCAGGCCTCCGCTCGTGAAGTGCCCGCGCCACGACTCTTGAGATGACGCGCGCTGGACCACGATGGTGGAGTGATGGATCGAGCTGTCGCTCCCGGCGTGCGTCGCCAGGGCCAGGTCCTGTCCGGACGAGAGACCGGGCGAGATGAGCAGTCTGGCCGCTCAAGAGCCGCCAGTACGCCGTTCGCGGCTGGTGACGCACGGGACTCGCTCCGTACTCTGGGATCGTGCCCATATCTACGTTGACCGCGACGCTTGGCATCGACGTGGGCACCACGAATACCAAGGTGGTGCTCGCCGCCTGGGGGGCCGCGGGCGTGCGCGTCGTCGCCAAGGTCACCGAACCGACACCCGGCACGCTCGGCGACATCGAGCATGCGGTCGCCCGGTGTGTGCGCCGCTGCCTCGGCACCGCGCCGATCGCACCCGACGCCGTGGCGGTCTCTTCCATGGCCGAGACGGGCGGGCCGGTGGACTGGCGTGACGGCACCGCCCTGGGCCCGCTCGTCGGCTGGGCCGACGACCGTGCCCGCTCCGTGCTCCCGCAGCTCGAAGCCGCGACCGACCCGGGCGAGCTGTACCGGGAGACCGGCGTAGCCTTCGGCCCCAAGCCACCGCTGGCCAAGTGGGCGTGGTTCGCCCAGACCATGCCGGAGGCGTGGCGCCACGCACGCTGGGTTGGCGTCGCGGACCTCGTGGTGCACGCGCTGACGGGCCGGTACGCGACGGATCACACCCTCGCGGGCCGCACGGGCGCGTTCGGGCTCGACGCGGACCAGTTCGACGCCGACCTGGTCGCGCTGGGTGGTCTCGACCTCTCGCGCCTGCCCGACGTGCTGCAGCCGCGCGAGGCGGCAGGCACCGTACGCCCTGGGGCGCTCGACGGCGCCCTGCCGGCCGGGATCCCGGTCTTCGTCGCCGGGCACGACCATGCCGTCGGAGCCCACGCGGTCGGGGTGCGCACGCCAGGGAGCGTCGCCGACTCACTCGGCACCAGCGAGGCCGTGTACGCCGTCGTCGGCGCTACGACGCCTCAGGACCGAGACCGCTGGGGTGGGCACGGCATGTCGGTGGTGCGCACCATCGCCGGTGACCAGCACGCCGTGATTGCCGCATCGGCCAGCGCGGGCGGCCTGGTCGCGTGGTGGTGCGAGAGCCGCCCGGGGACGACGCCCGACGAGCTCTTCGACGGCCTTGACCGCGACGCCCCGACCGGGGCGTTCGCCCTGCCGTACCTGCGCGGACGTCAGGCACCGTTCCCCAACCCCGACGCCCGGTTCGCGCTGCTCGGCGCGGACGAGCACGCGCCGGACGCCGTCCTTACCGAGGCGCTGTTGCGCGGGCTGGTGCTGCAGGCGCGCTGGCTTGCCGAGGTCGCTGTCGGCGGCCGGCCGCGCGAGTCGGTGCTGCTGGGCGGCCCCACCCGGAACGCGGCCTGGGTACGCCGCAAGGCGGAGCTCACACCGTGGGCCACGCGCCGTGCGACTCAGCCCGACGCCGTCGCCCTCGGCGCCGCCCTGATTGCCGCCGAGAACCTGGGCATGGAGAGCGGGGGTATCGAGAACACGGGCATCGCCCTGGCCCCGCTGCCCTCCGAGCCGGTGGCCGCCACCCCCGACCCCCGTCTCATCGAGCTGTACGAAGCCTTCGTCACCGCGGCCCTAGGCGCGCCGCACACGTCGCCCCCCGACCGGTGACCCCGGTCCGACACCTGCCAAGGAGCACCATGACCACGCTCGATGCACTCGCACGCCGCACCGGGACCTTCGCGATGATCGCCATGGACCAGCGCGAGTCCCTGCGCGGGATGTTCGCCGCCGCCGGGAAGGGGGTGGTGGCCGACGACGTCCTGGTCGACTTCAAGCGGGCCGTCGCGCGCGAGCTGACCCCGCACGGGTCGGCCTTCCTCGTCGACCGGGACTTCGGGCTGCGCGGCATCGTCGACGACGGGCTCGTGGCACCGTCGTGCGCCGTCATCGCTGCCGCCGACGCGCTCACCATGACCCCCGAGGGCATCGTGGGGGAGACGGCGCTCGACGCCGTCGTCGTCGGCGACGACTTCGACCTAGCCGGGGTCTCGGCGATCAAGCTGCTGGTGATCTGGCGGCGTGACGAGCTCCGCGAGGCCCGGGTCGAGCTCGCGCGCGAGTTCATCGCGGCCGCGCGGCGCCTGGGCCTGGTGTCGGTGCTGGAGCCCGTGGTCCGGGCCACCCAGGCCGAGGACGCAGCGGGCGGCTTCGACCAGTCGGAGGCCATCCGGGAGGCCGCGCGCGAGCTGTCGGCGCTCGGGCCGGACCTGTACAAGGTCCAGATGCCGCTCGCCGGCAAGGGCGACCACGACACCCTCGTGGCCGAGTGCCGGCTCCTGAACGACGCCATCGCCACACCCTGGGTGATCCTGTCGCAGGGCGTCGCGATCGACGACTTCGCCGGTGCCGTGCAGGCCGCCTGTGCCGCAGGAGCCAGTGGGTTCCTCGCCGGGCGCGGCCTGTGGTCCGACGTCGTCGGCGCCGACGACCTCGACGCGCGCCTGCGCGAGGTGTCCGTGCCCCGCCTGCAGGCCCTGGGCGAGCTGGTCGACGCCCACGCCCGGCCGTGGCGCGTGGCCGCCGCCGACAAGGGTCTCGTGGCGAAGGACGCCGACCGATGACCCGCGTCGGCCTGCTGCACACGGTGCCGGCGCTCGCGCCCGGCTTCGACGAGCGCGTCCGCGCGGCGGTCCCCGGCAGCGACGTCGTCCACCTGGTGCAGGCACAGTTGCTGTCGCTCGCGGTGGCGCAGTCGCCCGACGTGCCCGAGCTGACGCGGGCGGCGTGCCGCGCGCTGGTGGGCCTCGACTGCGACGCGATCCTCGTGACGTGCTCCTCGATCGGAGAGGTCGCCACTACGTCGATCCGCGAGGGCGCCACATCACAGGACGCGGATCTGCCCGTCCCGGTGCTGCGCGTGGACGCTCCGATGGCCGCCGAGGCGGCGCGCATCGCCGCCGCGGCCGGGCCTGGGAGCCGGATTGTCGTCCTGGCCACCCAGCCGTCCACGCTCGGCCCCTCGGGCCGGCTCGTCACCGACGCGGCCACCCGCCGCCCCGAGGACCGGCTGTCGGTCGACACCGTGCTGGTCGAGGGCGCCGCCGCGGCGCTCGCGCGCGGCGAGCGGCCCGAGCACGACCGCCTGCTGCTCGCCGCCGCGGCCGAGGCCCAGGAGCGCTGCGCCGTCATCGTGCTCGCCCAGGCCTCGATGGTCGCGGCCTTCGACGGGGCCGACGTGAGCGTGCCGGTGCTGTCGTCGCCCGAGTCCGGCGTCGCCGCGCTGGCCGCGTTGCTGGCCGAGCAGGGGGACGGGTCGTGACCGGCGTCGACATCCTGGTCTACGCCGACCGGATCGGCGGGGACCTGCGCGCGCTGCGCGAGCTGCTGACCACCGAGCTCGTCGGCTTCGCCGGGGTCCACATCCTGCCGTTCTTCACGCCGTTCGACGGCGACGACGCCGGGTTCGACCCCACCGACCACACGGTGGTCGACTCCCGCCTGGGCACCTGGGCCGACGTGCGGGCGCTCGCGGACGACGGGTTCGAGGTCACGGCCGACCTCATCGTCAACCACGTCTCGGCCGACTCGCCCGAGTTCCGCGACTGGCTCGCCCAGGGAGCGCACTCGGAGCACGAGGGCATGTTCCTCACGTTCGACCGGGTGTTCGGCGGGCACGCGACAGAGGCCGGGATCACTGCGTTCTACCGCCCGCGGCCGGGCCTGCCGTTTACCGCGTACCAGCAGGCCGACGGGACGCGCCGCCTCGTGTGGACGACGTTCATGCCGTCCCAGGTCGACCTCGACGTCCAGCACCCCGCCGGGGAGGCGTACCTGCGGCGCGTGATCCGCACGCTCGCCGACGGCGGTGTGCGCACCGTGCGCATCGACGCCGTCGGGTACGCGATCAAGACCGTCGGCACGGACTCCTTCATGACCGACGAGACGCTCGAGTACGTCCGCCACCTGGCTGCGCTGTGCCACGAGGCGGGAATGCGCGTCCTGGTCGAGGTGCACGCGCACTACACCCAGCAGCAGCGCATCGCACCGCTGGTCGACCTGGTCTACGACTTCGCGCTGCCCGCCCTGCTGCTGCACTCGCTCGTGGCGCGGACTTCGGACCGGCTCGCGCGCTGGCTCGACATCCGGCCGGCCAACGCGATCACCGTGCTCGACACGCACGACGGCATCGGGATCATCGACGCCGGCCCCGTCACGACGGGCGGGCGGGAGCTACCAGGCCTGATCGACCACGCCGAGATGGCGGCGGTCTTCGCCGCCGCGAGTGCGGCGACCGACGGGGAGTCCGACCGGGCATCGGTCATCCCGGCGTGGTGCGACCTGCCGCACCAGATCAACGCGACCTTCTACTCAGCGCTCGGGCGCGACGACGACGCCTACCTGCTGTGCCGGGCGGTCCAGCTCTTCGTGCCCGGCGAGCCACAGATCTACTACGTGGGCCTGCTCGCGGGCGTCGACGACGTCGACCTGTGGCGTTCGACCGGCCAGGGGCGCGACATCAACCGCCACCGGTATACGCACGCCGAGGTGGTCGAGGCGCTCGACCGGCCCGTGGTGCGCGCGCTGCGTGGGCTGGTGCGGCTCCGGTCGCGGCACCCGGCCTTCGGCGGCGAGTTCTCGTGGCGTCAGACGGGAACCGCAGGCCTGGAGCTCGACTGGGTGAACGGCGACGCCGGCGCGGTGCTCACGGTCGACCTGGCCGAGCGGCACGTCGAGATCGTGCTGCGCGACGCCGACGGACAGCGGCGGCTCACCGGGGTCGAGGAGATCATCGATGCTTGAGCCGGGCGCCGCCCTCGACGACGGGCCGCTCTCCAGCCTCGAAGGATGCGTTGCCGCACTGGCCGACGGGCGTGTCACCTCGCAGGATCTCGTCCGTCGTGGCCTCGACCGCATCGAGCGGTTCGACGGCCCGGACGGCCTGAACGCCGTCATCGCCGTGGCGCCCGACCCGCTGGCGGAGGCTCGCGCTGCGGACGAGCGGCGCGCCCGCGGGCAGGCACGGGGCCCGCTCGACGGCGTGCCGTTCACCGTCAAGGACTGCATCGAGGCGCGGGGGATGCCCACCACCCACGGTTCGAGGCTGTTCGAGCACTGGGTGCCGAGCCAGGACGCGCCCGTGGTGGCACGCCTGCGTGAGGCCGGGATGGTGGCGCTCGCAAAGGTGTCGCTGGACGACTTCGCTGCCGCCTGCTGGGGTGAGTCCTCGATCCTCGGGCCGATGCGCAACCCCTACGACCCGGCCCGCACGGTGGGCGGGTCGTCCGGCGGGGCTGCGGTCACCGTGGCGGCCGGGTACGCCCCCCTGTCTCTCGGCACCGACACAGGGGGGTCGCTGCGCATCCCCGCAGCGTTGTGCGGGGTGGCGACACTGCGTCCCAGCACCGGGGTGCTTCCCCTGGACGGGGTGTTCCCGCGGTCGCCCTCGCAGGACACCGTCGGCCCGATGGCGTCGAGCGTCGCGGGCCTGGCGATGGCCTTCGACGCTCTGCGGGACCTGCCCGTGCGGTCCGCGCCGTCGTCGGCGCCGGTGCCGACCGGCCTGCGGCTCGGGATCGTCGAGGGCGGCCTGGCGATCTGGGGAGACGACCCGGAGGGGCCGGTCCTGCGTCGCTTCCGCGAGCTGGTCGACGCGCTGCGCGCCAGCGGGGTCGACGTCGGCCAGGTCCCGGCGCCGCCGCGCGAGCTGCTCGACGCCTCCGTGGCGATCAACGCCGAGGCGCGTCAGGCGGTCGACGCCTACCTGGCGCGCGGGGGCATGCCCACCCGTGACTTCGACGACCTGCTCGCCTCGGGCGCCATGACCGAGAACGCGCTGCTCACCTTCACGCGGCACGCGGCGGTCGAGCCCGACGAGGCTGCGACGGCTCAGGTGTACGAGCGTCGTCGTGAGCTGCGGGATGCCACGCATGCCCTGCTGCTCGACCAGCGCCTCGACGCCGTGATGTACCCCAGTGTGCAGCGTGTGCCGACCTGGCTCGGCCAGGAGCAGGCGGGCGTGTTCACCCGCTGGTCGGAGCACACCGGCTTTCCCGCCGTCGCCGTCCCCATGGGGATGGTCGACACGGGCGAAGGGCCCTGCTCGACCGAGTTGCTGGGGTTGGGCGGCGACGACGACCGGCTTCTCGACGTCGCCCGGGCCGTGGAGGCCGTCGCCCAGACTCTCTCAAGAACGACGAGGTAACGGACGTGCGCGCGATCATGCTGATGTTCGACACCCTCAACCGGCGGTACCTCCCGCTCGATGGGTCGACCGAGGTCAACGCGCCCCACTTCGAGCGCCTCGCGCGCGAGACTGTCACGTTCGACACCTGCTACGCGGGGTCGATGCCCTGCATGCCCGCCCGGCGTGAGATCCACACGGGCAGGTACAACTTCCTGCACCGCTCCTGGGGTCCTCTCAGGCCGTTCGACGACTCGGTGCCGGAGATCCTCTCGAAGGCGGGCGTCTACACCCACCTGGTGACCGACCACTACCACTCTGTTCGACCTGCAGGAAGACCCGGGGCAGACGCAGCCTCTGGTCAACCGTGAACTGGAGCAGCGCATGGCCACGATGCTGGTCGAGCAGATGCGGGCCGCGGACGCTCCGCCTTCGCAGTTCGAGTGCCTGGGGCTGCCCGCCGAGGGCCAAGTCACCGCCGAACACCTGCTCACCGAACCCCAACGCCACCTGGTGGAGGCCTCGATGCACCCCTTCCCGCGGCTGGCCGACGTGACCTCCCGGTTCCCGGACCTCGTGCGCCCGCTCGGCGAGCTGCTCGACGACCCGAAGGCCCGCGACGTCGTCCTGGAGTACCTGCCGTGGCTGCGCAACGAGACCTTCGCCCACCGGTCGGCCGGCACGAGCATCTATCCCCTCGCCGCAGCCACCCTGGGCATCACCGCCGACATGGTCGAGGCTCTCGGCACCGCGCTCACCCCGACCCCCGCCCGACCCGACGGAAGCCACCATGACTGACACCACCAGCCCGCTGGACGCCGGACCCCTGTCCACCGTGGAGGGCTGCGCGGCGGCGCTCGCCGACGGCAGCGTCACGGCGGTCGGCCTGGTCCGGCGGGGCCTCGACCGCATCGAGCGATTCGATGGGCCCGACGGCCTGAGCGCCGTCATCACCGTCTCGCCCACCGCCCTCAACGAGGCCCGCGCGGCCGACGAGCGTCGCGCGCGGGGCGAGGCGAGGGGTCTGCTCGACGGTGTGACCTTCACCGTGAAGGACAACATCGAGGTCGCGGGCATGCCCTGCACCCACGGGACGGCGTTGTTCGCCGACTGGGTCCCCGAGCACGACGCTCCGGTCGTGGCGCGGCTGCGCGCGGCCGGCATGGTGATGCTCGCCAAGGTGTCGCTCGACGACTTCGCCGGCGCGAGCATGGGCAAGTCGTCGATCCGCGGCTGGATGCGCAACCCGCACGACCCCGCCCGTACTGTGGGCGGGTCGTCGGGCGGGTCGGCCGTCGCCGTCGCGGCGGGCTACGCTCCGCTGTCGCTCGGCACCGACACGGGCGGGTCGCTGCGCATCCCCGCTGCCCTGTGCGGGGTCGGCACGCTGCGGCCCACCAACGGGGAGCTCCCGCTCGACGGGATCTTCCCGCGGTCCCCGTCGCAGGACGTCGTCGGGCCGATGGCGCTGACGGCTGAGGGGCTCGCGATGTCGTTCGCGGCCCTGTCAGGATCTGCGGTGCCCCCGGCCGCCGCGCCGCCCGACCTGAGCGGCCTGCGGCTCGGCGTCGTTGAGAGCGGCCTCGCCGTCGACGGGGACGACCCCGACGGCCCTGTGCTGCGCCGCTTCCACAAACTCGTCGAGGCGCTGCGTTCCGCCGGTGTCGGCATCGTCGCGCTCGAAGCCCCGCGCGACGACCTCGAGGCGACGTCGATCATCGCCATGGAGGCTAGGACCGCCATCGACGCGTACCTGGCCCGCCCGGGCATGCCCGTCGGCAGCTTCGAGGAGCTGCTCGACTCCGGTCCCATGACCGAATACGTCCGCATCGGGCTCGAGTGGGAGCGTGTCCCGCTGCCCGACGCCGATGCCCTCGCCCGACGACGCGGATGTCGTCACGAGCTCCGGGAGAAGACCCAGGCGCTCATGGCGGCCCACGGGCTGGACGCCATCCTGTACCCGACCGTCCAGCAGGTGGCCACGTGGATCGGCGAGGTCCAGCACGGGGCGCACACCCGCTGGTCGGAGCACACCGGGATGCCCGTCGTCGTCGTGCCGATGGGCGTCGTCGACACCGGCGAGGGGCGGTGCGCCGCCGACCTGCTCGGGTTCCACGGCCGTGACACGGAGCTGCTCGATGTCGCCCGCGCCGTCGAGCGCGTCGCCGCGACGCTGCCCGGACGCATCTGACCCATGTCCGTGTCCCCTCCAGCCCGCCTGCGCCACATCCCGTTCGCGGTGGTGGCGAAGCCGACCGGTGCCGCGTGCAACCTGGACTGCACCTACTGCTTCTTCCTGTCCAAGGAGCTGCTGTATGACGCCACCGGGCCAATCAGCGAGGCGCAGTGGATGAGCGAAGCGGGGCTGGAGACGTACCTGGCCAACCTGCTCGCCTCCCACCCCGACGGGCCGGTCGACATCGCGTGGCAGGGCGGGGAGCCGACGCTGCACGGGCTGCCGTTCTTCCGCCGCGCTGTCGAGCTCGCCGAGCGGCTGCGCCGCCCGCGCCAGGAGGTGCAGCACGCGATCCAGACCAACGGCACGCTGCGCGGCGACGCCTGGGGCGAGTTCCTGGCCGAGCACCGGTTCCTCGTCGGCCTGTCGGTCGACGGCCCGGCCCGTCTGCACGATGCGTGCCGCGTCAGCAAGGCGGGCCGCGGGACGCACCACAGGTCGTGCGCGGGTGGGAGGAGGTGCTGCGACGGCACGACGTCGAGACCACCATCCTGTGCACGGTCAACGCCGCCAACCAGGACCACCCGCAGGAGGTCTACCGGCACCTGCGCGACGACCTCGGCGCCCGGTACCTGCAGTCCGTCCCCGTCGTCGAACGCGTCCCTGCCGAGGCGTTTCCTCTGGCCGAGCAGGGGTGGCGCCCAGCACGCAAGGTCCCCGCGCGGTGCTGTACCAACAGCACGGCGACCGGGTCACGTCCCGCAGCGTCGACCCCATCGCCTACGGCGACTTCCTCGTCGCGATCTTCGACGAGTGGTCGGCCCCGACGTCGGGGAGGTGTTCGTGCAGGACTGCGACGTCGCCCTCGGGGACCTGTTCGGCCGCTACTCGCTGTGCGTGCGCACCCCGCAACGCGGGACCGCGACGGCCGTCGAGCACAACGGCAACGTCTACGCGTGCGACCACTACGTCGAACCCGACTACCTGCTCGGGAACGTCGCCACCGACCGCCTCGCCGACCTGGTGCTCAGCCCCGCCCAGCGCCGGTTCGGCCACGCCAAGTCCGCGGCGCTGCCCGGCCAATGCCGGGCCTGCCCCGTGCGCTGGGCCTGCCACGGCGGGTGCCCCAAAGACCGGTTCGACACTACCCCCGACGGCGAGCCAGGCTTCAACTACCTCTGCGCGGTCTACCACCGCTTCTTCACCCACGCCCAACCCACCCTCGAGAGGATCGGCCGGCTCCTGCGCTCCGGGCGACCGGCGTCGGACATCATGAGCACCCACCAGACCGGCTCGACGACATGACCGACCAGCCTCCCGAACCCCGACACCGGCGCTTCCCCCGGACCGTCTACCGTCCTGGCACCGAGCCGGACGCCCGCTTCTCGCTCGCCAACGAGCGCACCTTCCTCGCCTGGATCCGCACCGCCCTCGCCCTGCTCGTCGGTGGCGTCGCGCTCAAGGCCGCCGACCTCGGCCTCCACCCCGGGCTCCGGCTCGCGGCCTCGCTCGTCCTGCTCGTCGCGGGGCTCCTGGCACCCGCGCACGCCGCCATCGGCTGGGCACGCACCGAATGCGCCCTGCGACGCGCCACCTCTCTGCCCTCCGCCGCGCTCGCCCTGACTGCGGCCACCGTCATCGGCGTCGTCGGCGTGCTCCTGCTACTGGGCTCCCTGCTGGCATGACACCCGCCGACCCCGACCGCACGCTGTACGACGTCGGGCTCCAGCCCGAACGCACCGCCCTCGCCTGGCGGCGCACCGGACTCGCCCTCACCGTCGCCGGGTTCGCCGCACTCCGGGCGCTGCCCGACGCCTTCGGACCCTGGGCACTGATCCCAGCGACCGCCGGACTCGTCGCTTCGCTGACCGTCGTGCTCGCGCAGCATCGCTACCGCGTCACTCACCGGACCCTCACCCGCGGCGACGCCGGACACGCGACCCAGATCTCCGGCCTGATCCCGGTGCTCGTCGCCACCCTCGTCACCGGCGGTGGAGTCGCCGAGCTCGCCCTCGTAGTCGCTAACTGGGCGCCCTGACAGACAGGTCGTCGTGCTCTTTCGTCGGCATGCCTCGGCGCCGCCGCAGCAGCACCACCCGCCCCTCCCGCACACATCCACGCACCACCCTCAGGAGCACCGGTTCACCGTGCAGAACCTCACCGTCGGCCCACCCACCCGACTCATCCTCCGCTTCACCGTCCCCCTGCTGATCGGCAACCTCTTCCAGCACCTCTACGGGTTCACCGACGCCGCCGTTGTCGGCCGCCTCCTCGGCTGGGAAGCGCTCGCAGCCGTGGGCGCCTCGGGCAGCCTGATGTTCTTGCTCATGGGCTTCTCCTGGGGGGCGTCGGCCGGCCTCGCGATCCCCGTGGCGCGGGCGTTCGGGGCGGGCGACGATGCCGGTGTGCGCCGCGCGGTGTCCGCCGGCGCCTACATCTCGGCCGCCATCGGCGCGGTGGTCACCGTCGCTGGCGTCGTCTTCGCCCGCGACCTGCTGCGTCTGCTCGGCACGCCGCCCGAGCTCATCGATATGTCCGCGACTTACCTGGCGATCACGTTCGCGGGCGCGGGGGTGACCGTGGCGTACAACTTCCTGGCCTCGACCATCCGTGCGCTCGGCGACCCGACGACGCCGCTGTACTTCCTGATCACGTCCTCGCTGCTCAATGCGGTTCTCGTCGTGCTGTTCGTCGGCGGGTTCGGATGGGGCGTCGCGGGCGCTGCGGCGGCGACCATCATCGCCCAGGGAGCCGCCGTCGCCGCGTGCTTGGTGCTGGTCCGACTCCGGATGCCCGCGCTGCACCTGACGCGCGGCGACTGGGCCGCGGGCCGGCGGGCCCTCGGGGAGCCGGCCCGTGCTGGCCTGCCCATGGGTCTGCAGACGTCCGTCATCGCCATCGGCGGCGTCGTGCTGCAGGTCGCGGTCAACGGGCTGGGCGCGACCGCCGTCGGAGCCTTCACCGCGGCCATGCGCGTGGACACTCTCGCCGTCGCCCCGCTCGGCTCGTTCGGCGTCGCGATGGTCACCTTCGTGGCGCAGAACCGCGGGGCGATGCAGTGGCGGCGCATCCGGCTGGCAGCCTTCCGGATCAGCGTCGTCGCGACGGGTGTCGCCGTCGTGCTCGGGCTCGTGCTGGTCGTGTTCGCAGAGTCGATCATCGGCGTGTTCGTCGGCCCGGACCAGCACGAGGTCGTTGCGAAGGCGCGGACCTACATCGTCATCAACGGGGCCCTGTACTGGGTGCTCGCGCTGCTGTTTGTGCTGCGCAACGTCGTCCAGGCGATGGGGATGTCGACTGTGCCGACCATCGCGGGCGCCCTGGAACTCGTCATGCGTGCCGCCGCGGGACTGGTGCTGGTCCGCTACCTCGGCTTCGCTGGCGCGGCCTGGGCCGCACCCCTCGCGTGGATCGGCGCACTGGTGCCGGTGGCGTTCGCCTGGTGGCGTCAGCGCAGGCTGTTGTTGGACCGCGAGCGGCTCGACGACCTTCCCGCAGGGGCGGCGGCTGACGCGGCGACCTGACCTGTCAGTGGACCAGTTGCGGCACCCGCGGAGCGGAGACGGCGAACCCTCACTTCGTCGAGGCCCGAGCCAGGCTCGCGCTCGCGGACTCGTGGTCGGTGTTCGTCTGGATCACCCGGGCGGGGTTGCCGGCGGCCCCGACGTTCGCGGGAACGTCCTTGGTCACGACCGCCCCGGCGCCGATCACCAGACGATCACCCCACCACCGGCCAGACGTTGTTGCCGATGGTGATGGGCTTCGCGGGATCGAGCAATGGGTTCGACGCGGGGCAGCGGGCGGCTCTCGAACGGCTCGGGATCACCCGTGTGCCGGGTAGTGGCAAGTTGCACGCCGAGGAAGAGTTGCTTCAAGGTGTTGAGGATCTGCAGCGAGTCGGAACGTCCGTAAGGGCGCCCTGCGGCCCTGTGGAGCACAACGGCTTCGGGTCAGAGTTCCGGGTTGCGATGTGGTTGATGCCGCGAAGGTTGGAGGACCGGCGGATCGGCAGAGGGCTTCCGGGCCGGCCGTGGTCCGAGAACCGGAGGCTGCGGGGGGTGCCCCTATCTCCTTCGGGTGTCAAGCGGCGGCGGGTCGGGTGGCTGTGGGCGGGTCGTAGAAGGCGCCGTCGCGGAGCATGGCGAACAGGACGTCGCAGCGTCGGCGGGCGAGGGCGAGTAGGGCTTGGGTGTGGGTCTTGCCTTGGGCGCGTTTGCGGTCGTAGTAGGCCCGGGACCTGGGGTCGCGGAGGGCGGCGAAGGCGGAGAGGAACAGGGCGCGTTTGAGGATCTTGTTGCCGCGCCGGGAGGTGTGCTCGCCGCGGATCGATGACCCAGAGCGCCAGGTCACGGGGGCAAGGCCGGCGTAGGCGGCCAGGTGCCCGGCGGTGGGGAAGGTCTTGCCGACGACCTCGGTCAGCAAGCGGGCCGCTGTCCTGACTCCGACTGCTGGCATCGAGGTCAGGACTGGGGAAAGAGGGTGGGCCTCCACGAGGGCCTCGACCTGTTCGGCGACGTCGTCACGTTGTGCGCGCAGCAGCTCGAGCTGCTTGGCCAGGCGGGGGATGACGGCCCCGGCCGCGTCCGTGCCCGCCACGACGACGGTCTGCTCGCCCAGGGCGGTGAAGACCGTCTCGGCCCACCGCGCCCCAGCCCTGGGGGCGCGCTTGCGCAGACGGTCGGCGACCTGCCTCTTGCCGGCCTTCTGGAGCGCGGCGGGTGTGCCCCAGCGGGCCAGGAGGTCGACCATCGCGGGGTGGTCCAGGTGCGGGCCGACCGCTCGTTCGAGGGCGGGGTGGATCTGGGTGAGCAGCCCGCGGATCCGGTTGGTCACTCTCGTGATCTCGCCGGTCAGGTCGTCGTCGAAGCCGCACAGCATCGTCAGCTCGGCGACCTGCTCGTCGCCGAGGTCGACGCTGCGCAGAGTGTGCGGCATCGTGCGGGCCGTCTCCGCGATGATCAGCGCGTCGCGGGCGTCGGTCTTCGCCTCTCCGGGGTGCAGGTCCGCCACACGCCTCATCGTCAGGCCCGGCAGGTAGCCGACGGTCACACCCTGGGCTTGGGCGACCGCGACGGGCAGCGCGCCGATCGTGGCCGGCTGGTCCACCACGAGGAGGACCCGGCCGCGGTCCATGAGCGGCTCGAGCAGCGCCCGCAGCCTCGCCTCGGAGTTCGGCAGCGGCTTGTCGAACAGCCTCTCGCCCGCCTTGTCGAGGGCGACGGCGTGGTGCTCACCCTTGCCGACGTCCAGGCCAATGAAGACCGCGATGTCGTCGTACCCAACGATCTGCGAGACCACCTGTGCATCCTCCCAGCCGGACCGACACGAGGCGGTGGTCGACCGGCAGGACGTCTCGGCATCCACATTACGAGCGACCTGAGCGGCGCCGACGCGCCCCTCTAGCCTTGCCCCTATCAGCGATGACGACCTGCCAGCCGAGCCCGGTGACAACACCCCCCGGATCATGTCTCGCGACAGGGGGCAGCAATCATGCCGGGCCCGGCGGCCACCACGCGCATCCTCACGCGGCAACCCGGTCAAGAACCGGAGCCTCGCAGGACCCGCCAGGAAGTAATGGGGTGAACTCCTGGTTGATCACCGTCCACCCGGTGTTGGTCAACTTGGCCGGGCAGTAGTCTCGCGCCCGCTGCATGGAGCCGTGCACGTCCCTATGTCTCGGGCCGCCGATGGCCCTGATGTCCGCAAGCATGCGGTCGGCACCGGTACTGAAGTAGTGGTCGTCGTACGGCAGGGTCTCCATCGACAGCTCGGTGAGTTCGGCGGGGGTCCAGTTCACAGTCAGTTCCTCGTTCGCGGTCCGGGTGTGGCCTTGCGGCGGCGGGCGGCGATCTGCCGGGTGCGTACGGGTGGGTCGAGCGGGGCCTCGTCGTCGCCGCGGTCGCGACGATTGTCGCTGCGCAACTGGTCGGCCTCGGCGTGGTTGCCCTCCGCATCCGCGACGTTCGCGAGTGCCTGCCAGGCCTCTTCGCTGTAGGGCGACGCGGTGAGCGCGATCTCCAAGACGCGGCGGGCGAGCGCCGTGTCCGGTTCCGGGCGGGCGAGGGCGTGGGCCTGGACAGTGAGCGCGACGTCGACGATGCCCGCGGCGTCGTACCGGTCGTAGGAGACCTCGGTGTAGTACCAGTGCCAGGCGTTGCCGGGTCGGTCGTCGGTGAGGGGCTGCCCGTGGACGAGGTCGAGCGCCGTGATGAGGTCGTGGATGCCGGCGTCGGCGCCGTCGGTTGCGCCGCGGGCTTGGGCGCGGGCGCGGAGGCGGTCGAAGAGGTCGCGGTCGACGAGGACGTCGACGAGGTGGTAGCCGGGCCAGTCGGCATAGGCGGGGTCGTTGCGGGCGGGGCCCTTGGGAACATGCCGTTTGCCGAAGTGAGTGCGTAGGTGGGTCATGTCGGCGCGGACCCGGGCCAGGCTGCACCCGAACGCTTCGGCGAGCTTGGCCGAGGTGGCGCCCTTGGGGTGGAGCCAGAGGTAGGTGGCGAGTTCGGCGTAGTGGCCGCGGCGTGACGCGACTTCGGCGTCGGGGCCGTGGCCGCGTAGGCCGACCTCGCCGAGGATCGTGACGGTTGGCCACGGGCAGTCCTTGCCGCGTTTCCACATGGCGAGGTCACGGTCGAGGTTCGGGTCGGCATCGAGGACGTCGGATGCGACCTTGTCGGGGATGACTGGGGCGAGGACGGCGACGTCGTCGACAGTGACGGCTGCGCCGTCGGCGTACCGTTCGGCGGGCTCGGGGAGCAGGGTGCCGGGTGCGGGTTCGTTGGTGGCCGGGCGGGGGAGTGTCAAGGTGCCGATGATCGCGCCGGTGGTGTCGGTGAGGCCGGTCCGCGCCGGCGCCGATGTCGTGGGGGTGAGTTGCGCGTGGTGGACCAGGGCCGTGACCGCAGCGGCCTCCTGGGCGGGGAGCCCGACGGCGGTGACGTCGAGGTCGAGTGCCGCATAGCGGAGGCGGCCGCTGACGACTTCGAGCCCAGTACCGGACGGCGTCTCGCCGAGGCGGAGGCAGACGACTCCGGGCCGTGATGCGTGCGCTCGGATGGCGTCACTCAACCGTGCGGCCGACGCGCGGCAGTCATGCGTGTCGACGATGACTGCGCGCAGGATCTCTGGATCCCAGTCCTCGGCGGAGCGTTCACCCTCGACACGGGCGGCGAGGTCTTGGACTTCGGCGTCGTCGGCGTGGTGGGTGATTCTGCCTGGTCCGAAGCCGTCGAGTTCGGGTGCGAACCCGATGACGTCGACCTGCACGGTTCGAGACCACGGGCTGACTGCCAGTTCGGTCGCGACGTTGCGGCCGAATGCTTGGACGGCGTCGATGTCGCCGCTGACCGAGGTGTCGGTGATCTGTTCCAGGTTGAGGAGCCAGAGCGCTCCGTCGTCTGCCTGGCCGACGGAGACGAGCATCGGGTAGGGCGGGACGATGCCCAGGTCGGGGAAGTCGGCGTCGAGCGGGGCACGCCAGGTGGTTCCGGAGCCGACCCATGGGGAGGGCAGGTCGGTCGGGTCGAGGAGGTGGACGCGGACGTGCGTGTCGGTGACGTCGACGGCGTGGACGGGCGGGTACGCGCACGGGTCGAGGTAGGCGGCGGCGAGTGAGGTCAGCGCGAGGTGCACGGTGCGCAGGCTCGCGGAGTTCGGCTGGCCGGTGATGCGGACGGTTTCGGCGACGTCGGCGATCTCGGTGGGCAGCGGTCCGGGCACCTGGCCCGGGACGCGGTGCCGGAGCCCGTTGCGTCGCCGCGACCTGACGGTCAGGAAGAGTCCGGCCGCGAGGATTGTGCCGGGGCCGATGAGTGCGGGAACGAGCCAGGACGGCCTGCCCTCCGGGTCGTCGGACGCCGTCTGAGAAGCGTCGGGTGATGCCTCGTAGAGGCGGCGTGCCTCGGTGGACACCAACGGGGCGGTCGGCGTGTCCGGCCGGGGTTCCTGCACGGATGGGGAGGTCTCGGCCGGTGGGGTGGGCGCCGTCGCCGGGGACTTGCGGGCCGTGTCGGGCGGCGTTGGCGTGGCGGCGGGCTCCACGACCGTGGCGGGCGCGGCCGTGGCTGAGGTCGCGACGTCGGGGGTGACGTCCAGAGTCCAGCCGGGGTAGATGAGGTTCGGGTCTGTCAGGTGCTGCCCGCCTGGCTGGATGATGCTCTTCGACGCTTCGACGATCTGTGGGTACGCGTTCGGGTCGCCGAGTTCGTCTTTCGCGATCTGGGAGAGGGTGTCGCCGGGCTCGACGATGTAGTCGCCCGCGGGCGCCACGGCCGCGGGCGCGGGGAGTTGGAGCACGGTGCCCGCGGCGATCAGGTCGGGCTGGTCGCCGAGCAGGGCCCGGTTCAGTTCGTGGATCTCGGTCCAGCGGTGCGGGTCCCCGAGTTGCTGTTCGGCGATCCGCCACAGGGAGTCGCCGCGCCGCACGGTGTAGCTGGCGGTCGTCGCCGCGGCCGCAGCCGGGGCCGACGACGTAGCCACGGAAGCCGGCACGGGCGCGGGGACGGTGGTCGGTACCGGCGTGGGGTCGAGCGACGCGACGACGGCCGGTGCGGTCGCCTGCGCGGGCGCCCCGAACGCCGTCAGGGTCGGCACCGCCGCGAACGCGAGCGCGGCGACGTCAATCACCCGGCGCGCGACGCCCTGCGAGAGCCCGAACCCGCGCACCCGCGGTACCCGGGCGCCTTGCACCCGCCCGAAGAGGTCGGCGATGAGCCCAACGGTGAGGTACGCCCATCCGGCCCATGCGACGAGGCCGAGCAGGGTCACGAGCAGGGTCCCGTTGTCGGGCAGGGAGAGCCGGTCCCACACGGTTCCCCAGTCGGTGGTCCAGGGCGTCATCCCGGCCTTGACGAGGATCGTGGGCACCCCGACGAGGAACGCGAGCACCGCGGCGACGGCGAGGGTGCCCTGGAGGCGCTGGGTGGTGGGGTTCATTGTTCGGTGCCTCC
The DNA here is from genome assembly GCF_004135385.1 of Xylanimonas protaetiae. Lineage (NCBI taxonomy): Bacteria > Bacillati > Actinomycetota > Actinomycetes > Micrococcales > Promicromonosporaceae > Xylanimonas > Xylanimonas protaetiae. The sequence goes on along the minus strand of NZ_CP035493.1, from coordinate 3,814,089 downwards.
CAGGGTGCGCACGGTGCGGGCGGTTGCGTCCGCGGTGGCGTCGAGGTGGGTGATCCCGATGATGCCGAGCAGGATCGTGTCGTAGGTGTCCGTGACGGTCACAGTGACCTCGTTCCCGTTCGTGACGGTCACGGTCCCGGTGACCCCGGCCGCGTCCAGGTAGCGGTTCGCTTCTGCCTTGGCGGCGACGACGTCGACGGCGAGAACATCGCCGCGCTGCGCGTGCGCGGCCGAGAGGGCCTGGCCGCCGGCGCGGGCGGCCTGCTGGGCAAGGTCGTGCGCGCGCTGAAGGGTATGGACTTGCCCGCCGAGGTCGACCGCGAGCCCCGCGCACAGGATCAGCGCGAGTGTCGACACGACCGCCCACGCGGAGATCGACCCGCGCTCGGCGGAGCCGCTGCGGCGTAGGGCGTGACGAGGGGAAGGTGTGCGGGTCATCGTTGGGTCCACCGGTCGACGGGGCTGGTGACTGTGGCCGTCACCGCGCGGGTGCCCGGGAGCCCGGGGATGAACGTCAGGTCCGTCAGGGAGACCTGGCAGGTGACGGTGACCGTCACGGTGGAGTCATCACCGACCGGCCCGCCCAGCCCGGTCGAGACGACATCAACCGTGGTGCTCGCGCAGTCGAGCCCCTGCCCGGTCAGGGTGGTGGCCGCGGCCGAGGTGGCGGCGTCGTGTGCCGGGCCGGGTGCTCGTTGCAGGGATGCGGAGCGGGCGGCGTCGGCGGCGGCGGACTCCACGACCTGGTGCGCGATGGTGATGCGTCCGCCGACGACGACGAGGGCGACGAGCAACCCGAACGCCGGGACGACGAGGGACGCCTCGACCGACGCCGACCCCCGCTCCCGACCGCCGCGTGATCTCATGACAGCGCCTCCCGTGGGGCGGTGGCCTGCTGCTGGACCAGGGGCTGCCAGCCGGGCACGAGCGAGAGCGATCGCCCGGTCACAACAACGGTGGCCGACGTCGGAGACAAGGCTGCAGTCGCCCCGGCGTCGGTCATGACGTCGTCACCGCCAGCGAGGTCGACGAACCCCAGGGCGGCAGCCTCGCCGTCGCCCGCGGTGCCGTGCTCGACGGCCGCCGCCTTCGCGCCCTCGGTCGCGGCGGTCATCGCAACGGTGCGAGCGTGGAAGTACAGGGCGCCTTGGACGCCGAGGAACATGAGGACGAGCACGGCGGGGAACACGATCGACATCTCGATCGTGTTCGAGCCGCGCTCCTTGTCGTTCGGGCGGGCGTGGCGGGGCCTACTGGATTCCTGCCGCTTTGCCGGTGACATAGTTCGTGATCGCGTAGACGACGATGCCGGCGATGGCGATGACGCCGAGCGCCCACAGGACGTGCTCGATGGTGACGTTGCCGCGCTCGGGGTCGTCGTCGGCGAACTTCTGGTGCAGGAACGCCTCGATGACTGCGAAGGTGGCGATGAGCTGAGACATGGTCGGGTTCCTTCCTGGTCCTTGCTCAGGTGTGCGTGAACAGCCGCAGGAGTGCGGGTGCGAGGAGCAACGCCATGAAGACGATGCCGGTGATCGACCCGGGGATGGACAGGCGTTCCGAGTCGGTGTTGGCCTGGGCGAGTTCCTCACCCAGGAGTGCGTTGCGCATCAGGTCCGCGCGGGAACGCAGTTGCCCGTAGACGGCGGCGCCCTGCTCGCCGGACAGGCGCATGATGTCGGCGAAGTCGTGCAGTTCGGGCAGGTCGAGCTCGTCGCCGAGGTCGCGCAGCGCGGACCAGGGTGCGACGCCCGACAGGTTCGCGCGGGCGAGTTCCTGATCGAGGTGCTCGAAGACGGGGGTGGTGCCGAGGCGGGCGGCGGCTTCCATGGATTGGCGCACGCCGGATCCGTTGGTGCGTTCGAGGGCGACGAGCTCGATGTACGCGCCGAGCGCCCGACGGAACTCGACGCGCGCCCGCTTGGCCTCGGCGACGGCGTTGTAGTTCGGGATGAAGAACAACACTCCCGCGAGCCCGAGCGAGGCGACGGCGGGCAGGACGAAGGGCAGGTGCCACCCGAGGGCCGAGTAGAGCGCGGTGATCGCGATCGGGCCGGCGAGGCCGACGGCGGCGAACGTGAGCTTCTCCCCGTAGAACCGGCTCAGCGGTTTGCGCAGGAGCGCGAGCTCACGGTGCGGGGTGTGCAACCAGAACCCGGTCGGGAGGGCCGCCATCGCCCATTGCCCGACCCGCTCGGTCGCATCGGCGGCGCGCGTGTCCGTGACCGTGGTGGTGCGGCGAGATGGTGTCAGCCGCGTGAGGGCGTCGCCGAGGTCGACGTGCGCGGGGAGCAGGCGTCCGAGGAGCAGGGCCACCCCCAGGCCGACGCACCCGCCGGCCAGCATCGAGAGCAGCAGTCCGGTGCTCATCGCCGGCTCCCCAGGATTCGGGGTGTCGGCGTGCCGGCGGCGATGCGCTTGAACCACAGCAGGCACAGGACGAAGGCGCCGAGCAGCACGGTGAGGATGACCTGGCCGAGCGGGGTGCGGTACGGGTCCACGTACGTGCCGGACAGGGCGAGGCCGGCCAGGACGGTGATCGTGATGAGGGTGACCCACCGTGCCGTCGAGCGTGGCTTGGCCCGGTCCGCCTCGATCTGGCGGCGGTTGCGGACGTCGTCACCGACTGTCGCGGCCAGGGACTCGAGCACGTCGGACAGGCCGCGGCCGCGGCGCTGGGAGGCCAGGATGAGGTTCATCGCGATGAGGTCACCGGTCGGGTCGTCGAGGTCGTCGGCGAACGCGCGGATCGCGTCCTGCGTGTTCCAGCGGGCGCGCAGCCGGGCCACGAGCCGGGCCACCTCAGGCTGGATCGCTGTCGGCGTGGAGCGGATCGAGGAGGCAAGGGCTTCTTCGAGCCCGACGCCGACGTGCAGGATCCCGGCCAGCGACCGCGTCCAGTCCGCCATCGCTTCGAGCCGCTCGATATTGTGCTTCGGCCCCTGCCCGGACAGCAGCCACGGCAGCCCGACGACGCCGAGTGGCACCGCGAGCAGCAACACGACCAGGCCCGTGACCTGCCAGACGACGACGCCGGCGACGAGCCCGGCCGCGACGCGCAGCCACGCCCGCGGGGTCACCCGCTTGAACCGTGCTGACAGCGCCGACGGCCGGGCCGGGCGCTCCGCGGCGTCGTCGTCCTTGGCGACGATGAACACGACCGCCATGCCGAGCCCGCCGACGACGAGAGCCCCGGCGACCATGTACCCGAACAGGTCGAGCGGCATCAGGCCACCCTCCCGTCCTGGTCGCGCAGGAACCCGTCGAGGTCGAACCCGAACCGGGTCAGGCGCCGGTACTCGTGAGGGAGCACCTTCGGGCGGGCCGGGCCGTTGTCGTCCGGGTTGGCGAGGTAGACGTGCTCGGTCGCGTACCCCTTGGCGTCCTCACCAGGGGTGACCGCGAGGACCTCGGTGACCCGGCGGCGCGGGCGTGGGGAGCCGACCGCCCGGGTGGTGGGGGTGTCGAGGTCGATGTGCACGATCAGATCGATCGTCTGCGCCAGCTTCGCCGTCGCCAGCTGCGGAGAGACGCCGGCCTCCATCGCGCAGGTCACCAGCTTCGAGATCGCCGCCTCGGCACTTGCGGCGTGCGTCGTCGAGATCGACCCCGTCCCGGACTCCATCGTCTTGACCATCGTCCAGACCTCGGCGCCGCGGACCTCACCGACGATCTGCCGCGAGAGGTTCTGCCGGAACGAGTTGTAGAGCAGCTGCGCGAGCCCGTACTCGCCAGCGGGACGTCCGTCCGGGCCGATCTCCCCGGTGCCGGGGCGGGCCTCGTAGTGGCGGACCATGGCGTGCTGGCCGGGCATGGTGTGGAGCATCAGCTCGTACTCGGTCTCGAACGTGCCGATCGCCTCGGAGTACGGGATCTCCGCGCACATCGCCCGCGCCAGCGTCGTCTTGCCCGCACCCTGCGCACCCGTGATGACGACGTTGAGCCGCGCCCCGATCACGGCGCGCAGGAACGAGGCCATGTTCTCGGTGATCTCACCGGCCTCGACCAGGTCTTCAAGGCTGACTGTGACGAGGCGGTGCAGGCGGATGTTGATCTGCGGGCGGGTCGAGACCCACGCCGCCGCCGACAGGCGCGCCCCACCCGGGAGGGTCAGGTCCAGGTTGGGTTGTGCGGGGGAGAACGCGCGCGCGTTGCTGTCACCGTGTGAGGCGAGCATCTGGAGCAGGTCGATCAGCTCCTCGTTCGAGGTCGCCACCGAGGGGCCGTTCTCGTAGGACCCGTCGAGCCGTTGGAGGCGCACGTTGTCGCACCCGTCGATCTCGATGTTCTCGATGTCGTCCCGGTCGACGAGCGGCTGCAGCCTGCCCAGCCCGAAGAGCTGATCCATGACCGCCTTGACGAGTGCCGCCTGCTCCCCGGCCGACCACGCCGCCAACCCGGCGTCGACGCGGTCCGCGTTCGCCGCACCGACCAGGTCGACGACGATCGCCAGCCCACGCTGCCGCTGCGTCGCCCGATCCGAGGCCACGTCGTCGGCACGGGTCGCGGCGGCGATCTGCTCGGACGCCCGCTGGCGCAGCACCCCGACCACCTTCCAGTCGACCTCGACGTCATCCGAACACTGGCCCGGCAGAGTTGGGATCGACGGCTCGGGCAAGGGGTCGTTCGGTGTCGGGAGGCGTCGCGGCTCAGCCGGCCGGTCGGGTGGCGGCGTCGAGAACAGTGGGACCGAAGACAGCGGGCGCTCCTCGCCCTCATCGTCATCGGGCCTGGGGCGCGGTGCGTAGTTCATGGGGTGACCCCTTCCAGCAGTTCGGCGCGCCCCCGCGCGATACGACTGCCGATGGCGTCGACGGCGGCCCGCACGGACCGCCGGTACGGCCCCGATCCCCAGCGGCGGGCCGCGGGCTCGCCGCGGTGGTAGACGGCTGCCGCGTCGGCGTCGTCGGCGATCGTGGCCACCACGGGGAGGCCGAGCGTCGTGGCGACGTCCTTGACCGAGTACGGCTGGCCGGGGCCGACGACGAGCAACCCGGCATCACGCCACGCGAGCGCCCGCTCGGCCAGCGACGCAGCCCACGGGCGCACCGCGGCGAGCGCGACGAGGTTCGCGCGGGTGACGATCAAGGTCAGGTCCGCCAGGGCGAGCAGCGGTTCGGGGGAGCCGCGCATCCCGAGACGGCCGGCGTCGACGATGACGTCCTGGCCCGCCTTGTCGAGATCGTCGAGCGCGTCGGCCAGGCGCCCCCACACCGGTTCCAGGCTCGGCACCTGCGCGGGCGAGCGCGGCCCGGCCACGAACGTGACCGGGGTGCCCTCGACCGGGTCGCCGACCTCCTGCAACGCATCGCCGGGATCGAGCGGGGACAGGGCGAGTTCGACGAGCCCGGCACGGTACTCGCGCACGCCCTTGAACACGCCGGCGAGCATCGCGGACCCGCCCACCGGGTCGGCCTCGACAAGCGTCACCGGGCGGGTCCAGTTCCAGGCGAGGGCCACCGCCGTCGTCGTCACTCCCGGCGACCCGGACACGGAACACAACGCGATCACCGCCATGACGACGTCACCGGTCCCTCGACTCGAGCACGATCGCGAAGTTGCCCGTCGCAACCCGCGAGGCGAGCAACGCCGACTGCGCCTGCGGCACCAGCAGATCCACGACCGTGTTCCCCGTCTCCGGCGCAACCGTCACCCCGGCCACCTCTGCCGACGTCGAGTCCGGTGTCGTCACCGTGTTCGTCGCAGCCGCCGGCGTCACGACGACGGTGACACGGTCGCCGACCTGGAGCGGCATGCCCGGCGCCTGCTTTGCCTCCAACTCGACCCCGACGATGGAGAACCCGTCGGCAGGAACGGGCGAGTCGGTCACCGCGTCCGGCGAGATTGGGGTGCCCGAGGCGACGTCGGCGGCGGCGCGCTGCCCGACGACGTCACCGAGCCGCGCGGCCGGGACCACGGACCAGCCGAGGTCGTCCGGGATCCGGGAGATGGCGACGTCGTCGGACGTGATCACCTGTCCACGCTCGATCGACTGCCGGGCCGCGAGCACCTCGATGGTCGAGTCCTCACGCGTCCACAAAGTCCAGCCGATGACCGCGCCGACGGCCAGCAGCGTCAGCGCGATGATCGTCATCGCGGGACGACGCCGCATCCCTGGCGGTGGAGCCGAACGTTCAGTTGGGGGAGTCGAACCAGCGTTCGACGTGTGCTTGCGAGTGGTGGTCTCGGACATGACGTCCGTCCTTCCCTCTTGCTCGTGACTCCTACGACGTCACGAGCACTTGCGCCTCGCCCACAGCGATCTGCGCGGACCGTTCGAGGTCGTCGACGCGGATCGTGCCGGTCTGGCCTGCACCTGCCCACTCGATGACCCAGTCCGACGACGCGGTCACCGTGAACTTCTCCCCGGGCTGGTTCGCGCTCGAGGTGTTGTAGACATACCCGCAGTCGGGCGACGGTGTGCCCGCGCGGTCATCGGTGAAGGGGGTACCCGCACCGGTACAGGTGACGGTCGAACCGTCACCCATCGACCAAGTGATGCGATGGATCGTCGCCGTCGCCGTGACGGTGATCCCGCCCGCCGACGCCGACCTCGTGATTGGGCCGACCGTCGACGCGGACGGGTTCGCCGCCCACATCCACACCGGCTGCCCGACGATCCCTACGTACCCCGGCCGGGGTTCCGGGACGATGCCGATCTCGATCGCCTGGAGATCCATCTGCTCGATCGCCATCTCCGCCACCGCACGCGGCGTGGGGCCGGCCGCCGCCGGGACCGGAGGGTTCAGCAACCACAGGTAGACGTCAACGTCGATCGGCAGCGGCTGAAAGCACCCGTAGACCGCCCCACCGTCATCAGGGCCATGACCCGCCCACGCCGGGTCACCGGCATCAGGCTGGGGGTCCAACACCCGCACGTAGCACTGCAGCGTGTTCGACCACGCGCCGAGATCACTCGAGCAGGGGACAGGGCCTGCCGGGACGTCCGTGTAGCCGTCCCTCGACGGGTCGAAGAAGCACGGCGAACTCGTGCCAGTGTCCTTCGGGCCGTCGTCCGCGATGGGCGCAGTGGTCGCCTCCGACCCCGGCGCGACGGCCTTGATCACGCACAAGCCCGTCCAGGTGTCGACCGTGCGGCACTCGGGGGCCGCCGCTTGGGCGGAGCCAATGCTCACGGCGAGCGCGAGGAACGCGATGAGCCCCAGGAGGGTCAAGGCGCGTCGCATGGCTCACGCTCAAGAGTCTCGCTAGATGCAACCCGCCAGGACCCGGTCGGATCCGTGGTCCACGCGTAGTTCGACACGAGGTACCGCGTCCACCCCCGCGTGGGGCGGTTCGGTTGCACCACCGAGGTCCCGTCAGGACCGACGACGTCGCCGTCGCTGACGTCGTAGCAGAGTTCGAACGTCACAGTGGGGACGTGGCCGGCGGCAGGGTCCGCGTTGTCGAGCGAGACATCGACGAGGTCCAGCTCGACGATGCGCGTCGCGCCGGTGAGCTTCCACTCCTTCGAGCGCCAGTCCGTGAGGAACCGAGTCTGGGCGTCGAGTTCGATGCTCGTCGCAACGGTGTCGAGCCGGTCCAGCGGCACGTTCGCGTCCGAGCGGAGCTCATCGCTCAGCGCCACGTAGTCGCGCATGGTCTGCTCGGCCTTCGCGGCGGCAACATCCTGGTCCGACGTCGGCGTCGGGGAGGGTGACTCCGACAGCGTGGGAGACGGGGTCAACGCAGGGCGGTTTCAAAGTTGATGTTGGGTGAGGGCGTCGAGTGCGCGTCGGGCGTGGCGGGCGCTGGCGCGTAGTGCTTGGGCGATGTTGTCGGCTCCGTGGGCGCGGTGTCGGGTGATCGCGGTGTTGCGCAGGCAGGCGAGGTTGATGGGTCCGTTGCCGGAGCGGGCGGTGTGGCGGTCCTCGTTGTAGGCGTGGTCGCGGACCCAGTGGACCTGGTTCTCGATGAGCCAGTGCGAACGGACCATCGCGGCGAGGGTGGCGGGGTCGGCGATCTCTGCAGGGAGGCTGGTGAGCAGGTAGGCGTTCTCCCTGGTCCATGCGGTGGGTTTGCCGGGGTGGGGGCGGCGGGTGTGTCGGGCGATCTTGACGACCTGGGCGGTGTCGGCCAGGGCGAGGTCGATGTGCCTGGGTGCTTGCACGACGCGCACGGTGCGGGTCTCGGCGCGCCCGTGGGCCTTGTCCCGGCGGGTGTCCTGGGCGGGGACCTGCGTCCAGGGCAGAGCGGCGACCTTGGCCAGGATGGATGGTTGGTTCGCCTTGACGGGCAGCAGCCACCACCCGCCGGCGGCGCCGATCTGGCGGGCGAGCTTGTGCTGTGTGTGTTTCGCGTCGGCGACGAACGCGACCCCGGCCAGCGATCCCCACCGGTCGGTGAGCCTGGCCATCACGGCGCGCACGGCGCCGATCTCGTCCCCGTCGGGCACGGGTTCGCAGGCCAGGACGGCGCCGCTGGCGTGGTCGAGGACCTCCACGACCTGGTCCTGGGCGATCCTTCCCTCGCCCGTGCGACGGCGCGCGCCCCTCATCGTCTTCCCGTCGGCGCTGATGACCCGCACCACACGCCCCCGACCACCCGGCGCCGAGGGGACCCCCTCGGCGTCAGGCCCGGCGGCGGGCCCGGCAGCAGCGGGGACGGCGCCGGCGGCGCGGACGGGCCCAGTGACGGCCTCGGTGGCGGGCCCGGTGGTGGTGGCGGGTGGGGTGCGGGTCCCGGCCCAGCGGCACAGCGCCTCGTCCAGGGCGGCGGGGTCGATGCTGCACAGCACCCGCCGGAACGTCGCCGCGGACGGAGCGCAGCGCACGATCCCGAACGCCGCCGTCAGCTCGGGGCCGAGGTCGGCGGCGACCTCGGCGATCTCGGCGAACCCGATCGCGCCGCACGCCACGGCCAGCAACGCCAGCCCGAGGACGACGGGCAGACGAAACCGCACCCCACGCCGCCTGCGGGGGTCCGGTACCCCGGCGAAGACGTCCAGCAGTCCCTCGACCTGCCCGCCCAGGACACGCCCGGTCACGGACGACTGGTCGAGCACGGCAAGAACAGGAGAGACTACAGACACGGGCGCGGCGCCTTTCCAGCATCGATGGCAGCGTAGAGAACTCCCATCCTCGCAGGTCACAGGCGTCGCGCCCTACCCATGCCCCGCCCGCCTACCGCCCGACCACCCCACACCGCAAGCCCCCAGCCGGGTGATCAACTATGCAACCGCCCTGGGGGTCAACGGTTCCGTGACCGTCGGAGATAGCGTCGGGTCCGGTGTCGGGGAGTCGCAGGCGGCCATCGCGGCCGCCGTCAGGACGGCCGCGGCAAGAGCTGCAACTACACGACCGCCACGCATACCTCCGCGCCTATCTGTGCGATTCCGTGATTGCCCGTCACGGGTGACGTCACCGTCGTTTCCGGTGTGACGGTTCAAAGAGACCTTCACCAGTTGTGCCACTACGACGCTCCGTCCGCAAACGTTGGGCTTCACGGGCCACGATCCTGTCGGCGCCGCGGCCGCCCTGTCACGTACCAGGTGTCCCGCGTCCGCCGAGCGGTCTACGCTCCCCGCGGTCGTCGACCGCGCCCTCCGCTGCTCCATGACCGAGCGCCGTCCCACCGCGCCTGTCGCTGCCACCGTCGTCACGTCCACCACCCCCTTGGGCACCTCGAGCGCCGCCCTTGGCCGCGCCCTCGACCCGCCACGTACGACTGCCCCATCAGAGCCGCCACACCTCTTGCTCAGCCGGTCACGGTGAACATCGCACAGGGAGTGCGAACCGCGGTCGCGATCGACCGAAGTTGTGGATAACTCCCACGTGTGTCGTCCCCTGTGAGTAACCCTGACCGCCTGTTGCCTTCCGGCGACTACGCTTCGCGGGGGTGGTGATCATCGGCGACGTGTTCCTGGTACGCGTCGACTTCACTTTGGAGGGTGCCCTCGACCCGGTCGGCGTCATTGGGATCCTGGACGGGAACGCGTGCCGCACGCCTGGGTTGTGTCGGCGTCAAGCCTCAGAGTGGGGCAGGCGCGCTTGAGGCCAGTCGCTCACGACCAAATCATCAAGTCGGCGCGCGAACTCGAAGATGAGATCCCCATGCGCCATGAGACTCTCCATGTCACCGATCTGTGCGCTCGACTCACCGGATCGTTCGAAGCGTGAGCGCATAACCGGGAGGTCGGCGAATGCCCACCAGTAGCTGTGCACGGCTGCGTCCCGCTTCTCCTTGATGCCGTTCGTCTCAGCCCAGGTGAGAACCTCGTGAACTCTCGTGGCACGTTGGTCTTGGCTGGCATCGAGTCGCCTCAAGTTCTTGACGAGTTCCGTCCAGTTCTTGTCGACGTCGCGGAACTGGCTCGTGCCGCCTCGGAGCGAGATCAGGACGCGCTTCATGGCGGCCTCCGCGTGGCCACTCGCTACGGTGATGGCTCCGATGGCCTCGAACAGGGTGGCGCGATACCGACGATCGGCAGGGCTCAGTCCTCCGAGCCGATCGAGCCGAAACGACGCGATGTCGTTCTCCCGCGGGGGCACTGTGACTTCGAGGGAGTACGGCATCACGCCGTCGAGTTTGACCTCCATGTGATACGTCATGAAGTGTCCTGGCGGTGGCCATTCCTCGGTCAACGTCGTCTCCCTTCCTGCTTTGCCGCTCGGGCGCGTTCGATCGAGCCCGCCCGACCATACGACGCAGCAGGCGACACTCCTCAACCAGCGATCGCGGCAGCCTGTCACTCTGGCACCCGTCGAGCCTGGCCTGGCCGCCAGCGCTGGCGCCTGCGTGCCATCGCGACTGCGAGGCCGCACACCTCGCCTTGGGGGTGCTGCCGGTGACCGTCTCGCTGCGGGTGATGAGCGCGGGCAACGGGTACGAGTACCTGTTGCGCTCCGTCGTGACCGGCGACGGCAACCGGTCGCTCGGCACGCCCCTGACGCGCTACTACCTCGATGAGGGCACGCCGCCCGGGTTCTGGATGGGCTTGGGCATTGCCGCGTTCGGCAACGGTGAGATCACCGCCGGTGACGTCGTGACGCCCGAACACCTCGTGCGGCTGCTCGGCCACGGCCTCGACCCGACCAACGCGGACGTTGCGCTCGGCAAGCCGTACCCGCAGTTCTCCACGCCGCCGGACCGGATCGAAGCCCGCGCCGCCAAGCTGCCTGAGTCGCTGTCGGCGAGGGAGCGTGCCGACGCGGTCGCGACGATCACCGCCGAGGAGCAGCGGAAGGGGACCCGCGCCGCCGTCGCGGGATACGACCTCACGTTCTCGGCGAGCAAGTCCGTGTCGGTGCTCTGGGCGGTCGCCGACGCCGACACTCAAGCGCGGATCGTGGAGGTGCATCACGCTGCGGTCGCGGACGTCCTCGCGCTGTTCGAGCGCGACGTGGCGGCGACACGGACGGGCTCGCACTCGATCAACCAGGAGGCCGTCGTGGGTGTCGCCGCCACGGCGTTCGATCACTACGACTCCCGAACCAACGATCCGCAGTTGCACACGCACGTCGTCGTCTCCAACAAGGTCAAGACGCTTCAGGACGGGCAGTGGCGCAGCCTTGACGGGCGGCCGATCCACGCCGCGACCGTCGCCCTGAGTGAGTACTACAACGCCGTCCTCGCCGACCGGATGACAGCCGAGTTCGATGTCGGGTGGGAGCAGCGTGACCGCGGCGGGAGCCGGTCGACTGCGTGGGAGATCGCGGGGGTGCCTGAGGTGCTCATCGACGAGTTCTCGTCACGCTCGCGCGCCATCGACGCCGAGACCGACCGACTCGTCGACGAGTACGTCGCCGCCCACGGCCGGCGACCTTCGTCGGTGACGATCATCCGACTGCGCGCTCGGGCGACCCTCGACACCCGCCCCGAGAAGCAGATCCATTCGCTCGCCAACCTCAGCGCGGGATGGCGAGGACGAGCAGAGAAACACCTCAACGGCGACCCCACCGCGTGGGCACGAGCGTTGACGGGGGCCGTTACCTCACCTGCGCTGACGTTCGACCGGGTGCCCGCCGACATGATCGCCGAGGTGGGCGCTCGGGTCGTCGCGGCCGTGGGGGAGAAGCGCTCCACCTGGCGACACTGGAACCTCTGGGCCGAGACATCCCGCCAGACCATGGGGTGGCGCTTCGCCACCCCCGCCGATCGCGAGCGACTGGTAGCCGCGGTCGTCGCATCGGCCGAGGCCCAATCCGTCCGTCTCACGCCACCCGACCTCGCCACGACCCCCGCCGCGTTCCGCCGCGAGGACGGAAGCAGCCGCTTTCGACCCGCGCACACCCTCACGATGTCGTCCCACGAGATCCTCGACGCCGAACAACGCCTCATCGACCGTGGCGAGAACCGCACCGCACCCACCCTGGTCGCTCAGGCGCTCGCGGCCGCGGATCGCGAGGCCGTTGACCCGCCCCTGTCCGAGGAGCAGCGTCACGCGTTGGAGATGGTCTCGACGTCGGGCCGCCAGATCGACCTGCTCATCGGCCCGGCCGGCGCAGGCAAGACGACGGCGATGAGCGCTCTCCGACACGCGTGGACGATCCAGTACGGCCCCGGCTCCGTCGTCGGGCTCGCGCCGTCCGCAGCCGCCGCGAAGGTGCTCGCCGAGGATCTCGACATCGCCTGCGACAACACGGCGAAGTGGCTCCACGAGCACGACCGCGGCCGAACCGAGTTCCACGCCGGGCAACTCGTCATCCTCGACGAGGCAACGCTCGCCTCGACCCTGACGCTCGATCGCATCACCGCCTTGGCAGCCGCGGCGGGCGCCAAGGTGCTCCTCGTCGGTGATCACGCCCAGCTTCAGTCCGTCGACGCCGGGGGAGCGTTCTCGCTCCTGCACCACGAGCGCCGCGGCGACGTCGCCCAACTCACCGAGGTCCACCGCTTCACGAACCAGTGGGAGAAGGACGCCTCCCTCGCCCTGCGCTCGGGCGAGGTGGAGGTCATCGACACGTACATCGCCCAAGGACGCGTCCGCGCGGGCACCGGCACCGAGATGGTCGACGCCGCCTACGCCGCCTGGCGAGCCGACACCCGCGCCGGCCGCCGCACCCTCCTGGTCACCGACTCGGCCGACCACGTCCGCGAGCTCAACGCTCGCGCCCGAGCCGAGCGCCTCCTCGACGGCGACACCCTGCCCGACCGCGAGGTCGCCCTCACCGACGACGCCGCAGCCTCCGTCGGCGACCTCGTCATCACCCGCCGCAACGACCGCACGCTCCGCACGGCTCGCGGCGGGTTCGTCCGCAACGGCGACCGCTGGCGCGTCGTCGACGTCCACCGCAACGGCGACGTCGAGGTCCGACGCGAGGGCTACACGCACGGCGCCTCCGTCGTCCTCCCCGCCGACTACGTCGCCCAGCACCTCGACCTGGGCTACGCCGTGACCGCCTACCGCGCCCAGGGCATGACCGTCGACACCTGCCACGTCGTCGTCGCACCCGGCGCGACCCGCGAGAACCTCTACGTCGCCATGACCCGCGGACGCGACGCCAACACCGCCTACGTCGCCCTCGACCGCCCCGACGACCTGCACGCCCACCCCGTCACCGGGACCGTCGCCGCACAGTCGATCCTGGCGGGCGTACTCGCCCACACGGGCGGTGAGCTCTCCGCGCACGAGACCATCGCCGCCGAACAGTACCGGTACGCGTCCATCGCGCAGCTCGCCGCCGAGTACGAGACCATCGCAACGCTCGCCCAGGCCGACCGCTGGCCCCGCGTCATCTCCACGGCGCTCGACACCGCGGGGGAGCGCACCACAAACATCGACGAGGTCGTCGCCTCCGAGGCGTACGGGGCGCTGTGCAACGAGCTCTGGCGGCTCGACGCCGCAGGCGTCAACGTCGACGACGCCGTTCCCCGGGCGATCGCCGGCCGCGGCTTCGCGGACGCCGACGACGTCGCCGCCGTCATCACCTGGCGACTGTGGAACCTGACCGGCCGCAGAAGAGCGAACGAGCCGGACCTCATCGCCGGACTCGTTCCACGAGCACATGGGGACTTCGACGACGAGACCCGCGCCGCGCTTGACGAGCGCGCCCACCTCATCGAACAGCGCGCCGCAGCCCTCGCCGAAGGCGCGATCCGCGCAAGGGCGCGGTGGCTCGCAGACATCGGCGACGAGCCGAGCGGCGCGGACGCCCGTCACCTGTGGCGCCACGCCATCGCAGTTGAGGCCGCATACCGCGATCGCTACTCAGTGCCCGCAACACGGTCTGTCGGCGCGACGGTGCCGGCCACAGTCGCGCAGTCCCGCGACCGCGACAGAGTCCTGGCGGCCCTAGCCAGCGCCCAGCGAGCAAAGGGCGACCGAGCCCCGGTCGGGCCGAAGGCGGCCGCCGAACCCTCCGTCGGATGACCGTGGACTACTCGACGATCCCTGGCAGTAGCTCGGCGACGGTCGCAGCGCCCGCCGCGCTGAGTCGGAGCTCGACCTCGGTCGGGAGGTCCAGGGCGTCCGCGGCCTCCTCGTCGAGAACGAGCCTGAGCACGACGCCGGAGAGCGCGAACCCGGTGAGCCCGCCGTCGTGGACGACACCGTCGCGCACGATCACGTAGGAGCCGCCGCTGCTCGCCCACGCGGTCACGACAAGCGCGCGGCGGAACTCGAGCGTCTCTCCGGAAGCGTCGTCCTGGAAGACGAGGGCCTCGTACCTCTCCTCGACGCTGCGCGTGTAGCCGACCTTGATCACGCCGCGATTCTCCCGCGACCAGTCGGCGCCGTGGTCCACAGGCTGCCACGGCGGCGGCGTTGTCCACAGATGGAGCCCGTGTTCAACCGCCGCAGCGCGAGAGGGTGCACCTTCGAGACGAAGCGACCGCACCCCGAGGTCGCCCGACCGAGGAGGCACACGATGATCACCCTCGCCTGGATGCTGTTCTGGAGGATCGGCCTCGCCTACGTGCGCTTCGCGCAGAGCGTCTACCCGTCCAACCTGATCATCCGTTGGGCGCACCGCCCAGGCCATGTCCGCTACGGCTGGCCGCTGTGCGGCGTCCTGTGGTTCGCGTACTGGCGCCTGCTTCTGTGGCTACAGACGATCGGCCCGCCCGACACCGCCGACCGTCCGTGGTGGCTGTACCTCGCGACGCTCGCCGCCGCCATCAGCGCCTACAAGTTCATGGGCGCGTTCCTTCTGTGGCTGCCCGCCGTCACCGTCGCCCGCGCCGTGCGGCGCGTCCGCCGCGCCGCCGCCGCGCGCGTCGACGCCTGGCTTGTGCGCCGGCTCTCGACCCGCTGACTCACCGCGGTGCGGCGGAGCACACCTACGGATGACGACGACGCCGTCCGACGTCGTCGCGCCCACGAGCGAGGACGAACACCATGAGCGACCCGGTACTGAGCCCGCACGACGACGAGGCCCGCTACGACGCCTACGACGTCACCCGCTCCGCACTCCTCGCCCTCGCCGAGCAGGTCCCGTTCGACAGCCTCGTTGACTACCACGCCATCATCTGGATCCTCGACGGCCTGTGCGACGACCTCCCGCGACCCGCACGGCGCACGTTCGAGCTCCTGCCCAAGGCCGACACGTTCCAGATCGCGTGGGGCGGCCTGACCCACCTCGCCGAACTCTGCGACGACGACGCCCGCTACTTCGTCGCGCGCAACATCCTCGACGTCGCCTGGACCGACGACGTCGCAGCGGACGGCGAGCAGCGATGACGTACGGACAGGTCAACGCCGACCTGCGCGCAGCCCTTGTCGACCTCCTCGGCATCCGGGGCGTGACCGCACAGCTGACGCCCGCCTACAAGGACCCGGCCAGGGCACTGGAGAAGGTTGAGGCAAGGGCGGCGCTCGCGCAGCGCTACCGCACCGCGGTATGGACCTACGTTCACCGGCTCGCGACCGTCGCCGCACCCGAGGAGTTCCTGACCCCGGCGTGGTGGCCGATGCGCCAGCTCGGAGCGCGCACCGCCCCGGTCAGGCGCGAGGACGGCGAGTTCGCAGGGCCGTCGACGGGCGAACTCGGCACCCGGCAGCGCATCCCGGTCCTCGAAGCGTGGCGGCGCGCGGCCGTCGCCGCCGTCGTCGGCGCCGAGCGCGACGCGCTCGGGATGGACGACCGGCTCGACGTCGGGCACCGCCTCGTCCTTGCGCGCGACGTCGCCGACGTCGCGCTGGCGATCGCCATCCTCGACCACCGGTACCGGCAGGTCCCCGGCTGGGTACCCGCCGACGGCCCCGTTCACGACGAGCGGCGCGACTACCGCGACTCCGCCGCGATCGTCGCCGCCTGGGCGGGAGCGCAGGCACCCTACGAGGGTTACGCCGTCGACCGGTTCGGGTGGCGACCCGCCGCGCGGCCAGGGCCGACCGACCAGCGCGACCCCGGCGAGCGGGCACTGGCCGCGCTGCGCAACGCCGCGATCTACCTCGGCCGCGAGATGCCGTCCGCGCGTGCGATGACACGGATCCTGGAGCTCACGCGGCAGACCACGGTCCACACCCGGCGCCTTGTCGGCTCGCTCGAGTACTCGCCAGGGCTCGTGCTCTTCGGGCGGGGACTGGTCCTCGCCGAGATGGTCAAACTGTTCGAGGAGCGGATCGGCGGCCGTGTCGGGGGCGGCTGCCACGCGGTCGCGGAGCTGACCGTCGCGACCGCCGCACTGAACGCGACGAAGGAGATCAGCGACGAGCAGCGTGACCGCCTGCTCCGGGCTGGCGACGTCGTCCGCACCGCGATCGGGAAGCGGCTCGTCGAGGGGGCGGAGGGTTTCGTTTACTGCGTCGAGATCGGCCGGCGACTGGACGTGATGCCCCACGGCGGCGTGCACCGCGCTGTTCCGCTGTACGGCGAGATCACCGAGGAGACGTGCCCGCTGCTGCTCGACGTCGCCAGGGACCTTCAGGTCGAGGTGGCGCCCGCGAAGCCGGATGACGCGCTGATCGAGTCGCGTCGCGTGCTTTCCGAAGCGATCTGGATGGGCACGCCGGGCAGCGGTGTACAAGCACGGACCTCCGGTGCGGTGCGGGCTACCGCCGAACCTGGAGTCGCCGCGGTCTCCGTCTGAACTCGGGTCGCCGGCGTCGCCCGCACATCTCAGCCGACTGGGTGACGCATGGTGGGCTCGCTCGCGCGGACCGGTCCTGCGGATCAGGTCGAAGCCGCATGCCTCACGCAGGACGGTGTAGAAGCCGTCAGCGTGTCGGAGCCGTACATGACGGCGGCGTTGAGCAGATCGGCTCCAGCACGACGTGCTTCCGGCGGGTGTTCTGCCCGTCCGTGCTGACCCGGATCAGGCAACCGGGCGCGATTGGGGTACGGCGTTGTCGTCCGTTCATGAGACCAGCAGACCGGGTGTTCCTGGACGGTGGAGGTTGTCGAACGAGTAGATGACGGTGACACGCGCCGTTCGTGGCATCCTCGCCTCCCTCGGAGCCGTGTTCAGCAAACGATCCCTTGATGAACACGTCCCCACCGCGGACGGTTGCATCCGTCCGACCTGAGAAGCGTCCGAGCGGTCTTCGCGCAGGTCACCCGGCGCGTGCGGACGCTTCGGACGCTTGCCGCGGGGTGTGCACAGGGGTGTGCACGGGGTGTGCACCGGTGGGGGTGCACAGGGTGTGCGCAGGTCACTTGGGCGCACACCCCACGGTCTCGGACGGTCGTCGGTCGCGCCCCTACGCGGGACGGACGAACTCCACTGGCCGAACAAGCACTGCGTCAGATGACGCGGTCGAGGTCCTCCTCGCTGGCGCCACCAGGGGTGGGTCCGCTTGGTGTCGGGGTAGACACCGGCGCCGCGAGATACGGCTCGGGTACGGCGGCAAGTTCCTTCCACTCCGGGATCTCGTCGCCGGCGATCGTGCCGAGGTACAAGTAGGTGGTGGCTCGCGTCAGCGCGACGAAGAGCAGCGACCTTCGGTCGTGGTGCTTCTCGATCCCGCGAAAGGCGTTGTTGCGGAGCCGAGGCAGGAACACGGAGTCGAAGGCGAGCCCTTTCGCGGAGTGGTACGTCATGACCTTGACTGCGTTCGTCGTCAGGTCGACCTTCGTGTCGGCCTCCACAGCAAAGCCTGCTTTCTGGAGGGCGTCGGCTACACCGAAGAGATAGCGACGGGCCGGAAGAAGCACGGCACAACTCCTACCTTCTCTCGTACGGGTTCGCAGGGCTCCGGTGAACCGCTCGAACTCGTCCTCCATTGTCGCTCCGACATACCGCATCGAGGTGGTGGCTTCCGAGGCAATGACGCGCGTGTGAGGCAGGGTCGCCTTGTCGTCATCTCTGGCGATGGACGCCGCGATGGTGATCACGGCCCGGGAGCAGCGGTACGTGTCAAGGAGGGTCCTCGTCTCCCAGCGCAGCCCCAGAGTCCGCAGAATCTCAGCGGTCGACGCGCCGCGCTTATAGAGCTGTTGACGACCGTCGAGTACCGCACTGACGTGATTCGCGAGCATCGCCAAGGTGCCGACGTCGGACGCTGCCAGATCTTGTGTCTCGTCGACGAGAATCGCGTCGAACCGACCGTCGACCTCGAATAGGCCCGCGCTGAGCTCGGATTTGAGTAGGTCGTGCACGGCATCCCGGAGCGCGAAGAACCGGTCATTCTCGCCCTTGGCGGTGGACTTGAACGGCTTTCCGGTCACGGCGGTGTGGATCTGACGCATCAGGTCGTCGTAGCTGATGGCAATGTCGCTGGGTAGCCCGACCTCTTTGAGGCCGGCCGCGATGTAGTGCTCGAGCATGTTCGTGTAGGTGACGATGCGCACGCGCTGCGGGTCGAGGCCGAGGTTCTCGATCAGGTGCTTGGCGCGGTGCACCAACACGAGGCTCTTGCCGGAGCCGGGGGCGCCGACAGCGACCGCGTGCCGGTCGGCGGGGAGGAAGACGAAGGCCTGTTGTGCAGCCGTGAGGTCCTCGATCGGGACGACGCGCATCTCACTTCACCCCGAGCGACAGTACGGGCAGTGCGCCGCGCGTGTCGTCCACGTCCTGGGCGGTCAAGCGGGAAGCCTTGAGCTTGGTGAGCAGCGCCGTGTCACCAAGTTGCTTGGCGACGACCGTCAGCCAGAAGCGCTCGAACGAGGTCGCCGTGGCCGGATCGCCCAGGTTCGTCCGTGCTACGCGGAAGGCGGACTCGGCATCGTCGTCCCGGCCGAGACCTTTCAGGATCAGGCCCCGGAGCGCGTGGGCGGCCCCGCCGGGGTTCACGGGCAGGTATCGCTCGATCTGATTGAGGGCCTCCGTGTATCGACCACGCTCTTCGAGCATGTATGCGAGCGTGAACCGAAGCCCGATCGCACCGTCGTCGATCGCCGCCTCGTAGGTGGCGACCGCATCATCGAACTGGCCACGGGCCGTCAGCGCGGCGGCCTTGACGTAGCCGGCATCGAAGATCTGCGAAGCGGACGCAGCCTTCTTCGTGACGTACTCGGCACTTGCCACCGCTTTGTCGTGGTGCCCGACTCGGGTGTACAACTCACTCAGGTCGTACCGGGCCTTCCAGAGATCGTCGGGCTCGATGTCTGGATCGGAAACGACCGCCTCCAGTTCGAGGATCTTCTCCCGGATGACGTTCGGGTTGCTCACATACGTCCCCGGGCGCTCGATCTGGAAGGTGTGCCGGTGGCGGTTGGAGAACTCAATCTCAAGCGTGACGAGCTGGTTCGTGTCCATGGTTGTCCGGACGGTGAAGACGTCACCGATCGAGGTTCCCGCAGGGAGAGGTACTTCCTCGGTGAACACAGTGAGCGGTCCTTTGCGAAGCTGCACCTTCAGACCTTCGTCCGCGCTGGTAATCGATCCAGAGACGGAGCCGGACAGATAGTCAACGGGACCCTCGGGGAACGGCAGCGGCTGGTTGGCCGGGATCAGGTCGTGCCACTTGCCGTCGGCGGCCAGCATCTGCAGGTGCTCGCCACTCATAGCGCGAGCCAAGGGCGCGCCGGAGATGGCGAGGGCGAGTGCCTGCAGTCCGGCGCCGATCCCAACTTCGGTCTGTCTCTCCTGGCGTTCCGGAGCGATGACGTAACTGACGCTGACCCCGAGCTGATTTGCCAGGGCGTCGGCGACGGGCGGGAGTGCGCTGCTTCCGCCGGCGAGCAGGAGTTCGTCGAGACTCTCCGACGACCACCCGGTCCTCTCAAGCACCTCCAGTAGCGGGGCGAAGACGGATCCCTGCTCGAAGTACTCACCGAACCGTGGCTTGAGGCGCTCGGCGTCGAGGTACGGCCCGAGGATCCGATCGAACTCGGCGGTGCTCAGCGAGATCTGCGAGTGGTCGAGGTGATACGTCGCGCCCCGAAGGGTCACGGCGAAGTCACTCGATCCGTGTACGACGAGGTCGCTGTACGGCTGTCCCAGACGGACGCGACGCCGCATCGCGCCGCTGAGCTTGATCTTCAGGTCCTCGGCGACGGGCGCGAGCGAGGGGATGAGCACGGCAGCCTTTCCGGCGTAGTCCCAGTCCGAGGCGTTGACGCCGTTGGCCTTCGCGAGGCGAGGCAGCAGGTGCTCGACGGCGATCGCCCGATCAAGGTCCGAGCCGCCCAGACGGCAGTAGCGGGAGGTTCCCCGAAACTCCAGGTCGACTCCGCCGTGTGCGCGTTGGGTGTGTTCCAACAGGGCGACGTCGCAAGTGCCGCCACCGAAGTCGACCACGGCCACGCGATGCGTGCCTTGTGTGGTCGGCGCGGTCGCCATCCGGGTGAGCAGTGCGGCGACCGGCTCGTCGAGCAGGTCATTCGGGAGGACGCTAAGGCCGGCTCGTGTCGCAGCCTCGACAGTGTCTGCCCTCTGGCCGAGCTGGAATGAGGCTGGCACGGTGACAACCACACGGTCCCACACGTCGTCGGGGAACGACTCGCGCACTCCTGCGAGCACGAACTTCAGGATGTGGGCTGCGATGTCGACAGGGCTCTGAAGGCCGTGGGGAGCGCGCGGGTACTGCCGACGCAGCCCGATCTCGTTCTTCGTCGCCGCGAAGTAGTTCTTGCCGGGGATGGGGCTGAGCTCGCCGTTCAGAGCGCTCTCCGTGGCCTCGAGTCCGACGACCACGGAGCCACTGTTCGTAACCGCTACGACCGACGGGACGATCGGGACTGAGTCGAGTCCCGCGGTCGTCCACTGCCGGATGGGCACGACGTCGAGCGTGGGCGTGTCGCCGGGCACCCCCGACCACTCAGTTCGGGTCACGGTCGTGTAGGTCGTCCCCAAGTCGATCCCGAGCGCGACGACGCGCTTCCGTGGCTTCTCCAGCGTGGGCCCGAAGAGTCCGGTCCAGTTGATCACTCAGCATCCTTACTCGTGTAATGCGGTGTGCTCTCGGGGCGAGCACCGCGGTGCACGGCCAGCCTGTTGCCGTCATCAAACCCGATGCCTACGACACGAAAGCCCACGTGAGCGGGTGATTTCGTGGTTCGCGCCTTAGGACCCGGGGGTGCAGGCAGCCGTCAGGCAGCGGCCTCGTCAGACTCGCCGGCGTCATCTGGTCCAGGTCCCCCGGCGAACAGCCGCTCCCGCTCCGCCTCGACAACCTCGCGCGCGAGTTCGCGCTCGGTGATGTCGAACGCTTCCTCGGCGCTGTGTGCCGTGTCGGAGTGGCGGGCGAAGTCGTCGAACAGCGCCGATTTGCGGGCAAGGATCTCCGTGACGCGCTTGTCGACGCCTTCCTCGGAGAGCAGGCGGTGAACCTGCACGGTGTCGAGCTGTCCCATGCGGTGGGCGCGGGCGATGGCCTGCCATTCGGTCGTCGGCTTGAGCTGTGGCTCGCAGATGACGATCACTGAGGCGGCCTGGATGTTGAGTCCAACGCCACCTGCGACGATCTGGGAGACGAGGACGGCGCCGTGACCGGCTTTGGAGAACTCGTCGACCATGCGTTGGCGTGCGACGGCGGCGACGGAACCCGTGAGCGGTCCGAACACCTCACCGGGCAGTGCGCGGGCAACCTGGTCGAGCACTTCGCGGAAGTGGGAGAAGACGATGACGCGGCGCCCGTTGGCCTCGGCCTCGGCGACGATCTCCTTGAGTCGCTCGAGCTTGGCGGAGCTCGGGCCCTGCGTCATGGCTGCCTGCCGCATTGCCATGAAGTTGCCTGCCTGAACGGCGGACCGGTACGCGGCAGTGTCGGCCGAGGACATTGGCACTACCTCGTCGACCTCGATCAGCTCGGGCAGTTCCTGAAGCACGTCCTCCTGGTTGCGGCGCAGGTACGCGGGCGCCACCTGCTTTCTGAAGGTGCGTGGCGACAGCCCGTTGGTCGAGACGAGGAGCTGGGGCTGGAGGTACTTGACCAGGGCCGCGAACTCATCGAGCCGGTTCTCGAGTGGAGTGCCGGTGAGGAAGACGGCGCGCTCGCTGCGGCGCAGCAGCGCGGCGGTGTTCCGGGAGCGCTGGGCGTCGGGGTTCTTGATGTAGTGGGCCTCGTCGACGATGACGGCACCGATGGTGAGGGTGAGTGGGTAGTTGTCCTGAAACCAGTTGAGGGTCTCGAAGGTCGTGACTGCGACGCCGCCGTACCGGGTCCAGGACAGGGCAGCGCGTTCGCGTTCGTTGCCGTGGATGCGGTGGGCGCGCAGCTTCGACTTGGACTGGATCTCGCGGATCCAGTTGGTGACGACGGCGGCGGGGCACACGACGATGAAGTGGTTGAGCCCGTGCGCGCCGCGCAGGTGGGCGAGCACCGTGATGGCCTCGACCGTCTTTCCGAGGCCCATCTCGTCGCCGATGATCACTTTGCGTTGGACGAGCGCGAACCGGGCACCGAAGCTCTGGTAGCCGCGCAGGGTTCCGACGGTGAGGTACTCGGCGTTGAGCGCGAGCGCACGGACGGCTTCGACGATCTCCTCGGGCAGGTCGCCGTGCGCCTTGCCTTCGTCCTCGGTGAGGAAGCCCAACTCGGCGAGCATGCCGTAGTAGTCGGCGGGCCGGGAGAGGAAGTCCTCCCATGGGTCGCGTGGCGGCGCGGTGGTTGTCTGGCGCGCGCCGGACAGGGCCATTCCACGCTTCACGACGGCGTTGACGCCCACGAGCAGTTCGACGGCGTCCTGGGAGGTCGCGGAGGCGACGATCAGGTGGGTGGTCTGCTTGCTGACGGCCTCGGCGAGATCCACAAGCTCGGTGGCGCGTTCGATGTCGGAGGTCGCGTTGCGTAGTGAGCGGGCCGCGTCCCACGCGCCGAGTGCCTTGAGGAGGATCGTCGCGGTCGCGGTCTTTCGCTTGATGTCGATGCGCGGGGGCATCTCGTCGAACGTGGTCTGCTCGATCGTCACGGCTGCGCCGCGGATGCGGCGGGCCGACGCGGGACCGATCCCGGGCAGCGACTCGAGGTTCCTGGTGTCCTTCACCGCCCCGACCGTGGTGATGCCGGCGTCGACGAGGGGCTTGGTCACCAGGCGTTCTGCTGTCGCCTCGCGGAGGCGGTCGACGTGCATCTTGGCGAGCACCTCGTTCGTTTCGGCGCGGCGCACCGCGTCGCCGGCTCGCGTCGCCTCCTTGCGGAACTCCTCCTCGCCCTTGAGGGCTGAGTTGAGGGCGGTGATCGCGTCTGGGAGCTCATGGACCGGCGTCGCGTCGATGAGGTCGAGGCGGCCGAGCTTCTCGAGATGGGGGCGTAGCCCGACGACGTCGGACAGCGCGTCGGCCGCCCCGAGGGTGGCGGCACCGGTCCAGGTCGGGCGCAGATTCTCAATGGTGGCGTCGAGCCCGCGGCCGATCGCCCACGCCTCGTAGCCCGTGAGGAACTCGGCGGCGTTGGCTCCGGCATCCTTCCGCTCTCGGCGTGCGAAGAGTCGACGTGCACCGAGCACGCTGCGTGACTCCTCGATGGCTTTCGGCACCGAGGCTGTCAACGATGCGAGGTCGCGCTCGTCGGCGCCGGACATGGCGGGCAGGTGGTTCGCCTCGGCGAGTTGCCGGATGGCGATCGCGGCCTGTGGGCCGAGCGGCACCACCTGCCACGCGGGGCGCCCACCACGCGCAATCGCGACGGTGCGGCACAGCACGTGGATGGCGGACTTCCCGGCCTTCTCGACGTCGGCACGCTCGGCCTGCATCCGTGTGGCGGCCGTGACCCACCCGCTGAGGCGTTCGATGGTTGCGGTCAGCCTGGCGCGTTCGACCTTGTTCATCCTGCCCTCGTGGTTGGCGATGGTCGGAGGGAAGACTAGCCACGGCAACCGACGATCAGCGACGCATCACCCGGGTTCACCCGTGGGCCGTAGCGGGCGTGTCGGTAGCGGTTGCTACGGTGCCAACGGACGGACGGAGAGGTCACAGGCGTGCTGCTCGAAGAACTGAAGCCGGGGTTGCGGATCTCGGGGTTGATCCCGGGAGAGGTGATCACGGTCATAGCTGCTCAGCAGCACGGCGTGAACGCTCTGGAGCTGACGTACAAGCGGACCGATGGGTCCCTCGGGCAGCGGGTCGTCTTCCGCAAGGACGAGTCCGCGCTGTCGATCGCTCGAACGGGCAGCCGGGCGTTCGATGCGAACGCGACGGACTTCAAGATGGTCGCCGAGGCGCAGCGCATCCGGCTTGCGGGTCTGTTCGACCCGATGCTCGCGGTCGCGACGTCGGACGTGCAGCCGCTGCCGCACCAGATCCGCGCCGTCTACGGCGAGCTTCTCCCACGCACCCCGCTGCGGTTCCTGCTCGCGGACGACCCGGGGGCGGGCAAAACGATCATGGCTGGCCTGTACGTCAAAGAGCTGATCCTGCGCGACGACGTCAGGCAGTGCTTGATCGTCGCCCCCGGCGGCCTCGTTGAGCAGTGGCAGGACGAGCTGTTCTTGAAGTTCGGGCTCCGGTTTGAGCTCCTGACCAACCAGCTCATCGACGCCGACATCAATGTCAATGTCTTCGAGAGCCACCCGCTGCTCATCGCTCGCATGGACCAGCTCTCGCGCGACGAGGTCCTCCAGGCGCAGTTGCTGGACACACAGTGGGATCTCATCGTCGTCGACGAGGCCCACCGGATGGGCGCGCACTACTTCGGCGGGAAGCTTGAGAAGACTAAGCGGTTCCAGCTCGGCGAGAAGCTCGGCAGCATCACGCGCCACTTCCTTCTGATGACCGCCACCCCGCACTCGGGCAAGGAGGAGGACTTCCAGGCCTTCCTCACCCTGCTCGACAAGGACCGGTACGAGGGCAAGGGCAAGCAGACCGCAGACACCACCGGGATCATGCGCCGCATGGTCAAGGAAGACCTCCTGACGTTCGAGGGCCGGCGACTGTTCCCCGAGCGCGTGGCCGAGACCGTCCCGTACGAGCTCACTGCCGCGGAGCACGACCTGTACGAGATGGTCACCTCGTACGTGCGCGACGGAATGAACCGGGCCGAGAAGCTCGACGGCAAGCGGCGCAACACGGTCGGGTTCGCCCTCACCGTCCTCCAGCGGCGCCTCGCGTCGAGCCCCGAGGCGATCTACAAGTCCCTCGGCCGCCGCTCCGCGCGACTGGCCAAGCGCCGCGAGGACATCCTCGCGGGCCGGTTCGTCGAGAAGGACACCGACGTCGACCTGTCGGGCATCGACGAGGACGAGTACGACGCCGACCAGATCGAGGAGTTGGAGGAGGAGTTCCTCGATGCGGCCACCGCCGCGGCCACGGTCGAGGAGCTTGAGAAGGAGCTCGCCGAGCTTGAGATCCTGATCGGTGCCGCGAAGAGGGTGCGGGACTCGGGCACGGACAAGAAGTGGACCGAGCTGTCGCAGATCCTCCAGGACCACGCGCTCACCACGGACGGGAAGGGTTCGCCGCGCAAGCTCATCATCTTCACCGAGCACCGCGACACCCTCGACTACCTGACCCAGCGCATCCGGTCTCTGCTCGGCAGGACGGAGGCGGTCAGGGCGATCCACGGTGGGGTTCGCCGCCAGGAGCGGCGGCAGATCACCGAGGAGTTCACCAAGAACGCGGGCGTCCAGATCCTCATTGCGACGGACGCCGCCGGTGAGGGTCTCAACCTCCAGGCCGCGCACCTGATGGTCAACTACGACCTGCCGTGGAACCCGAACCGGATCGAGCAGCGCTTCGGCCGCATCCACCGCATCGGCCAGACCGAGGTCTGCCGTTTGTGGAATTTGGTCGCGGCGAACACCCGCGAGGGTGAGGTGTTCCTGCGACTGCTGGAGAAGATCGACGAGATGCGCCGCGCGTATGGCGGCAAGGTCTTCGACGTCCTCGGGGAGGCGTTCGCCGAGACCCCGCTGCGCAACCTCCTCAAGGACGCCATCCAGTACGGTGAGCGGATCGAGGTGCGCGAACGCATGCATCAGGTCATCGACGCCTCCATCGCCGACGGCATCAAGGATCTGCTCGACGAACGTGCGCTCGCGTCCGATCACCTTGGCGAGGCCGATCTGGCGAGCCTGCGCGCCGCGATGGACGAGGCACGCGCGCGCCGCCTCCAGCCGCACTACATCGAGCTGGCGTTCAAGGCCGCGTTTGCCCGCCTGGGAGGCAGGATCGCCCGGCGTGAGCAGGGCCGGTACGAGATCGGGAACGTACCCCAGCACATCCGGGCGTCCAAGTACGGCCCCATTGCGACCCGGTACGACCGTGTGACCTTCGACCTCGGGCGGACTGACGTCGAGGGAACGCCGCGCGCCGATCTGCTCGCTCCGGGACACCCCCTGCACGACGCCGTCGTGGACGAGGCCATCCGCAACTTCGGAGGCGCCCTCAACTCCGGCACTGTGCTCGTCTCCGCGACGCTAGAAGAGCCGGCCCTGCTGGTCGGCGTCGTCGAGGAGGTCGCCGACGCGACCGGCGCGTCGGTCGCGAAGAGGTTCGGGTACGCCTACGTCGACGCACACGGCACGATCACCCCGGCGGGCCCCGCCCCGTACCTCGACTGCGTTGCCGCGCCCGATTCCGACATCGTCACCGCGGCGCGCGCCATGCTGTGGCTCAGCGAGGCAGAAGACGCGGCGACGTCGTGGATCATTGCCAACCAGCTCCCTGAGTACCTCGCCGAGGTCCAACCCCGCCGCCTCGCCGAGCTGGAGCGCACCCGCGAGCTGGTGACCCGTCGCCTGGAGTCGGAGCGCGACCGCCTTGTCATGGACGCCATCGTCGCGGGCGAGGACGAGCGCGCGGGCAAGAAGCCGAAGGAGTCCGCCGACTCCCTGAACCGCAAGGCAGTCGACCTCGACACCCGCCTGCGCCGCCGCCTGGAGACCTTGGACCAGCAGGTCCTGATGTCGACCAAGCCGCCGCTGATCAACACCGCAGCACTCGTACTGCCGCTCGCGATGGTGCAGGGCGAGGTCCCCGCGGCCGCGCCCATGCACGCCAAGGAGACCAAGGAGGTCGAGCGCCGCGGCGTCGACCTCGTGCTGGCCCGCGAACGCGAGCTCGGCCGCAAACCCGTCGAGCAGGCGTTCAACAACAAGGGCTTCGACATCCTCTCCACGGACGCGGCCGGCGACACGTACCGCATCGAGGTCAAGGCCCGCATCGACGGCGCCACCGAC
Source organism: Xylanimonas protaetiae (assembly GCF_004135385.1). Taxonomy (NCBI): domain Bacteria; kingdom Bacillati; phylum Actinomycetota; class Actinomycetes; order Micrococcales; family Promicromonosporaceae; genus Xylanimonas; species Xylanimonas protaetiae. Next base: position 3,786,709 of record NZ_CP035493.1, on the reverse strand, counting down.
TTCTTCGTGACCCACAACGAGGTCCTCACGGGCAAGAACGCCGCCCCGCGCTACCGCCTTGCCCTCGTCAAGGTCGCACCCGCGGGCGCAGCCCACGACGACGTCCGCTACCTCGAGGACCCCTTCGCCACCACCGACCTCGGCGACTTCGATGCGACGGGCGTCCGCGGCGACTGGGCGAAGACCTGGGCCAAGGGCCGCTCGCCGTTCTGACCGACCCGCACGACAGACGACCTCGAAGGGAACCATGCTCGGCTATCGCTCGCTGTTCACCGTCGCACGCGACTCGATCCACGGCTGCGATGTTGACGCGCTCATCGGCAGCCAGGTGCATGCGTGGCTGCGCAGCAAGGGCCTCGACGCCGATGCCGTCGAGCCGGGCACCGTCGTCGACGTCGGACGAGGAGCCGAGGCAGCGCTCTCGGTCGAGGATGCCGCGTCGGGGAGCCGTTCGTCGCGCTTCCACCTGACGGAGGCGTCCGGGTGGACGTCGCAGGTGATCGTCCATGATCCCCGCGACGGGCGCCATGACCCTTGGGTCTGGATCGACGTCAACAGCCCAGACGAACAGACCGTCGCCAGGGCGCCCAAGCTCGCACGGATGGTGCTGAGCGTCGTCGAGGCGCGCGACGGCGGCGCCGTTCTCGACCCAGCGGTCCGCACCCTGCGCACAGAGGATGTGCCGACCCTCGTCTCGGCGCTTCGGGACACGTCGCGCCGTGGTCCGGTGTTCGTCGCGGGCAGTAGCGACGAGATCCCGATGGAGCCGTGGCGTGCCCTGATCAGCAAGCTCCTACGTGACACCACAGGCCTCGCGGCCGGGTTTCTGCTCGACCCGGCGGCGACAGAGGAGTTCGCGCGGCGAGTCGGTGCCTCGCACGCGGTCGCGCCCGGGACCTTGCGAACGTTCGTACGCGAGGTCGACCTCGATGATGCCCTCGATGGGCGACGCCACCGCGTCCTCACCACGGAGCGCATCGCCCGTGACCGCGAGGTTCACCTGCTGCGCATCCTGGGCAGGGTCGCACGCGACCACACGCTGACCTACCCGATCCCCACCGCCGCCGCCCGCGTCGAGGGCCGGCTCATCCGCCAAGCGGACGAAGACTTCCTTCGGTCGGCACGAACCCCCACGACCGCGGTTGTCGACGAGCGTGTCCCCGCTCTCGCTCTTCCTGAGCGCGGGAGCGCTCCTGAGCAGGACGAGCTCGACCTCGACGTGCCCCAGGGCGAGCGCGACGAACAGGGAACGTTCGACATCGGTGTCGCCATGCCCCCGGCGACGCCCAAGACGTCGCGCAGCCCGTGGCCCAGCCGGAAGCCGAAGCTCGCCGGCCCCGTCCCGCACCAGGCGACACTTCACGAGTCTGCGACGGATGCGCCCGAACCCGTTGCGGTCGACGGCGGTGTGCTCACTCGGATCATGGCGGCGCTTCGGCGGCTTCTTGGCTCCGACGGGGTGACCCCCGAGGCCATCGAGGATCTCGGGGCCCGCGCAGCAGAGGCCGCGCCGCTGCGCGAGCTCGTGAAGCGCAAGGAGGCGAGCGAGCAGGTCCTTCAGGACGAGATCGGCACGTTGCGGCAGCGCCATGCGGACGCCGTCCGCCAGCGCGAGGACGTGACGCTCGACTTTGCGGAGGCGGGGGAGCGAGCGCGCCGCCTGGAAGCAGAGCTTGCCGCGCTGCGACGCGCGCTCCAGGAGTCGGGTAACCCCGACCTTGGGGAACTGGCGTGGACCGACCATCTCGCCACCGACGATGCTGAGACGCTTACACCGGACTCGTTCGAGGAGCTCCTGCTCGCGTGGTCGACTGCTCAGGAGAGCGGCAGTCTCGGCGGCGTGGTCTGGACTGGCGACCGGGACACCGTGCTTGCTCTTGACGAGCATGGCCCCGCCAGCAGTTGGGCCGGTGTGACGTGGACGGTCCTGAGAGCGCTCGACGACTACGCCCGGGTCTCCGCGGCGGGGGAGTTCAACGGTTCGGTTGACGACTACCTGCGCAACACGCCGCCGGGCTGCCACGGCTACTCGGCGAACCGTCACGCGCAGACCGAGAGCGAGACGGTCCGCAACAACGACCGCTACGCCAACAGCCGGTACCTTCCCGTCCCGCGGAGCATCGACCCGAGCGGACGCAAGCACCTGTGGGCGCACTTCAAGATTGCGCAGTACGCCATGGTCGCGCCGCGCCTGCACTACCTCGACGCGACGGCGACGGACGGGAAGATCTACGTGGGCTACATCGGCAAGCACCTGCCGCTACCGAGCACGAACTAGAACAACGACTGCACGTAAGTTAAGGGCGCCGACCAGCGACGACGAGTCCGATGGCGGTGATTGGCTAGGAGAGAACGAGACGTGACGAAGCGCAAGCTCATCGAGGTGGCCCTGCCGCTGGAGGCGATCAACAAGGAGTCCGCGCGCGAGAAGTCCATCCGGCATGGGCACCCTTCGACACTCCACCTCTGGTGGGCTCGCCGACCCCTCGCCGCCGCTCGCGCCGTGCTGTTCGCGCAGCTCGTCGACGACCCGTCTTCGCGCCCCGAGGAGTTCCCGACCGAGGAAGCACAGCGTGCCGAGCGCGAGCGCCTCCACGGCATCATCGAACGGCTCGTGGTGTGGGAGAACGTCCGGGACGAGAAGCTCCTCGCAGAGGCGCACGCCGAGATCGTCAAGTCCGCACCCAAGGACGATGATGGCAACCCCGTGCTGCCGAAGATCCTCGACCCGTTCGCAGGCGGGGGCACCATCCCCCTCGAAGCCCAGCGTCTAGGACTTGAGGCCCACGCGAGCGACCTCAACCCCGTCGCCGTCCTCATCAACAAGGCCCTCATCGAGATTCCACCCAAGTTCGCCGGGATGAAGCCCGTCCACCGCGACGACAAGGGCGGACTCCTCGCCGACGACCGCGCCTTCTGGAAGGGCGCCGAGGGCCTCGCCGCCGACGTACGCGCCTACGGCCAGTGGATGCGCGACGAAGCCGAGAAGCGCATCGGCCACCTCTATCCCCGGGCCACCCTCCCCGACGGGTCGAAGGCCACCGTCATCGCCTGGATCTGGGCACGCACCGTCACCTGCCCCAACCCCGCCTGCGGCATCGAGATGCCCCTCGTTCGTTCCTGGTGGCTTGGCAAGAAGAAAGGCAAGGAGGCCTACGTCGTTCCCACCGTCGTCGCCGATCCCAGCCACAAGTCCGGCCGCCGCGTCGAGTTCACCATCGGGCACGACGTCGCACACGCGCCGACAAGGGACGGCGATGGAACAATGCACGGGCGAACTGGTGGTGTCTGCGTCTCCTGCTCGACCGCAGTGTCGACCGAGTACATTCGCGACCACGGGAGACAGGGCAAGGTCGGGCAAACTCTCATGGCTACGGTTGCGGAAGGCAATCGTCAGCGCGTCTATCTGGCACCGACGGCCGAGCATATCCGAGCCGCCGACGTTTCGAAGCCAACTGAAGTCCCTTCGGGTGAGGTCGCCACAAACCCGCGTTGGTTCTCTCCGCCCGCGTATGGTCTGACTCAGTTCGCGGACCTCTTCACGAACCGGCAACTCACCGCACTCACCACCTTCTCCGACCTCGTCGCCGAAGCCCGCGACCGCGTCCTCGACGACGCCGCAGCCACCGGAATGCCCAACGGCGCCCCCCTCGCCGACGGCGGCACCAACGCCCAGGCCTACGCCGACGCCGTCGCCACCTACCTCGCATGCGTGATCGGACGCCTGACTGACTACATGAGTTCACTGACCACTTGGGCCAGCAATCCGCAGATGGAGATCCTTCGAAACCTGTTCGCGAGGCAGGCGATCCCTATGGCTTGGGACTACGCCGAAGGTAACCCCTTTGCTGACAAGTCTGGCAGCGTGGCGAAGATGGTCGAGGCCGTCGCGAAGCCATTGGAGTACATTCCAGCATCGCCCTCCGGCACAGCCAACCAGGCAGACGCTGCTGCGCGATCGTTCGCGAACCTCGTGGTCTCGACCGACCCGCCGTACTACGACAACATCGGGTACTCGGATCTCTCGGACTTCTTCTATGTCTGGCTGCGTCGCTCGCTTCGGCCGGTGCTTCCGGGGTTGTTTTCGACGATGCTCGTGCCGAAGGCGGAGGAGCTTGTCGCTAACCCCTACAGGCACGACGGCAAGGCGGGCGCTGAACGGTTCTTCGAGGATGGCTTCCGCGACGTGTTCGCCCATGCTCGGGGGTCAGCGTCGTCGTCATACCCGATGACGGTCTACTACGCGTTCAAGCAGAGCGAGACCGACGGCGCTGGCGAGGCGTCGACAGGTTGGGAGACGCTCCTCGAGGGAATGATCCGCGGCGGCTGGGAGATCACGTCGACCTGGCCACTCCGATCCGAGCGCGGCGGGCGAATGATCTCAGTGGGCACCAACGCTCTCGCGTCTTCGATCGTTCTGTCGTTGCGGCCGCGTCCGGCGTCGTCGTCGACGACGGATCGTCGTGGGTTCATCGCGGCTCTGGAAGCCGAGCTGCCTGACGCGCTGCGGAAGTTGCAGCAGGGCGCGATCGCGCCAGTGGACCTGCCGCAGGCCGCGATCGGCCCGGGCATGGCGGTCTTCTCGCGGTTCGCGGGCGTACTCGAACCTGACGGTTCCAAGATGACCGTTCGGTCGGCGCTGGCGCGGATCAACGAGATCCTCGACCAGGTGCTGTCCGACCAGGAGGGCGACTACAAGCCCGATACCCGGTTCGCGATCACCTGGTACCGGCTGCACGGCTACGAGCCCGGCAAGTCCGGCGAGGCCGAGAACGTTGCGACGGCCCGCGCGGTCGTGCTCAGCGACCTCGCACGCTCGGGCATCCTGACGCACCGCGGCGGCATCGTGCAGCTGATCTCGCCGTCGGACCTCACGGGCGACTACGACCCCGCGACGGACCACCACATCTCTGTGTGGGAGGTCCTCCAGCATCTGATCCAGGTCTTGGAGCGCGATGGCATCGCCCCGGTCGGCGACCTGCTGCGCGCGGCCCTCGACCGTCCAGCGGCGGACATCGACGCCGACGAGGTCAAGGAGCTCGCTCACCTGCTGTTCCGCATTGCGGAGGCGAACGGGTGGACCAAGGACGCGCTGAGCTTCAACACGCTGGTGACGTCGTGGCCGGAGATCGTCGACGTAGCCCGCCAGGCGCCGGCGCTGGCCCCGAGCACGCAGGGCGCGTTCAGTTTCGATTCGGAGGACTGAGATGGGCTTCCTGACGCCCATGTACGAACTCGGCGAGTACCTGACGTGGACGCGCTCCGGTGAGATCCAGCTCCCGGACTTCCAGCGCGGCTACAAGTGGGAGGATGAGCGCATCCGGCAACTGCTGATCACGGTGCTCCGTGGTCACCCGATGGGCGCGGTCATGCTCCTGAAGACGGGGAACTCGCAGGTGCGGTTCAAGCCGCGGGCGATCGAGGGCGTTGACCTCGCGCCCGGCGTGTCGGCCGACTACCTGTTGCTCGACGGCCAACAGCGACTGACGTCGCTTACGCAGGCACTCAGCGGCAATGGTCTTGTCGCGACGAAGGACAGCCGCGGGAAGCTGTTCGATCGGCGGCACCTCGTGCACATGGCCACCGCTCTCGCGAACCCGACCCGAATGGATGAGGCGGTCATCTCCGTGCCGGGTGACGGCGTCGAGCGAACCAACTTCGGCCGGGACATCGTCCGTGACCTCAGCGATGAGGCCAAGCAGCGTGAACAGGGCTTCTTCCCGCTGCACCTCCTGTATGGCGACTACATGAGCTGGATCCTCGAGCTTGAGGATCGTGACCTCGGCAAGCGGTTCCACAACGAGATCATCAAGCCGGCAGCGACGTACGACATCCCAGCGATCGTGCTCGACGAGAAGACCGACAAGGCCGCTGTCGCGACCGTGTTCGAGAAGGTCAACATCGGTGGCCTGCCGCTGAACGTGTTCGAGCTCTTGACCGCTGTGTTCGCGGGCGACGCCGACTACTTCGCGCGCACCAGGACGGACTTCCGGCTCAACGACGATTGGAAGGAGACGCAGGCCAGGTGGTCGGGTCAGCCCGTCCTCGCGGCCGTGGAGAACACGGACTTCCTCCAGGCCGTCACGATGCTGGTCACACGCAAGCGCAATCTCGCGGACACCTCGGACCGGCCGCCGGCCATTTCCGCTAAGCGGGAGGACGTCCTCAAACTCACGTTGCCGGAGTACCTCGAGTGGCGTGAGCCGTTGCGGGAGGCGTTCGTGTGGGCGGCCCAGTTCCTCGCCGACCGGCATATCTTCGCGCCGCGCGACGTCCCGTATCCCAAGCAACTCGTCCCGCTCGCAGCAGTGAAGGTGGTGCTCGGCAAGGACGCCGATCTCATCGGCGTCAGCCAGCGACTGGTGCGCTGGTACTGGTGTGGAGTCCTGGGGGAACAGTACGGCGGTTCGATCGAAACGGCGTTTGCGCGTGACATCGAGATGGTTCCCGCATGGGCACTGTCCGAGGATGCGCCCCTGCCGCGCACGATCCAGGAGGCCAACTTCTCGGAGTCGCGGCTCCACTCGCTGCGGACGCGGAACGCTGCCGCGTACAAGGGCATCGCGGCCCTCATCCTCGCGGGTGGTGCGCGTGACTGGATGGAGGACAAGGCGCTCGACAAGGTGCAGTACGTTGACCTCGCCGTCGATATCCACCACATCTTCCCGCAGAAGTGGTGCAACGAGAATGGCATCGACGACGAGCGCCGCGAGAGCATCGTCAACAAGACGGCCATCAGTGCCCGGACCAACCGCACTATCGGCGGCGCGGCGCCGTCGTCGTACCTGGGTGTGATCGAAGCCCGCGCGCAGATCGACGGCGATCGTCTCGACGAACTCGTCGCCACCCATCTGGTGCCCGCGTCCCGGCTGCGATCAGACGACTTCGACGGGTACTTCCGCGACCGTCGCGAGTTGCTGTGCAGGCTCGTCGAGGGAGCGATGGGCAAGGCCGTCCAGCGTGACGTCGAACAGGGCGTTGCCGCCGAGGACTCGGCGCAGTTCGAGGCCGAGGAACTGACTGAAGACCCGATCACGGAGAACGACTGACATGGCGATGAGCAATCGTGACCGCATCAACCGGATGTTCGAGGCGATGGCTCCGGCGCTGGATGACTTCATCGCGGGGATCGTTGGTCAGGTGAGCCCCGAACTGGGCGCGAACTGGGTCAAGCTTGTCGAGGCGAAGGACACGAAGAAGGGCATTTCCAAGTCCTACGACCCGCTTGACCCGCAGGTGCAGTTGCGGATCCTCACCGAGGGCAACATCACCGGAGGCTTCAAGGCCGGCTGGTACCCGTTCGGTGAGACGCTCACCCGCGCGGGGGAGTTCTACGCTTCGGAGCTGCGTGAGGTTCGGAACCGTTGGGCGCACAACGCGTCGTTCAACGACGACGACGCCTACCGGGCACTCGACACCGGTGAGCGCCTCCTGCGCCTGATCGGGGACGCTGGGACGGCCGACAGGGTGGCGAGCATCCGACAGGACCTGCGCCGCGTGACGGCCGACAAAGAGGACAAGAAGGTCCTGAAGGCCGCCGTCGACAACCCCACCGCGACGGGTCTGCGCCCGTGGCGCGAGGTTCTCCAGCCGCACGACGACGTTGCGACGAACAACTTCGCAGCCTCGGAGTTCGCGGCGGACCTCTACAAGGTCTCGACGGGTGGCGAGAAGGACTCGGGCTACTCGGACCCCGCGACCTTCTTCCAGCGCACGTACCTCACTGAGGGCCTGTCGCAGCTCATCGGGCGTGCTGTGCGCCGCATCGGTGGCGACGACAACGCTCCACCCGTCATCAACCTCCAGACCAACTTCGGTGGCGGAAAGACCCACTCGATGCTGTCGCTGTGGCACATCGCTGCCGGCCTTCCCCTCGGCGTGTACCCCCAGGAGACCCAGGAGCTTCTGCAGGCGAACGGGTACCAGGGACAGAAGGTCAACCGGGTCGCGATCGTCGGCAACCACTTCTCGCCGTCCGGCGTGACCAAGGCCGACGGGACTCGGATCAACACGATGTGGGGTGAGCTCGCGTGGCAGCTCGGCGGGGCTGAGGCGTACGCGTTGGTGGCGAAGTCAGACATCGACCGGACGCATCCAGGGGAGGCGCTGCACGAGCTGCTGCGCCGATACGCACCGGCTGTCATCCTCATCGACGAGTGGGTCGCCTACGCGCGTTCGCTCGTCGGTCGTGACGACCTTGCCGGTGGCACATTCGACGATCAGTTCACGTTCGCGCAGACCTTGACCGAGGCTGCGAAGGGAACCTCGGGCGTGCTGCTCGCGATCTCGATTCCGGCGTCGTCGACGGGCGATGAACCTGAGAAGCTCATCGCAGGCAATGCCGAGGAGGTCGGCGGTACCAACGGGCTGGAGGCTCTCAAGCGTCTGCAGAACGTGGTGCGTCGCGTGGCGGATCAGTGGCGGCAGGCGTCACCCGTCGAGGCCTATCAGATCGTCAAACAGCGCCTGTTCAAGCAGCCCGACGCCGCCGCGTTGGCCGAGATCGGTGCGACCGCTCGGGCGTACATGGAGATGTACCGCAAGTACACCGACGACTTCCCGCGCGAGGCCCGCGACGTCGCGTACGAGGACCGCATCAAGCGGACCTACCCGATCCACCCCGAGCTGTTCGACCGGTTGTACGAGGAGTGGTCCTCGCTCGAACGGTTCCAGCGCACCCGTGGCGTACTGCGGCTGATGTCGACCGTGATCCACGCCCTGTGGGTCGGTGAGGACGCCTCGCCGATGATCATGCCTGGCTCAGTTCCGCTTGCCACGGCGACGGTGAATGCCGAGCTGACGCAGTACCTCCAGGACTCCTGGAAGCCGATCATCGACGCCGACGTCGACGGCCCGAACTCCGAGCCGGCCCGCATCGACCAGGCGAAGCCGCTGTTCGGCCAGCGAGCGTTGACCAAGCGCCTCGCGCGCACGGTGTTCTTCGGCGCAGCCCCGACGATCGGTTCTGCGCACAAGGGCCTGGAGACGCAGCGCGTGTTCCTCGGGACCGCGGTCCCGGGCGACGTGCCGGGCAACTTCCACTCGGCGCTCACGCAACTTGCCGACCGGGCGACGTATTTCTACGCCGGGTCGGGCAAGTACTGGTACGACCTCCAGGCGAATATCACCCGCACCGCGAAGGACCAGGCGGAGCGCCTGCACATCGAGGACGTGTGGGTCGAGATTGTCAAGAGGCTCAGCGGGCAGGCTCGCACGCGTGGCGACTTCGCTGGGGTACACGTGTGCCCGGACTCGAGCACCGACATCCCCGACATCGACGAAGCCCGGCTCGTGATCCTGCACCCGAAGGTCGCGCACAAGGCGAAGACCGACTCGCCGGCCAAGCAGTTCGCGGCCAAGGCGACGGAGCAGAAGGGCACGTCGAACCGGACACACCGCAACATGGTCGTGTTCCTCGCGGCTGACGAGTCCCGCCTCGAAGAGCTCGTCACGGCAACGCGCGACTACCTGGGCTGGAACCACGTCCTGGTCAATGAGGCCGACCTCGACCTGACGCAGAACCAGAAGGCCCAGGCGACGCAGCGCAAGGCACAGGCGGACCAGGCTGTGGAAGCCCGCTTGCTCCAGACGTTCACGTGGGCGCTCGTACCGACGCAGCCGGACCCTGCGGCACCGTTCCTGATCCGCGATGTGAAGGTCGAGGGCCAGGCACCCTCGCTCGCGGAGCGCGTCTCCAAGCGCCTGGGAAGCGATGGTGACCTGTCGACGCGGCAGGCGGCGTCGAACATCCGCCTCTCGATCGGCAAGGTGCCGCAGATCTGGAAGGACGGGCACGTCTCCCTCGGCACGTTGTGGGGGCTCTACTCGCAGTACCCCTACATGCCGCGCCTGCGCGACGAGTCCGTGCTGGCCGCGGGGATCATCGACCTCCCGTTGATCTGGCAGACGGACGCGTTCGCACTCGCTACCGGCTACTCGGAGGACGACGGCCGGTACATCGGGCTCTGGACGCCGGGGGACAAGACAGCTGCGCCCCCGGCGACCGATGCGCTGCTGCTGGTGCGACCCGACGTCGCAATCGCCCAACTGGCGAATCCAGTTGACGCGCCCAGGACCGACCCTGGCGTTCCTGACCGGGTTCCGGGTTCTGGTCCGGGACCGAACCCGCCCGTGACCATCGTCGACCCGACCGTGCCGCCGACCGTCGTGCCTCCAGTCGTCGTGGACATCACCAAGCGCTTCTTCGGCGTCAAGACGCTCAACCCCGACAAGTGGGCTCTCGAGTTCAAGAACATCGCCGAGGAGGTCGTCGCCAACCTCCGCGACGTGGGCGCCCAGATCACCCTCCGCATCGAGATCGAGGCCGACAAGCACGACGGCTTCAGCGAAGGCACGATCCGCACCGTCTCAGAGAACGCGAAGACGCTGAAGTTCGACCAGTCCGGCTTCGAGAAGTCGTGACGTCCGGCGGAGACGTTCGGGCGGTCAAGTTGCCGTTCGAACTGGGTGAGTACCTCTGCACGTGGCGCCTGCCCGTCGAGGGTGGTGAGGCTGTTGAGGCGCCAGGCATGCTGGCGCTTGAGGCCCGCAGATGGCCAACGGGCGATGTCTATGGGGACGTCCCCATCCAATGGAGCGTTACTCCCAGCGGTGAGCGCAGCGCGGGGTTTCCGCAACAGCGTGAGTTCGACGTGCTGACGGGTCGGCTATCTTCGGGCGCTCACGTGGCACTGCTCAACGGGGGCGTCTCGTACCTGATGCCCAACCAGGGGCGCGCACGGGGCTCAGCGGCGATGCTCTCACTTGAGCCGTTTGGGGAAACTGATCCGCGCCTGTACTCGAGGGTCGAGTTCCAGGTGGAGGGGATCGAGGCGCTTGTTGGAGCCCGGCCCATCAAGTCGGCGTCGTTCCCTGCGCCGTCCGCGGACGTCAAGACCTGGAGCGCGACGATCGACGACGGTCTGCCACGCAAGTGGGAGTCTGATGGCGTCTCGATGACGTACGGGTTCAACGGGCGGTTCCGGGTTGGTCGCGGGTACGAGTTCCAACTCGCGTTCGGCCCCGTCATCACCATCGAGGTCGACCAACCGTTGTCGGCCATTGAGTGGTACCGGTGCTGGGTCTACCCGATGCGGGAGATGGTCTCGGTGCTGACCCGAGCGCCGCGCTTGGTGACGTTCGTCCTCCTGGCGGACGCCACGATGAACACAAAGGACCAGCTGTTCGGCTGGGACATCACCCAGGATCCGCGCAACTCGGTAGACCGCGCGGTCAATGATGCCAACCCTGCGATTGTCTGCGACAGGGACAATGTCTCGCTCCTGAGTCTTGCGCTGGAGTGGGACGAACTCGCAGCCAACGAGCACCCGATCATCGAGACCTACGGGAGGATGGCGACCCAGGGCGATCAGCATCCCAGGTCACGAGTTCTTAACCTGATTCAGGCGCTGGAAGGGTCTTTTGGGCATGAGCGTCAGGCGGAGTTGGAGGAACGTCAGGCGCGCCACGACGTTCGCCGCAGTGAGTTCCTGGACCGGATGAAGCGCCTGCTCCCCGCGGACGACGTGAAGTACCTCAAAAGGACGCTGATGAAGCGCGCACCGAGTGGCCTCGCGCAGGTGTTGAGCGCGACGTTCGATGCCCCACCGGTCGACGTCCGCGATGAGGTCCTCGGCTGCCAGGCCGTCCAGGCACGTATGGAGGCCAACGGGGGTGGCCGCGTTGAGGACGCACTGGCGAACATCCGCAACGATCTCTCTCATGGTTCTCGGGGCTACGACGCGCACGACCTAGACGAGCTCGCCAAGATTCTTGATCGAGTCGTCAGGGCGGAGGTAGTCCGGCTCCTCGGCGCACCGGAGGAGGCTGTGGTACGGGCGCTGACTCCGACCTGACGCAGTGCGTTCCCATTGTCGCTCTGCCGTTCCTGAACGACGGCGGCTCGCGAGGCCATCGAGGAGCCGCGGGCGAGCGCGCGGTTCGGCATGCATGTCCTGGAGCTCCGCGAGTTCTCGCTCGCTGTCGGCGACGAGGACGACGGCCCCGCGAGCCCGCGTCGGGCTCACCCGCTCGCTGCACGCCACGGCGCGGGCGGGGTGCCTGGTCCCGATGGATCCACTCGGTTACACCTGCTTCAGTTGAGTTTCTGATGCTTCGCTTGGGGAGGCTGTCGTGACTGATGTTCTGGAGGGTGACGTGCAGGCGCTGCGCGCTGCACTTGCACGCACGACAGGCGAGGTCCACGTGACTTTGAACCTTCCGCGGAAGGCCGCTCGCAAGGTGCTCGCGCTGCCCGATGCGGAGCGCACGTCGGGCGCCGTCGTCGTGCCTGCCAGGGAGCTCCAGACGACGATCGAGGCCGCGGCTCTGCTTGGCGTGTCTCGACCGACGCTGATGAAGCACGTGGGCTCCGGGGAGATCGACCACGTCATGGTCGGCAGCCATCATCGGATCGACGCCGCGCCCCTGGCGGCTTTTGAGCAGGCTCGCCGTGAGCGTCGGGCGAAGGCCGCAGCCGACCTAGCGGCGTTTTCTAACGAGATCGGGCTCGACGATTGACCGTCTCGGTCGTCATCGCCGATGCAAACATCTTGTTCTCGCGAACTCTGCGCGACTACGTGCTCTACGGCGACGAGGCCGGCGGCTTCGAGGTGCCGTGGAGCCCGGCGATCCTGGCAGAGATGTCTCGGAATCTGCGCGCCAAGCGAGAATCGTCCCAGGCGCGGACGGACCGACTCGAGGAGCTGGTGAACGCGTTCCGTGACGATGCCCTCGTCGAGGTGCACGCCAGGGACGAGGCGGCGGTCGAGTCCGTGGACATGGACCCCAAGGATCGTCACATCCTGGCAGCGACGCTCTCGGCCGGCGCCGACATCCTGCTGACCGAAAACGTCCTCGAGCGCATCGTCGGCACCGACGTCGTCGACCTGTTGCGCGCGGTCCTCAAGGGGTAACCCACCGCCCTGCGACGTGGAGTGCGAGACCGCGCCCCGCTGCTGGCGCTACTGCTGGCTTAACGGAACGACCACCAGCGGATACCAGCGAACCGCCACGGGCAGAATTCCAACGATCCGACCGTACTTCTGCAGGTCAGAGTTCATTCACACCGAAGAGGTCACTGGCTAGATCCCAGTCTCGCCCTACGTGATGCGCGGCCGGACCGCCCTGCTCGCCAAGCGCGTGTTCGCTCTCAGCGTGCCGTAGACGTCGCAACGCCGACCGGCTCAACCGAGGCCGACGGAGGGGCCCGCCCGCCGGTCCCCTCCGCTCCCACCCGTCCGCTGCAGTCTCCTGAGAAGCGACGCGCCCGCAGGTGCTCGCGTGACGGCGGCGGACCACACGCGACCGCCTACGCTGGACGAGGGGCCTCAGGCACGTAGGCCAGCACGGTCATTCCTGAGTGGCACGGGAAAGGCACGAACCGCCCCGAGACCCCCAGAAACCGCGGAAAATCAACGATTCTGGTAGATGATCAACTTCTGATCCCACGCCTGTGGTGTGATCTGGATCACGCCTGGTCAGGGGCCCGGATCTGCGAGTTTTCGCAGGTCCGGGCCTCTTTCTATTTCCGGGGAGAGGTGGACACCCAGAGACAGAGGAACCCCCGAAGTTCCGTTCCGAGAGGCACGGGGATGGCACGACGGGGCAGAGACGCCGGGGGGTGACCAGGATCATCACCACATTGGCGCCTCCCATGGTGTGGGAGGTCGTGTTTCTGCTGGCCGGGGGATCCCAGAGTTCGTGTCGATCAGCGCCCGGGCGGATGTCGGGGCGGAACGAAACGTATACAGATATGGTTAGATGTATACGGTCTGTCTCAGGAGGGAGGACCTGGTGGCCGCCTTGACGCCCCGTACCGCAGAACTGGCGAGTCTGTCTCGCAGCGGCCTGTACCGTGCAGCGCGCGCACGCCGGCTCGAGCGGGTCGCGCGCGGAATCTACCTTCCGGCGGACGCGGAGCCCGCCGACTGGGACATGCTCGAAGCTGCGACGCGTCGCCCCGACGGGGCGATCTGTCTGATCTCCGCGCTCGCTCACCACGACCTCACGGATGAGATCCCGGCCGCGCTCGACGTCGCGATCCCGCGCGGGTCCCGCATCCCCGCGACGGACGCGGCGATCGCGTGGCACTCGTTCGATCGCGCGACCTTCGAGCTCGGGCGCGAGTCGATGCCGATCGCGGGCACCGACCAGGTGATCGGCATCTACTCGCCCGAGCGATCGATCACGGATGCCTTCCGGCTGCGCTGTGCGATCGGTTACGAGATTGCCCGCGACGCCCTTCGGGAGTGGCTGCGGCGCGGCGGCAAGCCTGCCCAGCTGATCGCGATGGCTGCCCGGATCCCGCGAGCGAAGACCCCGATCATGAACGCACTGGAGATGTTGACGTGACGGACGGCGAGCCGACGTCGGCGGTGTAGGTGGACAGAACTGCCCGCCGGAACCGGGGACGTCGAGCGTCTCGTAGTTCAGGGTCATGACCCCGACTGTGGGGTGGAAGATGCGCTTCTTGCCGTGGGTGTGCTTGAAGAGGCGGTAGTCGGCCCAGTAGCGGGCGAAGTCCGTCGAGGCGACGGACAGCTCGCCGACGAGCCGTTCGAGTGCTTCGTCGGGCCTTTCAACGATCTCGGGGCCTCCGAACAAGATGACCAACTTCTGACCTGCGGATTTCCGCAGGGCCAGGCCTCACTTGGTTCTTGGTTCCTGAGGGCTGGGTGCGCAGAGCCGTCGGGACCCCGACGACTCCGTCTGTCATGACGGGGCAGGGACGGGGCAGGAGGGAGCGTCTGCGCGCCGCGTACCCTGTGGCGTCGATGTCCTCGTCAGCCGGCCGCGTGGGCCGGCGAGCGTGTCGCCAGGCGGTCGCGGAGCGTCGAGCCCTCGTACGCGGTGCGGTACACGCCGCGTTCCTGGAGCAGGGGCACCACCGTCGCGTGGAACTCGTCGAGGCCGGTCGGGGTGATGGACGGGACCAGGGTGAAACCGTCGCACACCTCGTCCTGCACGCGGTCCGCGATCTCGGCGGCGACCTCGTCGGGAGTTCCGACGAGCAGCCCCGAGCGTGTCGTCGTCTCGACGACGATGTCCCGGACGCTGTAGCCGTTCGCGGCGGCGAGCTCGTGCAACTCGGCAGCCTTCGCGCGAAGGTC
This sequence comes from Xylanimonas protaetiae, assembly GCF_004135385.1. Lineage (NCBI taxonomy): Bacteria > Bacillati > Actinomycetota > Actinomycetes > Micrococcales > Promicromonosporaceae > Xylanimonas > Xylanimonas protaetiae. Next base: position 3,771,599 of record NZ_CP035493.1, on the reverse strand, counting down.
CTGGTGGGTCTTGGCGCGGCCCGCGGTGAGCTCCACGCCCTCCACGAGGTCGGACAGGGGCGGAAGTGCGCCGTCGACGTCCAGGCCGTCGAACCGGCGCCCCCACACAGACTCGATGTGCCGCACCGCGGTCGCGGGGCTGACCTGCTGGCGGCGTTCCCACGCGGCGCGCTCCTCGGCGTCGGCGTGCGTGTCACCCAGCGCGAAGGTGGCCGCAGGCATGATCTTCAGGTCGTCGGGCTGCCGGCCGTGAGCCACGACCCGCGCCTTGACGTCGGTGAAGAAGGCGCGACCTGCGGCGCGGTCGCCGAACGGCGAGAAGATCGCGTCGGCGTACCTCGCCGCCGTCTCCCGGCCTTCGGGGGACACGCCCGCCTGCACGATGACGGGCCGTCCCTGCACGGGCGCGGGCGTACCGAGCCGCGCCTCGACGTCGAAGAACCGGTCGTGGTGGCTGACGTGCTTGCCGTCGACGGCGGCGTCCCAGAGCTCGAACGCGGTGGCGAGGAACGCTTCGGCGCGCTCATACCGGTCGGCGGCGTCGAGGAACCCGCCGCGGCGGAAGTTGGCTCCGAAGAAGGTGTCGTGGCTGGTCACCACGTTCCACCCGGCGCGCCCGCGCGAGACCAGGTCGAGCGTCGCGAGCTGCCGCGCGAGCTCGTAGGGCTCGTTGTAGGTGGTGTTGAGCGTGGCGACGAGACCGATGTGCTCGGTGGCGCCGGCGAGCGCGGCGAGCTGGGTGATGGAGTCCGGGCGCCCGACGACGTCGAGGTCGTGGATGCCGCCCGCGAACTCCCGCAGGCGCAGCCCTTCGGCGAGGAACACGTAGTCGAACAGCGCGGCCTCGGCCGCCCGGGTCAGGTGCAGGAACGACTGGGGGTCGATCTGGCTGCCCGACTCCGGCTGGGTCCAGATCGTGGTGGCGTTGACGCCGGGGAAGTGCGCGGCCAGGTGCACCTGGCGCGTGGCGCTGCTCATCGGGTGACCTCCGAAGGCGTGGGGGTGGCGTATCGGCTGGCGGGGCGAGCGAGCCCCAGGCGGGTCCGGAGCGTGACCGGCGTGGGCGGCTCCGGAGCGCCGGGGTAGGCGGTCGCGGTGCCCGGCCGGTCGGCGGGGTCGAACGGGATCGCGGCGGCGTCGGCCTCCGCGGCGCGTCCGGCCCGGTCGAGGCGCCGCGCGGCCCGCCGCACGTCGTCCGCCGGACCGGTCAGCACGATGCCGTCGGCGCCGCCGGAGAGGTCTGCGAGCGAGGGTTCGTCCGGGACGCCCGCGGCGTCGACGTCGACGAGGACACGCGTGGCGGGGCTCACCCGCGCCCGCGCCCGGACGACGTCGTCGATCGACCGTGCCCGGACGACGTCGGCCAGCGCCAGCGCGCCCGCCTGCGCGGTCGCGGCGGCGTCGTCGTACGCGACGACGACCGGGGGAGGCCCTGCGGAGAGCGCGGCACGATCGACGGGCCCTGGACCGCGAACCAGCGCCCGGTGAAGCCGGTGTAGTGCACCTTGCCGGCGTCGATGAAACGGCCCGTGGCGACGTCGCGGATCTCGGCGTCGTCCTCCCAGGAGTCCCACAGCCGGCGTGACGCCTCGACGACGTCGGCCGCCTCCGCCCAGGCGTCGTCCGGACCGGGCGCGAGGCGGCGCCCGAACGCGGCGGCCTCCTCGTCGTCGGTCGAGACGGTGAGCCGCACCCCGGCACGGCCGCGCGTGACCCAGTCCAGTGTCTGGACCACCTTCGACAGGTGGAACGGCTCCGTGTGCGTCGTCGTCACCGACGGGACGAGCGCGATCCGGTGCGTCCGGTGCGCGGCGACGGCGGCGAGCGTCGGAGCGTCCGCGCGCACGACGCCGTCGGGCACCCGATACGCGTCGTCGAGGAACGCGACGTCCACGCCTGCTGCGTCGAGCGCCTCGAGCTGCTCGACGACGGCGCCCACGACGTCGTTCTCTGCCGGGACGGCGGTTCCGACGTCGGCGGCGAGCAGCGGCTGGCCCAACGGCTTGGCGTAGGTGACGCTGACCACCGTGTCCCCGGCGTAGGGCCCGAACGGGGGCACCTGACGCCAGCCCTCCCGCTCGTACAGGCGCTGCGCCTCCGGCTGCCGGAACCCTGTCTGCAGATGGGCGGCGGCGTACCCGAGGGCTCGCGCCTCGTCCTCTACGGCGCGCAGCAGCGCGCTCGCCAGGCCGCGACGCCGCCCGTGGGCGTGGACGAACACCCTCTTGACCTCGGCGAACGCTCCGGTGCGCTTGAGCGACGCGGTCGCCACCGGCTCGCCGTCGACCGTCGCGAGGAACACCGCGACGACGTCGGCGACGTCGAGCGGCGGGGGAGCGACGTTGCGCAGCACGTCCGCGTAGCGGGGTCCGATCTCGGCGTCCATCGCCTCGCGCAGGGCGGCCACGCGGGGGTCGTCCCACGTGGTGCGCTCCACCGTCGCGCCGCTCACCGTCGCACCGCTCACGGCAGCACCCCTCACCGTCGTCGCCGTAGCCACGGTCACCTCCGTCATCTCGAAACCTCCAGGGCGGCCCGGGCGTGCGCCGTCGTGAACCGGCGCACCGCCTCGGCCAGCGTGTCCAGGCCGTGCCGGGCGAACGACACCCGCAGGTGCTCGGCGACCGCGGCACCGTCCGCCGCGGGTGAGCCCGGCACCACGAACTGGCTGCCGGGGGAGACCAGCACCCCGTGGTCACCGAGCCTGGCGGCCAGCGCGTCAGCGCCCGGGCCGATGTGCACCCAGGCGAACAGGCCGCCGTCCGGCAGGTCGACCGAGACCGCGGTGCCCAGCGCGGCGCGAAGCCCCTCGACGAGCGCCGCGGCTCGCCGGGCGTACTCGGACGCGGCCCTCTGGGCCACGACGTCGTAGAGATCGTCGACGAGCACCAGGTCGGCGACGATCTCCTGGACGAGGCTCGACGCGTGCTGGTCGGTGCGCGCCCGCAGGTCGAGCACGCCCGGGGTGACCCACTCCGGGAGCACGGCCCAGCCCAGGCGCAGGCCCGGACCGAACACCTTGGAGAACGTGTTGGCGTGCACCACCCGGTCGCTCCCGAGGTCGAGGTCGGCGGGCCGGTCACCCGCCCAGCGCAGGGCGGTGTACGGGTTGTCCGAGAGCACGAGGAACCCGTACCGCTCGGCGAGCTCGACCAAGCGGGCGCGGCGCGGCGCGCTCAGCGTCGCCCCGGTGGGGTTCTGGAAGTCGGGCACGACGTACAGCGCCCGGGGTCGCAGGCCGTCGGCGAGGCGCCGTTCGAGCGCGTCGACGTCGAGCCCGTCGGCGTCCGTCGGCACGGCCTCGACGCGCGCACCGGTGAGCTGCAGCACGCCCAGCAGCAGGGGGTAGACGGGGTTCTCGACCACCACGACGTCCCCCGGCTCGACCACCGCGAGCAGCGGCAGCGCGAGCGCGTGCAGCGCCCCGTTGGTGAGCACCACGCGATCGACGCTGACGCCTTCGCGCTCGGCGAGCCAGGCGCGCAGCCCGGCGTGCCCGGGCCGGTGGGAGTAGTCGAGCGCGACGGCGGCCCGGCGCGGGTCGGCGAGCACGCGGGCGGTCGCCGCAGCGATCTGCTCGGCAGGCAGGAGCGCGACGTCCGGGGACCCGCTCGTCAGCGCGATGGAGTCGGCGGGCGGTGCGCCCAGGACGGCGCCGAACCGGGTCGGCGCGGCGAGTCCTCGCACGCGCCCGGCGAGGACGCGGGTGTCGGCGGTCATGCGGGCACCGTCCCTGCCGCGACGAGCGCCTCGTCCTCGCCCGCCTCGGTGAGCGGGCCGTTGACGATCGATCCCGTCGGGACCGCCGCGGCGGCGTCCGCGAGGAAGCTGTCGGGCGCGAGGAGGCCCAGCGGGTCGAACACCGCCTTGACCGCGCGTTGCAGCGCGATCTGCTCGGCGCCGAGCTCGTCGGCCAGCCAGCCGCGCTTGAGCGTCCCGATGCCGTGCTCGCCGCTGATGGTGCCACCCAGGGCGAGGGCCGCGCGGACCAGCTCGTCGAGGGCCACCTCGAGGCGTGCAGGCGGTCGCGTCTCGCCATCCCGGCGTCGGGCGAGCAGGCCCGGGTGCAGGTTGCCGTCCCCGGCGTGCGCCACCGCCTGGACCTCCAGGTCGTGGCGGGCGGCGATCGCCTCGATCTCAGCGAGCATCGCGACGAGCTGGGACCGGGGCACCGCGACGTCCTCGCCCGCCGCCCACGAGTCCGTGACGGGACCGCGACCGGTGCGCCGCAGCTCGTGGTAGCGCTCGCCCTCGGCGGTGTCGAGCAGCTCGGCCCGCAGGCCGGCGGCGTCGAGCGCCGCGGCGAGCGTCTCGATCTCGACGTCGGCGCCCGGCCCGTCGGTGCGCACGAGCACCAGCCCGTTCCCGTGGCGGGCCACGAGGTCGGTGCCGCTGTGCCCGTCGATGTTCTCCAGCGTGCCGCGGTCGAGCAGCTCGACGCACGAGGGGCGCACGCCTGAGCCGGTCACGACGTCGACGGCCCGGCCGGACTCCGCCAGGGACCTGGTCGAGACGACGAGGGTCCGCACCCGCGCCGGTGCCGGCACCAGCCGCAGCGTCGCCCCGACGACGATGCCCAGCGTCCCCTCCGACCCGACGACGAGGGCGGTCAGGTCGAGCCCGGTCACGCCCTTGACGGAGCGGTGCCCGGTGCGCAGCAGCCGGCCGTCCGCGAGCACGACGTCCAGGGCCAGAACGGCGTCGCGGGTCACGCCGTACTTCACGCAGCGCAGGCCGCCGGCGTTGGTGCTGATGTTCCCGCCGATGGTGCTCCACCGCGACGACGCCGGGTCGGGCGCGTACATGAGGCCGTGCTCGCGGGCCGCGGCGTCGACGTGGTCGGTGACCGCGCCGGGCCCGACGACGGCGACCTGGTCGCCGGGGTGGATCTCGATCGAGGCGAGGCCCGCGGTGGACAGCACGATGCCGTCGGCAGGCGCGGTTGCAGCGCCCGAGAGGCCCGTGCCGGTGCCCCGCACGACGAGCGGGACGCGGTGCCGGGTGGCGGCGCGTGCCACCGCCTGGACCTGCTCGACCGTCCGCGGGATCACCACGACGGCGGGTGGGCGCTCGGTCGGCACACCCGCGGCATCGGAGCGGTAGGGCGCGACGTCCTCGGGCGTCGTGAGCACGTCGTCCGAGGCCAGGGCGGCGAGGATGTCGGTGACGAGGGCGCTGGCCCGCGGGGTGGTCATGATGCTCCTTGCTGGTCGGGCGAGTGCTGCGCAGCGGCGACGAGGTCGCGTCCTACGGAGGCGAGGGTCGGCGCGCCGCACAGCACGTGCACACGCCGGACGTCTTCGACGAGGTCGGTGGCCCAGCGCCGGACGCCGTCCGCGCCGCCGGCGGCGAGTGCCCACGCGACGGGGCGGCCGATGAGGACGGCGCGGGCGCCGAGCGCCAGGGCCCGCACGACGTCCTCGCCGCGCCGGACGCCGCCGTCGACGAGCACGGGCACGGTGCCGGCGACGGCGTCGACGACGTCGGGCAGCGCGTGCGCCGTGGTCAGCGAGCCGGCGAGCTCGCGCCCGCCGTGGTTGGAGACGATGACGGCGGCGGCGCCGGCGTCGACGACGGTGCGCGCGTCGTCGGCGCGCAGGACGCCCTTGACGACGACGGGCAGGCCGGTGCGTGCGGCCAGCCGTCCGATGTCGGCGGGGCCGAGGTCCGTCGCGGTGCCGAGGGCGGTCGGCGGCACGCCGGGGAAGTTCGGGTTGGCGCGTGCACGCCCGGCGAGCCCGACGAGCCCTGCCCGGAACGGCAGCGTGTTGCCGACGGCGGGGTGGTCGACCGTGAGCACGAGCGCCGTCGCGCCCGCCTCGACCACCCGGTCGAGGAACCCGTCGATCAGGGACCGGTCCTGTGGCACGTACAGCTGCTGCCAGAACGGCCCGGAGTGCGCCGCGATGTCGGCGACGGGCACCGACGCGCCCGAGGAGATCACCCCGGGGATGCCGGCGGCCGCGAGCCCGCGCGCGGTGGCGATCTCGCCGTCGGGGTGCACCAGGCCGTGGCCCGCCCACGGTGCCGCGATCACGGGCGCGGGGGAGCGCAGGCCGAACAGCTCGAGCGCCGTGTCGACGTGCGTGACGTCCCGCAGCACGCGCGGGCGCAGCGGCAGCCGCTCCCAGGCGGCGACGTTGGCACGCACTGTCTGGCCGTCGCCGGGGGCGCCGTCCAGGTACGCCGCGACGCGCGGGTCCACGGCCGGAGCCACCGTGGGCGCGCTCACGCGCCCACCGCCGCGGGCAGCGCCGCCACCAGACGGCGCGTGTACTCGTGGCCGGGCCGCGACAGCACGTCGTCCACGGCGCCCTCCTCGACCACCCGGGCGTCCTGGAGCACGAGGACGCGGTCGGCGACGTGGTGCACCACGCCCAGGTCGTGGGAGACGAAGACGAGCGACGTGCCCCGGTCGGCCTGGATCTCGGCCAGCAGGTCGAGCACCTGCGCCTGGACCGACACGTCCAGGGCGCTCGTCGGCTCGTCGCACACGAGGACCTGCGGCTCGGGGGCCAGGGCGCGCGCGATGGCGACGCGCTGCCGCTGCCCGCCGGACAGCGAACGCGGGTGGCGGGCGAGCACCGACTCGTCCAGGCCCACACGGCGCAGCAGGCGCACCGCCCGGGAGCGGGACTCGTCCGCGCCCAGCCCGAGGCGCAGCGTGGACTCGGCGATGACGCGGTCCACGGTCCAGCGCGGGTCGAACGAGCTCAGCGGGTCCTGCGAGATGAGCTGCACCAGACCACGACGCGGCCGGCGGGCCCGCTCGGGCTGCGGGGACCACGCCTCGCCCCGCACGAGGACCTCGCCGGCCTCGGGCTCGAGGAACCCGAGCACCAGGTTGACCAGTGTGCTCTTGCCTGAGCCGGACTCGCCCACGATCCCGAGCGTCTCGCCCGCTCCGAGCTGGAACGACACGTCGTCGACCGCTACGTGCCGGCCGTGCCGGCCGTTCGCGAAGGAGCGTGTCAGGTGCCGCGCCTGCAGCACGACGTCGGACGCGTCGGGCGTGCGCTGCGGCAGGCGCTCGCGGACGAACGTGGTGGCCCGCTCGCCGTTCGCGCCGCCGCCGGGCGCGTCGACGGCGGAGGGGCGCACCAGGCGGAAGCCGCGCGACGAGGCCGACGGAACCGCGGTGAGCAGCGAGCGCGTGTACTCCTCGCGCGGCGCGCCGAGGACCTGCGCCGTCGGGCCGCTCTCGACGACGACGCCGTCGCGCATCACCAGGACGTGGTCGGCGATGCCCGCGACGACGGCGAGGTCGTGCGAGATCAGCAGCAGCCCCGAGCCCTCGGCGACGCGCGCGGCGAGGGTGTCGAGCACCTGGGCCTGCACCGTGACGTCCAGCGCCGTCGTGGGCTCGTCCGCGATGATCAGGCGCGGGTCGCCCGCGATCGCGGACGCGATGAGCGCCCGCTGGCGGAGCCCGCCGGAGAGCTGGTGCGGGTACTGCTCGGCGCGGACGTCGGGACGGGGGACGCCGACGGCGGTGAGCAGATCGATGGTGCGCTCGCGGGTCCGCGCCCGCGGCACGACCTGGTGGGTGCGCAGCACCTCGGCGATCTCGGCGCCCACGGTGCGCAACGGGTCGAGGGAGACGAGCGCGTCCTGCAGCACCATGCCGATGCGGCCGCCGCGGATGGTGCGCCAGCGGGGCTCGCTGAGCGCGGTCGCGTCCTCGCCGTCGATCTCCAGCCGGTCTGCGGTGACGGTCGAGCGGGGGCCGGTCAGCCCGAGCAGGGTGCGGGCGGTGACCGACTTGCCTGAGCCGGACTCGCCGACGATCGCCACGCACTGGCCGGAGTGCACGGTGAACGACACGCCGTCGACGGCGCGCGTGCGACGACCGGGGCCGAGCGCGAAGTCCACCGTGAGGTTCTCGACGCTGACCAGCGGTGTCGCGAGGGCGGCCGGCGTCGTCGGTGCGGCGGGGAAGGTGGTGGCGCTCATGACTGCCTCCCGTCGGTGCGGGCCTGCAACCAGCGGCCCAGCACGGTGAACGCGATGACCGACCCGGTGATGAACACGCCGGGGAACACGCCCGCCCACCAGGCGACCCGCAGCACGTCCCGGGACTCGGCGAGCATCACGCCCCACTCGGGGATGGGCGGCTGGGGCCCGAGCCCGAGGAACGACAGCCCGGAGACGGCGAGGATCGAGGTACCGATGTCGATCGCGGCGAGCACGGGCACCGCGGTCAGGGCGTTGGGCAGCACGTGCTCGCCCAGCACGGCCCACCGGCTGCGGCCGAACACCGCCGCGTGCGCCACGTAGTCGGCGCGCGTGACGACGAACGTCTGCGAGCGCACCACGCGGGCGTACAGCGGGATGCCGGCGATGCCGATCGCGACGGCGACGTTCCAGACGCCGGGCCCGGTGAACGTGACCACGAGCATGGCCAGCAGGATCGCCGGGAAGGACGACACGACGTCGAGCAGCCGGGTCAGCCCTTCGTCGAGCCACCGGCCGACGCGGCCGGTGAGGAACGCGCCGGACAGTCCCGCGCTCACGCCCAGGACGGTTCCCAGCACGACGCCGATGGCGGTGGCAGCCAGGCCGATGAGCACGGAGTAGCGCGCGCCGTGGACGACCCGCGACCAGACGTCGCGCCCGAGGCGGTCGGTGCCGAACCAGTGCTCGCCCGAGGGCGCCCGGAGGCCGACGGTCAGGTCGCTGGAGTACGGGTCGAAGCGGGCGAGCACGCCCGGGAACGCGACCAGCACGGCGAGGAACGTGACGACCACGAGGGCGACGGCCACGGGCACAGTGACCCGTCGGCGGGCCGAGGCGACCCAGGGAACCCGGGGAGCGCGCGGGACGGCCTTCGGGCGTCCCAGCAGGGACGTGGCACTCATCGGGCACCTCGCAGACGGGGGTCGACGGCCGCGTACAGCACGTCGAGCGTGGTGGAGACGACGACGTAGACGGTCGCGGCGAGCAGCACCACGCCGAGCACCACGGGGACGTCCTTGTTGGTCACGGCGAGCAGGGTCACCGAGCCGAGGCCGGGCCGTCCGAAGACCTGCTCGGTGATCACCGCGCCGCCGAGCAGGCCGCCGACGAGGCTGCCCGCGACGGTCATGCCGGGCACCAGCGCGTGCCGCAGCGTGTGCCGCCACACGACGAGGGACTCGCGCACGCCACGCGCGCGCACGGTGACGACGAACGGTTCGAGCATCGTGCGTTCCATGGCCTCGCGGAGCACCTGGCTGAGCAGGCCCGCCGTCGGCAGGGCGAGGGCGACGGTGGGCAGCACGAGCGACTGGACGCCGGTGCCGCCCGCGACCGGGAACAGCCCCAGCCCGAACGAGAAGACCATCAGCAGCAGGATCCCGGACCAGAACACGGGCACCGAGACGAAGACCAGCTCCAGGGTCGACAGCACCGCCCGGACCGCGCGGTGGCGGCCGATCGTCGTCGTCGAGAGCACGACGGCGAGCAGCGTCCCCAGGGCGCCCGCGCTGAGCGCGAGGATCATCGTCGAGCCGATCTGGTCGGAGATCACCCGAGCACGGGCTGGCGCTGCACGTAGGACGTGCCGAGGTCGCCCTGCACGAGCCTGCCGAGGAACTGGACGTACTGTGCCCACGGGGAGCGGTCGAGCTGCCACTCGGAGACGAGCGCCGCCCGCAGCTCGGGGTCGTTGAGGTCGCCGGCGAGGATGTCCGCGACGGACCCGGGCACGGCCTGCAGCGTCCAGAACGCGATCGTGGCCGCCGCCCACAGCACCACGACGCCGGACGCGACCCGGGTCACCAGCCGGCGCACGACGGGGTGCGTCCCGCGGGCGGGTGCCGCCCCGGCGCCCGCGCGAGGCGCGGGCCCGGGGGAGGACGGCTCGCCGGTGCTGCGAGGCTCGACGGCGAGCGAGGTCACTGCTGGACCCACACGTCGTAGGAGCTCGCCGGGGAGTCGAGCTGCGGCTCGAAGGACAGGCCGCCGACCGTGTCCTTGGCGGCCACCGTGTATACCGGGTGGTACAGCGGCACGTAGCGCGCGTCGTCCACGACGGCGGCCTGGATCGCGTCGAGCGCCTTCTTGCGCGTGGCGGGGTCGAGCGACGCGCGGCTCTCGGCGACGAGCTCGTCGAGGCCGGCGGTCGCCTGCGTCGCCCCCGCGTACAGGAAGCCGTTGCTGGTGAAGACGTTGCGGAAGAGGTTCGACGGGTCGGCGGTGGGCAGCGTGTTCGGGTAGACCGTCCACGTCCCCTTCGCGAGCTCGTCGGAGAACGCCGCACCGGTGATGATCTGGACGTCCAGGTTCAGGCCGATGTTCTCCTTGAGCTCGGCCTTGACGGCCTGGAGCAGGACGTCCCGCTCGTCGCGCACGTACGGCTCGGGGTACCCGACGACGATGGTCAGGCGCGTGCCGTCCTTGGTGCGGTAGCCGTCGGCGTCGCGGCCGGTCCAGCCGGCCTCGTCGAGGAGCGCGTTGGCGCCGTCGACGTCGTTGCCCCACGTGCCGACGAGGTCCTTGTCGAAGTACGGGCTGTCCGGGCCGACGCTCGAGTACGCCCTCTGGACGGTGCCGAGGTACTGGCCCTGGATCAGCGCGTCGAGGTCGAAGCCGTCGCGCAGCGCCTGGCGGACGCGGACGTCGTCGGCGGGGGCGATGCGCGTGTTGATGTTGAGGCTGAACGCCGTCCCGGTGGTCGGGCCGGTGAGGTACTGGAACCCGGCCGCGTCCTTGAACACGGTGGTGTCGGTGACCTGGACGTTCTCGATGACGTCCACCTGGCCGGCGGTCAGCGCACCCGTGCGGACCGTGGCCTCGGGCAGGTAGCGGTACGTCACCTTGTCCAGGTGCGCCGGGCCGGTGTGCTGGGCGTACCCGGGGCCCCAGGCGTAGTCGGAGCGCTTGGTGAAGACGATCTGCTGGCCGGCCTGCCAGTCGCTGACGGTGAACGGGCCGGTGCCGATGAGCTCGGCGCTCGGCTGGCAGAGGTCGCCGTCGACGGCGAGGGAGGTGGGCGCGAGGATCGCCGAGCTGATCGTGGCAACGCCGTCGAGGAACGCGCCGTCGGGCTGCTTGAGCGTGACGACCAGGGTGTGGTCGTCCGTCGCCTCGGAGTGGTCGTAGGCGACGAAGTAGGGGCGGGCGTTGAGGGTGGAGCCGTCGGCGACGAACAGGTCGTAGTTGTCCTTGACGATCTGCGCCGTCAGCGGGGTGCCGTCGGAGAAGGTCACGTCGTCGCGCAGGTGGAACGTGTACACGGTCTCGTCGTCGGAGATGTCCCAGGACTTGGCCAGCCACGGCGTGTACGTGCCGTCGGCGGCCTTGCCGACGAGCGACTCGGCGAAGTTGCGGATGATCGGGTAGGAGTTCTGCTGCCCCGAGCGCTGCGGGTTGTAGCAGACCGGTTCGACGCTCACGCCCCAGGTCAGGGAGCCGCCGTCCACGGGGGTCCCCGTCGGGGCCGTGCCGCCTGCCGAGGTCGAGGCGGCGGACCCGCCCGAGCAGGCGCCGAGCGCGAGGGCTGCGGCGAGCGTCAGCGCGGCCGCGGCGGTCCGTCGAGTCGATCGGGTGGTGACGATGGGCATGGGAAGTCCTCACGGGTGTGACTGCGGACGGTCGTGGCCGCGCAGCCGTGGCGGGGTGGAGCAGGGGATAAGGCAGGGGACAGGCGCCGAGGTCAGGCGCCGGCGGGGACCAGGGCCTCGCGGCGACGGATCGCCGGGATCAGGCCCTCACCGACCCAGCGGGTCTCCTCGAGGTTGGGGAACCCGGAGACGATGACCTCGGAGACGCCGATGCGGCGGTACTCCTCGAGGCGGTCGGCGACGTCGTCGAACGAGCCGACGAACCCGAGCGCGGGGCCTCCGGCGACCAGGCCGAAGCCGCCCCACACGCCGGGGGCGATCCAGAGGCTCTCGGGACGGGTGACGTCGGCGTCCGCCAGGAGTGCCTGCCCGCGCTGCTGGCCGACGGACTGACGCTGGACGAGGAACGACCGGAACTGGGCCTGCTTGGCCGCGTCGACGCCGTCGAGCAGCGCGAGAGCGTCGCGCTCGGCCTGCTCGTGGGTGTCGCGGACGAGAACCCAGGACCGGACGCCGAACCGGACCTCGCGGCCCTGGGCCGCGGCCAGCCCCCGGATCCACTCGATCTTCTCCGCGAGCTGGTCGAGCGGCTCGAGCCACGACAGGTACACGTCGACGTGCTTGGCGGCGACGTCGCCCGCGTAGCTGGACGAGCCGCCGAACCAGACCTCGGGCTGGTCGGGGACGGGCGTGCCGCGCACGGTGTCGAGCGTGGCGTCGCGCAGCGTGACGTGCCGGCCCTCGCGCTCGACGGTCTCGCCGCGGAACAGCGCGCGGTACACGTCGAGGAACTCGTCGGTGCGGGCGTACTGGTCTTCCTTGTCGCCGAAGTCGCCGTGCTTCCAGGCCTCGGGGCCGGGCTCGCCGGTGACGACGTTGAGGGAGAGGCGCCCGCCCGAGATCCGCTGCAGGGTGGCGGCCCGGTGGGCGGTGTAGGCGGGCGTCGTGGTGCGCGGGTGCAGCGCCACGAGGAACTTCAGGTTCCTCGTCACGGCGGCGAGCGACGCGGCCAGGACCCACGGGTCCTCGCAGTACGAGCCCGTCGGCACCAGGACCGACTCGAACCCCGTCTCCTCGAGCGCGAGCGCGACCTGCGTCAGGTACGACAGCGACGGTGCGCGATACGGGGCGGTCGGGGCGCCGTCGTCGACCGGCGCGATGTTGGTGCCGCCGTGCAGGACGTCGCGGGACTCACCCGCCGACGGGAGGTACCAGTGCAGGCGCAGGGCGTCGCTCATCGCAGTTCCTGTTCCCCGGGCGCTGGAGCCCGGTGGGCTGTGCTTGCGCACGCGAAGACGTGCGCCTGGTCGTCACCCGGGGCACCCCGCCACAGGGGAGGGTTGCCGCCCGACGAGCCGGGGCTTGGCGTCGGGACTCATGACCGCAGAGGCGGTGCCAGATCGCATCTGACCTGGCAGAACGGGAAGGTACGAACTGTTGCCGTCGTCGTCAACGGAAGGAAATGAGTTCCCGCATTGTGGACAGTTTCGCTTCAGAAAGTGGCGCCGCGCACCGGTTGCCGACCAGGGGCGCTTGCCGGAAGTGTCGTCCCCATGGCCACGCTCCTGCTCGCGCTGATCTATCTCGCGTTCATCAGCCTCGGGCTCCCGGACTCCCTGCTCGGCTCCGGTTGGCCCGCGATGGAGCAGGATCTCGGCGTCCCGCTGTCGTATGCGGGGCTGATCGCCATGGTGATCTCCGCGGGGACGATCGTCTCGAGCCTGCTGTCGGACCGGCTGACGCGCCGGTTCGGCGCGGGGCGCGTGACCGCCGTGTCGGTGCTGGTCTCGGCGCTGGCGCTGCTGGGGTTCTCGCTCGTGGGGTCGTTCTGGCCGCTGCTCGTGCTCGCGGTCCCGTTCGGGCTGTCGGCGGGCGCCGTCGACGCCGCGCTCAACAACCACGTCGCCCTGCACTACAGCTCGCGGCACATGAACTGGCTGCACTGCTTCTGGGGCGTCGGTACGGTCATCAGCCCGTTCATCATGTCGCAGGCGCTGAGCTCCCAGCACGGCTGGTCCGGCGGGTACCGGACCGTCGCGTTCCTCCAGCTCGGCATCGGCGCGATCCTCGTGGCGACGCTGCCGCTGTGGCGCGGCCAGCTCGCGCAGACCGCGGAGCTGCGCACGACGGCGCGGGCGCTGCGGCTGCCCGAGATCCTGCGCATCCGCGGTGTGAAGTCGCTGCTGCTCGCGTTCTTCGGCTACTGCGCCGTCGAGGGCACCGCGATCCTGTGGAGCGCGTCGTACCTGGCCATCGAGCGCGGCGTCGCGACCGCGACCGCCGCGCGCTACGCCTCGTTCTTCCTCCTCGGCATCACCGTGGGCAGGTTCCTGGCCGGCTTCGTCGCCGACCGCGTGGGCGACCGGGGCATGATCCGGCTCGGCCTCGCGCTCATGGTGGTGGGCATCGTCGCCGTGTGGCTGCCCGTGCCGGGCACGGCGCTCGCGCTCAACGGGCTGGTGGTCACCGGGCTCGGGTGCGCCCCGATCTACCCGGCGATCATCCACTCGACGCCCAGCAACTTCGGCGCGGAGAACTCCCAGGCGATCGTCGGCGTCCAGATGGCGGCCGCGTACACCGGGTCGATCGCGATGCCGCCCGCGTTCGGGCTCGTCGCGAACCATGTCGACATCGGCCTGTTCCCGCCCTTCATGCTGCTGCTCACGGTCCTGGTCGCCGTGATGAGCGAGCGCGTGGTGCGGCGGACGGCGTCCTCGCCGGCCGTCGCCGCCTGACCCGCGCAAGGCAGGCCACCTGACCCGCGCAAGGCAAAGGGCGTCCCATGACGCCGCAGACGGAGACGGTGCCCGCGCCGACCCGCCCGGTCGCTGGTTCCATGGAGGCGTGAACGACACGCCCGACGCCCGGTCGAAGCTCGTCCCCGCGCAGCTGAGCCTGTGCGCGGGCGGCCTGGTCACGACGTGGACGGACCGGCCGCGCCTGTGGTCCCTCGACGACGACGGCCTGCGCCGGGCGATGTACGAGGGGCTCCTCGCGCGCACGCAGCGGGCCGACGGCCGCTTCCGCGAGGTGGCCCTGCTCGACGAGGAGCGGGGCGTGCTCGTCCTCGCGCCGCGCACCCGCGCCCCGGACGCCGACCCGCGCGGCGCGTTCGACGGGGTGACGATCCCGCTCGGCACGCCCGGCAAGCCCCGCGACACGACCATGGACGACGTCGCCGACGGGCTCCGACGGGCCGTGCGCTTCACGGTCGCGTCGGGCGGCTACCTGCTGCTCGAGGCGGGCGGCTGGGACGCGCCCGCGGAGCCGTACTGCCTGTTCGTCGCGGCCGACGACGAGATCCGCCTCGAGGCCGCGCCCGCCCCGGCGGGGTCGCAGTTCTGGTCGGACCACGTCACGGCCGGGCAGCCGGTCGCCTCGGTCGCGGCGCCGCGCTCCGACGCCACGCTCGCCGTCGTCTGGCGCATGATGTGGGACGTGGCGCTCACCTGGGACGTAACGCCCTGGGACCTGGCGCTCACGTACGGCGTGCGGCCGCCGTCCGCCTGACGGGTCTCAGTCGACGGGGCGCCCGCCGGCGCGCAGGGCGTCGATGAGCCCGGGGAGCGCGTCGACCGTGCTCTGGTTCAGCACGTGCAGCAGCACGACGTCGCCGGGCTTCGCCGCGGCCAGCACCCGGTCGCGCACGGTGGCGCCGCCGGGGTTGCGCCAGTCGTTCGGGTCGACGGTCCACAGGTCCACGGACAGGTGCTCCGCCGCGGCGGCGGCTCGCACCGCGGCGTCGACCGCACCGTACGGCGGCCGGAACGCCGTCGGGCGCACGCCCGTGATGTCGGTGAGGAGCTGCTGCGTCGTGGCGAGCTCGGAGGCGAGCGCCTCCGGCGTCGCCTTCGTCAGGTCGGCGTGCGTCGTGGAGTGGTTCCCGAGCCGGTGCCCCTCGGCGAGGATGCGCCGCACCGTGTCCGGGTGCTCGCGCGCCCTGTCGCCGACGACGTAGAACGTGGCGTGGGCGCCCTTCGCGCGGAGGATGTCGAGGATCTGCTCGGTGTGCCCGCCCGGCCCGTCGTCGAACGTCAGGTGCACGGCCTGGTCGCCCTCGAACGCGCCCGGCGTCGCCTCCACGGTGGTGAACGGCAGCGCGGTGACCGGGAGGGTGACGACGTCGGAGCCGCCGCCCGCGGCGCGCGCCTGGAGCTCGGCGAGCACGGCCTGCGAGGCCGCGGCGCGGTCGAGCCGCGCGCCCTCGGCTCCCGGCGCGACGACGGTGCCGGTCATGACGATGCGCAGCGCGGGCTGGCGGTCGGTCAGGGCGGCGACCGCGTCGATGTCGGCGCCCAGCCCGGCGGCGTCGACCCCGACGGACGCGACGCCGCCGGCGACCGTGACGGGGAGCGCGGCGAAGACGGCGTCGGGCGCGACGGTGCTGCGCGTGTCGCCCGCGGCGAGCACGAGGGGGCGCTCGACGGCGGTGCCGACCGTGGCCGCGGCGGCGGTGAGGTCGGCGGACGTGACCGCGGCCGCGACGGGCGCCGTGGGCAGGTCCACGGACGGGGCGTCGTCGCGGACGGCGGCGGTCACCGCCTCGACGGCGGCGTCGACGTCGAGCCGCCGGCCCGGGACGTCCGGGCGGACGACGACCCGGCCGGCGGCGTAGGCGATCGACGCGTCGGTGGGCGCGGCGGTGACCTCGTCGGCCAGCGAGGTGAGCGCCGCCTCGAGCCGGTCCGGGTCGAGCCGGTCGCGGGGCGGGATGACCTCCTCGAGGCCCCACACCGCCCGCGTCTGCGTGACGAGGTCGTCCCAGAACGAGCCGTCGCGGCCGGCGGCGAGCAGCCGGTCGTGCAGCTCGTCGGCGGGGTCCACCAGGCCGAGCGTCGCGAGGGTGGGGTCGTGGGTGGCGGACCCGGCCGTGAGCGTCCGCGTGGTCGCGGCGCGCTGGTCGGCGACGGCCCGCGCCGCGGCGGCGCCGTCGGACCAGACCTCGGAGCGCGCGAGGTCCGCGAGCCGCAGCCCGACGACGGGGCGGTCCGTGGCCACGGCGTCGACGGCCAGCGGCGCCCCGAGCACGACGACGACCGACGCCGCGAGGGCGACGCCGACGCGGCGCAGGATCCGGCCAGCCATGCCCCCAGCATCGGCGGAGTCCGGGGCGGGGCGCGGCAGGCGCGCGCAGGACGTCGGTCTGCGGCGCGCGGCGGTCGCCGGGAGTCAGCGTCGCCCGAGGAGCCCCGACCGCTTCGCCATCCACGCGAGCCGCTGGCGCGCCTGCTCCTGCGGCGTCGCGCCGTCGGGCGCCGCGGGGAGTCGGGGCCGGGCAGCGCGGGCAGGCCCGCGGGCGTCGCGCCGTCGGCGCGCCGTCGGCGCGCAACGCCCGCAGCGCGCCGCGCAGCACCAGCCAGGCGACGATCGAGAGGACGAGGCCGACGACGGTGCTGAGCGGCGTCCAGCCCGCGAGGCGCTCGGCGTCGAACGTCGTCATGACGGTGCCGTGGGCCTCTCACCAGGGCAGACGGACGCGGCCGGACGGCGTGACCATAGCCAGGTGCGGGGCCCGCCGAGGCTTCCCGCAGGGTGAGCTTTGGTCCTTCCGTGACCGGACCGACCGTTGCGCGACACGGCCCGGCCGCGCGATGGGGGTCGATTACGGTGCCCGGCAATGGTGCCCCGGCACCGCCGTGGACGTGTGAGAGGGGGATCCGGCATGAGCATCCTGTCGGTCCTGGACAAGAGCCGCGCCGTGGCGCCGCGCGACTTCAACCGGTGGCTCATCCCGCCGGCCGCGCTGGCGGTCCACCTGTCGATCGGCGAGGTCTACGCGTTCAGCGTGTTCAAGACCGCGCTCGTCGACCGGTTCGACGCGAGCCTCACACAGATCGGGATCGTCTTCTCGATCGCGATCGGCATGCTGGGCCTCTCGGCCGCGTTCGGCGGCACGTGGGTCGAGCGGGTGGGACCGCGCAAGGCGATGGTGCTGGCGGCCCTGTGCTGGGGCCTGGGCTTCGCCGTCGGGTCGGTGGGCGTGGCCACGAACCAGCTCTGGCTGCTCTACCTCGGGTACGGCGGCATCGGCGGCATCGGCCTGGGCATCGGCTACGTGTCGCCCGTGTCCACGCTCATCAAGTGGTTCCCCGACCGGCCGGGCATGGCCACGGGGCTCGCGATCATGGGCTTCGGCGGCGGGGCGCTCATCGCGTCGCCGCTGACGGACCTGTTCCTCGAGTCGTTCGCGGCGGACCCCGTCAACGCGATCATCCCGACGTTCCTGACCATCGCGGCGATCGACGTCGTCGTCATGCTGGCCGGTGCGGCGACCATCCGCACGCCGCACCCCGACTGGCGGCCGAAGGGCTGGACGCCGCCCGAGAAGCCGCGGTCGGCGCTCATCTGCCAGGGCAACGTCACCGCGCAGAACGCCATCAGGACGCCCCAGTTCTGGCTGCTGTGGGTCGTGCTGTTCTGCAACATCACCGCGGGCATCGGCATCCTCGAGCAGGCGGCGCCCATGGTGCAGGACTTCTTCCCCGGCACGGCGGCGGCCGTCGCCGCCGGGTTCGTGGGCGTGCTGTCCCTGTGCAACATGGGCGGCCGGTTCGGCTGGTCGACGTTCTCCGACGTCGTCGGGCGCAAGCGGATCTACATGATGTACCTGGGCGTGGGAGCGGTCGTGTACGTGCTGCTGTCCCAGGTGGGGACGTCGTCGATCGTGCTGTTCGTGCTGTTCGCGGCGATCATCATCAGCTTCTACGGCGGCGGGTTCGCCGCCATCCCGGCCTACCTCAAGGACATGTTCGGCGGGATGCAGGTCAGCGCGATCCACGGCCGGCTGCTCACGGCCTGGTCGGCCGCCGGCATCGCGGGGCCGCTCATCGTCAACTCCATCGCCGACCACCAGAAGGCCGCCGGGCGCGAGGGCGCCGACCTCTACGCGATGTCGATGCTCGTGATGGCCGGTCTGCTGTGCGTGGGCTTCGTCGCGAACCTGCTGGTGCGGCCGGTCGCGCAGCGCTGGCACGAGCCGGTCGCGGCCGTCGCGACGACGCCGGCGGACGCCGGCCCGGCGCCGCGGACGGGTGCGCACGCGGCGACCGGGCGCCTGCGCCGGTCGCGGGTCGCGGCGCCGACGTCGGCCGAGCAGCTCCTCGCCCGCGGCGGGACGCTCTCGACGGTGCTGCCGCGCGTGCTGTGGGTCGTGGTCGTGGGTGGCCTGGCCTACGGCCTGGTCACCACCGTCATCAAAGCGGTCGCGCTCTTCACCTGACGGGCCGCGCGACGCCGCCCGGCGGTCGGCCGGGCGGCGGCGCGCACCAAACCACATCCGAGGGCGGCGCGCACGTCCGCAGGGGTGTGAGAAACATCCGCCGACGACGCACCGCTCGGGACGCGGTGACGGCCGCCGAGACGCTGTCGCCGGGTCTACCGTTTGGTCGGACCACAACATCTTGTGGTCGAACCCGCTGAGGAAGGCCCGTGGTTGTAGTGACGCAGCTCGACGTCGACGTGAACCCTGACTCCCCGACCTTCCTGGTCGCCGCGCCGACGGTGATCAAGCGGGACGGCACGCGCACCACGTACGACCTGCGGCGGGTACGGGACGCGATCCGGCCGGCGTGGCTGCGCGCGTGGGACGACGCCGTCGACGAGGCAGAGCTGGCCGCCGTCGTCGCCGCCGTGGACGCGGAGATCTTCCGCCGGTTCCCGACGAACGCGAAGGTCTACGAGATCCAGGCGATCGTCGAGCAGACCCTCATGGAGACTGGGCACGGCGACGTCGCGGAGATCTACGCGACGTACCGGCTCGAGAAGGACCTGCGCCGTCAGCAGCAGTTCAGCGTCGAGCACCAGGTCGGCCGCCTGCAGGACAACGAGGTCGCCAACGAGAACGCCAACAAGGACTCGCGCGTCTTCCACGTCCAGCGCGACCGCATGGCCGGCTCGGTGGCCAAGGCCCGCGGCCTCGCGATGCTGCCGCCGCGCGTGGCGAGCGCCCACATCAAGGGCCAGATCCACTTCCACGACCTGGACTACTCGCCCTACACGCCGTTCAACAACTGCGACCTGCCGAACTTCGCGGACATGCTCGCGCACGGCTTCACCATGGGAAACGCCCAGGTGGAGTCGCCCAAGAGCATCGAGACCGCCGCGTCGCAGCTGGCGCAGCTCATCATCGCCGTGTCGTCGTCGCAGTACGGCGGTGTGACCATCGAGACGATCGACCTGGTGCTCGCCCCCTATGCCGAGAAGTCCTACAGAAAGCACCTCGCGACGGGTGAGAGATGGATCTCTGACGAGGTCGCGCGCGAAGAGTATGCACGCGCGCTCACCGTCAAGGAGATCTACGACTCCGCCCAGACCCTCCTGTTCAACACCAATACCACGGCAAGCACGCAAGGGCAGACTCCTTTCGTCTCTATCGGCCTGGGTCTGGGTACCTCGTGGTTCGAGCGCGAGATTCAGAAAGCCATTCTTCTGGTCCAGGAAAAGGGGCTCGGGGCCGAAGGCAGGACTCCCATCTTCCCCAAGCTCATCTTCACGCTGAAGCGTGGCGTCAACCTGGAACCGGGCGACCCCAACTACGACATCAAGCAGATGGCGATCCGGTGCGCCACCAAGCGCATGTATCCCGACGTCGTGCTGTACGACAACATCGTCAAGATCACGGGGTCCTACAAGACGGCGATGGGGTGCCGTTCCCACCTGTCGGCGTTCGTGAACCCGGAGACCGGCGAGCAGGAGACCGTCGGCCGGATGAACCTCGGCGTCGTGACGCTCAACCTGCCTCGCATCGCCCTGGAGTCGCGCGCGGACACCGCGGAGTTCTGGCGCCTGCTCGACGAGCGTCTCGAGATCGTTCACGAGGCGTTGCGGTTCCGCGAGGCGCGTGTGCGCCAGGCCGTGCCCGAGAACGCCCCCATCCTCTACAAGTCGGGCGGGTTCGCGAGGCTGGAGGACGGCGACCGCGAGGGCCTCGGCCGCCTGTTCGACAACGGTCGCGCGACGCTCTCGCTCGGGTTCATCGGCCTGTACGAGGTGGCAACGGTCTTCTTCGGGCGTCGCTGGGAGACCAACGAGCAGGCGAAGCAGTTCACGATCGACGTCCTGGCCCATATGAAGGCGAAGTGCGAGGCCTGGAACGCTGCCGACCTCAGCGGGACGGACGGCACGGTCCCGGGCGCCTCGATCTCGGTGTACTCGACGCCGTCGGAGTCGCTCACGGACCGTTTTGCCAAGATGGACCGCGAGAAGTTCGGCGCCGTCCCCGACGTCACCGACAAGGGGTCAGGGCGCACGTACTACGTCAACAGCTTCCACCTCGACCCACGTCTGGGCGAGGCTGACGGCTGGGGCCCGTTCCGCAAGCTCGACTTCGAGGCGCCCTATGCGCCGTACACGTCGGGCGGCTTCATCCACTACACCGAGTGGCCGAACGTCCGGAACAACCCGAAGGCCGTGGAGGCCGTGTGGGACTACGCCTACGACCACGAGATCGGCTACATGGGCGTCAACGTGCCGATCGACCGCTGCTTCCGTTGTGGTTACGAAGGCGACTTCGTCGCCGCGAACGAGGGGTTCACGTGCCCGGGCTGCGGTAACACCGGGCGGCTCGAGAACGGCGACGACCCCGACTCGGTCGAGGTCATCCGCCGCGTGTGCGGCTACCTCTCGGAGCCCGTCGTCCGCGGCGTGGTGCGCGGCCGGCAGCACGAGCTGGCGGACCGGGTCAACCACACGGCGGGGTCGAACGACTATGCCGGGCGCGACTGCTGACGTCCCGCGGGGCGCTGGGGCGGTGACCGTATGACGACCAGCGCGTTCGCCGACCGCGGTCTGCCGAGCCCGCTCACCGCGGACCTGTCCGCGACGGTGGGTCGCACCGCCGCCCGCAACGCCCCGCAGACGCCCTCGGACCGCTGGGACCCGACGGTCGTCAGCCAGGCGTACATCGCGGACTACAAGCCGTTCACGGCGCTCGACGGCGAGGGCGTGCGCTGCGCGCTCTACGTGTCCGGCTGCCTGTTCGAGTGCCCGGGCTGCTTCAACGAGGCCGCCTGGTCGTTCCGCCTCGGCACGCCGTACGACGACGCCCTGGAGGACCGCGTCCTGGCGGATCTCGCGAAGCCCTACGTCCAGGGCCTGTCCCTGCTGGGCGGTGAGCCGATGCTCAACACGCCCGTGCTGCTCCGCCTGGTCGAGCGCGTCCGCGCCGCGCTGCCCGGCAAGGACGTCTGGTGCTGGACGGGCTTCACGTTCGAGCAGCTCACGACGGCGGGGCACCCGCAGCAGCAGGCCCTGCTCGAGCAGGTCGACGTGCTCGTGGACGGCCCGTTCCGGCAGGACCGGAAGGACCTCACGCTGCGGTTCCGCGGCTCGACGAACCAGCGGGTGCTCGACGTGCCGGCGTCGTTCGCGGCGGGCGAGGCGGTCGCCTGGCCGCGGCTCTGAGCCGGGCTCGGGCCGGGCTCGGGCCCGGCCGCCCGGCTCAGGCCCGCAGCCCCGTCGGGAACCCGTCGATGCTCACCGCGTTCTTCTCGCGCTGGTAGTCCAGCAGCCCGTCGGGCCCCTTCTTCTCGGCCCACGACGCCATGAGCAGACGCTCGCCGGCGAACTCCAGGAACGGCACGCCGTACCCGCAGGACGTCTGCACCAGGTCGACGGCGACGTCGTACACCTGACGCGCCCCGAGCATCGGCGGGAACAGCCCGGACAGCTCGTGCCAGGCGGGCTCGTCGGGCTGCACCTCGGTCGCCGTCCCGTAGAGCCGCAGGATCAGCGGCTGCCGCTCGAACGAGCAGAACATGAGCGTCATGCGGTTGACCTCCCGCAGGTGCGCGGCGGTCTCGTTGCCGCTGCCCGTCCCGTTGAGCCACACCACGCGGTTCGGTCCGACCACGCGCAGCGAGTCGAGCCCCTTCGGCGAGACGTTGACGCGCCCGTCGCGCGCCGCCGTGCCCACGAAGAAGACGTGCTGCGCCGCGATGAACTCCGCGAGCCGGTCGCTGATCCGGTCGTACTGCTGGGCCATCCCACCAGGCTTCCAGCCCACCGACGCCGAGGGCAAGGTCGGTCTCAGCCGGTGGGAGGGCGGCGTCGTCCTTACGATCGCGACATGACCGACTACTTCGCCGGCGACCCGCGCACGAACCGCGAGCGCATGCTCGCCGGCGACCTCTACATCGCCGACGATCCCGAGAACGAGCGGCTCGCCAAGCGGGGCCAGCGCCTCGCGGACGAGTACTACCGCGCCGACGTGGCCGCCGACGACGGTGCCCGCGCCATCCTCGCCGACCTGCTCGGCACGCTGGGGGAGGGCGCGTACGTCAAGCCGCCCCTGTTCGTCGACTACGGCGAGAACCTGCACGTCGGGGCGCGCACGTTCGTCAACTACAACCTCACGGCGCTCGACGTCGCGGCGATCCGGATCGGCGAGGACTGCCAGATCGGCCCGGGCGTCCAGCTGCTGACGCCCACCCACCCGGTGGACCCGGCGCCGCGCCGCGACAAGCTCGAGGCGGCGCTGCCGATCACGATCGGGGACAACGTGTGGCTGGGTGGCGGCGTGGTCGTCGGGCCGGGCGTGACGATCGGGGACAACACCGTGGTCGGCGCGGGCGCCGTCGTCGTCAAGGACCTCCCGGCGAACGTCGTGGCGGTCGGCAACCCCGCCCGGGTGGTGCGGCACCTGGGGCCGGTGACCGCGTAGCGGGCACGGTGACCGCGTGGCGGGCGCCGCTCAGTGCCCGGCGGACTGCCCGCGCCCGGGGTTCCCGGGGATCGCCAGGGCGAGGACCAGGGCGACGAGCGCGCCGCCGCAGCCGATCGCCAGCGAGACGATGAACCCGCTGACGGTGGGCACGGTGCGGCCCTGGACCTGCTGGACCAGCTGGGCGAGCACGACGGCGATGACCGCCGCGGAGGACGTGGTGCCCAGCGAGCGCATCAGCGAGTTGAAGCCGTTCGCCGCGGCCTTCTCGTGGGCGGGCACGGAGCTCATGATGAGCGCGGGCATCGAGCCGAAGGCGAAGCCGATTCCGCAGCCGACGACGGTCGCGCCGAGCGCGAGGAGGACGAGCGTCCACAGCACGGTCGTCGAGTCCGCCGGGCCCAGGTCGCGGTTGCCGAGGGTCCCCAGGACGAGCGCGCAGATGCCGTAGCCGACGGCGATCACGGCGCCTGCGACCGCCAGCGTGACCTTCGGCCCGCGGGTCCGGGAGATCCGGGCGCCCGGCGCGGAGACCGCCATCATGGCCAGGCCCGTCGGCGCCATCCACAGGCCCATGCCGAGCATGGACTGGCCGAGGCCGAACCCGAGCTCGACGGGGTACTCCATGACCTGCGGGAGGATGAGGTTCATCGCGTACATCGCGAAGCCGACGAAGATCGAGGCGACGTTCGTCAGGAGCACCACGGGTCGCACCGTCGTGCGCAGGTCGACGAGCGGGTGCCGGTGCCGGAGCTCGTACCAGCCCCACGCGAGCAGCACGACGACGGCGACGACGAAGCCGCCGACCGTCAGGCCGGAGCCCCAGCCCCACTCGGCGCCCTTCGAGACGGACAGCAGGAGGGCCGCGAGCCCGACCGCCAGCCCGAGGGTGCCGGCATGGTCGAAGCCCCGGTGGTGCCCGCGGGGGTCGTGCACCGGCAGGACGAACAGGATCGCGAGGAACGCGAGCACGGCGGCTGCTCCGGTGGCCCAGAAGAGCACGCGCCAGTCGGCGTACTCGCTGACGGCGGCGGCGAGCGGCAGGCCCAGCGCCCCGCCGATGCCCATCGAGGCGCTCATGAGGGCGATCGCCGACCCGGCCTTGTCCTTGGGCAGCACGTCGTGCAGCACCGAGATGCCGAGGGGGATCATGCCGGTGCCCAGGCCCTGGAGCCCGCGGCCGACGATCATCGGGCCCACGGTGGTGGACAGCGCGCACACCACGGATCCGACGATGAACGGCACGATCGCGACGAGCAGCAGCTTCTTCTTGCCGTAGAGGTCGCCCAGCCGTCCGGTCACCGGGGTCGCGATGGCTCCGACGAGGAGCGTGACGGTGATGATCCACGACGTGTTGGACGCGTCGGTGCGGAAGATCTCCGGCAGGCTCGCGATGATCGGGACGACCAGAGTCTGCGCGAGCGAGACGACGATGCCGGTCGCGGCCAGGACCGCGACGACCGGCCCGGTACGGCGCCCCGGCTCGAGCACCTCGGCGAGCGGCTCCTCGTCGGGCAGCTCCTCGTCGGGCAGCGATCCGCCGGGCAGCGCTCCCGAGCCCTCGTCCTGCGCCAGTGCCTGAGACATGCGACCTCCTATGTGCATTATGCATATGCATGGTACAGTACGACGGACGACGGGAGAGTCATGTCTGAGGCACCGGCTGGCAGGATCGAGCAGGGCGGGCTGGTCTTCTCGCGCCACCTGCTGGGCATGAGCGGGGGCCGGCGGACGGGCGCGACGCTCACGCAGAGCGCCTACCTGCTGCTGGCGTGCCTCGACGCCGGCGGCCCGATGAGCATCGCCGAGCTGGCCGGCGCGATCGGGCTCGAGACCTCGACCATGAACCGGCAGACCGCCGCGCTCGTGCGGGAGGGCTGGGCCGAGCGCATCCCGGATCCGGCGGGCGGCCTCGCCCGCAAGTTCCGCCCGACGGCGGCGGGGCGCCAGGCGTTCGAGGAAGAGCGCGCCGCCCGCGTCGCCGGCATCGAACGCATCGCCGGGGACTGGTCCGCCGGCGACCTGGACGCGTTCGCCACGCTCCTCGACCGCTTCAACCTCGCGGTGGAGCGCCGGAGGAAGTCCCACTGGCCGCGGGCCTGACGAGCCGGCGCGGACCCGGGTACGACGCGGCCCCGGTGCGCCGTGGTGCACCGGGGCCGCGTGAGGGTGAGGATCAGATGACGCCGAGCGCGATCATCGCGTCCGCGACCTTGGTGAAGCCGGCGATGTTGGCGCCCACCACGTAGTTGCCGGGCGCGCCGTACTCCTCGGCAGTCTCCACGCACTGGTCGTGGATGCCGGTCATGATCTGCTGGAGGCGCTCCTCGGTGTAGTCGAACGTCCACGAGTCGCGCGAGGCGTTCTGCTGCATCTCGAGCGCCGACGTGGCCACGCCACCGGCGTTGGCGGCCTTGCCCGGGCCGAACAGCACGCCGGCGTCCTGGAGCAGCGCGACGGCGTCGGGGGTGTCGGGCATGTTGGCGCCCTCCGCGATCGCGACGACGCCGTTGGCGACGAGCGTCTTGGCGTCCGACTCGTCGAGCTCGTTCTGCGTGGCGCAGGGGAGCGCGATGTGCGTCGGCACGTCCCAGATCGAGCCGCCCGTGACGAGGCGCGAGCCGGGGCGGCGGGCGACGTAGTCGGCGACGCGGCCGCGCTCGACCTCCTTGATCTGGCGGACGAGGTCGACGTCCACGCCGGCCTCGTCGACGACGTAGCCCGAGGAGTCCGAGAAGGCGATGACGTTGGCGCCGAGCTGCTGGGCCTTGGCCATGGCGTAGATGGCGACGTTGCCCGAGCCCGAGACCGTCACGGTGCGGCCGTCGAAGCCGTCGTTCCGGGTGGCGAGCATGGCCTCGGCGAACATGACGGCGCCGTAGCCGGTGGCCTCGGTGCGCACGAGCGAGCCGCCCCACGTGAGGCCCTTGCCGGTCAGCACGCCCGACTCGTAGCGGTTGGTGATGCGCTTGTACTGGCCGAACAGGTAGCCGATCTCGCGGCCGCCCACGCCGATGTCACCGGCGGGCACGTCGGTGTACTCGCCGATGTGGCGGTACAGCTCCGTCATGAACGACTGGCAGAAGCGCATGACCTCGCCGTCCGACTTGCCGCGCGGGTCGAAGTCGGAGCCGCCCTTGCCGCCGCCGATGGGCATGCCCGTGAGCGAGTTCTTGAAGATCTGCTCGAAGCCGAGGAACTTCACGATGCCCAGGTACACCGAGGGGTGGAACCGCAGGCCGCCCTTGAACGGGCCGAGCGCCGAGTTGAACTCGACGCGGAAGCCGCGGTTGATGCGCACGTGGCCGGCGTCGTCGACCCACGGCACACGGAAGATGATCTGGCGCTCGGGCTCGCAGATGCGCTCGAGCACGGCGGCCTCGACGTACTGGGGCTTCTTGCGCAGCACCGGCTCGAGCGACTCGAAGACCTCGCGTACCGCCTGGTGGAACTCGGCCTCTCCGGGGTTGCGATGCAGGATCGTGTCGTAGACCGACTGAAGCTGGGAATCCATACGTACCTCCGGGTTGATCCGACCCGCCGACGTTACGGCTCGGCGTGGGGTGGGGCGACGGCCTGGCGCCCCGCGATCGCGTGGCGCGCCTAGCAGACACACTAGGAAGCGGTCCGCATCCCGAGGTGGTGATCTCAGGATGCGGTACGTCCGCGAGGTCGCCGCGACGAGGATGTGGAAACGTGGTGAACGGAATCAACCGGCGGTGCCAGCGTGTTGGCACCACAGGATCCCGAGGGGGAGGATCGACCGGCCGGTACACCGGCACCACGCCGAGGACAGGACGCAACGAGCTGATGAACGACCTGCTGTACGTCAACGGGGGCAACCCGCTCGAGGGCACGATCACGGTGCGCGGGGCCAAGAACTTCGTCTCCAAGGCGATGGTGGCGTCTCTCCTCGGAGAGACGGCGAGCGTGCTGCGCAACGTCCCCCAGATCCGCGACGTCGGCGTCGTCTCCGGCCTCCTCGAGCTGCACGGCGTCAACGTCAAGTACGACACCGACGCCGGCATCCTCGACCTCGACCCGTCGAACGTCGAGTCCGCGCACATGGCCGACATCGACGCGCACGCGGGCTCCAGCCGCATCCCGATCCTGTTCTGCGGCCCGCTGCTGCACCGCCTCGGCGAGGCCTTCATCCCCGACCTGGGCGGCTGCCGGATCGGCGACCGGCCGATCAACTACCACCTCGACATCCTGCGCCAGTTCGGCGCCGTCGTGGACAAGAAGCCCAACGGCATCCACCTGCGCGCCCCCGAGCGCCTGCGCGGCACCAAGTTCACGCTCGAGTACCCGTCGGTCGGCTCGACCGAGCAGCTCCTGCTCACCGCGGTGCGCGCCGAGGGCATCACCGAGCTGCGCAACGCCGCCATCGAGCCCGAGATCATGGACCTCATCGCCGTCCTGCAGAAGATGGGCGCCATCATCTCGGTCGACACCGACCGCGTCATCCGCATCGAGGGCGTCGACCGGCTCGAGGGCTACAACCACACCGCCCTGGCCGACCGCATCGAGGCCGCGTCCTGGGCGTCGGCCGCGCTCGCCACGGGTGGCGACGTCATGATCAAGGGCGCCACGCAGCCCGAGATGATGACGTTCCTCAACACGTTCCGGAAGGTCGGCGGCAAGTTCGAGGTCAAGGAGGACGGCATCCGGTTCTGGCACCCGGGCGGCGAGCTCCACCCGATCGTGCTCGAGACCGACGTGCACCCCGGCTTCATGACCGACTGGCAGCAGCCGCTCGTCGTCGCGCTCACCCAGTCCACCGGCCTGTCGATCGTGCACGAGACCGTCTACGAGAACCGCTTCGGGTTCACCGAGGCGCTGCGCCAGATGGGCGCCACCATCCAGACCTACAAGGAGTGCCTGGGCGGCGGCGACTGCCGCTTCGGCCAGCGCAACTTCCACCACTCCGCCGTCATCTCCGGCCCCACGCCGCTGAGCGCCGCCGACATCGAGGTGCCCGACCTGCGCGGCGGGTTCTCCCACCTCATCGCGGCGCTCGCGGCCAAGGGCACGTCCACCGTGCGCGGCATCAGCCTCATCGACCGCGGCTACGAGAACTTCCAGGACAAGCTGGTCGCGCTCGGCGCGGACGTCTCCCGCGACTGACGCCCTGCCGACGACGGGCCCTGCGCACCCGGTGCGCAGGGCCCGTCGCCGTTGCTCCGCCCGGCGGCCGCCGCCGGCGAGGGTCGCCGTGGCGGGCCCGGCGACCCTCGTGCGCGAGCCGCCCGGGTAGGCTTTCGCCTCGTGCCCATCGCCCGTCCCGAGTCCCGCGCGTACCGTGCGGTCGCCTGGCTCGTCCGTCATCTGATGTTCGCGGTGTCCAAGCCCGAATGGACCGGGACGGAGAACCTGCCCCGCACCGGGGGGTTCATCGCCGCCGCCAACCACGCGACCGAGCTCGACGCGCTGACCTTCGCGCACTTCCTCTACGACCAGGGGTACGAGCCGCGCATCCTGGCCAAGCGGGGCCTGTTCACCACCCCGGTGATCGGCTCGCTGCTGCGCGCCACGCGCATGATCCCCGTCGATCGCGGCACCACCGAGGCGGGCCGCTCGCTCGAGGACGCGCGCGCGCAGCTCGAGGGCGGCGCGTGCGTGGCGATCTTCCCCGAGGGCACCCTCACGCGTGACCCGGACCTGTGGCCCATGGAGGGCAAGACGGGCCTCGCCCGGCTCGCGCTCGCGACCCGTCAGCCGGTCGTCCCGATCGCCCAGTGGGGCGCGGGGGACATCCTGGCCCGCTACGCCCGCGTGCCGCACCTGATCGGGCGCAAGCGCGTCCAGGTGCGCGTCGGGGCTCCGGTGGACCTGTCGGACCTGTACGACCGTCCCACCGACGCCGCAGCCCTGCGCGAGGCCACGAGCCGCGTCATGGGCGCCATCACGCGCGAGCTCGAGGTGATCCGTGGCGAGCAGGCCCCCGCGGCCCGCTTCGACCTGCGGCTGCACCCCGAGCACAAGAAGAAGCAGACGACCTACCCGCCCGTGGAGCGCCCGTGACCCCTGTAGCAGTCCTCGGAGCCGGTGCCTGGGGCACCACGTTCGCCAAGGTCCTCGCCGACGCCGGCCGCGAGGTGCGGCTGTGGAGCCGTGAGGCGTCCGTCGCCGCCGCGGTCAACGAGCAGCACCGCAACGAGCAGTTCCTGCCGGGCATCGACCTGCCGGCCGGCATCACGGGCACCACCGACCCGGCCGCGGCGCTCGCGGGCGCCGGCATCGTCGTCGTCGCGATCCCGTCCCAGGTGGCGCGGGGCGCGCTCGCGCCGCTCGCGCCGCTCATCGAGCCCGACGCCGTCGTCGTCTCCCTCATGAAGGGCGTCGAGCTGTCGACGGACCGCCTCATGAGCGAGGTCGTCGCGGAGTCGCTGGGCGTCCCCGAGGACCGCATCGTCGTCGTCTCCGGGCCGAACCTGGCCAAGGAGATCGCGGTCGGGCAGCCGACCGCGACCGTCGTCGCGTCGACCAACGAGGACGCGGCGCGCCTGGTCGCCACCGCGTGCGGCAACTCCTACTTCCGCCCGTACACCAACGACGACGTCGTCGGCATCGAGCTGTGCGGCGCGGTCAAGAACGTCATCGCGCTCGCCGTCGGCATCGCCCAGGGCATGGGATACGGCTGGAACACGGCCGCGACGCTCATCAACCGCGGCCTGGTCGAGATGACCCGCCTGGGCGTGGCCCTCGGCGCGCGCGCCGAGACCTTCGCCGGCCTGGCGGGCATGGGCGACCTCGTCGCCACGTGCGCGTCGCCGCTGAGCCGCAACCACACCGTGGGCAGCCACCTCGGCCAGGGCCTCTCGCTCGACGAGGCGATCGCCGCGACGGGCGGCACCGCGGAGGGCGTCAAGTCGTCCCAGTCGGTGCTGGAGCTCGCGGCCAAGCACGGCGTCGAGATGCCGATCACCGCGGGCGTCGTCGCCGTCGTCACCGGGGCGATGCCGGTCCAGGACCTCGGGCCGATGCTGCTCGCGCGGCCGCAGAAGGCGGAAGGCGTCTGACGTCGCGGGGTGAGAACGTAGCCCCATGAGCACGATCGACGACGCCGTCGCCCTCGCCGCCTCCCACGGTCTCCACCTGGACGCCGCGACCGCCCATGTCAACGAGGCGGGACTCGACTACCAGGTCGTCATGGCCCACGACGACGGCGGGCAGCGGTGGGTACTGCGCCTCCCGCGCCGCGCCGACGTCTCCGAGGGCCAGGCCGCCGAGGCGCGCATCCTCGGCCTCGTCGCGCCCGTCCTGGCCGCCGTCGGCGTCGCCGTCCCGGACTGGCGGGTGCGGGAGCGGGACCTGCTGGCGTACCCGGCCCTGCCCGGGTCGCCCGGCCTGACGATGGACGGGGCCGTGCCCGTGTGGCACATGGACCCCGCGAGCCCGGACTACGCCGAGCGTCTCGGCCGGCTGCTCGCCCGTCTGCACGGCATCGGCGCCGACCGGGCCGCCGTGGCCGGGGTCGAGGTGCGCAGCCCCGCGCAGGTGCGTCAGGCGTGGGCCGACGACGTCGCCCGCGTGCGGGGCGAGTTCACCGTCGCCCGTGGGCTGGCCGACGCGTGGCAGGCCTGGCTCGACGACGACCTCTGCTGGCCGGCGACGACCGTGATGACGCACGGGGAGATCTACCCGGCCCACGTGCTGTTCGCCGACGACGGCGCGATCACGGGGGTGCTGGACTGGACGACGGCCCGGGTGGACGACCCCGCCCGGGACCTCGCCGCCCAGTACGGCGCCGCGGGCGAGGAGATGCTGCGGGCCACCCTGGCCGCCTACGAGCAGGCAGGCGGGCACGTCCACGCCGGGCTGGCCACGCAGGCCCGGCGCCTGTGGGAGGCGTCCCCGATCGGCTACGCGCTCTTCGCGCTGACGACGGGCGCCGGCGACGACCGCGACGCGGCCGCCGCGATGCTGAACCCGGAGCGCTGACCGGGGTTCCCACGAGCCGTCACCCGGCGAGCCGGCGGGTCAGCGGCAGGCGCGCCGGGGTCAGGAGCCAGGCGCCGGTGAGCGTGACCGCGGGGATCGCGAGCACGAGCAGCGCCAGCACGGGCCACGGCCACACGAACGACCAGGTGGGGTCCACGCCGTGCAGGCCGAACCGGCGTCCCGCCACGGCGGCCCAGGCGAACGCCAGGCCGAGCACCGCGCCGGCCCCGACGCCGAGCACCAGGATCACGGCGGCGTGCGCGACGGCGAGCCCGCGCCGGACCCGCCGCGGGGCCCCGACCGCGGCGAGCGTCGCCAGGTCGGGCCGGACGTCCGCCGCGGCGAGCGCGACGCACGTCCCCGCCGCGGCGGCCGCGAGCACCGCGGCCGTCAGGGCGAGGGCGAGCGTCCAGGCACCCCCGTCCGACCGCGGCCCTCGCTCCAC
This sequence comes from Xylanimonas protaetiae, assembly GCF_004135385.1. Lineage (NCBI taxonomy): Bacteria > Bacillati > Actinomycetota > Actinomycetes > Micrococcales > Promicromonosporaceae > Xylanimonas > Xylanimonas protaetiae. The sequence goes on along the minus strand of NZ_CP035493.1, from coordinate 3,740,008 downwards.
CGCCATCTCGACGCCGGGCACGACGGCGGCGAGCGCGGCGAGCGCCGCGTGCTCGGCGTCCACGTCGGGCAGCGGCGTGGACGGTGCGAGCAGCCCCTCCTGCACGGTGCGCAGCGCGAGCCGGTCGGCCAGCGTCGGCGGGACGATGACGCGCAGCCGGTCGCTGCCCAGGTCGACGGCGGTCGCCGGCACCTCGACCGCGCTCGGGACGGCGGCGTGGCCGACGCCGATCCGCGCCGTCCCTTCGGGAGTGACCTGCTGCGGCCAGCGCACCACGACCCGGCCGGCGGCGAGCGCCGCGGCGGCCTCGGCGCTGCCCGGCAGCCCGAGCCGCGCGACGAGCGTCCCGTCGTCGACGAGCGGCGCGTTCGGGTCGGCGGCGGGCACCCACGAGGCCGGGTAGACGCGGAGCGGCGGGACGGAGGGCGCGGTGCCCCCGACCCACGCGACGTCGAGCCACACCGGGGAGCTGGCGTTCGCGCTGAGCCCCACCCGCACCGGCACGACCGGGCCGCCCGGCAGCTCGCGTGTCAGGGTGTCGCCCAGCGCCGCCCACTGCCGCGGGGTGGTCGCGTCGGGGCCGGCGTCGGCCGCGGGTGCAGCGACGCGCACCGTCCCGACGCCCGACGGCGCGTCGTAGACCGCTCGCCCGTGCGCGTCGTACGAGGCGGAGAAGCCTGCCGCGCCGACGGCGAGCGCGACGGCGGCCAGCACGCCCGCGACGGCGGGCACCGTGCGCGACCGGCGGCGGTCGGCGTCGCGCAGCGCGTATCGCGCGGGCGTGGCGAGGCGTGGCGCGAGGCGGGCGAGCAGACCGACGATCCGGCCGAGCGACCCGAGAACGCCACCGAGCAGCGTCAGGGCGCCGACACCGAGCAGCACGGGCGCGGAGGCCGTCACGCCGGCACCGCTGAGCAGCACCCCGACGGCGAGGGCGGCGACCGTGAGGGCGCGGCGTCGTTCGCGCGGGACGCCGCCGACCGAGGGGCGGCCGGTCAGGGCGGCGACGGGGTCTTCCCGGGCGGCCTGCCGCGCGGGCCACCACGCCGCCAGGGTGGGGGAGACGATGCCGTTCGTTACCAGGAGCGCCAGGGCCGCACCGTTCAGCCGCAGGTCGGGCATGGCGACGCTGCCTGCCGCCAGGGTCACACCACGGATCGCCGCCGCGACGCCGATCCCGCCCGCAGCCCCCGCCACCGACGCGACGGTGCCCGCGAGGACGCCCTGCAGCACGACGACGCGGCGCAGGTCGCGCCCCTGCGCGCCGACCGACGACAGCAGGCCGAGCTCCCGCCGGTGGCGCCGCGCCGCGACGGCGAACGCCGGCGCCACCATGAGCGCGGCGAGCGCGACGGCGGCTGCGCCGAGGATCACGTACAGCGCGCGGTCCTGGTCGCTCGTCGCCGTCGCGTCGCCCGGGAAGGCGACCTGGCCGGCCGACGGCGGCCGGGCGATCACCTCGCGCGAGAGCACGACGGACCCGAGCGCGTTGACGGCCTGCACCTGCTCCCAGGTCACCGGCGGGCCCGTGACGATCCACCGGACCGACCCCTGGGAGGCGTCGCCCAGCGTCGCCGGGACCCGTGCGGCGGTACCGGGCAGCCCCACGGCGGCCATCCGGTCGGCGGCGCCGGGGACCGGGCGCAGGACGCCGACCACGCTCACTCGGCTCGCCGCGACGTCGACGCCCGCCGTGCCCGGCGGCGGCGTCGCCGTCAGCGTCGCACCGGGGTCGAGGTCGAGGGCGTCGGCCAGCGCGTGGTCCACGACGACCTCGCCCGGCTCCCGTGGGACGCGCCCGGCGGCCAGCGGGAACGCCGCCGCCACGTCGGGCACCGTCAGGTCCGTCTCGATCAGGTAGCCGCCGTCCCGGTACCGGCCGTCCTCGCCCGTCCAGCGGGGCGACGCCACCAGCATGCGGTGCACGTCGTCGGGGGTACCGAGCACGCGGGCGAGCGCGGTCTCGTAGGCGGCGAGCGTCGGGGGCACCGCCGGGGCTGCGGCGTCGTCGGTCCGGACGGACCCGGTGGGGCTCTGCACGAGCCCCGGCCGCTGGTAGGCGTCGACCCAGGCGGTCGCCGCCGGCCCGATCGTCGCGTCGAGCTGCCGGGTCTCCGTGAGGTCCAGGGAGCGGGCCGTCGTCGTCGCCGCCGCCCCCACCAGCACGGGCACGGCGATGGTCGCGAGGACGAGCGCGGCCTGGCCGCGCGAGCGCAGGAGGTCGCGGACCGCGAGGCGCGCGGTGAACCGAAGCCGGCTCATCGCGCGGTGCCCGCGCCGAACAGGGCCTCCGGCCCGGCCGCGGCGTCGAGGGTGTCGACGACCTCGCCGTCGGCGAGAAACACGGTGCGGTCGGCCCACGCGGCGAACCGCGGCTCGTGCGTGACGACCAGGGCGGCCGCCCCGGCCTCCACGCGGTCGCGCAGCAGGCCCATGACGGCGGTGCCCGTCGCGGAGTCGAGCGCTCCGGTCGGCTCGTCGGCGAGCAGCAGCCGCCGCGGACCGACGAGCGCCCGTGCGATCGCGACCCGTTGCGCCTGTCCGCCCGACAGCTCGTGCGGCATCCGGTCGCCCAGCCCGTCCAGGCCGACGACGGCGAGGGCGGCGTGCGCGAGGCTGCGCGCCCGGCCCGCCCGGACGCCGTCGAGCTCGAGCGGCGCGGCGACGTTCTCGGCCGCGGTCAGCACCGGGACGAGGTTGAAGTCCTGGAACACGTACCCGACGGACGTGCGCCGCAGCGCCGCCCGCTCGTCGTACCGGAGCGTTCCGAGGTCGACGTCGCCGACGAGCACCTGGCCGGACGTCGCGGTGTCGAGGCCGCCGGCGAGGTGCAGGAGCGTCGACTTGCCCGACCCGGACGCGCCCATGACGGCGACGAGCTCGCCGTGCGCGACGTCGAGGTCGACCGCCCGCAGCGCCTCGACCCGGCCGGCGCCCGAGCCGTGCACCCGGCTCACCGCCCGCAGGCGCAGGGCCGCGCTCAACGGACCTGCTCCGTGCGCTCGGTCGCGGCGTCGGCAGGTCCCACGAGTCCGGCGGGGCGTGCCGCGCGGCGCCGGGCCGCGGCCTGGACCCGGCCCTGGACGTGGTCGAGCCACCGCAGCTCGGCCTCGAGGTCGAACACGAGACGGTCGAGCACGAGCGCCCAGGCGAGGTCCGGGTCCGGCGCACCGGCGGCCTCGGCCTGGAGGCGGGTGTAGTCGCGCAGCACGCGCAGCGACTCCTTGCGCTGCCCCTGCACGACGGCGCGCACGTCGACGCCGGGCGCGGAGACGGCCAGGGCGAGCTTGATGGCCAGCTCGTCGCGCACGGGGGCACCGCGGTCGACCGGAGCCGTCCACCACGCGTCGGCCGCCGCGCGCCCGGCGTCCGTGAGCCGGTAGGGGTCGGTGTCGTGCTCGTGAGCGTCGGGCACCGGCTCCACGAGGCCGTCGCGCTCGAGGCGCTGGAGCGTCGTGTACACCTGGCCGACGTTCACCGGCCACGCGCCGCCCGTCCGGCGCTCGAACTCGCTCCGCAGCTGGTAGCCGTACATCGGCTCCTCGGCGAGCAGCTCCAGGATCCCCATCCGCACCGACACCGTGACCTCCCGAACCATGCATACTCGGTATGCTCTCGAGCGAGAGGCTAGTGCATACCGGGTATGTGTCAAGAGGCGACGTGCTCGACGTCAGCGCCCGACGTCAGTGCTCGACGTCGACCACCAGCCGCGTCGGGTTGTCCAGCGTGAAGACGCGGAACGGCGTGCGGTCGTCCGTGCCGACGAACGCCGTCGTGTACCCCTCGAAGACGAAGCGGTAGACGACCTCCTCGACCGACTCGCCGTCGAGGTCGACGGTCGCGCCCGAGAACTCCGTGACGCCCGTGTCCGCGGGGATGCCCGTGCCCGAGATGCGTACCTGGAGCACCTCGTCCCCGTCGACGTCGACGGGCAGGCCGGAGCCGTCGTCGAGGGCCTGGTCGACGTACTCGACCCGCCAGCCCGGCGTCCCGGTCCCGCCGAGGTCGAAGACGACGCGGTCGAACGTGCCGTGGCTCGCGGCCCGCACGTCGGTGACGGTGAGCATGGCGCCGTCGGCGGGCTCGGCCTCCGAGACCGTGGTGGGATCGGCGAACGGGACGTCCGCGCTGGGGTCGTCGGCGCTGGGGTCGTCGGCGGTGCCGGTCGGTGCCGGCGTCGTCGCCTCGTCGCCCGGGGTCGCGGTGGGCGTCGGCGACGAGGCCTCCGACGCCGCGGGGGTGCTCGGGCCGGGGCTGGCCGGCGGCTCGTCGCCCGAGCCCGCGCACCCCGCGAGCGCGAGGGTCAGCGCCAGCGCACCTGCCGCCGTGAACGCCCTGGTCCTGGCCGCCATGGGAAACTCCGCTCGTCCGCGAGCCTGCGCTCGTCCGATGAGACGACGGTAGCCGCGGCGGAGCGCGTCGGCAGGCCGGCGGGCGCCCGCCGACGGGCTCGTCGCCAGACCGTGACCTGCGCGGGCGGCGTCACCCCAGCGAGCGCAGCGCCTGGTCCAGGTCGGCCCAGAGGTCCTCGACGTCCTCGATCCCCACGGACATCCGCAGCAGGTCCTCGGGGACCGTCGGCGACTCGGTCGCGAAGCGGCGGCGGCGCTCCAGCGTCGACTCGACGCCGCCCAGCGACGTCGCCGGCACCCACAGCCGCAGGGCGGCGACGACGGCGTCCGCGGCCTCGGCACCGCCGACGGGGCGCAGGCCGACGATCGCGCCGAAGCCGCGCATCTGGGCCTTGGCGCGCTCGTGCCCGGGGTCGGCGGGCAGCGACGGGTGCCGCACCTCGGCGACGGCCGGGTGCGCGGCGAGGCGCTCCGCGATGACGGCCGCGTTGGCCTGCGCGCGCTCGACGCGCAGCGCCAGCGTGCGCAGCCCGCGCAGCGCCAGCCACACCTCCATCGGCCCGGCGATGGAGCCGTGCATCGTCCGGTAGGCGCGCAGCCGCGCGTCGAGCTCGGGGTCGTTCGTCACGCACGCCCCGAGGACGACGTCGGAGTGCCCGGCGAGGTACTTGGTCACCGAGTGCAGGACGACGTCGGCGCCGAGCGCGAGGGGGTTCTGGCCGAGCGGGGTGGCGAAGGTGTTGTCGACGACGGTGGTCACGCCGCGCTCGCGTGCCGCGGACAGGAGCGCGGGCAGGTCAGCGACCTCGAGCATCGGGTTCGTGGGCGACTCGATCAGCGCGACGTCGGCGGCGCCCGGGCCCCACGCTTCTGCCTGCTGCGCTCCGGGGGCTCGCGAGCCCGCGGGCTCGAGCGCGGCGACGACCTGCGCGGTCTCCGCGATGTCGACGCGGCGCACCTCGACGCCGTGCCGGGCCGCGAGGTCGTCCGCGTAGCCGAGGCTCACCTGGTAGGCGTGGCGCGGCACGACGAGCACGCCGCCGTCGGGGACGAGCGACAGCGCGGCGGCGACGGCGGCCATGCCGGAGCCGTAGACGACCGCCGGGTGCGCGGCGCCCTCGAGCCGCCCGAGGGCCTCCTCGAACGGCCGCCACGTCTCGGTGCCGATGCGCGCGTAGAGCAGGTCCGCGCCGGGGTCGCCCTGCGACACGTAGGTGCTGCTGAGCACCACGGGCGCGTTGACCGGCCCGCCCTGGACGCGCGGCGGGCGCCCCGCGGCGACGGCGACGGTGGCAGGGCTGAGGTCCTCGTGCGACGGCATGGTCGCAGCCTACGGCCCGGTCCTGGGCGCCCCGGACGCTGTGCGGTCGCACCGCGCGGACCGTCACGCGGCCTGGCGGAACGTCCTGCGGTACTGCGTGGGCGTCACGCCCAGGGCGGCCTGCAGGTGCGCGCGCAGGGACTGGCCCGTGCCGAAGCCGCAGCGTGCCGCGACCTGGTCCAGGCCCAGGTCCGTGCCCTCCAGGAGGTTCCGGGCGGCCTCGACGCGCTGCGCGACGACCCACGCGCCGGGGCTCTGCCCGGTCTCGTCGCGGAAGCGACGCGTGAACGTCCGCACGCTCATGGAGCACCGGGCCGCGAGGTCGGCCAGCGGGAGCGGGTCGGCCAGGTGGTCGAGCACCCAGGCGCGCGCCGCGCCCGTGCCCGCCGCCGCGGCGGCCGGGACCGTGCGGCGCACGTACTGCGCCTGGCCGCCGTCGCGGTGGGGCGGGACGACGGTGCGCCGGGCCACCTCGTCCGCGACGGCCGCCCCGTGGTCGCGCCGCACCACGTGCAGGCACAGGTCGACACCCGCGGCGACGCCCGCGGAGGTGAGCACGTCGCCGTCGTCGATGTAGAGCACGTCGGGGCGCACGTCGACGCGCGGGAAGAGGCGGGCCATGAGCTCGGCGTCGGCCCAGTGCGTGGTGGCCGGCCGGCCGTCGAGGAACCCCGCGGCGGCGAGCACGAAGCTGCCGAGGCAGATCGACACGAGCCGCGTGCCCGGGCGCAGGTGCGCCAGCGCCGCCTCGAGCTCGGGCGTGAGGTGGCCGTCGTCACGCACCGATCCCTGGAGGTAGGACGCGGGGACCACGAGCGTGTCCGCCTCGGCCAGCGCCTGCGGCCCGTGCTCGGCCAGGACGACGACGTCGCTGTCCGAGCGCACGGGCCCGGGGCCGGTCACGGCCGCGGTCACGACGTCGTAGAGGAAGCGCCCCGCGGCGTCGCGGGCGCGCCCGAAGATGCGGTGGGGGATGCCCAGCTCGAACGGGATGAACCCGTCCTGGACCAGGACGACGACGCGGTGGCGACCAGGCTCCGTCGTGCCCCGGAGCGTCATGTCCGGGAGGTACGTCATGGCCAGATCCTATCGAACCGTGACCACCGGGCCACTCGTGCGGGTGGGAGCGTTCGCGCAGGATCGTCCCCGTGACACCGACGGCCGCCTCCCGCACCGCACGCCTCGCCCCGCACCGGCGCGTCCACCCCGCCTGGGGCGTGGCCCTGGTCAGCTTCCTCGTGATCGTCGCGGCCGCCGCGTTCGGGTCCGCGCCGGGGCTGCTCGTCGACCCGCTGCACCTGGAGCTCGGCTGGTCGCGCGGCACCATCGGGCTGGGCGTCTCCGTGCAGCTCGCCCTCTACGGGCTCACCGCGCCCTTCGCGGCCGCGCTCATGGACCGGTTCGGCATCCGGCCCGTGCTCGTCGTGGCGCTGGCCGTCGTGACGGGAGGGGCGGTGTCGACGATCTGGATGACGGCGGCCTGGCAGCTCGTGCTCGGCTGGGGCGTGCTCGTCGGCCTCGGCACCGGCTGCATGGCGCCCGCGTTCGCCGCGACGGTCACCCAGCGGTGGTTCGTCGCACGCCGGGGCCTGGTCAGCGGCGTGCTCACCGCGGCGTCCGCGTCCGGGCAGCTCGTGTTCCTGCCCCTGCTGAGCTGGATGATCGGCGCGCACGGCTGGCGCTCCGCGTCCGTGACGGTCGCCGTCGCGGCGGCGCTCGCGGTGCCGCTCGTGCTGCTCGCGATGCGCGACCACCCCGCCGACGCGGGCGTGCCGCCGTACGGCTCCGACGTCGTCGAGCCGCGACCCCTGCCGCGCACCGGGGCGGCCCGGCGCGCCGTCACGGCGCTGACGGGGGCCTCGCGCACGGGCGCGTTCTGGCTGCTCGCCGGAGCGTTCGCGATCTGCGGTGCGTCGACGAACGGCCTGGTCAAGACGCACTTCGTCCCCGCCGCCCACGACCACGGCATGTCGATGACGATGGGCGCGTCCCTGCTCGCGGTCGTCGGTATCTTCGACATCGCCGGGACGATCTTCTCGGGCTGGCTCACCGACCGCGTCTCGCCGAAGCTGCTGCTGGGCGTCTACTACACGCTGCGCGGCGTCGCCCTCATGACGCTGCCGTCGCTGCTGGGGCCGCACGTCGAGCCGCCCATGGTGTTCTTCATCGTGTTCTACGGCCTGGACTGGGTGGCCACGGTGCCGCCCACGATGGCGCTGTGCCGCGAGCACTACGGCGACGAGGCGTCGATCGTGTTCGGCTGGGTGCTGGCCGCGCACCAGGTCGGGGCGGGGCTGGTCGCGTGGGTCGGCGGCGTCGTGCGCGACGCGACCGGCACCTACGACGGCGTCTGGTACGGGGCCGGGCTGCTCTGCGCGGGGGCCGCGCTCATGTCGCTGCTGGTGCGCCGGCTCGCGCGCCCCGGGGCGCCCGCGTAGCCGCCCTCAGCGTCCCGGGGCCCGGACCGCCCGGAACGCCGCCGCCTTGAGGAGCCGGTTGCGGACCGCGCGGTAGAGGCCCGCGTCGTCGGCCGGGCAGCGCGCGAAGACGCGCGTGACCTCGGGCCGGTCGACGGTCCGCAGGGCGTCGAAGAGGCCGCGCGCGAGGCTGGCCGGGTCGGTCGCGGAGCCGTAGGTCACCACGTCGAGCCCGGCGAACGCGTCGGCCTCCTCGTCGAAGCACAGCACGGCGGGGTGCCGCTCGGGCTGCGCGCGCACCCAGGCGGCGGCGTCGGCGACGTCGCCCTCGACGACGAGGACCGGGGCCGCCGGGGCGTAGTGCCGGTACTTCATGCCGGGCGACCCCGGCGTCTGGTCGGGCGCCAGCTCGCCCGCGACGGCGGGGTCGACGTCCACCTCCCCGAGCACGGCCCGCAGCTGCTCCAGCGAGACGCCGCCGGGCCGCAGCAGGCGCGGCGGCGTCGACGTCAGGTCGACGACCGTCGACTCGACGCCCACCGTGCACGGGCCGCCGTCGAGCACCGCGGGGATGCGGCCGTCGAGGTCGTGCAGCACGTGCTGGGCCGTGGTGGGACTGGGGGAGCCGGCCCGGTTGGCCGACGGCGCGGCCAGCGGGACGCCGGCGGCGCGCAGCACCGCGCGGAACGCCTCGTGGTCGGGCACCCGCACGGCCACGGTGTCGAGGCCCGCGGTCACGCGGTCGGGCACGACGTCGCGGCGCGGGAGCACCATCGTCAGCGGCCCGGGCCAGAAGGCGTCGGCGAGCGCGCGCGCCGTGGCGGGGACCTCGCGCACCACGCGGGGAAGGTCGTCCACCGAGGCGACGTGCACGATGAGCGGGTTGTCCGACGGGCGGCCCTTGGCCGCGTAGATCGCGCCGACGACGCCGGCGTCCAGGGCGTTGCCGGCGAGCCCGTAGACGGTCTCGGTGGGCAGGGCGGCGATGCCGCCGTCGCGCAGGATCGCCGCGGCCGCCGCGACGTCCTCGGGGCGCGACGCGTGGAGCAGGGCGGTCACTCGAGCGGCCCCAGCAGCGACTGCGCGACGGTGGCGTGCGCGGACTCGTCGTCGGACGGGTGGAAGATGCCGGCGAGCACGTCGCGGTAGAGACGACCGAGCTCGGACCGGTTGAAGTACGTGGACCCGCCCGAGGAGCGGATCGCCTCGTCGACGACGTAGCGGGCCGTCTCGGTGGCGCGCACCTTGATGCCGGCGGTCTGCCGGAACCAGGCGGCGCCCAGGTCCGCGCCCGCGTCGATCGCGCCCGCGGCCTGGTCGAACTGCGGCCAGATGCCGTCCTGGGCCAGGGCCGCCGAGGCGATGCGCCAGCGGATGTCCGGGTCCTGCGCGTACGCCTTGCCGGTCTTCATCGAGGTGCGCTTGGTCACCGTCTCGACGGCGAGCTCGAGCGCCCGGTCCGCGATGCCCGCGTAGACGCTCGCGGTGAGCAGCTCGAAGCTCGTGAAGATGCCGAGCACGTACGGGTCCAGGGACGGCCCGGGCGCGACCTTGCGCATCACCCGGTCCGCCGGGGCGTGGGCGCCGTCCAGCACCGTGGTGCGCGACTGCGAGGCGCGCATGCCGATGGTGTCCCAGTCGTCGAGGATCTCGAAGCCGCCGCCGTCGCGCGTGACGAACGCGTGCACGACGACGGGGTGGTCCGGGTCGGTGTCGTCCAGCCCCATGGTGCCCAGGCGCGTCCAGCCGGGGGAGTTGGACGTGAAGATCTTGCGACCGTGGAACGTGTAGCCGCCCGCGCCGTCGGGCTTCGCCTGCGTGCGCGAGCCCAGCAGCACCAGGTCGTTGCCCGCCTCGGAGTACCCGAACGCGAACACCTCGCCGTCGCGGGCCTCCTCGAGCAGCCAGTCCATCGACGCGTCGCCGCGGTCGTGCAGGAACCGGGCGACGCCCGTCCACACGTGGTGCATGTTGACGGCGAGCGCGGTCGCGGGCGCGGCACCCGCCAGGCGCGCCTGCTCGTGGACGAGGTCCCGCAGGCCCAGGCCGGGACCGCCGAGGTCCGTCGGCACGAGGGCCGCGAGGTAGCCCGCCGCCTTGAGGTCGGCGAGGTCGTCGTCGAAGTAGTCGTTGGCCTGGTCGTGGCCGGCGGCCCGCCCGCGGATGGTCAGCAGCAGGTCCTCGTCCAGGAGTCGCTTCGGCATGAGCCTTTCCTATCACCGCCGCCGCGGGCCGGAGGGGAACGCCGCCGACTCCGGTAGGGTCGGGGCCGATGTCCGAGCAGCCCGCACCCCGCCGTGTCCGCGTCGCCCTCCTCTTCGGAGGCCGTTCCGGGGAGCACGCCATCTCCGCCGCCACGGCCGCCGGGGTGCTGCGCGCCATCGACCGCACCAGGTACGACGTCGTCCCCGTGGGCATCACCAAGGACGGCCGCTGGGTGGTCGCCGCGGACGAGCCCGACCGCTGGGAGATCACCGGCGGCACGCTGCCCGAGGTGACGGCCGACGACGGCGCCGAGGTGATCCTCTCGCTGACCGCCGGGGAGCGCACGCTGCGCGTCCTCGAGCCCGGCGAGGTGCCCGCGGTGCTGGGCGAGGTCGACGTCGTCTTCCCCCTGCTGCACGGGCCGTTCGGCGAGGACGGCACGCTCCAGGGCCTGCTCGAGCTCGCGGACGTGCACTACGTCGGCGCGGGCGTGCTGGCCAGCGCCGTCGGCATGGACAAGCACTTCATGAAGCTCGTGCTCGAGGGGCAGGGCCTGCCCGTCGGCCCGTACACGGTGATCCTTCCTCGCGACTGGGAGACTCGCCGCGAGGAGGCCGTCGCGGCCGTCGAGCGGCTCGGGCTGCCCGTGTTCGTCAAGCCGGCCCGCGCGGGGTCGTCGCTCGGCATCACGCGCGTCGACGACCTCGCCGACCTGCCCGCGGCCGTCGCCGAGGCGCAGCGGCACGACCCCAAGGTGGTCGTCGAGCAGGGCATCGAGGGCCGCGAGATCGAGTGCGCCGTGCTCGGCGGGCGCGACGGCGGCCCCGCCCGGGCGTCGCTGCCGGGCGAGATCGTGGTGAACCACGACGCGCACGCCTTCTACGACTTCGAGGCCAAGTACCTCGACGAGGCCGCCGTACAGCTCACGTGCCCGGCCGACCTGCCCGACAAGGTGGTCGCCCAGGTGCGGTCCATCGCCGTGCGCACGTTCGACGCCGTCGGCGCCGAGGGCCTCTCGCGCGTCGACGTGTTCGTCACGCCCGACGAGCGCGTCATCGTCAACGAGATCAACACCATGCCCGGGTTCACGCCGTTCTCGATGTACCCGCGCATGTGGGCCGCGACGGGCATCGCCTACCCGGACCTGGTCGACGAGCTCATCCAGCTCGCCCTGGAGCGCCCGACGGGCCTGCGCTGAGCGGATCGGGCCTGCGCTGAGCGCGTCGGGTCGGCGGTTCCGCTCCAGGTCGGCGGGCGCATCCGCCGACCCGGAACGCAACCGCCGACCCGGTCCGCCCCAGGCTCGCCACGTGCCGGGCCCGCTACGTGCAGGTCTTGGTCGCCTCGACGAGGCCGACCGCCTGCGCGAGGTCCGCGACGAAGGACGACGAGTGCGTCTCGCGGACCGTCCCCGGGATCGTCACCTCGACCGCGGGGTCGCGGCCGTAGGTGGTGAACCGCCACGTGCCGTCGTCGCCCGCCTGCACGATCCAGTCGACCGTGCCCTTCGCCGACTCCACCTGCTGGCAATCTGCCGAAGGCCCCGGCAGCTCGACGCCGCAGCGCAGCGTCACCGCGGCGCCGCCCGTGCCCCACGCGGCGGTCGCCTGCGACGTCGTCCGCGCCTTCTCCAGGTCGCCGGCCAACGTGGGCGGCAGCGCGAGCATCACGGGCGCGCACGCAGGGTTCGCGGCGTCGGGGGCCGCGTCGACGGCGATGGTGGGCGTGCACGCCCCGGCCAGCGCGACCAGGACGAGCGCGGGGATGCCCGCCAGGAGCGCGGGCAGAGGACGACGAGGCACGCGCTCACGGTACCCGCGCCCACGACCCCGTTAGGGTCGTCGCGTGACACTGCGCGTACGTGACCTCGACGAGTCCGGGCTGCTGGCCCGGTTCGTCCCGCTGCTGCCCACGGGCGCCGCCACCCTGGTGGGCCCGGGCGACGACGCCGCCGTCGTCGCCGCGCCGGACGGGCGCTACGTCGTGTCCACGGACGTGCTGGTCCAGGACTTCCACTTCCGCCGCCACTGGTCCACCGGCTACGACGTCGGCGTGCGCGCCGCCGCGCAGAACCTCGCCGACGTCGCCGCGATGGGCGGCCGCCCGACGGCGCTCGTCGTGGGACTGGCCATGCCCGCCGACCTGGAGGTGACGTGGGTGGAGGAGTTCGCCCGCGGGCTCGCCGACGCCTGCGAGACGACCGGGGCGGCCGTCGTCGGCGGCGACCTGTCCGGCGGGTCCGTGCTCATGGTGTCCGTCGCCGTGCACGGCGACCTGGGCGGGCGCCCGCCCGTGCTGCGGTCGGGGGCGCGGCCCGGCGACGTCGTCGCGCACGCGGGCGTGCGCGGCTTCTCCGCGGCGGGCTTCGCGCTGCTCGACGCGGGCGTCGCCGAGCCCTCCGCCGGCGCGCCCGGCGCCGAGGGGGCGCTCGCCCCGTACGTCGCCGGGTTCCTGCGCCCGGCGCCGCCGCTCGACGCCGGCCCCGCGGCGGGCGCCGGGGGCGCGACGGCCATGCTCGACGTCTCCGACGGCCTGCTGCGCGACGCCGGGCGCGTCGCGACGGCGAGCGGCGTCGACATCGACCTCGACGCCGAGGCGCTGGAGCCGTACGCGGCCGCGCTGGCTACCGCGGCCGACGCGCTGGCCCCCGTCGCCGACGCGCCCGGGCGCGGGGCGGGCCGGGCGCTGGAGTGGGTGCTGTCGGGCGGCGAGGACCACGGCCTGCTGGCCACGTTCCCGCCGGGTGCGGCGCTGCCGGACGGGTTCCGCCGCATCGGGACGGTCCGCGCCCCGGCGGGCGCACCGCGCGTCACGCTCGACGGCGCCGAGCCGGCGGTCGGCCCGGGCTGGGACCACTTCCGCGCCTGACGCGCTGGGCTCCGGTGCCGGGCACCGGAGCCCCGCGACGCTCAGGACGGCCAGACGTACGCGGGCCGCAGCTCCACCGTGTCGCCCGGGCCGGCGAACCGTGCCGCGACCTCCCGCGCCCGCTCGGGCGTCGCGACGTCGACCAGGAAGAACCCGGCCAGGTGCTCGCCCGCCTCGGCGTACGGGCCCTCCGTGGCGACCGCGCCGCCGTCGGACCAGCGCAGCAGCGTCGCGGACGACGGGGCGGCGAGCGCCTCGGCGGCGACGAGCTCGCCGCGCGCCGACAGGTCGGCGAGGAACGCGTCGAACGCTGCGCCGTCGGCGGCCCGCCGCTCGGAGGGCACGGCGCGGCCCTCGGCGGTGAAGTCGACGGTGGGGTGACCCCACGGCTCGGGGTCGGAGTGGATCAGGACGACGTAGCGCACGGTGTCTCCTCAGGTCGTGGTCGGTGCTGACACTTCCGTGACGGACGGGCGCCCGCCAGCTCGACACGACCTCGCGTGCCATCGTGGGGGCATGTCGGGTGAGGGGCGTCCGCAGGAGGCACTGCGCTCGGCCCTGCGCGACCACTGGGGCCGCCTCCTGGCCCTGCTGGCGGCGCAGTACCGCCGCCTGGACCTGGCCGAGGAGGGCCTGGCCGACGCCTTCGAGGCGGCGGCCCGCACGTGGCCCGAGGCGGGCGTCCCCGACAACCCGCCCGCCTGGCTGCTCACCGCGGCCCGTCGTCGCGTGCTCGACGTCCTGCGCCGGGAGGCCACGCTCGCGCGCCGCATGCCGCTGCTGGAGGTCGACGCCGGCCTCGCGGCGGACGCGCAGCGCGTCATGGCCGACGCCGGCGAGGACGTCACCGACGAGCTCCTGCGGCTCGTGCTGCTGTGCGCCCACCCGGCCCTGTCCCGCGAGGCCGCGGCCGCGCTCACGCTGCGGCTCGTGCTCGGCGTCAGCACGCAGGACGTCGCCCGGCTGTTCCTCCAGCAGACGCCGACGATGGCGGCGCGCCTGACGCGGGCCAGGCAGCGGGTGGCGGGGGAGCGGTTCGCGGTGCCGCCCGCCCGCGACCTGGCCGGGCGCGTGCAGAGGGTGGCCGACGTCGCGTACCTCGCGTTCACGGCCGGGTACGCGCCCGGCTCGGGCTCCGACGTCGTCCGGGCCGACCTGGCGGCCGAGGCGGTCCGGCTGGTCCGCGTGGTGCGGGCGCTCGTCGCCGACCCCGAGCTGGACGCGCTGCTCGCCCTGATGCTGCTCCAGCACTCGCGCCGCGACGCGCGCGTGCGCGACGGCGAGCTCGTGCTGCTGCCCGACCAGGACCGCACGCTCTGGCACGCCGCGGAGATCGCGGAGGCCGTCGACCTGCTGTCGCCGCTGGTGGGCGCGCCGCCCGCGCCGTACCTGCTCCAGGCGCTCGTCGCCGCGGAGCACGTCGTGGCGCCGTCGTCGGCGGGCACGGCCTGGGACCGCGTCGTGGCGCGCTACGACGAGCTGCTCGCGCTCGGGGAGTCGCCCGTGGTCCGGCTGCACCGGGCCGTCGCCGTCGCGGAGCGCGACGGCGCGGAGGCCGGGCTCGCGGCGCTCGCGGGCATCACGCTGCGCGGTCACCGGCTGCCCGCGGTCCGCGCGGAACTGCTCGCCCGGGCGGGGCGGCGCGACGACGCCCTGGCGGCCTACGACGCCGCGATCGCGCTGTGCGGGAACGACGCCGAGCGCGCCGGCCTCACGAGGCGGCGCGCCGGAACCGCAGCTCGGTGAGCGGGACGCCGCCGATCTCGTCGATGCGCTCGACGCCGTCGACGTGGAACCCGTGCCGCCGGTAGAAGTGCTGGGCGCGCTCGTTGCCCTCGAGCACCCACAGCGTCATGGGGGTGCCCGCGGGGATCGCGCCGAGCACGGTGCGCATGAGCTCGCGCGCGACGCCGCGGCCCCACGCGGCCGGCTCGAGGTACATCGCGTAGAGCTCGTGCGTGCCCGGTTCGGCGTCCTCGTCGGAGGACGGGCCGAAGCTCGCGAAGCCGAGCGTGCGGCCCTCCTGCTCGGCCAGGAGCACCCGGGCGGCGTCCCCGGCGGCGGCCAGCACCGACTCCCAGCGGCGCGCGCGCTCCGTCGGGTCGAGGCCGGCCAGGTACTCGGCCGGGAGCAGGTCCGCGTACGCGGACTGCCACGAGGTCACGTGCACCTGGGCGATGCGCGAGGCATCGGCCGGGCCCGCGGTCCGGATGGTCACGCCGTCGAGATCCACCGTCATGCCGTCAAGGGTGCCACCGGGCGGCGTCTCGACCAAGACCGGTTGGTGAACTCTTCACGACTTCTTGGCAATCGGAAGCCGCCACGGGATGCGAAAGAGCCCGCCGGGTCAGGGACCCGACGGGCTCGATCAGCGAGTCGCTCAGACGGCGCGCGTGACCTTGCCGGCCTTGAGGCACGAGGTGCACACGTTCACGCGCTTCGGCGTGCCCGCGACCACGGCGCGGACGCGCTGGATGTTCGGGTTCCAGCGGCGCTTGGTGCGGATGTGGGAGTGCGAGATCGAGTGCCCGAAGCCCGGGCCCTTGCCGCAGACGTCGCAGTTGGCAGCCACGGATGTCTCCTGAGTGTCGATCACGACGGGCTGAAGGCAGCACCGACGTGGTGGTGGAAAAGGTCTTGGGGGCCTCGCTGGCGCAAGGCAACCACGACAGGATACCCGACGGCGTCGCGTGCCTCCAACGTGGGGTCGATCACCTGTGGACGCCCGGACGCCTGCGGGGACCTGTCGGCGGACAAGGCTACCGTGGAGCCGAGCCCTCACCCACCCCGCCCCCACCCGCGAGGAGCAGACAGTGCCGGACGCCGACGCGCGCGTGACCGACGCGCTCGACGCCCCCGTCGTCCGCGCCTGGGCCCGGCTGGCCGCCGGCGCCCTGGGCCGCGAGCGCGACGCCATCGACGACGTCAACGTGTTCCCCGTCGCGGACGGGGACACCGGGACGAACATGCACCAGACCGTGCGCGAGGGCGCCCGCGCCGTCGCCGCCGCGCCCGGCGACGCCGGGGCGGCCGCGCTGCTGCGGCGGCTCGCGCGCGGGGCGCTGCTCGGTGCGCGCGGCAACTCCGGGGTGATCCTGTCCGAGTGGCTGCGCGGCGTCGCCGTCGCCGCCACGCGCGGCGATGCTTTTGCCCGCGCCCTCGACGTCGCGGCCGGGACCGCCCGCGCGGCCGTCGCGCACCCCGAGCCGGGCACCATCCTCACGGCGGCCGACGTCGCCGCGGCCGCCGCCCGCGACGTCGCCGCGAGGCCCGGGGCGAGCGCCGACGACGTGCTCGAGGCCGCCGTGCGCGGGGCGCGCGAGGCCGCGTCGTCGTCCGTGGCGACGCTCGCCCCGCTGGCCCGCGCGGGCGTGCTCGACGCCGGGGCGTGCGGCCTGGTGCTCGTGCTCGACGCGCTGCGTGTGGCCCGCCGGTTCGCGGGCGCCGACGCGGGCAGCCCGGCGCCCGCGCCGGGCGGCGACGGGGCGGGAGGCGGCGGGGCGGGGACGACCGCCCGGAGCGCCGTGCCGGTGGCGACCACGACGATGCTCGCCGTGCTGCCCGTGACCCTCGGCCTGGAGATGACCGGCCACGACACCGTGCACGCCGACGCCGCCGAGCCGCACGTCGACGGGCACCACGGCGGGCACACCGACGCCGACGAGCTCGAGGTGATGTTCGTGCTGCGCCGGCCCGCCGGGGCGCTCGAGTTCCCCGACGGCGGCGTGGCCGAGGTCCTGCGCTCCGACCTGGCGGCCGTGGGCGGCTCGGTCGTCGTCGTGGGCGGGGCGGACCTCGGGTCCGACGAGGACTCCGCCTGGCAGGCGCACGTGCACACGCCCGACCTGCCCGCCGCGCTGGCCGTGGCCCGGCGGTGGGCCGGGCGCGGGCGCGTCGAGCCCGTCCACGTGCGCCACCTCGCGGTGCCCGACGGCACGCTCGCCGTCGTCGCGAGCACGGACGCGCCGGCGCTCGCCGCCGAGCTGGCCCGGGCCGGGGCCGTGGTGCTCGTGCCCGTCCCGCCCGTCGGCGTCTTCCCGCGCGACCTCGCGCTCGCCGCGCTGTCCGCCGGGCCGCGCACGGTGCTCGTGCTCAGCGGCGCGGCCGGCGCGGCCCGCGCGGCCGTCGGACGGCTCGCGGCCGAGCACGGGGACGACAGGCCTGACGCGACCGGGAGCGAGGGAGCCCGGGACCAGGAGCGTTGTCGCGAGGACGCCGACCAGGACGGGTCGCCGCCCGACGTCGTCGCGCTCGACACCCCGACCGACGTCCACGCGGCCGTCGTCGTCGCGGCGCTGGCCGCGGCCGCGGACGACCCGCAGGCCGACGTCGTCGACGCCGTGCGCGGCGCGCTGGGCGGCCTGCGGGCCGCCGTGACCGACGCCGACGACGCCGAGGAGGCGCTGCGGGTCCTGCTCGGCGAGGGTGGCGAGGTGGTCACGGTGCTGGCCGACGACGGCGTGCGGGCCGAGGTGGTCGCCGAGCTGGAGGACCTGGCCGAGGAGCGCGGCGCCGAGTGCGTGCCGCTGCGCACGGGCCGGCCCGGCACGGGCGTGGCGATCGGCGTGGAGCCGTGAGCGTCGGGCGCCTGCACGAGCCGCTGACGAGGCTGCTCGGCACGCGCACGGGGAACGCGCTGGCCAAGATGGGGCTCGTCACGGTGGACGCCCTGCTGCGGCACTACCCGCGCCGGTACGCCGAGCCGGGCCAGCTCACCGACGTCGGGGCGCTCGCGGTCGGCGAGCACGTCTCGGTGCTCGCACGGGTCGCGCGCACGACGATGCGCAACTTCGCGTCCCGCACGGGGGCGCGGCTGGAGACGGTCGTCTCGGACGGCCGCCACGAGCTGACCCTGACCTTCTTCGCCAAGAGCGCGGGCGCGCTGCGCTACCACGAGCAGCGGCTCACGCCCGGGTCGTCGGGCGTGTTCAGCGGCGTCGTGGGCGACTACCGCGGCACCCGGCAGCTCACCCACCCCGACTACCTCATGGTCGGCGAGGGCGGCGACGTCGCCGACGACGAGTCGGCCCTGTACCTGGCGAGCCTGCCCATCCCGATGTACCCCGCGACGGCGGCGATGCCGACGTGGAAGCTGCAGCGCTGCGTGCGCACCGTGCTCGACACCCTCACCGAGGACGACGTGCCCGACCCCGTGCCGGACGAGGTGCGCGCCCGCGCCGGCATGCCGTCGCGGTTCGAGGCGCTGCGGCTCGTGCACACGCCGCAGCACACGCAGGAGGCGTACCGGGGCCGGCACCGGCTGCGGTTCGAGGAGGCGTTCGTGCTCCAGGCGGCGATCGCGCAGCGGCGGGCCCGCACGGCCGCCGAGGACGCGACCGCCCGCCCCGGGCGCCCGGGCGGGCTGCTCGCCGCGTTCGACGCCGCGCTGCCCTTCACGCTGACGTCCGGGCAGGTGTCCGTGGGCGAGGACCTCGCGCACGACCTCGCCCAGCCGCGGCCCATGCAGCGGCTCCTCCAGGGCGAGGTCGGCTCGGGCAAGACCGTCGTCGCGCTGCGGGCCATGCTCCAGGTGATCGACGCCGGCGGGCAGGCCGCGCTGCTCGCGCCCACCGAGGTGCTCGCCGCGCAGCACGCCCGGACGCTGCGCGCGCTGTTGGGCCCGCTGGCCGAGGGCGGGCTGCTCGGCGGGGCGGAGGACGGCACGCGCGTCGCGCTGCTCACCGGCTCGCTGCCCGCCACGGCCCGCAAGACGGCGCTGCTCCAGGCCGCGTCCGGGGAGGCCGGCATCGTCGTCGGCACGCACGCGCTGCTCAGCGAGAACGTGCAGTTCGCCGACCTCGGCCTCGTCGTCGTCGACGAGCAGCACCGGTTCGGCGTCGAGCAGCGCGACGCGCTGCGCGCCAAGGGCCGCGTGGCCCCGCACCTGCTGGTCATGACGGCGACGCCGATCCCGCGCACGGTCGCCATGACGGTCTTCGGCGACCTCGAGGTGTCCTCGCTGACGCAGGTCCCGGCCGGACGGTCCGGGATCACCACGGTCGTGGTGCCCGCCGCCAACGCCCGCTGGATGGAGCGCACGTGGCAGCGCGTGCGCGAGGAGGTCGACGCGGGACACCGCGCCTACGTCGTGTGCCCGCGCATCCACCCTGACTCCCCGGGGTCCCCGGGGTCCTCGGAGGTCCCCGCAGCGGAGCGAGGAGACCTCTGGGGTGGGGGCGACGAGGTGTCGGGCAAGGCCAAGGCCGCCGCCGACGACTTCGACGAGCTGCCCGACTTCCTCGCCCTCGCCTCCGCGGACGCCCCCGAGCGCACCCCGCTGCGGGCCGTGCTGGAGGTGGCCGAGCAGCTCCGGGAGACGCCCGCGCTCGCGGGGCTCGCCGTGGACGTGCTGCACGGCCAGCTGCCGCCCGCCGAGAAGGACGCGGCCATGGCCCGCTTCGCCGCCGGGACCTCGCAGGTGCTCGTCTCGACCACGGTCGTCGAGGTGGGCGTTGACGTGCCCGAGGCCACCGTCATGGTGGTGTTCGACGCCGACCGGTTCGGGCTCTCGCAGCTGCACCAGCTGCGCGGGCGCGTCGGGCGCGGGTCGGCACCGGGCCTGTGCCTGCTGGTCTCGACGGCGGAGCCCGGCACCCCCGCCGCCGCGCGCGTCGAGGCGCTGGCCGAGACCACCGACGGCTTCCGCCTCGCCCAGCTCGACCTCGAGCTGCGCTCCGAGGGCGACGTGCTCGGCGCCGCCCAGTCCGGCCGCACGTCCGGGCTGCGGCTGCTGCGCGTCGTCAAGGACGCCGACCTCATCGAGGAGGCCCGCCGCGAGTCGGCCGCCGTCGTCGCGGCCGACCCGGACCTGGCGGACCACCCGGCGCTCGCGGCGGCCATCGCCGACCAGCTCGACGCCGAGCAGGAGGAGTTCCTGGAGCGCGCGTGAGCGCCCGTCTCGGGCGCCCCGGCGACCGAGGCTCCGGTCCGCCGTGGCGCCGGTCCGGCGCCCGGAGCCTCAGGCGAGCTCGCGCGGGTAGACGACGACGTCGACGAGCGCCCCGTTGCGCCACACCGTCACCTCGGCCCGGCGCCCGATGGCGTCCTGGACCATGGCCCGCTGGAGCGCCGTGACCGACGCGACGCGGCGCCCGTCGAGCTCGACGACGACGTCGCCGCGGCGCAGCCCCGCCTCCGCGGCGGGGCTGCCGGTGGTGACGTCGGCGACCTGGAGGCCCGTGGGCGCGCCCACCTTCGCGGCGACCGGCGGCGGCAGCGGCACCTGTGCGCCGACGATGCCGAGGAACGCCCGGCGCACCCGCCCGGTGGTCATGAGCTGCGTGACGATGCCCCGCGTCGTCGCGTTGACCGGCACAGCGAGGCCCACGCCGATGCCCGCGACCGCGGTGTTGACGCCGACCATGCGCCCGGCGCTGTCCGCGAGCACCCCGCCGGAGTTGCCGGGGTTGAGCGCCGCGTCGGTCTGGATGACCTCGTCGACCACCCGGCCGTTGCCCGTGGGCAGCGAGCGGCCGAGCGCCGAGACGATCCCGGCCGTGACGCTCCCGGCGAGCCCGAGCGGGTTGCCGAGCGCGACGACGAGCTGCCCGACGCGCAGCCGGGCGGCGTCGCCGAGCTCGACGGGCCGCGGGACGTCGCCGCGTGCGTGCAGCACGGCGAGGTCGGAGAGCGGGTCGCGCCCGACGACGTCGGCGCGCATGCGCGTCCCGTCGCTGAAGGTCGCCTCGGCGACGTCGGCGCCCGCGACCACGTGCGCGGAGGTGAGCAGGAACCCGTCGGCCGTGACGACGCTCGCGGAGCCGGCGCCCGCACCGCGGGGGAGCGTCACGGCCAGGCTCGCGACGCTCGGCAGCACGGCGTCGGCCACGGCGACGACGGCGCGCGAGTACGCGTCGAGCGCCTCGGCGTCGCCGGGGCCGTCGCGAGGCGTGTCGCCGGTGGTGTCGTCAGGGACGTCGTCCGGTCCCACGGCCATGTCAGGGGAGGCCATGTCAGGAGAGCGTCCGGGGCGGTCCGCTTGTGCCCGTGTTCGCCGACGGCGCACGCCCGCTCGTTAGGCTCGCCCGCATGACCAGGATCGTGGCGGGCACCGTCGGCGGCCGCACCCTGCAGGTGCCGTCCAAGGGCACGCGCCCCACCAGCGAGCGCACCCGGGAGGCGATCTTCAGCCGCCTCGCGCACTACGAGGTGCTCGACGGCGCCCGCGTGCTCGACCTGTACGCGGGGTCGGGCGCGCTGGGCCTCGAGGCGGCGTCGCGCGGGGCGGTCGCGGTGACGCTCGTGGACTCGGCGCGCGGCGCCGTCGACGTCGCGCGGCGGAACGTCGCCTCGCTGGGCCTGGGCGCGACCGTCCGCGTGGTGGGCGACGACGCCGCGCGCTTCGCGGCCGGCCTCGCGGCGGCGCCGGGGGAGCCGCTCGACCTCGTGTTCCTCGACCCGCCCTACGACCTGTCCGAGGCGTCCCTGGCGGGCGTCCTCGCCGCGCTCGCGGCGCCGGGCGTGCTGTCCCCGGACGCGGTCGTCGTCGTCGAGCGCTCGACGCGCAGCGCCGAACCGGCCTGGCCGGCAGGCCTGGCCCTCCTGGCCCGCAAGGACTACGGAGAGACCGCCGTCTACTACGCCGACCCATCCTGACGGCGACCCGTCCTGACCGACGCGCGACCCTGGACGTCCGCGCCGGGACGCCCGGAGGCGGACGTTCAGGGACGCGCGTCGAGGTTGGGCGGCGCTGCTTCCGGGGTGGCGGGCGTACGCGTGGGTAGCGTGGGCGCGTGACCATCGCCGTCTGCCCAGGGTCGTTCGACCCCTTTACGCTCGGCCACCTCGACGTCGTGCGCCGCGCCCGGACGCTCTTCGACGGTGTCGTCGTCGGCGTCGCGAAGAACGCCGGGAAGACGGGGCTGCTCACGCTCGACGAGCGCGTCGAGATCGTGCGTGCGGCCCTCGCCGCCGACCCCGCGACCGCCGACGTGCGCGCCGAGGTGGTGCCCGGGCTGGTCGTCGACTTCTGCCGCGAGGTGGGCGCGACCGCCATGGTCAAGGGGCTGCGCGGCGGCGGGGACCTGGACGCGGAGCTGCCCATGGCGCTCGCGAACCGGCACCTGACCGGCGTCGAGACGGTGTACCTGCCCGCCGACCCGGCGTATGCGCACGTCGCGTCGTCGCTGGTCAAGGACATCGCGCGGCACGGCGGGGCGATCGAGGACATGGTGCCCGACGGCGTCGCCGCGGTGGTGCGCGCGGCGCTGGCGGCCCAGCAGCGGTAACAGGGGAGAGCAGGGAGGAAACATGGTTCAGGAGATCGGGACGCTGTCCCCGTCGGCGCTGCTGGAGGTGCTCGACGAGCTCGCGGCGCTCGTGGACAACGCCAAGCCGGTGTTCATGTCGCAGGACGTGCGCGTGGACAAGCAGGCCCTCGTCGGGCTGGTCGACGAGCTGCGGCACGGGCTGCCCACCGCCGTCGAGCGGTCCGACGAGCTGCTGCGGCAGGCGCAGGACGAGCTCGAGAGCGCCCGCCGGTCGGGCGAGGAGACCCTCGCCGTGGCCCGGCAGCGGGCCCTGGAGCTCGTGGAGCAGGAGCAGGTGGTGGCCCAGGCCAAGGCGCGCGCGGCCGACATCGTCGCGGCCGCCGAGCAGCAGGCCGCGACCCTGCGCACGAACGCCGACGAGTACTGCGACGGGCGGCTCGCGTCGTTCGCGGAGGACCTCGACGCGCTGACGGCGCAGGTCCAGGCGGGTCGCGCGAAGCTCGCCGAGCGCCTCGGCCCCGACGCCGGCCGCCCGCGCTGGGACCACGTGCGCGACCCCGAGTGGCCCACCGCCCCGGAGGACTGACCGGCGCGGTGGGTGTCCTGCGTCACCCGGGCCCGCGTTGGCCGGGCCTGCCGCATGGCATAGACTCGTGCGCTGGCCCTCGATGGGCCGACACCTCTTCCCTGCACCTTCCTGACCGGAGCCTGCCATCAGCACCGACCACCGTTCGCCCCTCGTGCTCGACACGCACGAGCTCTCGCGGCGTCCCGGCACCATGCGCGAGTTCGCTCGCGTCGTGCCCGCGCCCGCGGACCTGGGCACGGCGGTCATCGGCATCCCCGAGGGGGCCGACCTCACCGTGGGTCTGCGCCTCGAGGCCGTCATGGAGGGCGTCCTGGTCTCCGGCGTCGTGCGCGGCACGGCTCTCGGGGAGTGCGTGCGGTGCCTTGACCCGGTGACCCAGGAGGTCACCGTGCGGGTCACGGAGCTGTTCGGCTACCCCGAGCGCATCCACGCGGCACAGGACGCCGGCGACGACGAGCTGGCCGACGAGGAGTCGGTGCTGGACGGGGACCTGGCGGACATCGAACCCGCGGTTCGTGATTCCGTCATTACTGCACTACCATTTCAGCCGCTGTGCCGTCCGGACTGCCCCGGCCTGTGCTCCGAGTGCGGAGCACGCCTTGCGGACGACCCGGGCCACACCCATGACGTCGTCGACCCTCGCTGGTCGGCGTTGCAAGCCATGCTCGAGCAGACGAGCGTGACCGACGAGACGAAAGAGAGCTAGCCGTGGCTGTTCCGAAGCGCAAGATGTCGCGCAGCAACACCCGTGCGCGTCGCTCGCAGTGGAAGACCACCGCGACCGCCCTCACGACGTGCCCGAACTGCAAGGGGCAGAAGCTGTCCCACACCGCGTGCCCCACGTGCGGTGTCTACAAGGGCCGCCAGTACGCCGAGGCGCTGCGCACCGAGCACGCGGGCTGATCCCGCCCGTGACCGGCACGGCAGCCATGCGGCCGGCGCCGACCGCTCTTCTCGAGAAGCTCGGGGTCCACCTGGACCCCGAGCTTCTCGTGCTTGCCCTCACGCACCGCTCGTTCGCCCACGAGGCCGGCGGCATCCCGCACAACGAGCGGCTCGAGTTCCTGGGCGACTCCGTGCTGGGCGTCGTCGTCACCGAGGCGCTGTACCGCCGCCACCCCGACGTGAGCGAGGGCGAGCTGGCGAAGATGCGCGCGGCCACGGTGTCCCAGCGGGCGCTCGCCGCGGTGGCGCGTGAGCTCGACCTCGGCGCGTACGTGCTGCTCGGCAAGGGCGAGCGGCGCACGCGCGGCTTCGACAAGGACTCGATCCTCTCCGACACCGTCGAGGCGATCATCGGCGCGACGTACATCTCGCACGGCCTGGAGACGGCGCGCGCGCTGGTCCACCGCCTGGTCGACGACACGCTCGACGCCGCCGCCGGCCTGGGCGCCGGGCTCGACTGGAAGACGTCCCTCCAGGAGGCCTGCGCCGAGCGCGGGTTCGCCGCACCGGCCTACCAGGTCGACGCCGAGGGCCCCGAGCACGCGCGGACCTTCCACGCGCAGGTCGTGGCCGGCCCGGTCATGGGCCTGGGCCACGGCTCCGCCAAGAAGCACGCCGAGCAGGAGGCCGCCGAGGAGGCGTACCGCGCCCTCGTCGCGCTGCCCGTGGACGCCGCCCCGGCCGAGCCGGGTGCCTGAGCTCCCCGAGGTCGAGACCGTCCGTGACGGCCTCGCCCGCCACGTCGTGGGCGCCCGCGTGCGCGAGGTCGAGGTGCTGCGCGACTACTCCGTGCGCCGGCACGACGGCGGCCCGGAGGCCTTCGCGTCCGCGATGGAGGGGGCGACGCTGGCCGCGTCGGCCCGCCGCGGCAAGTACCTCTGGCTGCCGCTGACCCCGCCGTCCCCGGTGGCCGCGCCCGTCGAGACCACCCGGCAGCGTGCGGCCGGGGCGGCCGCGACGCGCCCGACCGCCGGAACGGCGCTCCTCGCGCACCTCGGCATGTCCGGCCAGCTCCTCGTCCGCGACGGGCGCGACCCGTGGGTGCACCCGCACCTGCGCGTGCGGCTGCACCTCGAGGACGCGCCCACCGGGGCCACGGCCCTCGACTTCGTCGACCAGCGCACGTTCGGGCACCTCTCGGTCGCGGACCTCGTGCCTACGCCCGACGGCGCCCCGGGCGGCCTCGGCACCGACGAGCCCGCGGTGCCCGGCCCGGTCGCGCACATCGCCCGCGACCTGCTCGACCCGGTCGTCGCCCCCGGCACGCCCGGCCGCGCGGCCCTCGTCGCCGCGATCAGGCGCCGCCGCACGGTCGTCAAGCGCGCGCTGCTCGACCAGACGCTCGTCAGCGGCGTCGGGAACATCTACGCCGACGAGGCCCTGTGGCGCGCCCGCCTGCACTACGCGCGCGCCACCGACGCGCTGCGGCCCACCGACGTCGCCCGCGTGCTCGACGCCGCCGAGGAGGTCATGCGCGAGGCCCTCGCCGTCGGCGGCACGAGCTTCGACGCCCTCTACGTCAACGTCAACGGCGAGTCGGGCTACTTCGCGCGCGGCCTGGCGGCGTACGGCCGCGAGGGCGAGCCGTGCCCGCGCTGCGGCACGCCGATCCGCCGCGAGGCCTTCATGAACCGCTCCTCGCACTTCTGCCCGAGGTGCCAGCGCCGTCGCTGAGGGCCCCGCCGTCGTTCCGGGCCCGGGCTGCCGGGCAGGGTTGCCCGGGCAGCCGTCGTCCTGCGCGACGTCGCAGGACACGGCAGCCCGGGCCGAACCCCGGGGCCTCGCGCAGGACGACGAGGCCTCAGCGCCCGACGACGTTGCGGATCGCCCCCGCGCCGCCCCGCTTCCACGCGCGGACCTGCTCGGTGAGGAACGCCGCCGCCTGCTGCGGCCGCCCGCCCGCGACGTGCGGGGTGAGGATCAGGTTCGGCGCGTCCCACAGCGGGGAGCCGGCGGGCAGCGGCTCCGTCTCGGTGACGTCGAGCGCGGCGCCCGCGAGCGCCCCCGACGCGAGCGCCGCGACCAGGGCCGCCTCGTCGACGGTGGCCCCGCGGCCCACGTTGACGAAGCGCGCGTGCGGGGGCAGCAGGGCGAGCAGGTCGGCGTCGAGGGCGTGGCGGGTCTCGGGCGTCGCGGGCAGGAGGGAGACGAGCACGTCGGTGCGCGGCAGCAGGTCGCGCAGGCTCGCCTCGGCGACGACGGGGAAGCCGCCGCGCGTGCCGGCCGAGCCCGCGACGCCCGTGACCTGCGCACCCAGCGCGGCGAGCAGCGGGGCCGTCCGCAGTGCGATGGACCCGAAGCCCCAGAGGGTCACGCGGGCGCCGTCGAGCGTGAAGGTGGCACCGTCCGCCGCGGACGCCTGCTCCTTGCCGAGCCCGCGGTCCCACGTGTGCGCGTGCTGCGCGGCGAGCGACCGGTCGATGCGCCGCACGGACGCGAGCACGAGGGCGAGCGTGTGCTCGGCGACCGTCCCGTCGTGCAGCCCGCGCCCGGACGAGACGACGACGTCGGGGGCGAACCCCGCGGCGAGCACGGCGTCGGGCCCGGCGTTGAGGGTCTGGACCCAGCGCAGGCGGGTGAGGCGCCGGGCGGCGTCCTCGAGGACGCGCGCAGGGGAGGCCCACGCGACGAGCACCTCGGCGTCGAGGTGCTCGTCCGGGATCGGGTCGCGCATGACGTAGGGCACGACGACGTCGTCGGTGTCGTCGAGCTGCGGGACGGAGTCGAACGGAACGTTGCCCGGGACGAGGATCTTCACGGACGGGACGCTACCCGGCCGGTGCGGGCTAGGGCGGGGGGCACGGGCTCGTGGACCGGTATCGGCGGCCGAGCGGCAGGACGCGGCCCGCGCGACCGTCGCTGAGCGGTCTACCGCTCCGTGGTCTCCCTCGGGTGGTCTACCGCGGGACGGCCGACCGCTCGGCGGACTCCTGCTCGACCGCCCAGGCGTAGTCCGGCGCGTCGCGCAGCAGGGCGGCGTGCGTCCCGCGCGCCCCGACGACGGCCGGCCCCGTGTCGTCGCGTGTCAGCAGCAGCACCTCGTCCGCCTGCGCGGCCGCCGCGAGCCGGTGCGTGGCGACGACGACGGCGCGGCCCGTCGCCCGGGCGTGCGCAGCCAGGGCAGCCACGACGGCGTCCGCCGCGGCCGCGTCGAGGTGCTCGGCCGGCTCGTCCACCAGCAGCACGCGCGCCGGGGCCAGCAGCCCGCGCGCGACGAGCAGGCGCCGCCGCTCGCCGCCCGAGACCGTCGTCGCCCCGCCGCCGAGCACCGTGTCGAGCCCGTCGGGCAGCGCGTCGAGCCAGGCCGTGAGCCCGACGGCGTCGAGCGCCGCACGGGCGTCGGCGGGCGTGACGTCGCCGCGCGCCACGCGGAGGTTCTCCAGCACGGTCGTGTCGAACACGTGCCCGTCCTCCGCGAGGAACAGGGTGCTCGCGTCGCCGCGCACGGCGCCCCCGCGCGGAGGGAGCAGCCCGGCGGCCGTCATGAGCAGCGTCGTCTTGCCGACGCCGGACGGACCGGCGAGAGCGAGCACGGACCCGGGCCGGACCGCGAGGTCGACCCCGACGACGGCGGGCGCCGGGGCGGTGGGCCACCCGACCGAGACCCCGTCGAGCACGAGCAGCGGGTCGCCGCCGGGAGCGGGACGAGCCGCACCGCCGCGCGGGCCGGCCGCGTCGACACCGGCGTCCTGGTCGTCCTGGTCTGCGGCACCCCGGCCCTCCGTCGCTCCGACGCGCCCGGTTCCGCACGTCGTCGTCGTCGCCGCCGTCGTCACCGCCGCCTGCGGCTCCGCCTCCGGCAGCAGCGCGGCCAGCCGTGCCGCCGCCTCGCGCGACCTCCGCAGCTGCACCGCCGCGGCGGGCAGCACCGACGTCACCTCGAACACCGCGAGCGGCGTGAGCACGACGACGGCGAGCTCGACCTCGGCGAGCGTCCCCGCCTGGAGCGCCCCGATGCCGAGCCACAACGAGGCGATGACGGCGAGCACCTGCGCGGCAGCGCCGATCGCGGCCGACACGCCCGCCGTGCGCGCGCCCTCGGTCCCCGCGGCGGTCAGCCGCGCGTCGGCGTCCGCGAGCGCGGCGAGCTCGTCGCCGAGCCGTCCGGCGACCCGCAGCTGCTGTCCCTCCTCGAGGATCCCGAGCGTCCGCGCGGTCACCTCCGCGCGCGCCTGGGCCCCGCGCGCCTCCGTCGCCGCCGCGGCGCGCGACGCGAGCCACGGCGCGAGCACCCCGGTGAACAGCAGGCACCCGAGCAGGGCGAGGGCGGCCGCGGGCAGGAACGCCGCGACGAGCGCCACCGACCCGAGCCCCACGACGAGCGCCACGCCCGCGGGCACGAGCGACCGCACGACGACGTCGCCGACGTCGTCGACGTCCGCCCCGACGCGCGCGAGCAGGTCGCCGCGCCGCAGCCCGACGACGCCGGTCACGGGCCCGCGCGCGAGCGCGTCGTAGAGGTTGGCGCGCAGCGCGGCCATGCTGCCGAGCGCGACGTCGTGCGAGGCGAGCCGCTCCAGGTACCGGAACAGCCCGCGCCCGACACCGCACGCCCGCACCGTCACCACCGCGATCGACAGCGTCATCACGGGCGGCATCTGCGAGGCGCGCGCGATGAGCCACGCGGACACCGCCGCGAGCCCCACGGAGCACCCGAGCGCGAGCGCCCCGAGCAGCACGGCGCGCACCACGTGCCGCCGCCGCACCTCGAGCAGCGGCAGCACGGCCCGCAACGGGTCCCGGGTCACGGTCCCACCGCCTCGAGCGCCCGCGCCGCGACGTCGACGACCTGGTCGGCCAGCCCCACGAGCGACTCCCGGTGCGCGACGACGATCACGGTCCGCCCGGCGTCGCGCCACGCCCGCACGGTGTCGAGCACGACGCGCTCGCCGGCGGCGTCGAGGTGCGCGGTCGGCTCGTCGAGCACGACGACCGACCGGCCCGCGCCGGCGAGCAGCGCGGCGGTCAGCGCGACGCGCTGCCGCTGCCCGACGGACAGCCCGACCCCGCCGAGCCCGACCTGCGTGCCCCACCCGTCGGGCCGCCCGTCGACGACGACGTCGAGCCCGGTGGTCCGCGCGGCCGCGGCGAGCGCCGCGTCGTCGTCCCGCGCCGCCCCGCCGACGACGTCGCGCAGCGCCCCCGGCGCGATCGCGGGCCGTTGCGGCACCCACAGCACCTGCGCCCACCAGGACGCCGGCGACACGTCGAGCGGGACGATGGTCCCGTCGGCCAGCTCCAGCCGCGCGGTGCCACGATCCGGCCGCAGAAGCCCCAGCAGCACGTCCACGGTCGTCGACTTCCCGGCCCCGGAAGGCCCGCGGAGCACGACGACCCGCCCGCCCCGGGCCTGCCCGCTCCCCAGAGCGATGCGAGCGGTCAGCCCTGAGGGAGCCTCGACGGCCCGGTCCCCAGCGCGCACCGACACGCCGTCCAGCAGCAAGGCCCGCACGGGACCGGCGAGGGAGGCCTCGCGCTCCGGGGCCACGGCGCTGCCGGCCTCCAGCAGGGAGAAGGCGGACCCGGCCGCCGCCAGCCCGTCGGTCGACGCGTGGAACTGCGCCCCCACGGCCCGCAGCGGCAGGTACACCTCGGGCGCCAGCATGATCACCGCGAGCCCCGCCGTCAGCGTCATCGACCCGTCGACGAGCCGCAGCCCCACCCCGACGGCCACGACGGCCACGGAGAGCGTCGTCAGCAGCTCCAGCACCATGCCCGACAGGAACGCGACCCGCAGCGTGCCGAGCGTCGCCTTCTTCGAGGCCTCCCCGAGGGAGCGCACGCGCGCCCCGGGCCCGACCTCGCGCCCGAAGGCGCGCAGCGTGGGCAGTCCCGCGAGCAGGTCGAGCACCTGCGACCCGAGCCGCTGCACGACGACGAGCCGCCGCTCCGAGGTGCCCTGCGTCATCATCCCGACGAGCCACATGAACAGCGGCACGAGCGGCAGGGTGCCGAGGCACACGAGCAGCGACACCCAGTCGAGCACGCCCAGCACCACGAGCACCGTGGGCGTCACGAGGGCGGTGAGCAGCAGCGACGGCAGGTAGCGGACCAGGTACGGCTCGAGGGCGTCGAGCCCGCGCGTGGCGAGCGTCGCGACCTCGGCCCGCCGCGCGCCCGAGGCCCACCGCGGCCCGAGGGCGACGGCGTGCGCCACCACCTGGGAGCGCAGCTCGGCCACGGTCTGCGCGGCGGCCTTCTGCGCGTACCGCTCCTGCGCCCACGCCACCACCGCGCGTCCGGCGGCCACGGCACCGAGCAGCCCCAGCGTGCGCGCCGCCGTCGACCCCGCCACCGAGC
The DNA here is from genome assembly GCF_004135385.1 of Xylanimonas protaetiae. NCBI lineage: Bacteria > Bacillati > Actinomycetota > Actinomycetes > Micrococcales > Promicromonosporaceae > Xylanimonas > Xylanimonas protaetiae. Next base: position 3,709,802 of record NZ_CP035493.1, on the reverse strand, counting down.
CGTGCGTGACGAGCGCCCCGAGGAGGGACGCCACGAGCAGCGCCTGCGCGACGATCAGGAGCGCCGAGGCGAGCCCCAGGCCGGCCGTGAGCACCACGTACCGGCGGGCGGCACGCGCCCGCCGCAGCAGGCGGGGGTCGAGCGGCTTCACGCGACCGTCACGCGAGGTCCGACGGCTTGACGGCCGGGGTGTCCGAGCCGCCGAGGGCGTCGCGCACCTTCTTCCACGTCAGGCCGGCGGGGGCGGGCATGTCCGCCGTCGTGAGACGACGCCGGAACACCCAGTACGTCCAGGTCTGGTAGGCGATGACGACGGGCGTGAGGATCACGGCGACCCACGTCATGACGGTCAGCGTGTAGTCGGTCGAGGACGCGTCGGCGATCGAGAGCGACGGGCCGCCGTCGAGCCCCGGCATGACGTCCGGGTACATGGACCCGAAGATCAGCACGACGGCGGAGACGATCGCGAGGGCCGACAGCCCGAACGCCCAGCCCTCGCGCCCGCGGGCGTTCAGCACCACGACGCCGACCAGACTCAGCGCCGCGACGGCGACCGCGGCCCACGTCCACGCCACGGAGAACGCGACCTGCGCCCACACCGCCCACGCGCCGGCGACAACGACGGCCGCGACCGCGAACCGCGCCGCGAAGGTGCGGGCGCGGGCCCGCAGCTCGCCGTCGGTCTTGAGCGCCACGTACAGCGACCCGTGCAGCAGGAACAGCACGAGCGTCGTCAGGCCGCCCAGCAGCGCGAAGGGGTTGAGGAGGGCCCAGAACCCGCCGACGTACTGGTGGTCGGCGTCGAGGAGCACGCCGCGCACCAGGTTGGCGAACGCGACGCCCCACAGCACCGCGGGCACCCAGGAGCCCACCTGGATGAGCACGTCGAAGCGGCGCGCCCACACGGCCGAGGCGATCTTGCCGCGGTACTCGAAGGCCACGACGCGCACGATGAGCGCGAGCAGGATGAGCAGCAGCGGCAGGTAGAACCCGGAGAAGAGGGTGGCGTACCACTCGGGGAACGCGGCGAAGGTCGCACCGCCCGCGGTGAGCAGCCACACCTCGTTGCCGTCCCACACGGGCCCGATGGTGTTGATGAGCACGCGCCGCTCGGCGTGCTTCTCCTCCTTGGTGCCGCGCGGGAAGAGCGACAGCAGCATGCCGACGCCGAAGTCGAAGCCCTCGAGCACGAGGTACCCCGTCCACAGCACGGCGATGAGCACGAACCACAGGATCGACAGGTCCATCTCAGTTCTCCTTGGTGCTCGGGCTCAGTAGGCGAAGGACAGCGGGCGGTTGGCGTCGTCGTCGCCGGCGCGCGCCTCGGGGGACTCGTCGTGCACCTCGGGCACGCCCTCGATGGCGTACCGGTGGATGAGGCGGTACCAGACGACACCCAGGGCGGCGTACAGCAGCGTGAACACGACCATCGACGTGAGGACCACGCCCGCCGGTACGGCCGTCGAGACGCCCTGCTCGGTCAGCAGCCGCACCTGGTCGATGCCGGTCGGGTTGGGCGCGACCACCCAGGGCTGACGGCCCACCTCCGTGAAGATCCACCCGAAGGAGCAGGCGAGGAACGGCATCGGGATGGCGACGATCGCGAGCCGCGAGAGCCACCTGTTGTCCGAGAGCCGGCCCTTGCGCGTGGCCCACAGCGCCCACAGCGCGAGGGCGGCGGAGAACACGGCGAGGCCGATCATGAGGCGGAACGCCCAGTAGGTGATGCCGAGCGGCGGGGTGTAGCTGATGGGGTTGCCCGCGGCGTCGACGGAGCCGAACCGCGCCTCCATGTCGCGCTGGACGTCGTTGACGCCGGGCAGGGCGGACTCGGGGCCGGAGAAGTGGCCCGTGCCGAGGAAGCTCGCGAGGCCCGGCACCGAGATGACGCGCGTGAGGTCGTCGCAGGTGGGGTCCCAGGGCCCGACGGTGAGGATCGAGAAGGCGGCGGCCTCCTCGGTCTCGCACAGGCCCTCGGCGGCCGACATCTTGCCGGGCTGCTGCTGGTACATGAGCTTGCCCTGCGCGTCGCCGGAGAGGCCCACGCCGACGCCGGCCACGAGCATGACGATCGCCCCGAGCACGACGGCCGGGCGGTACGTGTCGCGGGCCAGGGCCACGAGCTCGGGCTTCTTGGACCGCACCAGCCGCACCATCCACCAGGTGGCGATGCCGCAGACGAACGTGCCCGCGACGAGGAACGCGGCGCTGATGGTGTGCGGGAACGCGGCCAGCAGCGTCGAGTTGCTGAGGATCGCGCCGATCGACTCCATCTCGGCGCGGCCCGTGGCCTCGTTGTAGACCGTGCCGACGGGGTGCTGCATCCACGAGTTCGCCGCGAGGATGAAGAACGCGGACAGGTTGGTGGCGATGGCGAGCAGCCAGATGCACGCGAGGTGCACCTTCTTGCTCAGCCGGTCCCAGCCGAAGATCCACAGGCCCAGGAACGTCGACTCGACGAAGAACGCCGCCAGGGCCTCCATGGCGAGCGGCGCCCCGAACACGTCACCGACGAACCGGGAGTACTCGCTCCAGGCCATCCCGAACTGGAACTCCTGCACGATGCCGGTCGCGACGCCGAGGGCGAAGTTGATGAGCAGCAGCTTGCCGAAGAACTTGGTCAACCGCAGCCACCGCTCGTTCTTGGTGACCACCCACGCCGTCTGCATGCCCGCGACCAGGGGCGCCAGGCCGATCGTCAGCGGCACGAGGATGAAGTGGTACACGGTCGTGATGGCGAACTGCCATCGGGCGAGATCCAAGGTCTCCACGGTGCGTCTCCTGGGCTCGGGAAGGGCACTGAACTGAGGCGAGGGCGACGCCGTGGCCGGAGAGTGTCCGCACGTCGGGGCCTGTGCGCAGCCTGCTCGTGAAAATCTTCACTAGTCAATACGACACAGTGTGAGCATCCTCTCAACAGGGTCGGAGCGCAGCGGGAGAGGCGCTGGTTGACCTCACCGGCCATGAGATCCGGTGGACACGCCACGCCCTTTCGTCACGGGATGGTCACGACGGTGCGATACTGGGACGCAACCTTCGGGGTCCACACCACCTCGAGGGCTACGAGCTCGCAGCTCCCGCGTCCGCACGCGGTGCCGCGGTCCGGGTCACGAAGGGGACCCGGGTCGCCCGGCGTCCGCGAAGACGAGGCAGCAGCCCGCCGTACCGAGACTTCCGTCCGGTGACCGCGTCCTCGCGGCACGGACGACGACCGCCCGGCGGTCCGCAGGTGTGGGGCGGACGGCAGGGCAGCAGGAGCACATCGCGTGACCTCTGAGAACAACGAAGCACCCCGTAAGCCCGCGCGCCGCCGCGTGACCCGCGCCGCCGGCGGCCCGGCCGCCGGCGCCACGCCCGACCTCGGCATCACCCTCCCGGCGCGCGACGAGGCCCCGGCGCCCGCGCCGGCCGCCGCGGCCCCCGCCCCGGAGGCCCCGGCCGCGGACGCGCCGAAGGCGGAGGCCCCCGCGCGCCGCTCCCGCCGCGTCTCGCGCCCCACCTCGACGCCGACGACGGCGCCCGACGCCGCCCCGGACGCCGCGGCCGCGCCCGCCGCCGGGATCTCGCTCGACGACATCGTCTTCCCCGCCCGGGCCGACGAGCCGGCTGCCGAGGCGCCGCGCACGCAGGTCTCCGTCGGCCGCTCGGAGGCCGCCGGCGCCCGCCGCGCCGTCCGCAGCCTCGCCGACATCGAGCTGCCGAACGGTCCGGCCGCCCCTGCGGCCGACGCCGGCGCCGACGACGCCGAGCCCGCCGCCCCGCGCAAGAGCATCCGCTCGCGCCGCACGAAGGCCACCGCCGAGGACGCGCCCGCCACGGCGTCGAAGGCCACGGCGTCGAAGGCCGCCACGTCCAAGGCGGCGTCGTCGAAGGCAGCGGGCACCCGGTCGGCTGCGAAGGCGGCCCCGAAGGCGTCCGCCCCGGCGGCGGACGCTGAAGGCGTCGCGCCCGAGGCCGCCGCGCCCGCCCGCGCCACCCGGACCCGCCGCGCCCGCGCCGAGCAGCCGGAGCAGCCCGTCGTGGCCGCCGAGCCCAAGCCCGCCGTCGCCGAGCCGCCCGCCGACTCGGCCGCGACGGCCTCCCGGGCCCCGGGCTCGTCGACGCCGCGCCTGGCCACCACCGCGATGCTCTTCCAGGCCCCCGACCTGGCGGCCGGGCGCCGCCCGCGCCGCGCGCAGGCCCCCGCCGGCCCGCCGACCGCCAGGCCCGAGCCGAAGGCTCAGGCCGGCGAGCTCGCCGCGGCGCCCGCCACCAAGGCCGTCGCCGAGACCACTGCCGAGGCCGCTGCCGCCGAGCCCGCCACCGAGACGGCGACCCCCGTCGTCGTGCTGCCCGAGCCCGTCGAGCTGACCGGCGAGGAGGCGGCCGCCGCCGAGGAGGTCGCCGCCATCGAGGCCGAGCTGGTCGCCGACGGCGTCGAGCTCGTGGACCTGGGTCCGGAGGACCTCGTCGAGGACGAGGAGGACGTCGAGCTCGACACGGCCGACGACCGCCCGCGTCGTCGTCGTCGCCGGGGTGGCCGTGGCCGCCGCGGTGGCCGTCGTCCCGAGGACGACGAGGACGAGGAGGGCGACGAGCTCGCCGAGCCGTCGGACGAGGCGCAGGACGCCGACGCCGACGAGGAGGGCGAGGAGCCCGCCGAGGACGACGCCGACGAGACGGAGCACCCCGAGGACGGCGGCCGCGCGTCGAGCCGTCGTCGTCGCCGCCGGCGGGGCTCGCGCGCCGAGCGCGCAGAGTCCGCGACCGCGCGCGGCCGCTCCTCGGACGAGGTCACGGCGCTCAAGGGCTCCACGCGCCTCGAGGCCAAGCGCCAGCGCCGCCGCGAGGGCCGCGACGCGGGCCGCCGCCGTCAGATCATCACCGAGGCCGAGTTCCTCGCCCGCCGCGAGGCGGTGTCGCGCTCGATGGTGGTGCGCGAGCTGGGCGGCCGCACGCAGATCGCCGTGCTCGAGGACGGCGTGCTCGTCGAGCACTACGTCTCGCAGCAGTCGCAGACCTCGATGGTCGGCAACGTGTACCTGGGCCGCGTGCAGAACGTGCTGCCGTCCATGGAGGCCGCGTTCGTCGACGTCGGCAAGGGCCGCAACGCCGTGCTGTACGCCGGTGAGGTCAACTGGGACGCCGCCGGTCTCGAGGGCGGCCAGCCGCGCCGCATCGAGCAGGCGCTCAAGTCGGGCGACTCGGTGCTGGTGCAGGTCACCAAGGACCCGATCGGCCACAAGGGTGCCCGTCTGACGTCGCAGGTCACGCTCGCGGGCCGCTACCTCGTGCTCGTCCCCGGCGGCGGCATGACCGGCATCAGCCGCAAGCTGCCCGACGTCGAGCGCAACCGCCTCAAGAAGATCCTGCGCGAGGTCGTGCCCGAGGGCGCCGGCGTCATCGTGCGCACGGCCGCCGAGGGGGCCTCGGAGGAGGAGCTGCGCGCCGACGTCGAGCGTCTCCAGAGCCAGTGGGACGCCATCCAGACCAAGGCCGGCCGCTCCTCGACGAGCGCCCCGGCGCTGCTCCAGGGCGAGCCCGACCTGGCCATCCGCGTCGTCCGCGACATCTTCAACGACGACTTCTCGTCGCTCGTGGTCGAGGGTGACGGGGCGTGGCAGGAGGTCTCGACCTACGTCGAGGAGCTCGCGCCCGACCTGCGCGAGCGCGTGACCAAGTGGAACGAGACCACCGACGTCTTCGCGGTGCACCGCGTCGACGAGCAGCTCGCCAAGGGCATGGACCGCAAGGTCTGGCTGCCCTCGGGCGGCTCCCTCGTCATCGACCGCACCGAGGCCATGACGGTCGTCGACGTCAACACCGGCAAGTTCACCGGCGCGGGCGGCACGCTCGAGGAGACCGTGACGCGCAACAACCTGGAGGCAGCGGAGGAGATCGTCCGCCAGCTCCGGCTGCGCGACATCGGCGGCATCATCGTCATCGACTTCATCGACATGGTGCTCGAGTCGAACCGCGACCTGGTGCTGCGCCGCCTGGTCGAGTGCCTGGGCCGCGACCGCACCAAGCACCAGGTCGCCGAGGTGACGTCGCTGGGCCTGGTCCAGATGACGCGCAAGCGCGTGGGCCAGGGCCTGGTCGAGGCGTTCAGCGAGACCTGCGAGCACTGCAAGGGCCGCGGGTTCATCGTGCACGCCGAGCCGATCGAGAAGGGCGGGTCGTCGAACGGCAACGGGCACACCCACGCCGAGCCCGCCGCCGACGCCGCGCCCGCGGGGGAGCCGAAGCGCTCGTCACGCCGTCGTCGTGCGACGTCGAAGCCGGCCGAGGCCACCCCGCACGCCGACGTGCCGAAGCTGCCGGACGACAAGTCCGAGGCGCGCGAGGCCGTCAAGGCCACGCTCGCCACGATCGCGGCCGCGGCCGCGCACGCGCACGACCACAAGGACGACGCCGCGACGCCTGACGCCTGACGCCTGACGCACGCGGTACGCAGGGCGGCCCCGACCTCGGTCGGGGCCGCCCTGCGTCGTTCCGTCGGGGTGCCGGTGGGTCGTGGGATGCTCGCGCCATGAGCGATCAGGCGGCAGAGGACCGCGTGGGAAGCGTCGAGGTCGTCGCCGGGCCGATGTTCGCCGGCAAGTCCGAGGAGCTCGTCCGGCGCGTGCGGCGCGCACGGCTCGCGGGGCGGGGCGTCGTCGTCGTCAACCACGCACTCGACGTGCGGGCGGGCGGCGGAAGGATCGCGTCCCACTCGGGCCTGGAGATCCCGTCCGCCACCGCGTCGGCGGCGGCGGAGATCCCGGGGCTCGTCACGCCGGGCACCGAGCTCGTCGCGATCGACGAGGCGCAGTTCTTCGGGCCGGACCTCGTGGACGTGGTGCTGGGCCTCGCCGACGACGGGCTGCTGGTCGTCGTCGCGGGGCTGTGCGTGACGTTCGACGGCCGCCCGTTCGAGCCGCTGCCCGCCCTGATGGCGGTCGCGGAGAGCGTGGTCAAGCTGACCGCGGTCTGCACGATCTGCGGCCGCGACGCCGCGTACCACGTCCGCCTGAACCAGGAGGCCGCGTCCGCCGAGTCGCCGGTCGCGGAGCACGTCGGCGGCCAAGAGTCGTACCAGGCCCGCTGTCGCCGCCACCGCGCCCTACGGGCGGTCGAGCGACTCTGAATGTCCGCATATGAGCCGCCGTACGCGGACATCCAGAGTCGCTCGACCGCCGGTCAGTCTTGGATGAGCGGGACGAACGTGTACGTGCCGTGCTGTGTGACGCGCACCTTGTCGTCGGCTGCCTCGACCAGCAGCATGGTGTGCCGGACCGGGATCACCATGCGGCCGCCCGGCGCGAGCTGGTCCACCAGCACCGTGGGGAGCGCGTCCGCCGCGGCCGAGACGAGGATCCGGTCCCAGCCGTCGTCGCGCGGCCGGCCCAGCACCCCCGCACGCGCCGGCACCTCACGGGCCCACGGCATGCCGGCCCGCACCACGTTGGCCGCGCCCCACGCGGCCAGGTCGGGCCGGCGCTCGACGCCGAGCACCTCGCCGTCCTGCCCCACCAGGCGGGCCAGCAGCGCCGTCGTCCATCCCGACCCGGCGCCGACGTCGAGCACGCGCGCCCCGCGCGGCACGTCGAGCAGCCGCAGCATCGCGGCGACCGTCGAGGGCTGCGAGCACGTCTGGCCGTGCCCGATCTCGAGGGGACGGTCCTGCGGCGAGTAGGGACGCTGGAGGCGCGGCAGGAACGCCCGGCGGGGCACGGCACGCATCGCCGCGGAGACGGCGTCGTCCTCCATCGCCCCATCGTGCGTCCCGGTGGCGGGCCGCACCAGGGCGGGCGATGCTCGAACGGTCAAGGCCCAATCAGAGAGGATCGGGGGATCCCATGGCCGGCTCGGTGGCACGCATCACGGAGATCAGCGCGCGCTCGGACGTGAGCTTCGAGGACGCGATCAAGATCGGGGTGGACCGCGCGACGGAGACGCTGCGCAACGTCCAGGGAGCGTGGGTCAAGGAGCAGAAGGTCGACGTCACGGACGGGGTGATCACCCACTGGCAGGTCGTGCTGGAGATCACGTTCGTCCTGGACTGAGCGTCCTGGACCGAGGTGACGGACGGGCCTACCGCGGAGCCGCGGCGGGCCCGTCCGGGGCGTCCGGGGCGTCGTCGAGCGGGGGCTGCGGGGCCTCGGGCGAGTACCACGCGGTGAGCCGCGGGTCGTCGGTGTTCAGCCAGGCGCCGGCGCCCTTGTCGGGCTGGGCCTTGACGACGCCGATGACGAAGTCGTCCCCGTGCTGCTCGATGCCCTCGCGCACGCCGCGCGCGAGCGCCTCGCGGGCGAACCGCCGGCGGATCGTCTGGGGGTCGTGGGCCAGCTCCCGCGACCAGGCCACCATGACGAGCACGATGACGACGGCGAACGGCAGCGCGGTCACCATCATCAGGTTCTGCAGGCCGTTCAGGGCCGCGCTCCCGCCGCCGACCAGCAGCACCGCGGCGATGACGGCGAGCGCCGAGCCCCACACGATCGTGTTCCAGCGCCGCGGGGCCGGGTTGCCCTTCTCGGCGAGGGACGCCATGACGATCGAGGCGGAGTCGGCGCTGGTGACGAAGAAGATGCCCACCGAGACCATCGCGATCGCGGAGGTCACGGCCCCGGCGGGGAGGTTGTCCAGGAGCGCGAACAGCATGTCCTGGGCGGAGCCGGCCTGGCTCAGCGCCGCGCCCGTCTGCTCCAGCCACATGCTCGTGCCGCCCAGCACGGTGAACCAGACCAGGCAGACGAGGGTGGGCACGACGATCACGGTGAGCACGAACTCGCGCAGCGTGCGGCCGCGGCTGATCTTGGCGATGAACAGGCCGACGAACGGGGTCCACGAGACCCACCAGGCCCAGTAGAAGGTGGTCCAGCTGCTCATGAACTCCTGGGCGTCGTCGCTCGTGGCGCCGGACTGCGCGGCGAGCGTCGGGAGCTCGGCGACGAACGTCATGAGGCCGCCGGGGAGCAGGTTGAGCAGCAGCACGGTGGGGCCGGCGACGAAGACGAAGAGGGCCACCACGCCGGCGAGGATCATGTTGACGTTCGACAGCACGCGGATGCCGCGCTTGACCCCGGAGACGGCCGAGACGACGAAGGCGACGGCGAGCACCGCGATGATGCCGACCAGGGCCCCGTTGCCGAGCGGCCCGACGCCGGCGACGATCTCGACGCCGCGCCCGATCTGCAGGGCGCCGATGCCGAGCGACACCGCGGTGCCGAACAGGGTCACGATGATCGCGAAGATGTCGACGACGGCGCCCAGCGGCCCGCGGGTGCGCGCACCGAAGATGGGCTCGAGGAGCGCGGACATGAGCGGCGCGCGCCCCTTGCGGAACGACGCGTAGGCGACCGCCCCGCCCACCAGCGCGTACATGCTCCAGGCGACGGGGCCCCAGTGGAACATCGTCTGGGCGAGCGCGAGGTGCATCGCCTGGTCGCTGCCCGGCGCGACGTCGGCGAACGCCGGCGGCAGGGAGGTGAAGTGCGTGACGGGCTCGAGCGGGCCGTAGAAGAGCAGCCCGATGCCGATGCCCGCGGCGAAGATCATCGCGACCCACGAGGCGGTGGAGAACTCCGGCTGCTCGCCGTCCTGGCCGAGGCGGATGCTGCGGTAGCGGCCGAAGCCGATCCACATCATGAAGGCGAAGACGCCGACCATCAGCAGGCCGAAGAACCAGCCGAAGTCCTCGGTCACGACGCGGTACGCCGTCGTGGAGGCCGCGTGGAGGCTGTCGGCGCCGAGGACGCCCCACGCGATGACGGCGGCGACGAGGCCGAACGCGACGCCGAAGACGACCTTGTTCACGCCGAAGCGGTGGTTGTTGTCCTCGACGCCGATGCCGGGCAGCAGCGCGGGGTGGAGCCCCTCGGCGATCTGGGGGAGCGTCACCTCGTGGACGAGGCGGGCCGTCCGGTGCCGGCTCGCGCCGTCGCGGTGGCGGTGCTCCTCGCCGGGGACGGGGGTGGTGGTACCGGTCATGGGACAGCCTTCCGGTCAGGTGCGGCAGACGGCACGGACCCCCGAGAACCCCAGCCGCGGACCGTGAGGCCGCGCTCGTGACTGTGGCGCTGGGCGCTGGGTCGATGGTAAGCGGCCGGGCCCGATGGTGTAGTCTTGTGCGTCGGCACGCCCATCGGCGTGCCTGTCCCGTGTGCCCACGGACGCACCGCACTCGATCACCGAGGTGACCTCGAGTTGCAGACCAAGCCGGTGTTCACCGCCGTCGGGCACGCCTACACAGGAGATATGCACCATGGTGTACGCGATCGTCAAGGCCGGTGGCCGTCAGGAAAAGGTGTCCGTCGGCGACATCGTCGTGATGAACAGCATCGACGCGAAGGCCGGCGACACCGTCGAGCTGCCCGCTCTGCTGCTCGTCGACGGGGAGAAGGTGACCACCGACGCCGCGAAGCTGGCGAAGGTCAAGGTCACGGCTGAGGTCGTTCGGGACGAGAAGGGCCCGAAGATCGTCATCCTCAAGTACAAGAACAAGACCGGTTACCGCAAGCGCCAGGGCCACCGTCAGTCGCTGACGCGCCTCAAGGTCACCGGCATCAAGTGACTTTCCGCAGGCCCACGCGGCCCGCGTGAACCTCCCCGTACTTCCTGAAAGCAGGTCCTGAGAATGGCACACAAGAAGGGCGCGAGCTCCTCGCGCAACGGTCGTGACTCGAACGCCCAGTCGCTCGGCGTGAAGCGCTTCGGCGGCCAGGTCGTCAAGTCGGGCGAGATCATCGTCCGCCAGCGCGGCACCCACTTCCACCCGGGCGAGAACGTCGGCCGCGGTGGCGACGACACGCTGTTCGCGCTGACCGCCGGTGCGGTCAAGTTCGCGACGCGTCGTGGCCGCAAGGTCGTCGACATCGTCGAGTCGGCTGAGGTCTGAGTCGTAGCGCAGCGAAGCCACGCTTCGCAGCAGTTCCTTCGCAGAGGGGCGCGCCGGGTTCGGCGCGCCCCTCTCGTCTTGCCTGAGAGGATTCACCCATGGCCAGCTTCGTCGATCGCGTCGTCCTCCATGCCTCGGGCGGGGACGGCGGCCACGGTGTCGCCTCCATCCGCCGCGAGAAGTTCAAGCCGCTCGCCGGCCCGGACGGCGGCAGCGGCGGTGACGGCGGCTCCGTGAAGGTCGTCGTCGACGCGCAGACGACGACGCTCCTGACGTACCACCACTCGCCGCACCGGCACGCGACCAACGGCACCCAGGGCATGGGCGACGACCGCGACGGCGCGAACGGCGAGGACCTGGTCCTCTCGGTGCCCGACGGCACGGTCGTCAAGGACCTCGACGGCAACGTGCTCGCCGACCTCGTCGGCGCGGGCGCGGAGTACGTCGTCGCCGCGGGCGGCAAGGGCGGGCTCGGCAACCGGGCGCTCGCGTCGCCCAAGCGCAAGGCGCCGGGCTTCGCGCTGCTGGGCGAGCCGGGCGAGTCGGCCGACGTCGTGCTCGAGCTCAAGACGATCGCCGACGTCGCCCTCGTGGGCTTCCCGAGCGCCGGCAAGTCGTCGCTCATCGCGGCGATCTCGGCCGCGCGCCCCAAGATCGCCGACTACCCGTTCACCACGCTGGTGCCGAACCTCGGCGTCGTCGAGGCGGGGGAGACCCGCTACACCGTCGCCGACGTCCCGGGCCTCATCCCGGGCGCGAGCGAGGGCCGGGGCCTGGGCCTGGAGTTCCTGCGCCACATCGAGCGCACGGCCGTCATCGTGCACGTGCTCGACTGCGCGACGCTCGAGCCGGGCCGCGACCCGATCACCGACCTCGACACCATCGAGGCCGAGCTCGCGTCCTACGCGGGCGACCTCGAGATCGAGGGCGGCCGCGTCCCGCTCACCGAGCGCCCGCGCCTCGTGGTGCTCAACAAGATCGACGTGCCCGAGGCCCGCGAGCTGGCCGAGTTCGTCAAGCCCGAGCTCGAGGCGCGCGGCCTGCGCGTCTTCGAGATCTCGACGGCGTCGCACGAGGGCCTGCGCCCGCTGACGTTCGCCCTCGGCGGGATCGTGGCCGAGGCGCGCGCCGCGGCGCCCGCCCCGGAGCCGACGCGCATCGTCCTGCGCCCCAGGGCCGTCGACGACGCCGGGTTCACCGTCACGAGGAAGCAGGACGCCGACGGCGTCTTCTTCGAGGTGCGCGGCTCGAAGCCGGAGCGCTGGGTCCGCCAGACGGACTTCAACAACGACGAGGCCGTCGGGTTCCTCGCGGACCGGCTCGCGAAGCTCGGCGTCGAGGACCGCCTGTTCAAGGCGGGCGCCGTCGCGGGCGACGAGGTGCGCATCGGCGACGAGCGCGACGCCGTCGTCTTCGACTGGGAGCCGACGCTCATGACGGGGCCCGAGCTGCTCGGCGCGCGCGGCACCGACCTGCGCCTGGACGAGTCGAAGCGCAAGACGCGCTCCGAGAAGCGCCAGGAGTTCACCGAGCGCATGGACGCCAAGACCGAGGCGCGCCGCGAGCTGTGGACCGAGCGCCAGGCGGGCCACTGGACGGACCCCGACTCCGAGTGAGGCGGGAAGGCTCGCGCGGCGTGTGGCCGGCGTGGGTCCAGCACGTGACGGAGGCGGGGTCGAGCTGGTCTCGGCCCCGCCTTCACGTTTCTCCCGGGTGCGGGCCAGGTAACGATCTGACTTCGTACCCCGTTCGCATGGTGATCGACGTCACGTGTTCCTAGACTCCGGGCAGCCCCGTCGACGAAGCCGGGGCCCATGACCACGAGTCTGGGAGGTAGTAGTGCGCAGAGTTCCAGCGATCGCAGCAGGGCTGGCACTGGTCGGGGCATGCCTGGCCATGGCGCCGGCGCAGGCCGCGCCGACCATCGGCGGCAGCGCCGAGCCCACGGGCGTGGGGTCGGACGCCCTGCCCAACCCCATCGCGGAGAAGCAGGCGGCCCTGCGCGAGCAGGCGATCTCCGACGTGCTCTCGGGCAAGGCGAAGGTGCAGACCATCAACGGCCAGCAGGTCGTCCAGGTCACCTCCGAGAACGCCAGCGCCAACGGCCAGGGCAACGGCAACGACCAGGGCAAGGGCCACGACCAGGGCAAGGGCAAGGGCAAGGGCCACGACCAGGGCAAGGGCCACGGCAAGGGCGGCAAGGACTCCTACCAGTCCAAGTACGTCCCGGTCGCCCACGAGGGCACCGACCGGATCTTCGTCGTCCTCGTCGAGTTCGGCGACCAGCAGCCGACCTTCCCGCTCGACCCGAAGGCCCAGCGCCACGAGGGGCCGCTCCACAACCAGATCCCGGAACCGGACCGCACCAAGGACAACTCGACGGTCTGGGCGGCCGACCACTCGCAGGCGTACTTCCAGAACCTGTACTTCGGCGAGGGCGAGTCCCTGAAGAACTACATGACCACGCAGTCGTCCGGCCGCTACAGCGTCGACGGCACGGTCACGGACTGGGTCAAGGTCCCCTTCACCGAGGGCCGGTACGGCACGAACCGCTGCGGCCAGACCAACTGCGGCGACGTCAAGCTCCTCATCCAGGACGCCGCGAAGGCCTGGGTCGACGGCCAGCTCGCCGACGGCCGCACGATGGACGACATCAAGGCCGAGCTCGCCACGTTCGACGTGCAGGACCGCTACGACCTGGACGGCGACGGCGACTTCAACGAGCCCGACGGGTGGATCGACCACTTCCAGATCGTCCACGCCGGCGGCGACGAGGCCGACGGCGACCCGATCTACGGGACCGACGCCGTCTGGTCGCACCGCTGGTACTCGAACCTCGCCTACGGCCCGTCGTGCTTCGACGGTCGTGCCTGCCTCACGGGCGCACCGATCGGCGGCACCGTCAACCCCGACGGCACGGTCGCCTCGACCGACGACTACACCGGCTTCTACGTCGGCGACTACACCATCCAGCCGGAGAACGGCGGGCGCTCGGTCTTCTACCACGAGTTCACCCACGACCTCGGCCTGCCGGACGACTACAACTCGGTGACGGCCAGCGGCGACAACAGCAACGAGTACTGGACCCTGATGGCGCAGAGCCGTCTGGGCGGCGCCACCGACGGGGGCATCGGCGAGCGTGCCGGCGACCTCGGCGCGTGGAACAAGCTCCAGCTCGGCTGGCTCGACTACGACTACCTCACCGCCGGTCAGAAGAAGACGGTGAAGCTCGGCGCCTCCGAGTACAACAACAAGGACGCGCAGGCGGTCATCGTCGGGCTGCCCCCCAAGCCCGTCCAGCACGACCTCCCCGCGCCGTACGCCGGGTCGGGCGTGTACTACTCGGGCCACACCAACAACAGCATCATCACGCTCAAGCAGACCGTCACGGTGCCGACGACCGACCCGGTCCTGTCGTTCCAGACGATCTACGACCTGGAGACGGACTACGACTACGCCCAGGTCACCGCGAACGGCGCGCCGCTGACGGCCTGGGACGGCACGCAGGCCGCCTGGGGCCCGATGACGGTCGACCTGTCCGCCTACGCCGGGCAGTCGGTCGAGCTGGCGTTCTCCTACGTCACCGACCCGGCGGTCTCGGGCAACGACCCGGACGTCCCGGACGGCGTGCTGCTCGACGACATCCGGCTCGGCGGCACCCTGATCGGCGACGGCGAGGGCGGCCTCGGCGCCTGGACCACCAACGGCTGGGTCGCGGCGGGCGCGCAGTACACGACCTACCACCCGGGGTACTACATCGCGGCCAACCGCACCTACGTCAGCTACGACCAGTACCTCAAGACCGGCCCGTACTACTTCGGGTACGGCGCCGCGCTGCCGGACAAGGTCGACCACTTCGCGTACCAGCAGGGCCTGCTCGTCTCGTACTGGGACACGTCCGTCGACGACAACGACGTGAACGTGCACCCCGGCTCGGGGCGCAACCTGTACGTCGACTCGCACCCGGCGCCGTTCAAGCAGACCTCCACCGGCGCCCTGTGGCGGCCCCGCGTGCAGATCTACGACGCGCCGTTCAGCCTGGCGAAGACCGACACCGTCACCCTGCACGTCGACGGCGTCGCGAACACCTTCGGCGGCCTGCCGGGCAACCCGGTCTTCCGCGACACCGACAAGTACTTCTACGAGGAGTCGCCGAACCAGGGCGTCAAGCTCCCCGGCGTCGGCGTCACGATGACCATCCTGAAGCAGAACGGCACGACCATGAACGTCAAGGTCGACTAGCCGGAACGCGGTACGAGGAGCGACGCGCGGCGCCCGGGGTTGACCGAACCCCGGGCGCCGCGCCCGTCAGGGCGGGCTCGTCGGCGATGATGTGCGCGTGACAGCCCGTTCCACCCTTCCCGACGACGCGCGCGCCGCGCAGACCGGCCTCCCCGCGGCGCGCTCCGCGCTTCCTGCCGCCCGCCGCATCGTCGTCAAGATCGGCTCGTCGTCCCTCACCGGGCCGGACGGGCACCTCGACGTCGCCGCGCTGCGCGCGCTGGTCGAGGTGCTGGCCGCGCGGCACGCCGCCGGCACGCAGGTGGTGCTCGTGACCTCGGGCGCCGTCGCCGCGGGCATCGGCCCGCTCGGGCTCGCCGCCCGGCCCAAGGACCTCGCCACCATGCAGGCCGCCGCGTCCGTCGGCCAGGGCCTGCTCGTCGCCCGCTACGCCGAGGCCTTCGCGGGCCACGGCATCCGCGTCGGCCAGGTGCTCCTGACCGCCGAGGACACGGTGCGCCGCCTGCGCTACAAGAACGCGCAGCGCTCCCTGTCGCGCCTGCTCGCCCTCGGTGTCGTGCCCGTCATCAACGAGAACGACGCCGTCACCACCGACGAGCTCAAGTTCGGCGACAACGACCGCCTCGCCGCCCTCGTCTCCCACCTCGTGCGCGCCGACGCCCTCGTGCTGCTCACCGACGTCGACGGCCTGCACGACCGCGCACCGCACAAGCCCGGCGCGCAGCGCATCGCCTTCGTGGGCGACCTCGCCGAGGTCGCCGACGTGCCGGTCACGAGCCGGGGGAGCGCGGTCGGCACGGGCGGCATGGTCACCAAGCTGGAGTCCGTGCGCATCGCGACGGCGTCCGGCATCACCGTGGTGCTCACGGCCGCGCGCAACGCGGCGGGGGCGCTCGCGGGCGCCGACGTCGGCACGCTGTTCGCCGCGACCGGCCGCCGCACCTCGGCCCGGCGCCTGTGGATCGCGCACGCCGCCCGCGTGCGCGGCCGCCTGCACGTCGACGCCGGCGCCGCGCGCGCCGTGCGCGGGGGACGGGCGTCGCTGCTGCCCGCGGGCATCACGCGCGTCGAGGGGGAGTTCGACGCCGGGGACCCGGTCGAGCTCGTCGCCCCGGACGGCACGGTCGTGGCGCGCGGCCTGGTCGCGTTCGACTCGTCCGAGCTGCCCACCCTGATCGGCCGCCAGACGGCGGAGCTGCGCGAGCAGCTCGGCGAGGGCTACGACCGCGAGGTCGTCCACCGCGACGACCTCGTGCTCGACCACCACTGAGGTCTCGCGTCCTGCGGCTCCGCGCGGGGCGGCGAGGGTGCCGCGCACGACGACGGGGCGCTACACCGACTCGTCGAGGCGGGTGCCCTTCAGCTCCGTCAGCAGGCTCGCGCCCCCCATCGCCAGCACGAACGCGGCCGCGAACACGGCGAACACGCCGCCCGTGCCGATGCGGTCGTGCAGCGGCAGCGTCACCAGCGGGGCGAGGATCGACGCGATGCGGCCGAACGCCGTCGCGCTGCCCGCCCCGGTGGCCCGCACCGGCGTCGGGTAGGACTCGGGGGTCACGGCGTACAGGGCGCCCCACGCGCCCAGGTTGAAGAACGACAGCGCGATGCCCGCGACGAGGATCTGCGGCACCGACCCCGCCAGGCCGAACCCGAGCGCCGCCACGGCCGACCCCGCGAGGAACGACACGAGCACCGCCCGGCGCCCCCACACCTCGATGAGCCACGCCGCCACCGCGTACCCGGGCAGCTGCGCGAGCGTGATCACCAGCGTGTAGCCGAACGACCGCACCATCGAGAACCCGTCCGCCACGAGCAGCGTCGGGATCCAGGTGAACGCCCCGTAGTAGGCGAAGTTCACCCCGAACCACGTCAGCCACAGCGCCACGGTCCGGCGCCGCAGCGCGGCCGCGAACAGGGCCCGCACCGGGACGCGCCCGGCGCCCGCGGGCGCCGCGCCCGTCGCCAGGCCCGGCGCCACGCTTGCGACCGGGCCCGGGACAGCACCCGCGGTCCGGCCCGGCGCTGCACCCGCCGTCAGGTCCGACGCCGCGACGTCGTCGGAGGACGGAGCGGCGATGCCGGCGGACGCCTCGAAGACGCGCACCGCGGACTCGGCCTCGGCGTGCCGTCCGCTGCGCTCCAGGAAGCGCACCGACTCGGGCAGGCGCGAGCGCACGTAGAGCGCGTAGGCCGCCGGCACCAGGCCGATGGCGAACGCCCAGCGCCACCCGGCGTCGGACGACGGGACGAGCAGGAGCCCGACGACCGCCGCGGCGATCCACCCCACCGCCCAGAACGACTCGAGGATCACGACGACGCGCCCGCGGATGCGGGCGGGCGCGTACTCGCTGACGAGCGTCGACGCGACGGGCAGCTCCGCGCCGAGCCCCAGCCCGACGACGAACCGCAGCGCGATCAGCACCGCGAGCCCGCCCGCGAGCGCGGACGCCCCCGTCGCGAGCCCGTAGACGAGCAGCGTGAGCGCGAACACCTGGCGACGGCCCACGCGGTCGGCCAGCAGGCCGCCGAGCGCCGCGCCCACGGCCATGCCCGCGAACCCGACCGAGCCCAGCAGCGACCGCTCGCCCGTGGACAGCGACCACTGCTCGCCGATCGCGACGAGCACGAACGACATGATCCCGACGTCCATCGCGTCGAGCGCCCACCCGACGCCCGAGCCCACCAGGAGCCGGAGGTGCGCGCGCGTGAACGGGAGCCGGTCGAGGCGTTCGGAGCGAGTGAGCGGCCCGGGGCTCGTGGTGCTGCCCGGGCGGCTGGAAGCCGTGGTCATGGACGGATTCTGCCCCTCGCGTGCCCCGGACAGTAGGCTCGAGGCCATGAGCCTCGCGTCCACCGAAGTCCTGTCCGACGTCGACGCCGCGGTGCGCGACGTCGCCCGCCGCGCGCAGGTGGCGTCGCGGGCGCTGGCAACGGCGTCGCGCGGCACCAAGGACGCGGTGCTCCACGCCCTGGCCGACGCCCTCGTGGCGGCGTCGGACGAGCTCGTCGCGGCCAACGCCGAGGACCTCGACCGCGAGCGCGCCGGGGGCATGTCCCCGGGCCTGCTCGACCGCCTGGCGCTGACCCCCGCGCGCGTGGACGGCATCGCCGCCGCGCTGCGCGACGTCGCGGGGCTGCCCGACCCGGTCGGCGAGGTGGTGCGCGGCCAGACGCTGCCGAACGGCCTGCGCCTGCGCCAGGTGCGCGTGCCCATGGGCGTGGTCGGCATGATCTACGAGGCCCGCCCGAACGTGACCGTCGACGCCGCCGGTCTCGCGCTCAAGTCCGGCAACGCCGTCATCCTGCGCGGCGGCTCGGCCGCGGCCCGCTCCAACGAGGTCGTCGTGCGCGTGCTGCGCGACGCCCTGGAGGCGCAGGGCCTGCCCGCCGACCTCGTCCAGACCGTCGACCCGTGGGGTCGCGCCGGCGGCGTCGCGCTCATGCACGCGCGCGGCCTCGTGGACGTGCTCATCCCGCGTGGCGGCGCCGGCCTCATCCGCACCGTGGTCGCGGAGTCGACCGTGCCCGTCATCGAGACCGGGACCGGCAACGTCCACGTCTATGTCGACGCGTCGGCCGACCTCGACGAGGCACTCCCCATCGTCATGAACTCCGCCACGCAGCGCGTCGGCGCGTGCAACTCCGCCGAGACGCTCCTGGTCCACCAGGACGTCGCCGCCCAGTTCCTGCCGCGCGTCCTCGCGGCGCTCGCGGGCGCCGACGTCGTGCTGCACGGCGACGCCGCCACGATCGGCGCGGCGCCCGACGGCGTCGCCGTCGCACCCGCCACCGACCACGACTGGGCCACCGAGTACCTCGCCCTCGAGCTCGCGGTGCGCGTCGTCGCGAGCCTCGACGAGGCGATCGAGCACATCCGCACGTGGAGCACGGGGCACACCGAGGCGATCCTGACCAACGATCTGCGCGCCTCCGAGCGGTTCGTCGCCGAGGTCGACGCCGCGGCCGTCATGGTCAACGCCTCGACCCGGTTCACCGACGGCGGCGAGCTCGGCCTCGGCGCCGAGATCGGCATCTCGACGCAGAAGCTGCACGCGCGCGGGCCCATGGGCCTGACCGAGCTGACCACCACCAAGTGGGTGGTCACCGGGGACGGCCACGTGCGTCCGTGACCCCCCGGTCGACCGCGGCGAGGCGGTTGACCAGCCCGTGAGAGACTTTCCCGGCCACACCCTTCTCGACCCCTTCGGAGGAGCCATGAGCCCCGTCGTATTCGGCCTGCTGGCCTTCGGTGCCCTCGCGTTCGCCCTGCTGGTGACGTACGCGTTCCGCAACGTGTGGAACCGCCACTGAGCATGTCCCACGCGACCTCATCGTCCCGCCCGCGCATCGGCGTGATGGGCGGCACGTTCGACCCCATCCACCACGGCCACCTCGTGGCCGCGTCGGAGGTGGCCGCGAGCTACGGGCTCGACGAGGTCGTGTTCGTGCCCACGGGCAAGCCGACGTTCAAGCAGGACAAGCAGGTCACCGAGGCCGAGCACCGGTACCTCATGACGGTCATCGCGACGGCGTCGAACCCCCGGTTCACCGTGAGCCGCGTCGACATCGACCGGCCGGGCCTGACGTACACGGTCGACACGCTGCGCGACCTGCACGAGCAGCGCCCCGACGCGGAGCTGTTCTTCATCACCGGCGCGGACGCCGTGGCGCAGATCCTCTCCTGGAAAGACGCGCAGACGCTCTGGAGCATGGCCCACTTCGTCGCCGTGAACCGTCCGGGGCACAATCTGACTATCGACGGAATTCCCGAGGGCGCCGTGACGACTCTCGAGGTGCCCGCGATGGCGATCTCCTCCACGGACTGCCGTCGGCGGGCCGAGGCTGGCCAGCCGGTCTGGTACCTGGTACCGGACGGCGTGGTGCAGTACATCGCGAAGCACGGCCTGTACCGCGGGGCGAGCGCCGGAACGAGCGAGGACGAGGCAGACGATGAGTGACAGCTACCCGGGGCGCCCGCTGACGCGCCGCGAGATCCGCGAGCGCGAGGAGGCGGCCGCCCAGGCCCGCGCCGCGGCATCGGGCGCGCCCGCGCCCGCGCCGCAGACGCCCGCCGGGCCGCCGCCGTCGCGCCGCAGCCTGCACGCGCCCGCAGCCCCCGAGCCCACGGCGCCCCCCGTCGTCCGCCCGCCGACGTCGACGGGCGGGGTGCGCGGCCTCGACGAGACCGGCCGCCTGACGCCCGTCCAGCGCACCGGCGTGCAGCCGGTGCCCGCGACCCCGGCGCCGCCCGTGCCGGGCATGCCGACGCGCACGTCGGCGCGCACGCCGGTCGGCCAGCCCGCGACGCCGCCGTCGCCGACGGCCTTCCCGCGCCCGGCGGCCGGTGGCCCGTCGCCCTACGGCGCGGGTCCGGCCGCGCCGTCGTTCGGTCAGAGCCCGGCCGCGCCCTCGTTCGGTCAGAGTCCTGCCGCTCCCTCGTTCGGCCAGAGCCCGGCTGCGGCCCCGCAGCGGTCCGCGTCGCCGTTCGGCAGCACCACGAGCAGCCCGCCGCCGGCGTCGCCGTTCGGCACGTCCGCGGGCTCCGCCGCGCCGTCTGTCGCGCCGTCGTCCGTCGCGCCCGCGACCGGCGCCCCCGCGCCGTCCGCCCCGACGCGCACGTCCGCGGGCGGTCCGTTCGGCGCCCCCTTCGGTACGGTCGCGGCGCCGTCGGAGCCGGCCACGCCGACGCCGCCCGCGTCCCCGTGGGGCGCGACGCCGGCCGCGTCGTCGCCCACCCCGACGGCGCCGGGCCCGGCCGGCAGCCCGGCGAGCGGCCCGTCCTGGGGCTCGATCACCGGCACCGGCACCGGCACCGGCACCGGTACCGGCACTGCGGCGGGCACCGCCGCGGGCGGGACGCCCACGGGCCTGCCGGGCTCGCTGCCGCCCGCACGCCCGCAGCCCTCGCCGTTCGACTCATTCGTCACCGCGGACCAGCCGGTCCGCTCGCGCGCCGAGTCCGCGGCGACCGACGACGCCGACGACGAGCCGGGTCCGTCGTACACGTGGCTGCACTACATCATCCTGATCGTCGTCGCCTTCGTGCTGGGCTGGCTGCTGTGGCAGCTCCTGGACGGCGAGGACCCGAGCTACGCCCCCGACGCCGGCGCGTCCGCCGTGTCGACAGTGATCGCCCCCCTGACGTCCTCGAGAGGAACCCTGTGACCGCGACCGAGCGCGCCGTCGAGCTGGCGGTCGTCGCCGCTCGCGCGGCTTCGAACCTCAAGGCCGACGAGATCATCGCGCTGGACGTGAGCGAGCAGCTCGTCCTCACGGACGTGTTCCTCATCGCGTCCGGCACGAACGAGCGACAGGTGTCGGCCATCGTCGACGCCGTCGAGGAGGCCATGTTCACGGCGGGCGCCAAGCCGATCCGCCGCGAGGGCAAGTCCGAGGGCCGCTGGGTGCTGCTCGACTTCGGCGAGGTCGTCGTGCACGTCCAGCACGCCGAGGACCGCGTGTACTACGCCCTCGAGCGCCTGTGGAAGGACTGCCCCGTCGTCGAGCTGCCCGCGGACGTCACGGACCCCGGGGCCGCCGCGGCCGCGGCGACCGAGGCCTGAGCGCAGGTGGCCGCCGGCACCGTCGTCCTGCTGCGTCACGGTCGCACCGAGTGGAACCTCGTCGAACGCCTCCAGGGGCAGACCGACGTCGAGCTCGACCACGTGGGCCGCTGGCAGGCCCGGGAGGCCGCGCGTGCGCTGGTGCGGACGCACCGGGCGGCGCGCGTCGTCTCGTCCGACCTGGTGCGGGCGGCTGACACGGCCGCCGCGTACGCCGGCCTGATCGGCGTCGACGTCGTCACCGACGCGCGGCTGCGCGAGCGCCACTTCGGCGCCTGGGAGGGGCTGACGGGCGCGGAGATCGCCGTGGGCTGGCCCGAGGGCCACGCGGTGTGGCGGCGCGGCGACGACGAGGCGGGCGTGCCGCCCGGCGGCGAGACGCGCGCGCAGGTGGCCGAGCGGCTGCGCGACGCGATCGAGGACCACGCGGCGTCGCTCGAGCGGGAGGACACGCTCGTCGTCGTCTCGCACGGCGCCGCCATCACGCTGGCCATCACGGCCATGCTCGGGCAGGACCCGGGGTGGCGCGGCGTCGTCGGGCTCACCAACGCGCACTGGAGCCAGCTCACGCGCGCGCACGGCGGGTCGCAGCCGCCGTGGCGTGTCGTCGCGCACAACGTGGGCGCGGCCTACGCGCCCGAGGCGTGGCGGGCCGGCCCCCAGACGGGTGCTGAGCAGGCGTCCGACACGGACGGGATGTCGGCGGGCTGAGCGCCCTCCGCTGGCCGCGGTGACCCGGCCGATTTGGACCCGGCGCCCCGGAGCGCATAGGATCACGGACGTTCCTGAGGGGGTTCGCCTCCCGCACGGAACGAGTTCGGGGCTGTGGCGCAGCTGGTAGCGCACCTGCATGGCATGCAGGGGGTCAGGGGTTCGAGTCCCCTCAGCTCCACCGGATGGCAAGATGTCCGACGGACGGTTCACGTCCTCGGGGCTGTGGCGCAGCTGGTAGCGCACCTGCATGGCATGCAGGGGGTCAGGGGTTCGAGTCCCCTCAGCTCCACCGAACACAGAAGGCCGCATCTCCAGGAGAGATGCGGCCTTCTGTGCTGTGAGACCTGTGTTGTGAGACCTTCGAGGGCGGAGCCCGTCAGGCCGGGTGCGTGCGGATACCGTCGAGGACCAGGTCCACCAGGCGGTCGGCCTGCGCCCGTCCCGTGTCGGTTCCCGGGACGCGCCACAGGAACCCCATGAGCAGGAGCACATCGGCCGGGTCGAGCCCGGGCCGCACGCTGCCGTCGGCGACGCACGCCTCCAGCAGGGTCGCGACGGCGGCGGTCACCGGCGCGTAGGTCTCGTTGATCGCGTCCTGCGCGGCGGCGGTGTGCAGGGCCTCGCCGAGCCCGTGCTTGAGGCGCACGTAGTCGGCCAGGCGGTGGAACCAGACGCGGAACGCGGCGAGCGGTGCGTGCTCCGCCAGCACGGCGTCCACGGAGTCGACGAGCCGCTGCACGTCGTGCTGGTAGACGGCGAGGATCAGCGCCTCGCGGGTGGGGAAGTGCCGGTAGAGGGTGCCCGCGCCGACGCCGGCGCGCTTGGCGATCACGTTGAGCGAGGTGGTGCCGCTCTCGGCGAAGGCGTCGTGGGCGACCTGCAGCAGGTGCTCCCGGTTCTTCAGGGCGTCCGCGCGTCGGCGCGGTGTTCCGTCGTCTGTCATGCCTCTTCCGGGTGCGTCGACCGGCGGCGTTGCCAAACGGAGAACTCTCCGTTACCGTCGTCATCCGGTGCGGAGAACTCTCCGTTACGCGAACTCTAGGAGACGACGTGGACTACATCAAGCTCGGCACGACCGGTCTGGACGTGTCGCCGGTCGCCATCGGCGCGATGACGTACGGCGAGCCCGACCGGGGGCACCCGGCGTGGTCGCTGGGCGAGGCGGAGAGCCGGGCGCTCGTGCGCCACGCACTCGACTCCGGCATCAACGTCTTCGACACCGCCAACATGTACTCGCAGGGCTCCAGCGAGGAGATCCTGGGCCGCGCGCTGCGCGACTACGCCGACCGCGACGACGTCGTCATCGCGACCAAGCTGCGCCACCCGATGCGCCCCGGGCCCAACGGCAGGGGCCTGAGCCGCAAGGCGATCATGACCGAGATCGACCACTCGCTGCGGCGCCTCGGCACCGACTACGTCGACCTGTACCAGGTGCACCGCAACGACCCGTCGACCCCGCTGGAGGAGACCCTCGAGGCGCTGCACGACGTCGTCAAGGCGGGCAAGGTGCGCTACCTCGGGGCGTCCTCGATGCCCGCCTGGGAGTTCGCCAAGGCGCTGCACCTGCAGGAGCAGCACGGGTGGGCGCGGTACGTGTCGATGCAGCACCACTACAACCTGCTCGCCCGCGAGGAGGAGCGCGAGATGATCCCGCTGTGCCTCGACGAGGGCGTCGGGACGCTCGTCTGGTCCCCGCTGGCCCGCGGCCGCCTCGCCCGCACCTGGGACGACGCCCGCGCGACGGACCGCGCCGCGAGCGGCGGGTGGTACGCCGACCGGCTCTACTCCCCGCTCACCGAGCAGTCCGACCGTGCCATCGTCGACGCCGTCGGCCGGGTCGCCGCGCGGCACGGCGCGACGCGCGCGCAGGTCGCGCTCGCCTGGCTGCGGTCCCAGCCCGTCGTCACGGCGCCGCTGGTCGGCGCGCGCACGACGGCGCAGATCGACGACGCCGTCGCCTCGCTCGACCTGACGCTCACCGAGGACGACCTCCGCGAGCTCGAGGCGCCCTACACGCCACGCCACGACCTGCAGGGCATCTCCGACGACGCGCAGCTCCAGGCCGTCATGGCCCGCATCCCGCAGTTCACCACCGCCCCGGAGGCGGCCCGATGACCGCGACGCCCGTGCCCGGCCCCGCTCGCCCGCGCCGTCGTCGACGGTCCCGGGTCGTCGGGCTCGTCGTGGCGGCCGTCCTCGTCGTCCTGGTGGGCGGTGCCGGCATCGCCTACGTCGTCGCCGACGCCACGCGCGCGCCCCTGGACGACGCGGCCCGGTCGCAGCTGCTCGCGGACGGCAAGGCCGACACGTTCGTCGAGACCGGCGGCGGCGTCATGCACGTGCGCCTGTCCGGGCCGCAGGACGGGCCCGTGGTCCTGCTCGTCCACGGCGCCGTCGTCGGCGGGTTCGCCTGGGCGAACTGGGTCGAGCTGCTGGCCGCGGCCGGGTACCGCGTCGTCGCGCCCGACCTGCTCGGGTACGGCTACTCCGACCGGCCCGACGTCGACTACACGCAGGGCTTCTACGTCGACCAGCTGCGCGACCTGCTCGACGGTCTCGGCGTCGACGAGCCGGTCCACATCGTCGGCGCGTCCCTCGGCGGCGCGATCGTCGCGGACTTCGCGGCCGCGCACCCCGAGCGCGTCGCGACCGTCGGCCTCATGGCGCCGGCCGGGCTCGGGCGGTACGACGCCGTCGCGCCCGCGCTCAAGCTCCCCGTCCTCGGGGACTGGGCCTTCCGCGTGCTCGGCGCCCGGATCGTCACCCAGCAGATGGCCGACGCGTACGCCGGCTCCCCGGACCGCGACGCGATGCTGCGCTGGATGGGCGAGCAGTCCCGGTTCCGCGGCTTCGGCGAGGGGATCCTCAACACCCTGCGGCACTACGACTTCATGGCGCGCGAGGAGTCCTTCGACGCGATCGGCCGGGCCGGCGTCCCCGTGTTCGCCGCGTGGGGCACCGAGGACGACGTCCACCCCTACGCGTGGTCGCAGCGGCTCCTCGACCGTGTCCCGCAGACCGAGCTCCTGACGATCGACGGCGCCGGGCACGCCATCACCTTCGGCCGGGCGGACGACGTGCTGCGCTCGTACCTGCCGTTCCTCCAGCGGCACGCCGCGACGGGGTGACGCCCGCCCGTCCGGGGCTCCGGACGGCGTCTGTGGGCCGGTGGGGCAGCGGCCGAGCGTGCGTCGGGCGCCACGCCCGTGTGGTCTGTCCGCACGGTGTAGGTTGCGAGCGTCCGTCCAAGACCTTGGAGGTCTCATGCGCATCGGCGTGCCCCGGGAGTCCCGGGCCGGTCAGCGGCTCGTCGCCGCGACCCCCGCCACCGTCGCGAGGCTCAGCACGCTGGGGTACGACGTCGTCGTCGAGCACGACGCCGGTACCGGTGCCAACTTCGCCGACGCCGCCTATGTCGATTCCGGTGCCAACATCGGCACCGTCGAGGAGGTCTGGGGCAGCGACGTCGTCGTCGCCGTGGACGCTCCCGACGCCGAGCGGCTCGACCTGCTGAAGCCAGGGGCGGTGCTCATCGCGCAGCTCTTCCCCGGCGCGAACCCCGGCGCCGTGCAGGCGTGGGCGGACCGGCGGGTCACCGCGATGGCGCTCGACGCCGTGCCGCGCATCTCGCGCGCCCAGGCCCTCGACACGCTCTCGACCATGTCGAACGTGTCCGGGTACCGGGCCGTGATCGAGGCGGCCGCCGAGTTCCAGGGCATGTTCACCGGGCAGGTCACCGCGGCGGGCAAGACCCCGCCCGCGACCGTGTTCGTCATCGGCGGCGGCGTGGCGGGCCTCGCGGCCATCGGCACGGCGTCGTCGCTCGGCGCCGACGTGCGGGCCTTCGACGTGCGGCCCGAGGCGGGCGAGCAGATCGAGTCGATGGGCGCGACGTTCGTGCAGGCCGCGGCCGCCCAGCAGGAGGTCAGCAGCGACGGCTACGCCCGTGAGCTGACCGCCGACCAGGAGGCCGCCACCGCCCGCATGTACGCGCAGGAGTCCGCGCGTGCCGACATCGTCGTCACGACGGCGCTGGTGCGCGGCAAGGCACCGCGCACCCTCACGAACGAGATGATCGCCGCGATGAAGCCGGGGTCGGTCATCGTCGACCTCGCGGCGTCGGGCGGCGGCAACGCCGAGGCGACCGTCCCGGGGGAGCGGGTGGTGACCGGGAACGGCGTCGTCGTCCTCGGGTACACCGACCTGCCCGGGCGCATGCCCGCGCAGACCTCGCAGCTCTACGGCACCAACATCGTCAACCTGCTCACGCTGCTCACCCCGGGCAAGGACGGCGAGCTCGTCCTCGACCTGGAGGACCCGGTGCAGCGCGGCATGACCGTCGCGCGGGCCGGGGAGATCCTGTGGCCGCCGCCGCCCGTGCAGGTGTCGGCCGCGGCCCCGGCGGCCGACGTCTCCGCCGGCCCGACGCCCGAGGAGCAGGCTGCCGCCCTGGCGGCAGCCGCCACGGACGCCGCGCAGAAGGCGAAGCTCAAGAACCAGCGCCTCACGATCGGCGGGGCGCTCGCCGCGGTGCTCGTGATCCTCGGCCTGACCTACGGGCCCGCGTCGTTCCTCGGGCACTTCACGGTGTTCGCGCTGTCGGTGGTCATCGGCTTCTACGTCATCTCGAACGTGAGCCACTCGCTGCACACGCCGCTCATGGCCCAGACCAACGCCATCTCCGGCATCATCCTGGTCGGCGCGATGCTGCAGCTCGGCAACGCGAACCTGGCCGTCACGATCCTGGCGTTCGTCGCGGCCGTCGTCGCGAGCATCAACATCTTCGGTGGCTTCCTGGTCTCGCGCCGGATGATCGCCATGTTCCGGAAGGACGGGTGACGTCGTGCTGACCCAGCTTGCCCAGGCCGTCTACGTCGTCGCGGCCGTCCTGTTCATCCTGTCCCTCGCGGGGCTCTCCAAGCAGACCTCCGCGCGCCGCGGCGTGACGCTCGGCATGGTCGGCATGGTCCTGGCCCTCGTGGCCACGATCATGCTGGCGGCCGACCAGTCCGCCCGGCCCGCGGGCGTGACCGTCTCGCTCATCGTCGCCGTGCTGGTCATCGGCGCCGCCGTCGGCGCGTGGCGGGCCCGCAGCGTCGAGATGACGCAGATGCCCGAGCTCATCGCGATCCTGCACTCGTTCGTGGGCCTCGCGGCGGTCGCGGTCGGCTTCGACTCCTACCTGACCGAGCGGGCGCACGCCGGGTACGGCGGCTCCGTGCACCTCACCGAGGTGTTCCTCGGCGTGCTCATCGGTGCCGTCACCTTCACCGGGTCGATCGTCGCGTACCTCAAGCTGTCGGCGAAGATGCGCTCCGCGCCGCTCACCCTGCCGGGCCGCAACTGGCTCAACCTCGGCGCGCTCGTCGCGTGCGCGGGGCTGCTGGTGTGGTTCGTCGTCGCGCCCGCGCAGGGGCTGGTCGCGCTCGGCATCATGACGGTGATCGCGCTGCTGCTCGGCTTCCACATGGTCGCCGCGATCGGCGGCGGCGACATGCCCGTCGTCGTCTCGATGCTCAACTCGTACTCCGGGTGGGCGGCCGCCGCGGCCGGCTTCATGCTCGGCAACGACCTGCTCATCGTCACCGGCGCCCTGGTCGGCTCCTCCGGTGCGATCCTCAGCTACATCATGTGCAAGGCCATGAACCGGTCCTTCGTCTCCGTCATCCTGGGCGGTTTCGGGTCCGACGGCGGTGCCCCCGCCGCCGGGGCCGTCGTCGAGCAGGGGGAGCACCGCGAGATCCTCGCCGACGCCGTCGCCGACCTGCTGCGGACCGCGAAGAGCGTGGTCATCACGCCCGGGTACGGCATGGCCGTCGCCAAGGCGCAGTACCCGGTCGCGGAGCTCGTGTCCCGGCTGCGGTCGAGCGGCGTCGACGTGCGGTTCGGTGTGCACCCCGTGGCCGGGCGCCTGCCCGGGCACATGAACGTGCTGCTCGCCGAGGCCAAGGTGCCGTACGACATCGTGCTCGAGATGGACGAGATCAACGACGACCTCGGGGACACCGACGTCGTGCTCGTCATCGGCGCCAACGACACGGTCAACCCGGCCGCGCTCGAGGACCCGTCGTCGCCCATCGCGGGCATGCCGGTGCTCGAGGTGTGGCACGCCAAGCAGGTCATCGTGTTCAAGCGCTCGATGGCCACCGGGTACGCCGGCGTGCAGAACCCGCTGTTCTTCCGCGAGAACACGCACATGCTGTTCGGCGACGCCAAGGACCAGGTCGAGAAGATCGTCCAGGCGCTGTAGCGGTCCGCGGGAGCCCCTGTCTTCGGCAAGAGGAAGCGCCGAAGGCTGGGGCTCCTGCCGTCCCTGCGGCCGTCGTCGGGGCGGTCGCCCGCTGTGCCAGGATGCCGGGCATGACAACGCCGTCGCTCGTCGTCCTCGGTCCCGGTGCCATCGGAGGGCTCGTCGCCGCCCTGCTCGAGAAGGCCGGGCACCCAGTCACGGTCGTCGGGCGGCCGACGAGCGTCGCGCAGGTGGCCGCTGCCGGGATCGCCGTCGAGTCGGACCGGGTCGGGTCCTGGCAGGTCCGGCCCGCCGCCGCGACCGAGGTGTCGCGCGGCGCGCGCGTGGTCGTCGCGGTCAAGGCCGAGGGCCTCGCGGCGGCCGCCGCGAAGGTGGCCGCGGCGGAGCCCGTCGAGGTGGTGTCGCTGCTCAACGGCGTCGAGCACCTCGATGTGCTGCGGGCCGCCGCGCCCGCTGCCTTCGTCGTCGGGGGCACGATCGCGGGCGAGGTGCTGCGCACCTCCGTGCCCGGCGACGGGCCGCTCACCGTGCGGCACCGAGGCCAGCTGCTGCGCGTCGCGGCGCCCGACGGCGCGCAGGGGCTCGAGACC
The DNA here is from genome assembly GCF_004135385.1 of Xylanimonas protaetiae. Taxonomy (NCBI): domain Bacteria; kingdom Bacillati; phylum Actinomycetota; class Actinomycetes; order Micrococcales; family Promicromonosporaceae; genus Xylanimonas; species Xylanimonas protaetiae. The sequence continues at coordinate 3,680,582 of NZ_CP035493.1, read as the reverse complement.
GTCCGCGCGCTCCAGGACACGGCGGCCGACGTCGTCGTCGACGGGACGCAGGCCGAGGTGCTGTGGCGCAAGCTGCGGTTCCTCGCGCCCATGGCGCTGCTCACGTCGCGCGGCGCGTCGTCGCTGGGCGACGCCCTGGTGCGCGACCCTGCCGCCACCGACGGGCTGCTGGCCGAGATCGCCGCCGTCGCGATGGCGGAGGGCGTGCCGACGACGGGCGCGGAGCTGCGCGAGATCCTCGACGGGTTCCCGCCCACGATGCGCTCGTCGCTCCAGGCCGACGTCGAGGCCGGCAACCCTGGCGAGCTCGACGCCATCGGCGGCGCCGTGCTGCGCCGGGGGCTCGCGCACGGGATCGCGTGCCCGGCGCTGGCGCGCACGGTCGCGGAGATCGCGGAGATCGCGGAGATCGCGGCCCGCCGCCGCTGACGGCGGGCGCCCCGGTCCGTCAGGCCACCCCGACCAGGAGCCCCACGGCGATCGCCGTCATCACCAGGGCGACGCCGCCGTCGAGCACGCGCCACGCGGCGGGCCGCGCGAAGAGCGGGCGCAGCAGGCGCGCGCCGTAGCCCAGCGCGGCGAACCACGTGACGCTCGCGAGCACCGCGCCGACGGCGAACCACCAGCGCCCGTCGCCGTGCCCCGCGGCGACCGAACCCATAAGCACGAGCGTGTCGAGGTACACGTGGGGGTTGAGCCAGGTGAGGGCCGCCGTCGTCCCGACGACGGTGAGCAGGCCGGTGCGCAGGCCCGCGTCGTCGGCGCGCAGCGCGTCGTCGCCGGGGTGCAGGCTGCGGCGGGCGGCGAGCGCGGCGTAGGCGAGCAGGAACGCGGCGCCGCCCCAGCGCATCGCGGTGCCCAGCCACGGCACCGCGTCCAGGAGCGCTCCCGCACCGGCCACGCCGGCGCTGATGAGGATCGCGTCCGACGCCGCGCAGATCGCCACGACCGCGCCCACGTGCTCGCGGCGCAGCCCCTGGCGCAGCACGTAGAGGTTCTGCGCGCCGATGGCGACGATGAGCGACAGGCCGAAGCCGAGGCCGGACAGGCCGGCGAGGAGCGGTGCGGGCATGCCCCGACGGTAGGTCGACCACCCATCTGTAGTCCAACGAATGATTCTTGTGCTGCAACAGATGTGCTTAAGTAGAGGGATGGAGCTCGCCCAGCTCGAGGCGCTCGTCGCCGTCGTCGACGAGGGGTCGTTCGACGCCGCCGCCTCCGTCCTGCACGTCACGCCGTCGGCCGTCAGCCAGCGCATCAAGGCGCTCGAGACGTCCGCCGGGACGGTGCTGCTGCGGCGCTCGCGGCCCGTGGTGCCCACGGACGCCGGCGTCGACGTCGTGCGCTCCGCCCGGCAGGTGCTCGCCGTCGTCCGGGAGTCCGGGCTGCCGCGCCCGCGGGCCGCCGCGGGCGGGCTGCCGCTCGTGCCGCTCGCGATCAACGGGGACTCGCTGCACACGTGGGCGCTGCCCGCGCTCGCCGCCGTCGGGCACCTGGCCGTGTTCGACGTGCACCGCGAGGACCAGGACCACTCCGCCGAGCTGCTGCGGCAGGGCGAGGTCATGGCCGCCGTGACCACGCAGGCCACGCCCGTGCAGGGCTGCGTCGCGGTGCGGCTCGGGATCATGCGGTACCGGCCGTTCGCGACGCCCGCGTTCGTCGCGCGCTGGTTCCCCGACGGCGTCACGCCCGCGGCGCTCGCTGCCGCGCCCGTGATGATGTTCGACCGCAAGGACGACCTGCAGGACCGGTACCTGCGCTCCCGGTACCTGCACGCCCGGGGCGGCGCGGACGTCACGCCGCCGCGGCACTACGTCCCGTCGTCGGACGACTTCGGGCGCGCGGTGCGGCTCGGGCTGGGGTGGGGGCTGCTGCCGCATGAGGACTCGGCGGAGGCCGAGGCGGCCGGGAACCTCGTCGACCTCGACCCGGGCCGCCACGTCGACGTCGAGCTGCACTGGCAGCAGTGGTCGCTGCGCACGCCCGTGCTCGACGCCGTCGCGGCCGCGGTCAGGCAGGCGGCGCGGGCGGCGCTGCTGCCCTGACCGCTGCTGCCCTGACCGCTGATGCTCTGGCCGGACGGCTCAGGAGCCGTAGACCTCGGCGTCGAGCACGAAGCCGTGGGCGTCGCCCAGGTGCTCCTCGGCGAGCGGGGCCGTGTCGGCGGGGACGCCGTCGGCCAGGCTCGGCATCATCTGCGCGAGGCGCGGCCGCCACGCGGCCGCCTGGGCCGGGAAGCAGCGGCCGAGCAGCTCGACCATGGCGGAGACGGCCGTCGAGGCGCCGGGGGAGGCGCCCAGCAGGCCCGCGATCGAGCCGTCGGCGGCCGCGACCACCTCGGTGCCGAACTCGAGCACGCCCTTGCCGTCCTTGTCGCGCTTGATGACCTGGACGCGCTGCCCGGCGGTGATCTTCTCCCAGTCCTTGGGCTGCGCCTCCGGGTAGAAGGCCTGGAGGGTCGCGAACTTGGTCTCGGGGCGAGCGACGAGCTCGCCGACCAGGTACTGCGTCAGGTCCATGTTCTTGATGCCCGCGCCGAGCATCGACGTGAGGTTGTGGCCGCGCAGCGACGTGACCAGGCCCAGGTACTTGCCCTTCTTGAGGTACTTGGGGCTGAACCCGGCGTAGGGGCCGAACATCAGGTAGGACCGGCCGTCGACGACGCGCGTGTCCAGGTGCGGCACCGACATGGGCGGGGCGCCGACGTCGGCCTTGCCGTAGACCTTCGCCTGGTGGCGGGCCACGAGCTCGGGGTTCGAGGTGCGCAGGAACTCGCCCGAGATGGGGAAGCCGCCGAAACCCTTGATCTCCGGGATGCCGGCCGACTGGAGCAGCGGCAGCGCGCCGCCGCCCGCGCCCACGAACACGAACCGGGCCGTGACGGTGTGGACGCGGCGGGCCGCGTTCCACGAGCGGTCCTTGACCTTGAGGCGCCAGCGGCCGTCGCGCGTGCGGCGGATCGAGCGGACCTCGTGCTGGAGGCGCACGTCGGCGCCGTGGGCCGTCATCGAGTCGACGAGCTGGTGCGTGAGCGCCCCGAAGTCGACGTCGGTGCCGGCGGTGTTGCGGGTCGCGGCCACGGGCTCGGCCTCGTCGCGGCCCTCGACCAGGAGCGGGGCCCACCCGGCGATCTGCGCGCGGTCCTCCGAGTACTCCATGTCCTTGAACAGCGGGTGCGCCGAGAGCATCTCGTGCCGGCGGCGCAGGTAGTCGACGTTCTTGCTCCCGCGCACGAACGTCATGTGCGGGGTGCGCTGGATGAAGTCGGTGCTGGTCAGCGCGCCCTGCGCGAGGAGGTGGTGCCAGTACTCGCGGGAGACCTCGAACTGCTCGTTGATCTTCACCGCCTTGGAGATGTCGATCGTGCCGTCCTTGCGCTCCGGCGTGTAGTTCAGCTCGCACAGCGCGGCGTGGCCTGTCCCGGCGTTGTTCCACGGGTTGCTCGACTCGAGCGCGACGTCGTCGAGACGCTCGTAGAGGCGGATCGTCCACGTCGGCTCGAGCTGCTGGAGCAGCGTGCCGAGGGTGGCGCTCATGATGCCGCCGCCGATCAGGACGACGTCGACATCGTCCGTGGGGTTCAGGGAGTCAGCAGTCACAGTCTTCGAGTGTAGGACTGCGTGAAAACCGTCACGAAATGCGGGTTCTGACTATGAGCCAGATCACAGCACGGCGTCAGAAATGGCGTGAGATGCGTCACGTCTGGCCGGTGGGCCGCGTCTCGCGGGTCGTAGCGTGGCCCCGTGGGGACCGACGGTACGACGACGACCGACGCCGTGCAGCGGCGCGTGCTGCTCGTCGCGATCCTGGCGACCTTTGTCGCGTTCCTCGACGGGACCGTCGTCACCGTCGCGCTGCCCGCGATCGGGCGCGAGCTCGGGGGCGGCGGCGCCGCGGCCCTCGGGCTCCAGCAGTGGGTGGTCGACGCCTACCTCGTGACCCTCGGCTCGCTCATCCTGCTCGCCGGGTCGCTGAGCGATGTGCACGGCCGGCGCCGCGTGCTCGTCGCGGGGCTCGCGGGGTTCGCCGTCGCGTCGGCGGCGTGCGCGCTCGCCCCGACCGGCCCCGTGCTCGTCGCGGCGCGCGGTGTGCAGGGCGTCGCCGGGGCGCTGCTCGTGCCCAGCTCGCTCGCGATGATCGTCTCCGCGTTCGACGGCGAGGCGCAGGGCCGGGCCATCGGCCGCTGGACGGCGTGGACCGGCACGGCCGCGATCGTCGGACCGCTCGTGGGCGGGCTGCTGGTCGACACGTTCTCGTGGCGGTTCGTGTTCTGGCTGACCGTGCCCGTGTGCCTCGGCACGCTGCTGCTCGTGCGCGGCCTGCCCGCGAGCGCGGGCGGGCGCGGCCGGCGCCTCGACGTCGCCGGGGCCGCGCTGGCCGCCGTCGGGCTCGCCGGGACCGTGAGCGCGCTCATCGAGGCCGACCGGCTCGGCTGGGGCTCGCCCCTGGTGCTGACGGGGCTCGTCGGCGGCGCCGCCTGCCTGGTCGCGTTCGTCGCGTGGGAACGTCGCGTGCCCGACCCCATGCTGCCGCTGCGGCTCTTCTCGATCCGCAACGTCGCGTGGGGCAACGCCGCCACCGCCGCGATCTACGGGGCGCTCGGGTTCGGCGGGTTCCTCGTCACGCTGTTCCTCCAGCAGGTGGCCGGCTACCCGGCGACCCTCGCCGGGCTCGCCCAGCTCCCCGCCACCTTCGCGATGCTCACCCTGTCCGGCTGGTTCGGCTCGCTCGCCGGCCGGTACGGGGCCCGCCCGTTCATGACCGCCGGGCCGCTGCTCGCCGCCGTCGGGTTCCTGCTCATGCTCGCCACCGACGCGCACGCCACCTACTGGACGCAGGTGCTGCCCGGCCAGGCGGTGTTCGGGCTCGGCCTGGCCGTCACGGTCGCGCCCCTCACGGCCGCGATCCTCGTCGCCGCGCCCGTCGCCGACGCCGGCATCGCCTCGGCCGTCAACAACGCCGTCGCGCGCGTCGCCGGGCTCGTCGTCGTCGCGCTCGCGGGCGTGATCCTGGGCGGCGCGCTCGACGTCGGCACCTTCCACCGCGGGCTCGTGGTCACCGCCGCGCTCTTCGCCGTCGGCGGCATGCTCAGCCTCGCCGGCATCCGGGGGAGGCTCGGCACGTGACCATCACCCGGCTCGGCCGCGTCCTGCCCGCCCGGTATGCCCTGGACCGTGCCGGTGGTCCGCGCCAGGATCGATCCCATGCCCGCCGACACCGCCCGCACGGGCCCCCTCGCGTTCTGGGACGAGCTGCCGCGCGACGGGCGATGGCTGCTGTCCACCGTGGTGGTGCAGTTCTTCGGGCGCGGGCTCACGCTGCCGTTCACGATCATCTACCTGCACGAGGTGCGCGGGTTCTCCCTCAGCCTCGCGGGCACGCTCATGGGGCTCATCGCGATCACCGGGCTCGTGGTCACGTGGCCCGCGGGCGTGCTCGTGGACCGGCTCGGCGCGCGCGTCGTCGTCGTCGGAGGGCTGCTCGCCGCCATGGGCGGGCTGGGCCTGCTGGCCTTCGCGACCGAGCCGTGGGTCGCCGCCGTCGCCCTGTGCCTCTTCGGCATCCAGCTCGGGATCGCGTGGCCGGCGGTCAACGCGCTCGTCGCGACCGTCGTCACGGGCGACCTGCGGCAGCGGTACTACGGCGTCAGCTTCGCGCTGCTCAACCTGGGCATCGGCGTGGGCGGCGTCGTCGGCGGCCTGCTCATGGACGTCGAGCGGCCCACCACCTTCGTGGTCGCGTTCGTCGTCAACGCGGCCTGCTTCGTCCCGGCGCTGCTGGTCCAGCTCGGCCCGCTGCGCCACCTGCACGGGCGCGCCACCCGCCCCGAGGCGTCCTCCGACGACGGTGCGCGCCCGGCGGGGTACCTCACGATCCTGCGCACCCCCGCCGTCTGGTGGCTCACCGTGCTCGCGCTGCTCGCCTCGTTCGTGGGCTACGGGCAGATGGAGGCCGGGTTCCCCGCGTTCGCGCGGCAGGCGTCGCAGGTGTCGACGCGCGTGGTCGGGTTCGCGTTCGTGGTCAACACCGTGGTGATCGTGGCGTTCCAGTTCTGGGTCATGGGGCGGGCGCGCGGGCGGCGGCGCACCCGGGTGCTCATGGTCATGGCGCTGGTCTGGGCGGCCTCGTGGGCGGTGCTGGGCGCCACCGGGCTCGTGGCAGGCACGGCCGCCGCCGTCGCGGGCGTGCTCGTGTTCCACGCGCTGTTCGGGTTCGGGGAGACGATGCTCCAGTCCGCGATGCCCGCCGTGCTCAACGACCTCGCCCCCGACCACCTGCGCGGCCGGTACAACGCCCTCCAGTCGGGGGCGTTCCAGGTGGGGTCGATCGTCGGGCCCGTCGCCGCCGGGTTCCTGCTCGACCACGGGCAGTCGGGTGCGTTCGTCGCGGTCGTGGTGGCGGGGTGCCTCGCGTGCGTCGTCGTCCTCGTGGCGCTGGAGCGGATCGTCACCCCCGAGGTCAACGGGGTCAGCGAACGACGGTCAGCTCCCGCGGAGACTCGTTGAGCCGCCGCCCGGCGTCCGGGGCGTCGTCGGGGAACGCGACCACGATGTCCTCGATGCGGACCCCGAAGCGGCCCGGCAGGTAGATGCCCGGCTCGACCGAGAAGCACATGCCGGGCTCGATCGGCAGCGTCTCGCCCTCGACCATGTACGGCGGTTCGTGCGTGGTGAGCCCGATGCCGTGGCCCGTGCGGTGGATGAAGTGCTCGCCGTACCCGGCGTCCTCGACGACGCGGCGGGCGGCACGGTCGACGTCCTGGCACGTGGCCCCCGGGCGGACCGCCGCGAACCCCGCCTGCTGGGCGGCCCGGACGACGTCGTGCACCTCGCGCTCCTGGGCGGTGGGCTCGCCGACGTGCACCGTGCGTGTCGTGTCGGAGCCGTAGCCGTCGGCGAGGCCGCCGAAGTCGAGCACCACCATGTCGCCGTCCTGGATGACGGTCGCGGAGGCGTCATGGTGCGGGTCGGCGCCGTTCGCGCCCGCGCACACCAGCGTGAAGTCGACCTGCTCGTGCCCGTGCTCGCGCAGCAGCGCGGCGAGGTCGGCCGCGACGTCGGACTCGCGGCGGCCGGCGAACGGCCGGCGGACGATCTCGGCGAAGACGGCGTCGGCCCCCGCCCCGGCCGCGCTCAGGCGCGCCACCTCCTCGGGCGACTTGACGGCCCGCAGCATCGGGAGCGCCGTCGTGAACGGCGTCAGCGACAGCCCGGGCACCCCGCGCTGGAGGCCCAGGACGTGCAGCGCCCACGCGGAGTCGCTGATCGCGTACCGGCCGCCGTCGCGCAGCAGCCGGGCCGCGACGGCGTGCTCGTCCTCGCCGTCGGACCAGGGGAGCGTCTCGACGCCGCCGGCCGCGTGGTGCTCCAGGGCGTGCGCCTCGAGGCGCGGCACGACGACGAGCGCGTCGCCGACGCCGTCGTTCGCGCCGTCGGCGGTGGTGCCGGTGGCGGGCACGACGAGCATCGTGAGCCGTTCGGCGCCGGGGTCGGCGGCGTGACCGAGGTAGTAGGCGAGGTCCGCCCCGGGCGCGACGAGGATCCCGTCGAGCCCGGCCGCGGCAGCCTGCTCGGCGGCCCGACGACGACGGTCGGCATACACGTGCGGCGCAAAGGGGGTCACCCACCCAGGCTAAGGAGCCACCGCCGCGGCCGCTCGGGTGGGCAGCCCGGGCGCCCGGGCGGCGGTGACTCGGCCCGGCAGTTCGTCGTCGGACCGGCAGCCCGGGCGCACGGGTCGACGACGAACTGCCGGGGTGACGCCGACATCCGCTCAGATCCGGACCACGACCTTGCCGCGCACGTGGCGCGTCTGGCTCGCCTCGTGCGCCGCCGCCGCGTCGGCGAGGTCGAAGACCTGTGCCACCTCGACCTTGACCGTGCCGGCGTCGATGAGCTCGCCCAGGGCTGTCAGGTCCTCGGTGGACGGGCGCACCCACACGTACTGGCCGCCGTGCTCGTCGCGTGCGGACGCGTCCAGGATCGACGTCATGACGCCGCCGTCCTTGAGCAGCGGCACGCTCTGCGCCACGGCGCCGTTGCCGAAGTAGTCCAGGACGACGTCGACGCCGTCGGGTGCCAGCTCGCGCACGGCGTCGACGAGCCCGTCGCCGTAGAGCACGGGCTCGACGCCGAGGCTCCGCAGCCAGTCGTGGTTGGCCTCCGAGGCCGTGCCGATGACGCGGGCGCCGAGCGCACGCGCGATCTGCACCCCGAACGAGCCGACGCCACCGGCCGCGGCGTGCACCAGCACGGTCTGCCCGGCGGCGACGCCGGAGCGGTGCACGGTCTGGTACGCCGTGAGCCCCGCGAGCGGCACTGCCGCGGCCTCCTCGAACGTGGCGCTCCGCGGCTTGCGGGCCAGGGTGCGCACGGGCGCGACGACGTACTCGGCGAGCGTGCCCTCCTGCACCCAGTCCTTGCGGACGTAGCCGAACACCTCGTCGCCCACCTGGTACTCGGGCGTGTCCAGCCCGACCTGCTCGACGACGCCGGCGACGTCCCAGCCCGGGATCACGGGGAACGTGACGTGCACGATCCGGTCCAGCCAGCCCTCCCGGATGGACCAGTCGACGGGGTTCACCGCCGCGGCCTTGACACGGACCAGGACGCTGTCGGTGCCGGGCCGGGGCTCGGGCTGCTCGGTGAGCTCGAGGACGTCGGAGTGGCCATACCCGGAGTACGTGATCGCTCGCATGACGGGGGCAACCCGCGCCCGGCGGGTTGTGTTCCGCACCCGGCGGGTTGTGTTCCGTGCCCGGTCAGCGCGGGTTGCAGCGCGCCTGCAGCACCGCGACCAGCCCGACGTCCGGGCGCCACGGCTCGAGGTTCCAGGTGTCCTTGTCGGGCGCGCCGAGGGCGTGGCACACGAGCTGGTCCTCCATGCCGGGGGTGTCGGCGTCCGGGTGGACGGCGAGCACCTCGGCCCACAGCGCGTCGACCGCGGCGAGGTCCCCCGAGGTGCGCACCCACGGCGCCGGGACGACGATCAGCGACCGGCCGCCCTCGCGCTCGCCCCACGTGGCCGACTCGAGCGCGGGGCCGTGGTCGACGGTCGGTCCGGTCGTCGGGCTGGGATCGACGGGCCGTCCGGGCGCGGCGGACGGGCCCGGGGGCAGGGTGTCCTCCGGGGCGGGAGTCGGGCCCGCCGCGGGCGTCGGCGCCGGTGCGGGCGTCGTCGGCGACGCAGGGGGCTGCGCGGTGGAGCCGGCGGTCCCGGCCGCGTCCGCCGCCGCCGAGGACCTCGGTCCGGCGTCCGCGCCCAGGTCGCACCCGCTCACCCCGACGACGACGCCGGCGAGCGCCCCGAGCGCGAGCACGCCGCGCGCGCCGACCGTGAGCGCCCGGCGCGCCCGCCCGCCTCGGGCGGGCCGTCGTCGACGGGTCAGGGCAGGCATGCCGTCAGGGTAGGCGCGGGACGGTCAGGGCCGTTCGACGACGACGTCGTCCGGGTCCTTGTCCGGGCGCAGCCCGCGCCACCGCGCCGCGCGGAGGCGGGCGTCGGGGTCGGTGGCGGGGTCGCCCGTCCACTCGGCGAACTCGACCTCGCCGACGATGCGCGGGGTGACCCAGCGGGCGCGGGCGGCGTCGGGGCGGGGGACGCCGTCGAGCGGCGGCGTCGCGCGCCCCACCGCCGTGAGGCGCTCCGCGAGGGCCCGGCGGTCGGCGTCGGTGAAACCCGTGCCGACGCGGCCGACGTAGCGCAGCGCACCGTCGTCGGCGGGGACGGCGAGCAGGAGCGCGCCGGCGTACCGGGCGTCCTCGCGCGGCTCGCCCGCGTGCAGCGGCCGCCAGCCGACGACGACCACCTCCTGCGCGGCCGTGTGCTTGAGCTTGAGCCACTGCCGCGACCGGCGTCCCGGCAGGTAGGTGGACTCGCGCCGCTTGGCCATGACTCCCTCGAGCCGCAGCCTGCGGGAGAACGCGAGCGCGGCGTCGAGGTCGCCGTCGAACACGGCGGGGACGTGGACCGGCCGTTCCGGGTCGAGGACGTCGCCGAGCAGCGCGCGGCGCTCGTCGTACGGGGCGTGCAGGAGCGACCGGTCGCCCACCTGGAGGACGTCGAAGACCATGAGCTCGGCCTTCGACGTGTGCTGCTGGAGCCGCCGGAAGTCGGGGCGCCCGCTCGCGTCGAGCGCGACGATCTCGGCGTCCAGGACGACGGGCAGGTCGCCCCGGACCTGCCCGGCGAGCGGCGCGAGCTCCGGGTAGGTGCGTGTGAGGTCCTGGCCGGTGCGGGACGTGAACCGCGCGACCGGGACGCCGTCGGGGCCGGGCGCGGCCACGGCGATGGTCCGGTAGCCGTCCCACTTCATCTCGAACACCCACTCCCGGTCGCCGCCCCCGGGGTCGGCCTGGAGGGCGCGGACGTCCGCCGGCTCGGCGGCGGAGGCGAGCATGGGCTCGAGCCGGACGACGACGTCAGGGTTGCCCGCGGGTCCGCCCGGCAGTTCGTCGTCAGACCGTGCCCCCGGGCGCACGGTCTGACGACGAGCTGCCGGACTGTCACCCTCCGCCGCGCCCGGCTGGGTCTTCGTGCGGTGGATCAGCCACTGGTTGTCGCCCTCGTCGCGACCCGTGCGGATCAGCGCGAGGCGTCGCGCGCCGCGGCGCTCGCTGCGGAGCGTGACGATGACCTCCTTGCCGTCCCGCCACTTCTCGAGCTCGTACGTGCCGGCGTCCCAGATCGTCACCTCGCCGGCGCCGTACTCGCCGCCCGGGATGGTGCCCTCGAAGGCGCCGTACGCGAGCGGGTGGTCCTCGGTCTGCACGGCCAGGTGGTTCTGGGCGGGGTCGGTGGGCTCGCCCTTGGGCAGCGCCCAGCTGACGAGCACGCCCTCGTGCTCCAGGCGGAAGTCCCAGTGCAGGCGGCGGGCGTGGTGCTCCTGGATGACGAACGTCTGGCCCGGCGGGGAGTCGCCGGCGTCGAAGGGCTCGGGGGTCCGGGCCGGGTCGCGCTTCGCGTGGTAGGTCGCGAGCCGCTCGAAGCGGGCCAGGTGGGCGGGGGTGGGCTCGAGCTGGGACAGGTGCCCCTGCGTCAGCCCGGCGAGCAGGTCCCCGTCCGCGGCGACCCGGTCGAGCACCTCCTCGAAGGTGAGGTGCCGCAGCCCGGGGTCGTCGAGCTCCTCCCACGTGCGCGGCGCCGCCACGGTGGGGTGCGGGCGCCCGCGCAGCGAGTAGGGCGCGATCGTCGTCTTCGCCCCGTTGTTCTGCGACCAGTCGACCAGCACCTTGCCGCCGCGCAGCGCCTTCTTCATGTCGCTGACCACCAGGTCGGGGTGCTCGGCCTCCAGGTACCGGGCCAGCTCGTGCGCGACGGCGGAGACCTCGTCGGCCGACGACGGCCGCGCACCCGCCGGGTCGGAGCCCGCCGACAGCGCGGCGTAGAGGTGGATGCCCTTCGACCCGGACGTGACCGGCAGCGGTTCGAGGCCCATGCCCCGCAGGATCGCCCGCGCGAGCCGTGCGACCTCCGCGCACTCGGCCAGCCCGGCGCCCTCGCCGGGGTCGAGGTCGAGCACCAGCCGGTCCGGCGGCAGGTGCACCCCCGTGCGGCCCACCTGCCACTGCGGCACGTGCAGCTCGAGGGTCGCCGTCTGGGCCAGCCACGTGAGCGTGGCGACGTCGTCGACCAGCACGTAGTCGTTCGACGACGTCTTGTGCTGGATGCGGTGCGTGCGCACCCATGACGGCGTGGACCGGTCGGCGTTCTTCTGGAAGAACACCTGGCCCTCGACGCCGTCGGGCCACCGCTTGCGCGTCGCGGGCCGGCGGCGGACGTGGGGGAGCAGCACGGGCGCGACGCGCGCGTAGTAGTCGAGCACCTCGCCCTTGGTGGTGCCCGTGGCCGGGTAGAGCACCTTGTCCAGGTTGGTCAGCTGGAGGCGGTGCCCGTCGATCGTCACGGTCTGGGGGGCGGCCACGCTTCCATGGTGGTGCGGGCTGCGGTGGCGGGCGAGCGCGGGCGGGTCCCGGCTCAGCACAGGAACGCGGTGGCCTGGTGGAACACGACCTTCGACTGGTCGCCCGCCCCGCCCCAGCCCGAGGCGGAGACGCCGTGCGCGTCGGCCTCGCAGGCCGCGCGTCCCAGGGCGACGAGCTCGTCGTCGGACGGCCTGGCGGCGTCGGACGGCCAGCTCAGCTTCACCATGAACAGGTACCGCGAGGCCGAGCCGTCCCCGGAGCCGGACGAGTCCGAGGACTCGACAGAGGACTCGTGGCGCACCGTCGTCCTCCCGTCCGAGACGCTGACCGACGACTCGGACCGGGCGCTCGTCGTCGAGGTGTCGCACGACGACACCGTGCTGCCGCCGGCGGCCGTGATCGTGGCCGCCACGGCCATGGTGACCATCCTCGCCCTGGTGCGCATCGGGGCTCCTTCCGGCACGGCGTCGCGCCGCGACCAGGTGTCCCACGCCGGGCGTGACCCGGACGTGATCGGCGCGTGATCCGCGGGCGCCGGGGTAGCCGGCGCCCCGCTCCCGGCCGTGGAGCCACGGCCCGGGGCGCGGTCGGGCGCGCCAGCGGCACGGGCTGAACCCCGGCCGACGGCCTACGGTGACCTTGTGACAGATCCGATCGCCCCGCCGACCCCCGCGCTGGGCATCCTCGCCGTCCCTGGCACGCTCCCCGACGCGGCCCAGGTGCGGCGCCTCATGCACGACCTGCGACGCCTGATGCTGAGCTACAAGTTCGGGATGGACGAGGTCCTCACGAAGCTGGGCATCCTGCGCGACGAGTTCCGCCACATCCACGACTACAACCCGATCGAGAACGTGAGCGCGCGACTCAAGTCGTTCGAGTCGATCCTCGCCAAGGCGCGCCGCAAGAAGATCCCGCTCACGCTCCAGGGCATCCGGGGTGAGATGTTCGACGTCGCGGGTGTGCGCGTGACGTGCAGCTTCGTGAGCGACATCTACCGCGTGCGCGACATGATCGTGGCGCAGCAGGACCTCACCGTCGTCGAGGAGCGCGACTACATCGCCCACCCGAAGCCCACGGGGTACAAGTCGCTGCACCTCATCGTGCGCGTGCCGGTGTACCTGTCGGACCGGGTCGAGGACGTCATCGTCGAGATCCAGCTGCGCACCATCGCGATGGATTTCTGGGCGAGCCTGGAGCACAAGATCTTCTACAAGCTCGGGCGGTCGGTGCCCCGGCACCTGACGGACTCGCTCAAGCTCGCGGCCGACGTCGCGTGGTCGCTCGACACGTCCATGGAGCGCATCCACGACGAGGTGCGCACCATCGCGGGCGACGCGGAGCCGACGGGTGCGGAGGCGCTCGGCCCGGAGGAGATGATCGAGGCGTTCATGCGCACGGTCGACGTGACGGACACGCCGCACCGCCCCCACGGGTCCGCGGGGTAGCACCCGCCTGTGACCCGCGTCACCATGGGGTGATGCGAGCCATCTGGAAGGGCGCGGTGTCGTTCGGGCTCGTCAACGTGCCCGTCAAGCTCTACAGCGCCACCGAGGACCACGACGTGCCCCTGCACCAGGTGCACGACGCCGACGGCGGCCGGATCCGCTACCAGCGCGTGTGCGAGCTCGACGGCAAGGTCGTGCCGTACGAGCACATCGACAAGGCGTACGACGACGGCGAGCACACGGTGGTGCTCAGCAAGGACGACCTGGCGGGCCTGCCCGCCGAGCGGGACCGCGAGATCGAGGTCGTGGAGTTCGTCCCCTCCGACCAGATCGACCCGATCATGCTGGACCGCACCTACTACCTGGAGCCCGACTCCCGGTCGACCAAGGCGTACGTGCTGCTGCGCCGCACCCTCGAGGAGACGGACCGCACCGCCGTCGTGAAGTTCGCGCTGCGGCAGCGCACACGGCTCGCCGCGCTGCGCGTGCGCGGCGACGTGCTCGTCCTCCAGACGCTCCTGTGGGCCGACGAGGTGCGCGACGCCGAGTTCCCGTCGCTCGAGGAGACCGTGCGCGTCTCGTCGAAGGAGCTCGCGATGTCCCAGCAGCTCGTCACGAGCTTCGAGGGCGACTTCGCACCGGACGAGTTCGAGGACGAGTACCAGGTGCAGCTCAAGAGGCTCATCGACGCCAAGATCGAGAAGGGCGAGGCCGTCAGCAGCGCCGAGACGTTCGGCGAGGCCGCCGAGGAGGGCGAGGGCGCCGAGGTCATCGACCTGATGGAGGCCCTGCGGAAGTCGGTCGAGGAGGCGAAGTCGCGGCGGAGGTCGGGCTGACCCGCTCGAGCCAGACCCGCAGGCCGCGCTCGCCCGACCGCATCACCGCGGCGTGCGCCCTGACGAGCGCCCACCGCGGCAGCAGCGACAGCACCCGTCCGACGACGTCGTCGCGCCCGATGCCGACCGCCCACGTGAGCGTCACCTCGGTCGCGCCGCCGTCGTCGTCGTCCTCCGGCAGGGGAGCGGGCAGCGCGGCGACGACGACGGCGGCCGTGCCGACGAGGTCCCCGGACGCGCGCAGCAGCGCGCGGCCGGCGTGCCCGGCGACGGGCTCGTGGGACGACTTGAGCACGAGCCCGAACCGCAGCGACCACCCCAGCGGGCTGCGCACGCGCACCCGGACGCGCGACCACCGGTCGGCGGTGCGGCCCCCCGAGGCGACCACCTCCTCGGCCGCCAGCGCGGGCCACCAGCGCGGCCACGTGAACGCCGGGTCGGCGAGCACGTCCCACACGACGTCGACGGGCGCGTCGACGTGCCAGCGGCTCACGAGACGAAAGTCACGCACGACCGCATCTTGCGCGCCATTCCTGGCGGCGGCGCGACGAGCCTGGTTTGCTGTCGCCTGACGTCGTCGGAGAAGGTGGTGGAGTGACCAAGGCTGCTCGGCGTTCGCCTGCCCCGTGGGTCCGCTGGACCCTCGCGGGCGTGCTCGCGGTGCTCGCGAGCGCGTGGTTCGGCGTGACGACGGCGGGCGCGAACCTGTCGCTCGGACCGCACGAGGCGCGCTACCAGGTCACGACGTCCGGCGAGGTCGTCGCCGACCTGGGGCCCCTGGGCACCATGCGCATCGACTCGCCCGCGGGGCCGCTCGGCGTCGACGTCACGATCCGCGAGATCCCCGCCGACCTGTTCCAGATCGACCAGGCGACCACCCTCGACGGCCTGAGCGACGACCTCCAGTCCTACCTCCAGTTCTTCTCGACGCCCGACGTGACGATCCGCGAGGTGACGCACGCGCTCGTCGTCGACGCCGTGCGGCGCACCGTCGTGGCCCTCGTCGTCGTCGCCGCGGTGGGCGGCGGGCTGTGGTTCCTCGTCGGCGAGGCCCGGCGCCGCGAGATCGCCCGCGTCGTCGCGCCGCGCACCTGGGAGATCACCGCGGCGGTGTGCGTCGTGGCGCTGCTGGGCGGCACGCTCTCCGCCGACGACCGGGACACGCCGCAGAACGCCCCGGTCTCGCCCGTGTTCGCGGGGACCGCGCTGGAGGGCGCCCGCCTGACGGGGCGCCTGGCCGGCGTCATCGACACCTACGGCGCCCAGCTCCTGGGCATCTACCGCGACAACGAGAAGTTCTACGCCGACGCCCGCGCCGCGCTGCGCACCGAGTGGGACCGCCAGGCCGGCGTCGACCAGCGCATCGCGCTGGCCGCCGCGTCGCAGGGCACGGCGGGCCTCGCCGGGCACGACCTGACGGCGCCCGAGGAGCCGTCGCCCGGCGACGCCGCGACCCCGGACGCCGCGACCCCGGACGCCGCGACCCCGGACGCCGCGACCCC
Source organism: Xylanimonas protaetiae (assembly GCF_004135385.1). Taxonomy (NCBI): domain Bacteria; kingdom Bacillati; phylum Actinomycetota; class Actinomycetes; order Micrococcales; family Promicromonosporaceae; genus Xylanimonas; species Xylanimonas protaetiae. The sequence goes on along the minus strand of NZ_CP035493.1, from coordinate 3,664,875 downwards.
GGACGGGGCGGCGACGGCCGAGGCGACCCCGGCGGCGACCCCGGTGGCCGCGGACCGGGAGGAGACCGAGGACGACCTCGTGACCTTCCTCGTCGTCTCCGACCTGCACTGCAACATGAGCATGACCCCGCTGATCCGCGACATCGCGGAGCGCTCCGGGGCCAAGGCGATCCTCGACGCCGGCGACACCACCATGAACGGCACCGCGGTCGAGCGCGTGTGCGTCGACTCGTTCGCCACGGCCCGGCCGAAGGGTGTCGACTACGTCGTCTCCGACGGCAACCACGACTCCACACTCGTGTCCGACGCGCAGCGCGCGCAGGGCCTGACGGTGCTCGACGGCTCGGTGGTCGACGTCGCGGGCGTGCGGATCCTCGGCGACCGCGACCCCAACGAGACCCGCGTCGGGGCGGGGACGTCGTCGCGCGGCGAGACGCTCGACGAGGCGGCCCAGCGCCTGGCCGACACGGCCTGCGCGGAGGACCCCGACCTGCTCCTCGTCCACACGCCCGCCGTCGGCGACACGACGCTCCGGGCGGGCTGCGTGCCCTTCCAGGTCTCGGGCCACACGCACCGCCGTCGCGACCCGTCCGACGTGGGCCTGGGCCTGCGGTACGTCAACGGCTCGACGGCGGGGGCGCTCTCCGGCCAGCCGACCGTGGGCCCCCTGCACGGCATCGCCGAGATGACGCTGCTGCGCTTCGACCCGGTCGAGCGCCGGTTCGTCGACTGGAAGCTCGTCGAGGTGTTCCCCGACACGACGGCGAAGGTCAGCCCCTGGCAGATGATGCCGCTGCCCGCCCAGCCCGCCGACGAGTGCGCGAACCTGCCCGAGGGCATCGACCGGGAGGACTGCAACCTCCAGCACGACGGCGCGGAGGGCGAGCCGGTCGAGACGCCGTAGGCTCGCCGCGTGCCCGCTGCAGCCCCTGGACCCCGGCCCGACCCGGCCGAGCTGACCGCCGTCGCGCAGGACTACCTCAAGGCCGTGTGGTCCGCGCTGGAGTGGGTGGCCGACCCGCAGGCCAAGGTCTCCACGGGCCAGCTCGCCGACCGGCTCGGCGTCGGGCCGTCCACGGTCTCCGAGGCCGTGCAGAAGCTCTCCGAGCAGGGGCTGCTCGCCCACGAGCCGTACCGCGGTGTCGGGCTCACGGACCTCGGGCTCGGGTACGCGCTCGTCATGGTGCGCCGCCACCGGCTGCTCGAGACGTGGCTGGTCCAGCACGTCGGGTACGCCTGGGACGAGGTGCACGACGAGGCGGAACGGCTCGAGCACGCCGTCTCCGACCGGCTCGTCGAGCGGCTCGACGCCCTGCTCGGCCACCCCGTGCGCGACCCGCACGGCGACCCCATCCCCGCGGCCGACGGCCGCGTGGTGCGCCCCGACGCCGTCCCGCTCGCGGACCTCGTGGCGGGGGAGTCGGGCGTCGTCGCGCGCATCTCCGACGCCGACCCCGCCGACCTGCGGGCGCTCGCCGACCTGGGCGTCGCGCTCGACGTGCGGCTCACCGTCACCGCGCTGCTCCCGCGCCGCGACGCGCTCACGCTGACGTGGGCGGGCGAGGCCGCCGACGTCCCGGCGCGCCTCGCGTCGCGCGTGTGGGTGACGCGGGGCTAACGCTCACCGGCGGCGAGCGCCGGCGCCGCCGCGGCCAACGGCGCGGCCCCTGGCCGGAGCCCGTCGAGGGCGAGCTGGAGGTAGCGCCGCCAGAGGCCGGGCTGCGTGGGCAGCAGGGGTGCGGCCGTCTGCTGGATGCCGGCGAGCAGCAGGACGACGTCGGCGCCCGTGGCGTCGGCGCGGACCAGCCCGGCCTGCTGGGCCCGGGCGACGAGCACGTCGACGGCCGCCGTGAGGCGTGCGATGGCGTCCCACACCTCGCCGCGGGCGAGCGAGGGCGTGCCGATGACGTCGCAGAAGGCCCGGTCCTGGACGAGCGCCTCGACGCCCGCCTCCATGAACGCCCGCATCGCCGCGCCGGGCTCGCCGGCCGGGCGCGACGCCGTCGCGGTGAGCCGGTCCAGCAGGTCGACGACGATGGCGGCCAGGAGGTCCTCCTTGGCGGCGAAGTGGCGGAAGACCGTCGCCTTGCCGACGCCCGCGCGCTCCGCGATCTGGGCCACGGAGGCGTCGGCGCCGACCTCGGCGAACACCGCCGCGGCGGCGGCCAGGACGCGGCTGCGGTTGCGCGCGGCGTCGGAGCGCGCGGGGCGGGCGGCGTCGTCGAGGCTCATGGCAAGGACGCTAGCACCAAGCGGACCACGCGGTCCGTTTCTGGTGCTATCGTCGTGTCGAAACGGACCGAGTGGTCCGTTTGTCGACCGCGGGACGTCTCCCGCCGGAGCGGAGGAACCATGGACACGCAGCTCGAGGGCACCGTCGCGCTCGTCACCGGGGCGTCGTCGGGCATCGGGCGGGCCATCGCGCTCGCCCTCGTCGCCCAGGGCGCCCGCGTCGTCGCCGGCGCGCGGCGCGCGGACCGGCTCACGGAGCTCGTCGCCGAGGCCGGCGGGGCCGTGACCGCCGTCGACCTCGACGTCACCGACCGCGGCGCGGTCGGCCGGGCCGTCGCCCGCACCGTCGCCGAGCACGGGCGCCTGGACCTGCTCGTCAACAACGCCGGGCTCATGCTGTCCGGCCCCATCGTGGGCGCCGACCCCGACGAGTGGGAGCGCATGGTGGGCACCAACCTGCTCGGCTCGATGTTCGTGGCGCACGCGGCCCTGCCGCACCTCCTCGCGAGCCGTGGCACGCTCGTGCAGGTGTCCTCGACGTCGGGGCGCATCGCGAGCCTCGGGTCCGGGGCGTACTCCGCCACGAAGTTCGGGGTCACGGCGTTCGCCGAGGCGCTGCGGCAGGAGGTCACCGCACAGGGCGTCCGCGTCGTCGTCGTCGAGCCCGGGTTCACCGCGACCGAGCTCACCACCCACATCACGGACCCGGCCATGCGGGCCATGGCCGCCTCGCTGGGGGACTCGATGCGCACGCTGGACCCCGCGGACATCGCGAACGCCGTCGTCTTCGCGGCCGCGCAGCCGCACCACGTCTCCCTCAACGAGATCCTCGTGCGCCCCACGGACCAGGTCGCCTGACCGCCCGCGCGGACGGTGGCGTCCGGGCCGGGAGGGGTGCAGCATCGTCCCCTGTGACGACCCTGCCTCTCGCCCCGCTCGGCTCCACCGGCCTCCAGGTGACCTCCGTGACCCTGGGCGGCGGCCCGCTCGGGTCCATGCCCGCCCTGTTCGGCAACGACGTGCCGGAATGTGACGCGATCGAGCTCGTGGGCGCCGCCCTCGACGCCGGCATCCGGACGATCGACACGTCCAACGGCTACAGCGCCGGCGAGTCCGAGCGCCGCATCGGGAAGGCCCTGCAGGCCTACGGCACGCTGCCCGCCGAGACCCTGGTCATCACGAAGGTGGACCCGCTCGACGGCGACTACTCGGGCGAGCGCGTGCGGCGCTCGCTGGAGGAGTCCGCCGACCGGCTCGGCGTCCGGCCGCTGCCCGTCGTCCACCTGCACGACCCCGAGTTCCACGACTTCGCGACGATGACGGCGCCCGGCGGCGCCGTCGACCAGCTCGTCGCGGCGCGCGACCGCGGCGAGGTGGGCCACATCGGCCTCGCGGGCGGCGACACGCGCGTGACGTCGCGCTACTGGGACCTCGGCGTGTTCGAGCTGCTGCTCGTGCACAACCGCTGGACCCTCGCCGACCGGTCCGCGGGCGACCTGCTCGCCCGCGCGGAGGCCGCCGGCGCGGGCCTCATCAACGCCGCCGTGCTGGGCGGCGGCGCGCTCACCGACCCGGTGCGCGTGCCCGGCAGGTACGGCTACGGCCCGGCCCCGCAGGCCACGCTCGACGCGATCGAGGCCATGCGTGCGGTCTGCCGCCGGTACGGCACGACGCTCGACGTCGCGGCCATCCGGTTCTCGACGCGGGACCCGCGCTTCGCGACGACCGTCATCGGCATGTCGTCGGCCGCGCGCGTCGCACCGAACGTCGCCGCGGCGACGGCCGACCTGCCGTCGGAGCTCTTCGACGAGCTGGAGCGCCTGGTCCCGGCGGAGGAGCACTGGCTGGACCGCCGCTGAGCGCTCGCGGCGTCGGGCTTCGGAGCGTGCCTCCCGGATCGGAACGTGCGGCGGATCGCACGTTCCGATCCGGAAGGCACGCTCCGACCGCGCGCGGCCCGCGCCCGAGCGTGGCCGGGGCGCCCCGGCGCGCCGTCCCTGGGCAGGCAGCCCGATAGGATCGGCTGTCGTGAGTACGTCCGACGCCGCGCCCGCCGCCACCCCGGCCACCGAAGGCTCTCGCGAGCCCGCCTTCCGCTACACGCCCGCCCTCGCTCAGGAGATCGAGCTGCGCTGGCAGGACCGCTGGGAGGAGCGCGGCACGTTCCACGCCGCGAACCCGACGGGCGACCTCACCGGGCCGGGCGCGACCGGCAGCCCGTACTTCATCATGGACATGTTCCCGTACCCCTCGGGCGCGGGCCTGCACGTCGGCCACCCGCTGGGCTACATCGCCACGGACGTCGTCGGGCGCTTCCGCCGCATGCGCGGCGACAACGTGCTGCACGCCATGGGCTTCGACGCGTTCGGCCTGCCCGCCGAGCAGTACGCCGTGCAGACCGGCGAGCACCCGCGCGGCGTCACCGAGGCGAACATCGAGGTCTACCAGCGCCAGCTGCGCCGCATGGGCCTGGCGCACGACCCGCGCCGCTCGTTCGCCACGATCGACCCCGACTACGTCCGCTGGACGCAGTGGATCTTCCTGCAGATCTTCGACTCCTGGTACGACGCCGACGCCGCGCGTCCGGACGGTGGCACGGGCCGCGCCCGCCGCATCGCCGAGCTGCGCGAGGAGCTGGCCGCGGGCACCCGTCCCGTCCCGGGCCACCCGGCCGGGACCTCCTGGGCCGACCTGAGCGAGACCGAGCGGCGCGACGTCGTCGACGCCCAGCGCCTGGCCTACGTCGACGAGTCGCCCGTGAACTGGGCGCCCGGCCTGGGCACCGTGCTGGCCAACGAGGAGGTCACGGCCGACGGCCGCTCCGAGCGCGGCAACTTCCCGGTGTTCACCAAGGCGCTGCGCCAGTGGAAGATGCGCATCACCGCCTACGCGGACCGCCTGACGGACGACCTCGAGCTCATCGACTGGCCCGAGAAGGTCAAGTCGATGCAGCGCAACTGGATCGGCCGCTCGACCGGCGCGAACGTGCGCTTCCACGTCGTCGGCACGTCGGACTTCGACGCCGCCGGCGCGGGCCAGTCCGTCGAGGTGTTCACCACGCGCCCCGACACGCTGTTCGGCGCGACCTTCATGGTCGTGGCCCCGAGCACCCGCTGCTGGACGAGGTCCCGGCCGCCTGGCCGGACGGCACCAAGAGCGTCTGGACGGGCGGCCACGCGACGCCCGTCGAGGCCATCGCCGCGTACCGCAAGGCCGCCGCGGCCAAGACCGCCGTCGAGCGGCAGGCCGACGCCGGCAAGAAGACCGGCGTGTTCTCGGGCCACCTGGCCGTCAACCCGCTGTCCGGCGCGCACATCCCCGTATTCACCGCCGACTACGTGCTCATGGGCTACGGCACCGGCGCGATCATGGCCGTGCCCGGCGGCGACGAGCGCGACAACGCGTTCGCCGCCGGCTTCGACCTGCCCGTCATCTACACGGTGGCACCCGAGGACGGCCTGCCCGAGGGCTTCGAGGGCGCCTGGACGGGCGACGGCGTCACGGTCAACAGCCCCGCGCCCGACGCCGAGCGCGTCGTCGACCTGGACGTCAACGGCCTGGCCGTCGCCGAGGCGAAGGCCGCGACGATCGCCTGGCTGGAGGCGCACGGCGTCGGCGAGGGCACCATCACCTACCGCCTGCGCGACTGGCTGTTCTCCCGCCAGCGCTACTGGGGAGAGCCGTTCCCCATCGTGTGGGACGCGCAGGACCGCCCGGTCGCCATCCCCGAGAGGCTGCTGCCCGTCGACCTGCCCGACGTTCCGGACTACGCCCCGCGCACGTTCGACCCGGAGGACAAGGACTCCTCGCCGGAGGCCCCGCTGGGCCGCAACGAGGACTGGGTCAACGTCACCCTGGACCTGGGCGACGGCCCGCAGCAGTACCGCCGCGACACCAACACCATGCCCAACTGGGCGGGGTCGTGCTGGTACTACCTGCGCTACCTGGACCCGACGCTCACGGATGGCGACGCCGTCGTCGACCCGGCGCTCGAGTCGTACTGGATGGGCCCGCGCCACAACGCCACCAGCGGCGTCGCGGGCGGCGTCGACCTGTACGTGGGCGGCGTCGAGCACGCCGTGCTGCACCTGCTGTACGCGCGCTTCTGGCACAAGGTGCTGTTCGACCTGGGCTTCGTCTCGGCGGTCGAGCCGTTCGGCAAGCTGTTCAACCAGGGCTACATCCAGGCGTACGCGTACCGCGACGCCAAGGGGTTCCCGGTGCCGGCGGCCGAGGTCGAGGGCGATGAGCAGCACGGGTACACGTGGCACGGCGAGGCCGTCGAGCGCGAGTACGGGAAGATGGGCAAGTCGCTGAAGAACGTCGTCACGCCCGACGACATGTACGCGGCGTACGGCGCCGACACCTTCCGCGTCTACGAGATGTCGATGGGCCCCCTCGACGTGTCGCGCCCGTGGAACACGCGCGACGTCGTCGGCTCGCAGCGGTTCCTCCAGCGCCTGTGGCGCAACGTCGTCGACGAGGAGACGGGCGAGGTCACGGTGACCGACGAGACCCCGTCCACGGAGACGCTGCGCGCCGTGCACCGCGCGATCGCCGACGTGACCGCCGAGATGGAGGGCATGCGCCCCAACACGGCGATCGCCAAGCTCATCACGCTCAACAACCACCTGACGGCGCTGCCGTCGGTGCCGCGCGCGGCCGTCGAGCCGCTCGTTCTCATGACCGCCCCGGTCGCGCCGCACCTGGCCGAGGAGCTGTGGTCGCGGCTGGGCCACCCCGAGTCGCTGGCGCACGAGCCGTTCCCGGTGGCCGACCCGCAGTACCTCGTCGAGGACACCGTGACGTGCGTCGTCCAGGTGCAGGGCAAGGTGCGCGGCCGCCTGGAGGTGCCGCCGTCCATCTCCGACGCCGACCTCGAGGCCGCGGCCCTGGCCGAGCCGAACGTCGTCAAGGCCATGGACGGCAAGCCGGTGCGCAAGGTGATCGTGCGCGCGCCGAAGCTCGTCAACATCGTCGTCTGAGACGGCGAGCCGACGGCTGCATGGCGACGATCGAGGGTGCCTACGAGGGTGCGCTGAGGGCTTTCCAGAGCCCGATGCTCGCGCTGCTCCACAAGCGGCACGCGCCCCTGGTGGTGACGCTGCTGGCGTCCGTGTTCACGCCTGCGCGCGCGAGCGTGCCCGTCGCGGACGCGCACACCGAGCTCGGCGACGCCCTCGACCGCCTGCGGTCCGCCGGCCACGAGGACCTGCCGCCCGGCACGGCCCGCGACCTCGCCCGCCAGTGGGTGGACGCGGGCTGGCTGGTGCGGCAGGTCGAGCCCGCGGAGCGCGGCGGCACGCGCGGCGAGGACGACGTCGAGGTGTACCGGCTGTCGGCCCACGCCGTCGGCGCCCTGGAGGTCGCCGGCCGGGCCGGCGGACCGCGCTCGCGCGTCACGCAGTCGCGCGTGCGCACGCTGCTCGACGCCGTCGACCGCCTCGCGCAGGACGCCGACCCGGACGTCGCCACGCGCCGCACCCGCCTCCGGGCCGAGGTCGCACGGGCCACGCGCGAGCTCGACCGGCTCGAGCGCACGGGCGTCGTCGACGTCGTGGGCGACGAGACGCTGCTCGAGGAGGCCGAGAACGTCCTGGACCTCGTGCGCGAGCTGCCCGCCGACTTCGCGCGCGTCGCCGAGTCCATCAAGGCGCTCCAGCGCGAGGTCGTCACCGCGCTGCGGCAGGACGAGCGCCCCACGGGCGACGTGCTGCGCGAGTATCTCGACGCGGCCGAGCACCTGCTCGAGTCCACGTCGGAGGGGCGGGCGTTCAGCGGCGCCCTGCGGCTCGTGGGGGAGCCGGAGCAGCTCGACGCGCTCGCCGACCACCTCGACCTGATCCTCCGGCAGCCGTTCACGCAGCGGCTGCCCGCCCGGCAGCGTGCCGAGCTCGCGGGCGTCGCCCGCCGCATCGAGGAGGGCCTCGACGCCGTCCTCGCCGCGCAGCGCACGGCCTCGCGCGTCATCACCACGCAGGTGCGCCACCACGACCCGCTGCGCGACCGGCAGGTCGACGACCTGCTGCGCGACGTCATCGTCGAACTCGCCGCGTGGATCCCGGGGACGCGCCGCGGCCAGCCCGTGCACGCCGTGCCGCGCCTGCCGCGCGCCCAGGTGGGCCGCCTGCGCGAGACCCTCGACGACCTGCGCCTCGCCCAGCCCCCGGCCCCGCTCCCGGAGTGGGACGACGACGCCGCCGGCTCGCTCGACCACGCGCGCGCGTGGGGCGGGCCGCACTACGCCGACCTGCGCAGCCACCTCACGGCGCACGAGGGCAGCCTCGCCGCGGCGTTCGCCGCGGCCCCCGAGGCGCTGCGCCGCCCCGTCGACCTGCTCGGGCTGCTCGAGATCGCCGACGGCCTGGGCGCCGTCGCGTCCGACGAGGTGGTGGAGGTCGTCGCCGTGCGCCCGGACGGCACGCGCCGCCGCCTCGCGTTCAGCGACGTCGTCCTGGCTCCCGAACCCACCCCCACGACGTCGGAGGACCGATGACGACCGACGACCCCGGCTTCATCGAGCCGGTCCCCATGGAGGCCGACCCCGCCGCGCTGTTCGCGGGGGACACCGGCACCCTCGACGCCGAGGCGCGCCGCGTCCTGGTCAACCTGCTGCGCCGCCGCTACCTGCGCGCGGACGCGAACCCGGCCCAGTGGAAGGCGCTCATCGCGCACCAGGCCGTCATCGAGTCGCGCCTGCACGACCTGTTCGTGCGCCTCGTCGTCGACCACGACCGCGGCCTGGCCTACAAGCGGCAGGTCCGCACGGCCGAGACGGAGGTGCCCGTGCTGCTGCGCGACGAGGCGTACTCGCGCATCGAGACGATCCTGCTGGTGCACCTGCGCACCGTGTTCCAGCGCGAGCAGGGCGCCGGCGAGCGCTCGGCGCGGCTCGACGCCGAGGAGCTCGAGCAGACCGCGCTGACGTACCTGGACCCGCACGAGACGAACCAGGCCGCGCTCCAGCGCGAGATCCGCGCGGCCGTGGCGCGGCTGGTCAAGGAGGGCTTCCTCGAGGAGGAGTCCGAGGGCCGCTACCGCGTGACGCCGCTGGTCGAGGTGGTGCTCTCGGTGGAGCGGCTCGGCGAGCTGCTCGCGTGGCTGCGCTCCGGCGCGCACCTGGCCGCCGCCTCGGTCGGCGCCCCGGCGGGCGCCCCGGCCGGCGCGGCCGCCGACGACGAGGAGGACGACGAATGACGATGCTCGACTCCCTGTTCGGGCTCATCCCCGCGGCCTCGACGGGCCAGCAGTGGGTGGCCCGCGAGCTCCAGCTCGTCAACTGGGGCGGCTACGACGGCCACCACCGCGTCGTCCTCGCCCCGGGCGCCACGCTGCTCAGCGGCGCGTCCGGCTCGGGCAAGTCGACGCTCATGGACGCGTACATCGCCCTGCTCATGCCGCACACGACGCCCTTCAACGGCGCGTCGAACGGCGGCGTCACCGGGCGCCCGCGCGGCAAGGACCAACGCAACGTCATCTCGTACGCGCGCGGCAAGATCGACGAGTCGCGCACGGCCGACGGCACCCGGCAGCGCGTGCTGCGCGGCGACGGCCGCGACACCTGGTCTGCCATCGCCATGACGTGGGCCGACCAGTCCGGCTCGCTCTTCACGGCCGTGCGCGCCTGGTACGTGCCCGCGGGCACCCAGGCCATGGAGGACCTGGTCGCGGTCCGTGCGACGGTCGCCGGGCGCTTCGACGCGCGCGACCTCACGACGCCCGCCGAGCAGCGCTTCGCCCGCGCGACCCTCACCGCGCTGGGCCTGACCTGCTTCGACACCGACAAGGAGCTCACGGCCCGCCTGCACTCGACGCTCGGCATCGGCGCCGCGGGCGGCGGCGCCAAGGCCGTCGCGCTGCTCGCCCGCATCCAGGCCGGCCAGCAGATCACCACGGTCGACGCGCTCTACAAGGCCATGGTGCTGGAGGAGCCCGAGACGCTCGCCAAGGCCGACGACGTCGTCGAGCACTTCGACGAGCTCGCCGGCACGCGCGCGCAGATGCTCACCGCGCAGCAGCAGGTGCGCGTCCTCGCCCCGATCCGCCAGCACCGGGCGTCCGTCGACGCAGCGCGCGCCCGCCTCGACGTCATCGCGGGCGTCGGCACGCTCGACGACGTCGCCTCGCCCGTCTCGCTGTGGCGGCACCGCCGCCGCGTGGAGCTGCTGCGCGGCGTCGAGGAGGACGTCCAGCGTCGTGCGCGCGCCGCCACCGCCCGGGTCGCCGACCTCCAGGCGAGCGTCAGCGCCCGCAAGGACGAGCTCGACGGCACCCGCGCCACGCTGTGGACGTCGGGCGGCGCCGCGCTCCAGAACGCCCAGCGCGAGCTCGCCACGGCCACCGCCCACCTCGAGGCCGTGCGCCGCGACCGCGGCAAGCTCGACGCGGCCCTCGCGCAGCTCGAGCACGACGCCGTGACCACCCGGGCGGGGCTGGAGAAGGCCGCCGCCGCGCTGCACGCGCGGATCTCCGACGGCGCCGCCCGCCACGCCCTCTTCGCCGCCCGCGACACCGCCCGCGACCTGGTCAAGGACGCCGAGCGCGATGTGCGCACCCTCGAGGCGGAGCGGACCGCGCTCGCCGGCCGGCAGGGCAACGTGCCCGAGCACCTCCACGCGGCGCGTGTCGCGCTCGCGAAGGCCGCCGGGCTGCGCGCCGAGGACCTGCCGTTCGTCGCCGAGCTCGTCGAGGTGCGCACCGAGCACGAGGCCTGGCGCGACGCCTTCAACCTGGCCCTCGGCGGGTTCGCCACCCAGGTGCTCGTCGACGAGGCCCACCTGGACCGGTTCCGCGCCGCGATCGAGGCCGTCCCCACGCGCGAGCGCATCCGGTTCGAGGGCGTGCCCACGGACCTCGACTGCGACGTCGCGCTCGACGCGGGCACGCTGCCCGGCCGCCTGGACGTCAAGGCGGGCCCGTTCCACGGCTGGCTCAGGGGCCGCCTGGCCGAGCGGTACGCGTACGTCTGCGTGGAGTCGGCCGACCGGCTCGCCCGCCACGGCAAGGCGCTGACCCGCGCCGGCCAGACGAGCGAGGGCGCCCGCGGTGCGCACGGCGGCCAGGGCCGCGCCAACGTGCTGGGCTTCACGAACTCGCGCCGCCTTGCCCACCTCGACGAGCAGGTCGCCGCGGCGAAGGAGGCCCTGGTCAAGGCGTCCGAGGCGCTGCGCGGCGCCGACCTGCGCCTCGACGCGCACGAGGAGGACGTCGCCGCGGCCCGCGTCGTCGTCGACCTCGCCTGGGAGCAGGTCGACGTCGTCGGCGCGCAGGGCGAGCTCGACCGGTGGACCGACGTGATCGACAAGGTCCGTGACGACAACGGCGACCTCGGCGGGCTCGAGGCGCGCTCGCGCGAGCTCGACGCGCTCGTCGGCGCGCTCCAGCAGGACCTCGGCTCGGCCAAGGCCGCCGCCGCCGCGCTCGAGCGCGAGTGGGAGCAGGTCAGCGACGCCGTCGACGTCGCCCAGCGTGCGCTCGACGACGCGGACGACCGCGGCGGCTCCGTGGACGACGAGCAGCGGGCCTACCTCGACGCGCTCGTCGCGGACGCACCCGGCGACCCGGCCGGCGGCGACCCCGCCGCCGCGCTCCGGGCCTTCGACGACGTCGTCGGCCGCGTCGCGGACCGGCTCGTGCACGACACCGAGACCGCCCGCCTCGAGGCCGCGACCAGCACCGACGCCCTGCGGGCGACGTTCGAGGCGTTCCTGCGGCAGTGGGACGACCCGAACCTGGGCACCGACCCGGACGCGAGCTACCCCGACTTCGAGCGCGTGCTCACGACGCTCGAGACCGCCCGCCTGCACGAGCTCGAGGCCGACTGGCGCAAGAGCCTGCTGCGGCTCTCCGGCGCCGACCTCACCGACTTCGAGCACACCATGGCCCGCGCGGTCCGCGAGATCACCGACCGCATCGCCCCGGTCAACGAGATCCTCGCCGGCCTGCCGTTCGCCGACGACGTGCACCGCCTGCGCATCGACGCCCACCAGACGCAGTCCGCCCTGGTCACGGGGTTCCGCAAGGAGCTGCGGGCCGTGCGCACGCTCCTCGGCGAGCAGGCCACCGACGCCGAGCGCGAGGTGCGCTACGCCCGCATGGCCCGCCTCGTCGACCGCATGCGCCGCACCGCCCCCGACTTCGCCGACCTCGTCGACGTGCGCCGGCACGTGCGCCTGGCCGCCGAGAAGGTCGACCTCGACGGCACCCACGTCGCGCTCTACGACCACATCGGGGAGAAGTCCGGCGGCGAGTCGCAGGAGCTCGTCGCCTTCATCGTCGGCGCGGCCCTGCGCTACCAGCTCGGCGACGCCGGCGCCGCGCGGCCCCGGTACGCGCCCGTGTTCCTCGACGAGGCCCTCATCAAGGCCGACGCCCAGTTCTCCGGGCGTGCCGTGGGGGCGTGGCGCGGGCTCGGGTTCCAGCTCGTCGTCGGCGCGCCCAACGACAAGGTGAGCGCGCTCGAGCCCCACGTCGAGGCCTCCTACGTCGTCGTGAAGGACGCGAGCGGGCGCTCGCGGGCGCGCGCCGTCGTCGGGCTGGACGGGGAGCCGGCGAGCTGACGGTGGGGCGCCGCCGGGCGGCCGTCCGCGGACGCCCGGCCCGGGGGCTCACAATGGGCCGCTGCTGGTGCTGGCCGCGGGCGTGGCTTGTACTGTCAAACCGTGACCGAGACGACCCCCCTCATCGCCAGCCCCGAGCTGAACGTCGAAGGCTTCACGCGCCAGTACCTGCGCGAGCTGACGTACACCCAGGGCACCACGCTCGAGCGTGCCTCGACCAACGACAAGTACCTCGCGCTCGCGCGGACCGTGCGCTCGTACCTGATGTCGCGCTGGAACCGGACCGTGACGCAGCAGTACCACGAGCCCGCGCGCGCCGTCGCCTACCTCTCCGCCGAGTTCCTGCTCGGTCGCCAGCTCGACAACGCGCTCATCGCGTCGGGCCTCGAGGAGATCGCCGCCGAGGGCCTCGCCGGCCTGGGCCTGAGCCTCGACGAGCTGCGCGCCGCCGAGGTCGAGCCGGGCCTCGGCAACGGTGGCCTCGGCCGCCTCGCCGCGTGCTTCATCGACTCCCTCGCGACGATGAACATCCCCGCGATCGGCTACGGCATCCGCTACGAGTTCGGCATCTTCCGCCAGACGTTCGTGGACGGCCGCCAGGTCGAGGAGCCGGACAACTGGCTCGACAACGGCTCGCCGTGGGAGATCGCCCGCCCCGAGCAGGAGGTCGAGATCTCGTTCGGCGGCCACACCGAGACCACGACCGTCGACGGCGTCGAGAAGACCACGTGGGTGCCCGGCTGGTCCGTGCTCGCCCTGCCGTACAACTACATGGTCCCCGGCTACCTCAACGGCCGCGTCAACACGCTGCGCCTGTGGAGCGCCCGCGCCACGCACGCGTTCGACCTGAAGATCTTCAACTACGGCGACTACGCCGAGGCCGTGCGCGCGCAGACGTTCGCCGAGAACATCACCAAGGTCCTCTACCCGGAGGACTCGACGCCGCAGGGCAAGGAGCTGCGCCTCCAGCAGCAGTACTTCTTCGTCGCGGCGTCGCTGCACGACTTCGTCGAGCGCGTCCTCGAGGCCGGGTTCGACCTGCACGACCTGCCCGAGCGCGTCGCGTTCCAGCTCAACGACACCCACCCGGTGATCGCGATCCCCGAGCTCATGCGCGTCCTCGTCGACCTCAAGGGTCTCGCCTGGGACGAGGCGTGGGCCATCACGCAGAAGTGCTTCGCGTACACGTGCCACACGCTGCTGCCCGAGGCGCTCGAGGTGTGGCCGGTCGAGCTCATGTCCCGGCTCCTGCCGCGGCACATGGAGATCATCTACCGCATCAACGACGAGTTCCTCGAGCAGGTGCGCGCCAAGTTCGGCAACGACGAGATGCTCGTGCGCCGCATGTCGATCATCGCCGAGTACCCCGAGCGGGCCGTGCGCATGGCGTACCTGGCCAGCGTCGGCACCACGAAGATCAACGGTGTCGCCGAGCTGCACTCGCAGCTGCTGCGCGACAAGGTCCTCAACGACTTCGCGGCGTTCGCACCGGAGAAGTTCACCAACGTCACCAACGGCGTGACCCCGCGCCGGTTCGTGCGCCTGGCGAACCCGGGCCTGTCGGCCCTCATCACCGAGGCGATCGGCGACGGCTGGGTCACCGACCTGAGCCGCCTGTCCGAGCTCGAGCCGTTCGCCGACGACGCCGAGTTCCGTCGCCGGTTCCGCGAGATCAAGCGCGGCAACAAGGACCGTCTGGTCACGCTGCTCAAGAACCGCGACGGCATCGACATCGACCCCGACACGATGCTCGACGTCATGGTCAAGCGCCTGCACGAGTACAAGCGCCAGCTCCTCAAGGTGCTGCACGTCGTCTCGCAGTACGACCGCCTGAAGTCCGGCGCGATCGACCCCGCGACGACGGTGCACCGCACCTTCGTCTTCGGCGCGAAGGCCGCCCCGGGCTACCAGATGGCCAAGGAGATCATCGCGCTCATCAACCACGTCGGGGCGCGCGTCAACGGCGACCCCGTCGTGTCGCAGGCGCTGCGCGTGGCCTTCCCGGCGAACTACAACGTGACCGTCGCCGAGACCCTCGTCCCGGCCGCCGACCTGTCGGAGCAGATCTCGCTCGCCGGCAAGGAGGCGTCCGGCACGGGCAACATGAAGTTCGCCCTCAACGGCGCGCTGACCGTCGGCACCGACGACGGCGCGAACGTCGAGATCCGCCAGCTCGTGGGCGACGAGAACTTCTTCCTGTTCGGCCTCACGGAGCCGGAGGCGTCCGCGATCCAGGAGGCCGGCTACCGCCCGTCGTCCTACTACGAGCAGAACCCGGACCTGCGCCGCGTCCTCGACCTCATCGCCTCGGGCGAGTTCTCCGGCGGCGACCGCAGCGTGTTCGAGCCGATCGTCTCGAACCTGCTGCACGAGGACCGGTTCATGGTGCTCGCGGACTTCCAGTCCTACATGGACGCCCAGGAGCGCGTGGACACGTACTACCGCGACCAGGAGGCCTGGAGCCGGTCGGCCGTGCTGAACGTGGCCCGCACGGGCTTCTTCAGCTCGGACCGCTCGATGCAGGACTACCTGGACCGCATCTGGCACGCGAGCCCGGTCCCGATCGAGGGCTGAGCCCGACAACGTGCACGAGGACGGCGCCGTACCCACACGGGTGCGGCGCCGTCGGCGCCCGCGCGTCAGAAGATCCAGCTGCACCCGGGCGCCAGCGGCCACGCGAACGCCGCGGCGGCGCGCGCGAGGGCGCCCGGGGTTCGCTCCGTGACCAGGCCCGACGCCGCCAGTGCGGCGAGCGACGTGCCGCCGAGGTAGGCGGCGCCGAGCTCGCGGACGTCGAGCTCCAGGTCGGGGGCGGCGTCCGTGCGCGAGCACGTCGCCGGCGCGAACGCCGGCGCCCGCAGGTGCCACGTCCCGGTGTTCGCGGGCAGCCGCTCGTCGCCAAGCGCGAGCACGACGTCGACGTCGGCCGCGTACTGCCGCGCCGCGAGCGCCGCCGGGGCGTCGACGAGCCGCACCCACAGGTTGTCGGCGACGCGCGGCAGGGCCGCCCGGCGGTCGACGAGGAGATGCGTGACGACGTCGTCGACGGGCAGCACGAACGGCGCGACGACGCTGGTGAGATCGAGGTCGAGCAGCACGCCCCACAGGGCGCGCGCGGCGGCGGCGTCGAGCGCGACGACCTCGCCCGTGTCGACGCGGCCGCGCGGGCCGGCGGTCTCCCAGTCGAGCTTGCGGCGCAGGCGCGCGTAGCCGCGCGGCTCGCCATCGCGTTCGACGACGACGACGCGCTGCGTCTCGCGCCCGGCGCGCCGCAGGGGCGAGTCGTCCCAGAACGCGGCCTGGAGCCCGGCGGTCTCCCGGCTCACCCAGCCGGGGCGGTTGACGCCGCCCACGCCCAGGCCGGCCCGGCGGTGGACGCGGTCGACGAGGTCGCCGTGCGCCTCGCGCGAGGCGAGCTCGACGCGGACGGTGTGCGCGTCGGCGCCGGGGACGTCGCGCAGGGCGGCGCCGCGCGGGATCTCCAGGCGCAGGTCGTCGGCCGCGCGCCCGTAGCCGAACCTGCCGTAGATGGCGTGCTCGGCGGCGAAGAGCGCGGAGAAGGCCTCCCCGCGGGCGGCGCACTCGGCGAGGTGCGCGTCGATCATGGCGGTGAGGATGCCGCGCCGCCGGTGCTGCGGGTGCACGCCCACCCAGGTCAGGCCGCCGGCTGCCGTCGTCGCGCCCGGCACGGGGAACGCCCGGAAGGGGTACGACGAGTACATCGCGGCGAGCTCCCCGTCGCGGGCGTCGGGCGCGACGACGCCGACGGTGCGGTCCCACGCGAGCGGGAAGGCGTCGGCGGGGAAGTCGTCGAGCGGTGCGGGGCTGGGGAACGCCCAGGTGTCGAGCACGAGGACGTCGCGCAGGCGGTCGGCGTCGAGCGCCTCGAAGCGGTGGCCTGCGGGCAGGGAAGCGGTCATGGGCCGATCGTTCCCCGGGCGGGCGCCGGCCGCGAGGGCATAAGGCGCGGGAATACCTGCGCCCGCCTCGCGTTGATGGGAATGGTTCTCAACAACGAGGAGGCTCCCATGGCCCGCAACGAGCTGCGGCCGATCGTCCGGCTCCGGTCGACGGCCGGCACCGGGTTCACCTACGTGACCCGCAAGAACCGCCGGAACGACCCGGACCGGCTGGCGATCCGCAAGTTCGACCCCGTCGTGCGCCGGCACGTCGACTTCCGTGAGGAGCGCTGACATGCGCAAGGACATCCACCCCGCCTACGGCCCCGTCGTCTTCCGCGACCGGAGCACCGGCACCACGTTCGCGACCCGCTCCACGCTGGGCGGCCGCGGCGGCGACGTTCCCGTCGTCGACGTCGAGATCTCGGCGGCGAGCCACCCGTTCTGGACCGGCGGCACGCGCGTCGTCGACACGGCCGGCCGCGTCGAGAAGTTCCGCCGCCGCTACGGGACGCGCTGACGCCCCGAGCCGCCGACGGCGCCGCACCCCACCAGGGTGCGGCGCCGTCGGCGCGTCCGGGCCGTTCAGCGGCGGCGCGTGCCGAAGATCGAGCGCGTGATCTCGCGGACCAGGGTGTTCCCGGCGGTCTTCATGATGGCGTCGAGCGGGCTCGCCGACCGGCGCGGCGCGGCGCGCGGTGCAGTGCGCTGCTTGGCGGCGTCGCGCTCGAGGCGCTCGCGCATCTTCTCGAGCTCGTCCGCCTCCTTCTTCGCGGCGCGCTCGCGCTCCTTGGCGGCGTCGGCGTCGGCCTTGGCCTGCGCCTTCGCGGCCGCCTCGGCGGCGTCCGCCGCCTCGCGCGCCGCGGCCTCCTTCTGGACGCGCACCTGGAGCAGCTCGAACGCCGACTCGTTGTCGACGGCGGTGCCGTACCGGGCCTGCCCGGGCGACGCGGCGACGACGGCGTCGAGCACGCCCTCGGGGGCCGGCTCCATGGACGCCTGCGGGGCGCGCACGCGCGTCCACGCGACGGGCGTCGGGGCGCCCTTCTCGGACAGGACCGTGACCACGGCCTCGCCCGTGCCGAGCGACTGGAGCAGCCGCTCGAGGTCGTAGGGGGAGTGCGGGAACGTGCGCACGGCCTGGCGCAGCGCGGTCGCGTCGTCGGGCGTGAAGGCGCGCAGCGCGTGCTGGACGCGGTTGCCGAGCTGGGCGAGCACGTCGGCCGGCACGTCCTTGGGCGACTGCGTCACGAAGAAGACGCCGACCCCCTTGCTCCGGATGAGCCGGACCGTCTGCGTGACCTGGGTGAGGAAGTCCTTGCTCGCTCCCGTGAACAAGAGATGTGCTTCGTCGAAGAAGAACACGAGGCGGGGCTTGTCGGGGTCACCCACCTCGGGCAGCTCCTGGAA
This sequence comes from Xylanimonas protaetiae, assembly GCF_004135385.1. Taxonomy (NCBI): domain Bacteria; kingdom Bacillati; phylum Actinomycetota; class Actinomycetes; order Micrococcales; family Promicromonosporaceae; genus Xylanimonas; species Xylanimonas protaetiae. Next base: position 3,646,775 of record NZ_CP035493.1, on the reverse strand, counting down.
CAGGTCGGCGAGCAGCCACATGAGGAACGTCGAGAACAGCCCAGGGCGGTCCTGGACGGCCGGCAGCTCGAGCGCCGAGATGACGCCCTTCCCGTCCGGGGCGACGCGCAGCAGGTCCGACGTCGCGAAGGCCGGCTCGCCGAAGAACACGTCGGCGCCCTGCGCCTGGAGGCCGACGATCTCGCGCAGGATGACGCCCGCCGTCGCGGCGGACAGCCCGCCGATGCCCTTGAGGTCGTCCTTGCCCTCGGCGGAGACCAGGTACGCGATCGTCGACTGGAGGTCCTTGAGGTCGAGCAGCGCAAGGCCCTGCGTGTCGGCCCAGTGGAAGACGAGGCCCAGGCTCGACTCCTGCGTCTCGTTGAGGCCCAGCACCTTGCTCAGCAGCAGCGGGCCGAAGTCGGTGACCGTGGTGCGGACCGGGACGCCCTTGCCCAGGCCGCCCAGCGAGTAGAACTCGACCGGGTACTGCGTGGACGACCACGCCTGGCCGATGCTCGCCGCGCGGGCGACGATCGCGTCGTTCGTCGCGCCCGGCACGGCGAGGCCCGACAGGTCGCCCTTGACGTCCGCGAGGAACACCGGGACGCCCGCGAGCGAGAGGCCCTCGGCCATGCCCTGGAGCGTCTTGGTCTTGCCCGTGCCGGTCGCGCCCGCGACGAGCCCGTGGCGGTTGAGCATCCGCAGCGCGAACCCGACCTGGGCGGCGGGGTTGGGGGCCGGGGTGGCGCCCGGCTCGCCCTCGAGGAGCGCGCCGAGAGGGAGCGTGCCGCCGCCGTAGGCGTAGGCGGCGGCCACCTCGGCGGCGTAGCCGGTGGCGGGCGCGGGAGGCGCCGCCGCGTCGAGGGGCGGGGTCGACGCGGGCGCCGGCGCCGCGGCCGCCTCCGCGGCGTCGAGCGCGGCCTGGGCCGCTGCTGCCTTGGCCTCCGCCGCCTCGGCCGCGGCCTGCGCGGCGGCGGCGCGGAGGGCGGCGAGCTCGGCGGGCGTGGGGGAGGTCGCAGACATGGCGGCAACCTAGCGCGGGCCGGCACGCGCCGCACCAGGCGGAGGGCCCGTGGCGCGGCGGCTAGGGTGGCGGTGCCATGCGCCTCACCATCCCGAAGCCCCGCCCCCGGCCCAGGCCCGTCACCCCGGCGGACGCCGCGCGCCCCGCGGTGCGTGTCGTCACCGACTCGACGGCGTGCCTGCCCGAGGCGGGCGCCGCCGACGGCGGTCCCGTCGTCGTGCCGCTGCAGGTGCTGACCCCGGACGGGACGCGGCGCGAGGGCGTCGACATCACGCCGGCGGAGGTGGCCCGCCGCATCGGGGCCGGGCAGCGGCTGACGACGTCGCAGCCCGCGCCGGAGGACTTCGCGGACGTCTACCGCGGCCTGGCCGCCGAGGGCGCGCGCGCGATCGTGTCGGTGCACCTGTCGGGCGACGTCTCGGGCACGGTCACCGCCGCGGCGCACGCCGGGCAGCGGGCCATGGTGCCCGTGCGGGCCGTCGACTCGCGCACGGCCGCGATGGCCCTGGGCTTCGCGGCGCTGGCGGCGTCGTCGTGCGCGCAGGCCGGGGCGGACGCCGTCCACGTGGCCGCGCGCGCCCGCGAGGTCGCGGCGTCGAGCCGCTGCCTGTTCCTCGTCGACTCGCTCGACCACCTGCGCCGCGGCGGGCGGCTGTCGGCGGGGGCGGCCGCGCTCGGCGCGGCGCTCGGGGTGCGGCCCATCCTCGAGATCGTCGACGGGCAGGTGACCCTGGTGCAGCGCGTGCGGACGCGGGCGGCGGCGCTCGACCGGATGCTCGCGCTCGCGGTGGCGCACGCCGCGACGATGGAGCGGCCCGGCGTCGCCGTGCACCACCTCGGGGCGCCGGAGCGCGCGGCGGCCGCCGCGGGCAGGCTGGCCGAGGTGCTCAACGTGACCCCGGTCGTCACGCCCGTGAGCGCGGTGCTGGGCACGCACGCCGGGCCGGGCGCGCTGGCCGTCGTCGTCGCGGAGCTCGGACGCCACGAGCACTGAGCCGGGCTCAGTCCCGGCGGCGCGAGATCGTCCGGCCCAGCCAGACCAGCGGGTCGTACCTGCGGTCCGCGACGCGCTCCTTCATCGGGATGAGCGCGTTGTCCGTGATCCTGATGCCCTCGGGGCACACCTCGGTGCAGCACTTCGTGATGTTGCAGCGCCCCAGCCCGTGCTCGTCCTGGACGGCGTCGACGCGGTCGGCGACGTCGAGCGGGTGCATCTCGAGCTCCGCGACGCGCATGAGGAAGCGCGGGCCGGCGTAGGCGGCCTTGTTCTCCTCGTGGTCCCGCAGGACGTGGCAGACGTCCTGGCACAGGAAGCACTCGATGCACTTGCGGAACTCCTGCGACCGCTCGACGTCGACCTGCGCCATGCGGTACTCGCCGGGCGCGAGATCGGGCGGCGGCGCGAACGACGGGATCTCGCGTGCCTTGGCGTAGTTGAACGACACGTCCGTGACCAGGTCGCGGATCACGGGAAAGGTCCGCAGGGGCGTGATCGTGACGGGCTCGTCGGGCTCGAAGCCGGCCATCTGCGTCATGCACAGGAGCCGCGGCCGGCCGTTGACCTCCGCCGAGCACGACCCGCACTTGCCCGCCTTGCAGTTCCACCGCACCGCGAGGTCCGGCGCCTGCGTGGCCTGGAGCCGGTGGACGACGTCGAGCACCACCTCGCCGTCGTGCACCTCGACCCGGTAGTCCTGGAGCGCGCCGCCGTCGGCGTCGCCGCGCCACACCCGGAGCCGGGCGTCGTAGCTCATGCCGGGCCTCCCCGCGTGAGGCCGGCCAGCTCGCCCGCCGTGTAGTACTTCCTGAGCTCCTCGACGTCGAACAGCGCGAGCAGGTCCTCGCGCATCGGCTCCCGCTCGGCGGCCTCGACGGCGACCCGCGGCACGACGGCGTCGTCGTCGCCGCCGTCGCGCACGCAGCGGGACACGAGCACCCGGTGGCGCCACTCCGGATCGAGCGCCGGGTGGTCGTCGCGCGTGTGGCCGCCGCGGCTCTCGGTGCGGGTGAGCGCCGACGTCGCCACGGCCTCGGAGACCATGAGCATGTTGCGCAGGTCGAGCGCGAGGTGCCAGCCCGGGTTGTACTGCCGGTGCCCCTCGACGACGACGTGCCGCAGCCGGGCGCGCAGCTCCGCGAGGCGTGCGAGCGCCTGCGTCATCTCGGCCTCGGTGCGGATGATGCCGACGAGGTCGTTCATCATCTGCTGCAGCTCGGCGTGCAGCGTGTACGGGTTCTCGCCCGCCTCGCCCGACGCCGGGGGGTCGAAGGGCGCCAGGGCCGTCGTCGCGGCGGCGTCGACGTCGGCCTCGTCGATCGCGGGCCGCTGCCCGAGGCTGGCGACGTAGTCGGCGGCCCCGAGGCCGGCGCGGCGCCCGAACACCAGCAGGTCGGACAGCGAGTTGCCGCCCAGCCGGTTGGACCCGTGCATCCCGCCCGCGCACTCGCCGGCCGCGAACAGCCCGGCCACGCTCGACTGCCCGGTGTCCGGGTCGACGCCGACGCCGCCCATGACGTAGTGGCACGTCGGGCCGACCTCCATCTGCTCCGCGGTGATGTCCACGTCGGCCAGCTCCTTGAACTGGTGGTACATCGACGGCAGGCGGCGCCTGATCTCCTCGGCGGGCATGCGGCTCGCGATGTCGAGGAACACGCCGCCGTGCTCGGAGCCGCGGCCCTCCTTGACCTCGGTGTTGATCGCGCGCGCCACCTCGTCGCGCGGCAGCAGGTCGGGGGTGCGGCGGTTGGCGTCCTGGTCGGCGTACCAGCGGTCCGCCTCGTCCTCCGACTCCGCGTAGAGGCCCTGGAACACCTCCGGGACGTACCCGAACATGAACCGGTCGCCGGCGGCGTTCTTGAGCACGCCGCCGTCGCCGCGCACGCTCTCGGTCACGAGGATGCCCTTGACGCTCGGCGGCCAGACCATGCCCGTCGGGTGGAACTGCACGAACTCCATGTCGACGAGCCCGGCCCCGGCCCGCATCGCGAGCGCGTGGCCGTCGCCCGTGTACTCCCACGAGTTCGACGTCACCTTGAACGACTTGCCGATGCCGCCCGTCGCCAGCACGACGGCGGGGGCCTCGAACACGATGAACCGGCCCGACTCCCGCCAGTACCCGAACGCGCCCGCGACGGCGCCGTCCTCGGCGGTGAGCAGCTCGGTCACGGTGCACTCGGCGAACACGCGCAGGCGGGCCTCGTAGTCGCCCGTCTCGGCGTGGTCGGCCTGCTGGAGCGCGACGATGCGCTGCTGCAGGGTCCGCAGCAGCTCGAGCCCCGTCCGGTCGCCCACGTGCGCGAGCCGCGGGTACGTGTGCCCGCCGAAGTTGCGCTGGCTGATCCGGCCGTCCGGCGTCCGGTCGAACAGCGCGCCCCACGTCTCGAGCTCCCAGACGCGGTCGGGCGCCTCCTTGGCGTGCAGCTCCGCCATCCGCCAGCTGTTGAGGAACTTGCCGCCGCGCATCGTGTCCCGGAAGTGCACCTGCCAGGAGTCCTTCGCCGCGACGTTGCCCATCGCGGCCGCGCACCCACCCTCGGCCATGACGGTGTGCGCCTTGCCGAACAGCGACTTGCACACGATCGCCACCCGCAGCCCGCGCTCGCGCGCCGCGATGGCGGCACGCAGCCCGGCGCCGCCCGCGCCGATGACGACGACGTCGTACTCGTACCGTTCGGTCTCGGTCAACGCGGGCTCCTTATCCGAGGAAGCGGAGGTCGGTGATCGCGCCGCGGGCGACGAGCATCACGTACAGGTCGGTGAGGATCAGCGACCCGAGCGTGATCCACGCGAACCGCGAGTGCCGGGTGTTGAGCGCCGAGATCCTGGTCCACAGCGCGTACCGCACCGGGTGCCGCGAGAAGTGCTTGAGCCGCCCGCCCATCACGTGCCGGCACGAGTGGCACGACAGCGTGTACAGCCACAGCAGCGTGACGTTGCCCAGCAGGACGAGGTTGCCGACGCCGACGACGAACCCGTCCGTCGGGTGCCAGAACGCCCGGATCGCGTCGTACGTGTTGACCAGCGAGACGACCAGCGTCAGGTAGAAGAAGTACCGGTGCGCGTTCTGGAGGACCAGGGGGAAGCGCGTCTCACCGTGGTACGAGGCGTGCGGCTCCGGGACCGCGCACGCCGCCGGCGCGAGCACGACCGACCGGTAGTACGCCTTGCGGTAGTAGTAGCAGGTCAGCCGGAAGAGCAGCAGGAACGGCAGGGTCAGTGCCGCGTACGGGATCAGCGGGTGGTCCGGCAGGAACATCCCGAAGTGCGACGAGCCCGGCTCCGACGCGCACCCGTGCGAGACGCACGGGGAGTAGAACGGCGTGAGGTAGCGCTCGTCGGCGAAGAAGTACTGCTGCTGGAACGCCCGCACCCCGCCGTACACGAGGAAGACCAGCAGGCCGATGGTGGTCGTCGCGGGCGGCAGCCACCAGCGGTCCGTGCGCAGCGTCCGCGCGCCGACGGTGGCACGCCCCGGGGCGTCGACGCCGCGTTGGTCGACGCCGCGTCGTGGGCCCGCGACAGTCGTCACGACCGGGCGCCGTGGTAGCCGCCCACGCCCTCGTCGTCGGCGTCGCCCCACATCGAGGAGTCCAGCGGCGTGTCGGGCACCACGACGATCTCCGGCGCCGGGCTCGCGGGCCGGGGGATGGCCGACGCGAGGTCACCGACGTCGATCTCGAGGCGTTCGAGGTCGTTCACCAGGCGGCGCACCTCGGGCGCGTCGCCGAACGCGTCGCGCACCCCGGCGACGCTGTGGCGCAGCTGGTCGATCGTGCGACGCAGCGTCGCAAGCTCGGTCGTCGTCACGCGGCACCTCCTCCGCGCGCACGTCGCAACGGTGTGACGTGCGTCACGATCGATTCTGCGGTGGGCGCCCTCGGGTGGCAAGCGTGGGGCGTCGCGTGTCGAGCAAGGTCCTCGGTCGGACGCCGACCCCCGGCGGTCCCACCGGTGAGTTGTGCACAGGGCCGTCCCAGAGCGGACCGGCCCGCACGCGGCCGCCTCCTAGCGTCGCGGCCGTGAACCAGGACAGGTGGACCGAGCCCGAGACCGAGCCGCTCACCGCGGCCGTGAGCCGGCTGCGCGCGGCGCGCTCCGTCGGCGCCGAGCCGCCCGTCGCGGTGGCACCCAGCACCGACGTCTCGACCGGCGTCGGGGTCGCCGACGGCGGTGGCACCCCGGCGCTCGCCGGCACGGACGACGCGACGGCGCGCGGCGACGCGGCAACGCCCCGCCTCGACGCCGACCGCGGCGCCCCGCCCGACAGCACCTCCGCCCTGGCCGACGACCTCCGGGACCGGCTGCGCGACCGGCGGGCAGCGACGAGCGCGGCGCGGCAGGCCGCGACGGCGTACGCGGCGATGCACGGCCACGTTGCGGGCGGCTCCGAGGAGGAGCTCGACGCCGTGGGCGGGCAACGCTGGGCCCTGCGCCCGCGGACCGCGCTCGTCGCCGTCGGGGCCGTGCTGGTGCTCGCCGCCGCGCTCGCGGTGGTGGCGTCCTGGCCGCACCAGGACGTGGACGCGGTGGCGCTCGCCCCGGTGGCCGACGCCTCCGCCGCGCCCCAGGCGCCGCTGCCCGAGCCCGCGGCGTCACCGACACCGTCGGCGCTCGTCGTCGTCGACGTCGTCGGGCAGGTGCAGAGCCCGGGCCTCGTCACGCTGCCCGCGGGGTCACGCGTCTTCGACGCCGTGGCGGCCGCCGGCGGAGCGACCGACGGTGCGGAGCTCGGCGCGATCAACCTCGCCCGACCCGTCGTCGACGGGGAGCAGGTACGCGTGCCGGCCCCCGGCGAGGTCGTCGCCGCGGCGGCCCCGCCCGACGGCGGTACCGGCGAGCCGTCCGGCGCGGGCGGGCGCGGCGCAGGGCTCGTCGACCTCAACACCGCCGACGAGGCCGCCCTCGACACCCTCCCGGGGATCGGCCCGGCGCTCGCCGCGCGCATCGTCGCGTGGCGCACCGACAACGGCCCGTTCGCGTCCGTCGACGAGCTGGACGAGGTGGCGGGCATCGGCCCCGCGATGCTCGCCAAGGTCCGCGACCTGGTGACCGTGTGACCGACCTCCGGCTCGTGCCCGCGGCGCTCGCGGCCTGGGCGGCGGCGTGGGTGCTCACGCGGGAGACGGCGTGGGCGTGGCCCGCGGTCGCGCTCGCGGTCGGTGCGTGCCTCGTCGCGGCCGCGACGGCCGCCCTCGGCGAGCATCGCTCGCGGCGGCCGGCCGGGAGCGAGCGCTCCGCCGGCCGGCCTGCGCGAGGCGCCGGTGCTGCGCACGTCGCCCTCGCGCTCGCGTGCGTCGCCGGGGTCGGGCTGTCGGTGCAGGTCCACGCCGCCGGGCGGTCCGTTGTCGAGGCGCTCGCCGCGCAGAGGGCGGACGTCGTCCTGTCCGGGCGCGTCGCCGACGACGGCCGGCCGGGCGCCTTCGGGTCCGGTGAGACGTGGGTGCTCGCCGCCGACACGGTGCGAGCCCGCGCGGTGACGTCCACGGTCCGGGCGCGCGTGGAGGTGACCTCGACGGACGAGGCGCCGCCGTACGGGGCACGCGTCGTCGTCCACACCCGGCTCGCCCCGACCGACGACGGCGCCGCCGAGGCCGCGCGGGCGAGCACCGGGAGCACCGAGCTCGTGCGGGCGCCGCCGGCGGTCGTCGCCGCGACCACCGCGATGCGGTCCGCGCTGCTCGACGTGACGGCCGACCTGTCGCCGCAGGCGCGGGGTCTCGTCCCCGGCATCGCCGTGGGCGACACCTCGCGCCTGCCGCCCGACCTCGCCGCCGCGTTCCGGGCGACCGGCCTGACGCACCTCACCGCCGTCTCGGGCGGGCACTTCGCGATCGTGCTCGCGCTCGTGACGGCGCTGGCCGGCACGGTGCGCGCGCCGCGCCCGGTGGGGGTGCTCGTAGTGGCGGTGGTCGCCGCCGCGTTCGTGCTGCTCGTGCGCCCGGACCCCAGCGTGCTGCGCGCCGCGGCGATGGCGGCCGTGATGCTGCTGGGCGTCACGTGGGGGAGGCCGGCGCTCTCGGTGCCGTCGCTCGCGGCGTGCGCGGTCGTGCTGCTGGGCGTGGACCCGTGGCTGTCGCGCTCCTTCGGGTTCGCGCTCTCCTGCGCGGCGACCGCGGGGCTGGTGCTGCTCGCCCCGCCGGTGGTCCGGCGCCTGACGCCGTGGGTCGGGCGCACGGCCGCGTTCGCGCTCGCCGTGCCGTTCGCGGCGCAGGCGGCGTGCGGTCCCGTGCTCGTGCTCCTCTCGCCCGCCCTGCCGACGACGTCGGTGCCGGCGAACCTGCTCGCGGCCCCGGCGGTCGTGCCGGCGACGCTGCTCGGGCTCGCGGCGACCGTCACCGCCCCGTGGTGGCCGTTCGCCGCGCACGCGCTGGCCTGGCTGGCGGGCTGCGCCACCTGGTGGATCGCGGCCGTCGCGCGCTGGTGCGCATGCCTGCCCGGGGCGGCCGTGCCGTGGCCGGGCGGCGTCCTCGGGGCGACGGCGCTCGGCGTCCTGACGGTCGTGGGCGTGGCGCTGGTGCTGCGGCGCCCGCCCGGCGAGGGCTGGCCCCACGCCTGGACGGACCTCGCGCGGCGGCGGTGGCGCACCGCGCACGCCTCGGGCCGGGCCGCCCTGGTGCGGTTCCGGCACGGGACGCCGAGCCGTCGCGACCGCAGGCGCGCGCTCGGCGCCGTCCTCGCCGCGCTGACGGCCGTGGTCGTCGTCACGACCGTGGCCGTGCGCGCGGTCCCCCACGCCGGGGACGTCCCCGCCGACTGGCAGGTGGTCGCCTGCGACGTGGGGCAGGGCGACGGGCTCGTGGTGCGCACCGGCCCCGCGGCCGCCGTCGTCGTCGACGTCGGCCCCGACGGCGACGCCGCCGACCGTTGCCTGGACCGGCTCGGTGTCACGCGCGTGGACCTGCTGGTGCTCAGCCACTTCCACGCCGACCACGTCGGCGGGCTGCCCGCCGTCCTGGCCGGCCGCGAGGTGCGCGCGGCCTGGGGGTCGCCGTTGCACGAGCCCGCCGGGCAGGCGCGCCGGACGGTCGAGGCGCTCGAGCGCGTCGGCGTGACCGTGCAGGTGCCCGCACCCGGCGACGCCGGCGTGCTCGGCGAGGGCGGCTGGCGGGTCGAGTGGCACGTGCTCGGAACGGGCCTCGTCGGCGGCGGCAGCGCGGGCGCCGGCGGTACGGGCACCGGCGGTACGGGGCTCGGCACCACGAGGACCAGCAGCGCCGGGACCGGCGGCTCTGTCGAGGGCGACGGCGTCAACGACGCCAGCCTGTCGCTCGAGCTCGTCGCGTCCGGCCCCGGTGGCACGCTCGACGTCGTCGCGCTGGGCGACCTGGAGCAGCCCGGGCAGGACGCGCTGCTCGCCTCGCTGGAGGCGGGTGGTCCGCCCGGCGTGCTCGACGGCGTCGACGTCGTCAAGGTGGCGCACCACGGCTCGGCGTCGCAGTCGCCCGGGCTCGCCCGGCTGCTGCGCCCGCGGGTCGCGCTCGTGAGCGTGGGGGAGGGGAACACCTACGGGCACCCGACCGACCGCATGCTCGACCTGTATGCGGGCGTCGGGTCCACGGTCGTGCGGACGGACGAGTGCGGGTCCGCGGTGCTCGTGGTGCGAGGCGGGAGGACGTCGCTCGCGTGCGTCCGCTGACTCCTGGGTGCCGACCGGGGCACGTCGGCGGGGGCACGTGGGCGGGGCCGCGGAGCGTCGGGCTGCCGAGAGCGTCGGCGGCCCGTGGCAGAGTGGGCGCGTGCCTCCCGCCACCCGCGCCCGCGCCGGCGCCCGCAAGCCCGCAGGCAACGTCCGCGCCTGGGACGAGCCCACGCTCGCGCCCGTCGTGCTGGTGCGCGGCCCGGAGGACCTGCTGCGCGAGCGGGCCGTCGACGGGCTCGTGGGCCTGGCCCGGGAGCGGGACCCCGAGACCGAGAAGGTCGAGCTCGACGGCACCACCTACGGCGCGGGCCAGCTCCAGGTCGCGGCCAGCCCGTCGCTGTTCGGCGAGGCCAAGATCGTCGTGGTCACGGCCGCCGACGCCGGCACCGACGAGCTGTACGCCGACCTGCTCGACCACGTCGCGCGCCCGGACCCGGAGACCACCGTCGTCGTCGTGCACGGCAGCGGGCAGCGTGGCAAGAAGATGCTCGACGCGATCGTCGCGTCCGGGTCGCCCGTCCTCCAGTGCGACGCCGTCACGCGCGACGCCGACAAGGCCGAGTTCGTCGCGCGCGAGCTCCGCACCGCCCGGCGTCGCGCCGAGCCCGAGGCCGTGCGGGCCCTCGTCGACGCGCTCGGCACCGACCTGCGCGAGCTCGCCTCCGCCGTGTCGCAGCTCGTCGCCGACACCTCCGGCACGATCAGCGCAGGCGTCGTCGACCGCTACTACGGCGGCCGGGTCGAGGCCACCGGTTTCAAGGTGGCCGACGCCGCCGTCGCCGGGGACGCCGGCGGTGCGGTCGCCCTGCTGCGGCACGCGCTGGACACGGGTGCCGACCCCGTGCCGCTCGTCGCGGCGCTGGCCATGCGCCTGCGGACCCTCGCCAAGGTGGCCGCGCTGCGCGGCGGCGCCGTCACCGCGCGCGAGCTGGGCCTGCAGGACTGGCAGGTGCGCAACGCCCAGCGCGACCTGCAGCGCTGGACCCCGGAGGGCCTCGCGACCGCGATCAGCGCCGTCGCGCAGGCCGACGCCGAGGTCAAGGGCGAGGGCCGCGACCCGGTGTTCGCCGTCGAGAAGGCCGTGCTCACGATCGCGCGCACGGTCCGGCCGTCGGGTCGCCGCTGACCCCAGGACGTCGCCCTGGTGACGACGGCACGCGCAGCGGGCCTCACGCCGAGACCAGCCGCCACCGTGCGGCGGGACCCGGGGAGGACGAAGGGCGCCGCTCCCCGTGGTGGGGGAGCGGCGCCCTCGACGTTCGTTCAGGCCTGGACGGCCCGGGCGGTCTCAGCTCAGAGAGCGTTGACCAGCTTCGCGACGGCCGACTTGCGGTTCGCGGCCTGGTTCGCGTGGATGACGCCCTTCGAGACAGCCTTGTCGAGCTTGCGCGACGCGGCGGCGGCGGCAGCGGTCGCGGCCTCCTTGTCGCCGGTGGCGACGGCCTCGCGCACGCGGCGCACGTACGTCTTCAGCTCCGACTTGACGGCCTTGTTGCGCAGACGAGCCTTCTCGTTCGTCTTGATGCGCTTGATCTGGGACTTGATGTTTGCCACTGGTGGACTTTCTGGTGTGTTCGCCTGCCAGCCAGCTGACAGCACGAGCGGATAGGTCGTAGAGGGCGGCCGCAGCTCCGGGACTGGGGGTGGGGAACCCTTGGAGAGGAGATGCGGCGGTGCCCGCCGACCTGGGCGGACACGCAGCCACCAACGATACCAGAGGCTCCGAGCGGGCTCGAAGCCGCGGGTCTCAGCCCAGGGCCTTCGCCATCGCGGCCGTGACCTGCGCGAAGAGAGCCTTCGACATGACCGCCCCCTCGCGCCGCACGGCCTGGGGTGCGACGCGGATCACGCGGTTGAGCCGGATCTCGCTCGGGCGCCCCTGCTTGTCCCACGGCCCGGTGCCGATGTCCATCCAGTACCGGCCCGCGCGGGCCTCCTGCTGCACGTCGCGGTCGTGGTCCTTCGAGGTGAGCTGGAGCGCGAGCAGCCACTGCCCGTCGCGCCCCACGAGGAGCACGGGCCGGTCCTTGCCCTGGCGGTGGTCCTCCTCGTACGGCACCCACGTCCACACGATCTCGCCGGGGTCCGGGTTGCCGTCCGGGTGCGGGTCGTACTGGGCCCGCACGCGCCCGCGGTAGTCGCCCGGATAGCCGCCCGCCGCCCCCGTCTCGTGCGATGCCCCCGGGGTCCGTGCCCCCGGGGCCCGAGATGCGCCTGGGGTCCCGGACGGGCCGCCCGGGGTCCGGGACGCGCGCGGACGGCTGCTCGCCACGACCGCGCGCGCAGCGTCCACCAGCAGGTTCACCCATCGACTCGCCACGCGCCACAGCCTACGGGGCGGCCCGTCCTCTGGCCCGGCCGCCCCGTCCCGACCCCCGCCGCCGCGCCGTCATGAGACGGAAACACCATCGGAACCCGCCCGCCACAGACCAGGCCGTACCGTGCGGCCATGGCGGACCTGTTCGACGACTACCCGCTCGGCGCGGCCTACGACGAGATGCTCGACCGTGACCGCGGCGTGCGGCCTCGCTACGCGCCGGTGCACGGCACGCTCGCGAGCCTCACGGCCTCCGAGGTGGCCGGACGGGCCGACGCGCTCGCCCGCTCGTACCTGGCCCAGGGCGTGACCTTCGACTTCGCGGGCGAGGAGCGTCCCTTCCCGCTCGACGTCGTCCCGCGCGTCATCGAGCCGGCGGAGTGGGACACCGTGGCGCGCGGCGTCTCGCAGCGGGTCCGCGCTCTGGAGGCGTTCCTCGCCGACGTGTACGGCCCGCAGCAGGCGGTCAAGGACGGCGTCGTGCCGCTGCGGCTGATCCTGTCGAGCGCGGAGTTCAAGCGTGCGGCCCACGGCATCGAGCCGCCCAACGGGGTGCGCTGCCACGTGTCCGGCATCGACGTCGTGCGCGACGAGCGCGGCGAGTACCGGGTGCTGGAGGACAACGTGCGCGTCCCGTCGGGCGTGAGCTACGTGGTGTCCAACCGGCAGGCGATGGTGCGCTCGTTCCCCGAGCTGTTCTCCTCCATGCGGGTGCGGCCCGTCGTCGACTACCCGCAGCGGCTGCTGGCGGCGCTCGTGGCGGCGGCGCCCGAGGGCGTGCCGGAGCCGACCGTCGTCGTGCTCACGCCGGGCGTGTACAACTCGGCGTACTACGAGCACGCGCTGCTGGCGCGGCTCATGGGCGTCGAGCTCGTCGAGGGCCGCGACCTGTTCTGCTCCGCCGGGCGCGTGTTCATGCGCACCACCGAGGGGTCGCGCCGGGTCGACGTCATCTACCGCCGCGTCGACGACGACTTCCTCGACCCGGTCCAGTTCCGGGCCGACTCGGTGCTGGGCGTGCCTGGCCTCGTCGGCTGCGCCCGGCGGGGGCAGGTGACGCTGGCCAACGCGATCGGCAACGGCGTCGCCGACGACAAGCTCGTCTACACCTACGTGCCCGAGCTCGTGCGCTACTACCTCGGCGAGGAGCCCCTCCTCAAGAACGTCGACACGTGGCGGCTCCAGGAGCCCGAGGCGCTGGCCGAGGTGCTCGACCGGCTCGACGAGCTCGTGGTCAAGCCCGTCGACGGCTCGGGCGGCAAGGGCATCGTCGTCGGGCCCGCGGCGTCGCGCGGCGAGCTCGACGCGCTGCGCACCCGCCTCGTCGCCGACCCGCGCGGCTGGATCGCCCAGCCGGTGATCCAGCTCTCGACGGCGCCCACGTTCGTCGACGGCGGGTTCCGCCCGCGGCACATCGACCTGCGGCCCTTCGCCGTGAACGACGGCCACGACGTCTGGGTGCTGCCCGGCGGCCTGACGCGTGTCGCGCTGCCCGAGGGGCAGCTCGTCGTCAACAGCTCGCAGGGCGGCGGGTCCAAGGACACCTGGGTGGTCGAGGGGCGGCCGCGCGCCCGCCGCGGCGTGGCCGAGGCCGGCGCGACGCCGTCGGGCCGGGCCGCCCACCCCGCGGGCGTCACCGTGGCCGGCGTGCCGCTGACCACCAACCCGGCCGACGTCCGCACGAGCCAGCAGCAACAGCAGCAGCAGACCGCCATCGAGCCGACGGGAGCCGTCACGTGCTGAGCCGCATCGCCGAGTCGCTGTTCTGGATCGGCCGGTACGTGGAGCGCGCCGACGACACGGCGCGCATCCTCGACGTCCACGTCCAGCGCCTCTCCGAGGACCCGTTCGCCGAGGAGCAGATCGCCTGCCGCTCGCTGCTCGCGATCATGGACCACCCGGCGCCGCCCGCCGAGGAGCTCGTCGACCGCGACCTCGTGGTGCGCCTGCTGGCCCGCGACCGCGTCAACCCGTCGTCGATCGCGGGCGCGCTCGTCGCGGCGCGCGAGAACGCCCGCCGGGCGCGCGAGATCGTCTCGACCGAGCTGTGGGAGTGCCTCAACACCACGCGCAACGAGGTCTCGACGATGGCGCCGTCGCTCATCCCGCACGACTTCTTCGCGTGGGTGCGCCAGCGTGCCGCCGTCGTCGCCGGGATCATGGACTCGGCCACGAGCCGCGACGCGACGTGGCACTTCATGATCCTGGGCCGCTCGATCGAGCGGGCCGACATGACGGCCCGCCTGGTCACCACGCAGGCCCGGCTCGGCGCGGCGGGCCCTGGCTGGACGACGTTGCTGCGCTCGTGCGGCGCGCACGAGGCGTTCCTGCGCGCCTACCGCGGCCGCGCCGACGACGACCGGGCGGCCGGGTTCCTGCTGCGCGACCCGCTGTTCCCGCGCTCGATCGTCGCGGCGCTCACGCAGGCTGACGCCGCGCTGCGCGACCTCGAGCCCGCCGAGGCGGGCCGGGGCGCTGGCGACGAGGCCCGGCGCGAGCTCGGCATCGTGCGCACGGAGCTCGAGTACGCCCGTCTCGAGGACCTCCTCGAGCGGCTGCCCGAGGTGCTGGAGCGCGTCCAGCTCGCGTGCGCGCGGGCCAGCGACGCCGTCAAGGACAGGTACTTCCCGGCCGCCGCCACGACGGCCTGGGTGGGGGAGGCGTTGTGAGCGTGCTGCGGGTGGTCCACACGACGACGTTCGACTACGGCGGCCCCGTGCGCGCCTCCTACAACGAGGCGCGCATGCGCCCGGTCGACGACGAGCGCCAGCGCGTGCGCAGCGCCCGGGTCGACGTGCAGCCCCACACCTGGACCGACGAGTACGTCGACTACTGGGGCACGGCCGTCACGTCGTTCGAGATGCTCAGCTCGCACGAGCGGCTGACCATCGTGGCCGAGTCCGTCGTCGAGCGGGGCCCCGCGCCGGCACCGGCGCTGGCGTGGTCCTGGGCCGACATCGGCGGCGAGTCCGTCCTCGACGCCCACGCCGCGTTCCTCGCCCCGACCGCCACCACGGACGTGCCCGACGACGTCGCGGCGCTCGCGCTGGAGGCGGCGGGCGGGCTGGCCCCCACGGCCGCGGCCGAGGCGGTGTGCCTCGCGGTGCGCGACCGGCTCGAGTACGTGCCGGGCGTGACCGCCGTGCACACCCCGGCGAGCGAGGCCTGGGCGGCCCGCAAGGGCGTGTGCCAGGACATGGCGCACCTGGCCATCGGGGCGCTGCGCAGCGTCGGCATCCCGGCGCGGTACGTGTCGGGCTACCTGCACCCGCGCGGCGACGCCCCGGTGGGGGAGACGGTGCTGGGCGACTCGCACGCCTGGCTGGAGTTCTGGACCGGCACGTGGACGGGGTACGACCCCACCAACCGCCGGTTCGTCAGCACCGATCACGTCGTCGTCGCCCGCGGGCGCGAGTACGGCGACGTGCCGCCCCTCAAGGGCGTGTACGCCGGGCCGGGGCCGAGCGCCCTGGAGGTCGAGGTGCAGATCACCCGGATCGGGTGAGCGACGCCGCCAGCGACGGGCGGGCGGGCCTCGCCCGGCACGGGTGCCGGGCGAGGCCCCTGCCTGTCAGCCGAGCGGGATCCGCAGCACCGAGCCCGTCCCGGCGCACACGCTGCAGTCGGACACGTAGGCCGCGCGCTTGTCGAACGTGAGGCCGCCCGGGGCGGTCAGCGCGGGCGTGGCGACCGGCTGGGCGGTGCCGTTGCGCCCGACGCGCAGCAGCGCGCCGCTGAGGTCGCCCGAGAGCAGCCCGTTCTGCGTGATCTCCAGGACGTACAGCCTCCCGTCGGGGCCGAAGCCGAGGTCGATGACGTTCGTGAAGCCCGACGCGTACACCGTCGGCGCCTGGCCGGGCACCACCCGGTAGACGTTCGCCCCGCCGTTCGGGAAGGGGAACCCGGTGAGCTGCCCGACGTAGTAGGCGCCGTCGGGCCCGCGCGTGACCGACGTCGGGACGGCGTCCATCGGGAGCTGCGTCCCCGGGGGCAGCCCGAGCTCGGGCGGGGCGTCGACCATGCGGATCGGGAACGTCGCGAGGGTCCGCACGCGGCCCCGCGGGTCGACGGACAGCAGCGAGTTGCCGCCCGCGTCGACGGCGACGTACCCGTTGCCGTTCGCGACGAGCGAGTTGGGGTTGGTGTCGGGGCCGGCGCCGTCGGGGTCGGCCGTGGCCTCGTACGTGGCGAGGTCCGCGACGCGCGAGACGCCGCGGCCCTGCTGGACCAGCAGGGAGGCCGACCGCTTCGCGGCGAGCGGCGGCAGCTGGGCGATCGTCGCCGGCGGGTTGCCGAGCCCGACCGTGAACGCGAGGCGCCCGTGCGCGACGACGACGTCGGACGGGCCGATGGCCTGGGCGCCGTCGCCCTGGCCGCCGAGCGAGGGCAGGCCCGTGACGACGCGGGCCTGCTGCCCGTGGCGCACGCGCGTGATGGCGCCGCTGTCGCCGAAGCAGACGGAGCCGCCCTCGGGCCCTTCGAAGCACGGCGCGTCGCCGCCGCGGCCGGCCTCGGCCACGTAGATCGTGCCGTCGGGGGCGACCGTCAGGCCGCGCGGGTTGTCGAGGCCGGAGGCGACGGTGGTGACACCGCTGCCGCCGTGCTGGCCGTGCTTGCCGTGGTCGTCGTGCGCCGACGCCGCGGCGCCCGTGCCGACGGTGAGGAGGACTGCCGCCGCGACCGCGGTCACGGCGCGAGGTGTTCTGGTACGCATGATGCTCCCGTGTTCCTCGTGCGCCCGCGCCGGTCGCGGGCACCGCGCAGTAGAGAGGGAGCAGGAGCGCGGCCGTGACACCCGGCCGGAGTCTCAGGGGGTGATTCCCGCGGCGAGCGCCGCGTCGAGCGCGGCGGCGTCGCCGTCGACGGTGACACCCGCTGCGGCCGGGGAGACGCGGCGCCACAGGACGAGGTCGAGGGCGCGCGCGTCGCCCGTGACGGTCGCGGCGGGGGAGCCGGCCGGGTCCCGGCCGTCCTCGTGGGCCCCGAGCACCCACCGTGCCGCGCCGTCGGCGTCGCGCAGCGCGACGAGCCGGGCGAGCGGCGCGATGCGGCCCAGGCGCACCTGCCGCGGCTCGAACATGGTCACGACCTCGTCGACGCCGTCGGCCCAGACCTCGGGCTCGAGGTCGACGACGCCGTCGAGCACGTCCGGCGTCCAGGCCCCGGCGCGGGCCGCGGCGAGGTCGCCGAGGTGGACGAGGGTCTCGTGCACCTGGCGGCGGAACCAGAACGACGCGGCCCCGGGGCCGACGAGCGTGAGCGCCGCGCCGTCGGGCCCGACGGCGGCGAGCGTGGCCCGCAGGTCGGCGGCGTGCTCGGCGTAGAGCGCCGCGAGCTCGGGCGCGTCGAGCGCGCCGACGCCGGGTTCCTGGTCGCGGGTCGGGTCGCCCTCGGCCATCCCTGCGGCCCAGCGGTGGACGCCGGCCAGGTGCGCGACGAGCTCGCGGACCCGCCAGCCGTCCAGCCCTGGGACGACGGCCTCGGGGTCGACGTCGGCAGCGAGCGCCGCGAAGGCGGACTGGAGGCGTGCGAGCTGCGCGAGGTACGCGTCGGGCGTCATGACCGCACGCTAGCGGCGACGTCGGTGGCACAACACCGTGGGCAGCGGCGATCGAGATCGATCTCGACGATCACATGCCCGCCATCGCTCTGTCAAAGAACGAGAGCGGCCGGAAGGCCCTCTTATCGTGATCGGGGTGGTTCACGATGACATAGGAGTCAGGATGAGAAGGCTTGTTACGTCGCCGATGACGAACCGAGGAACCTGGGGCCGGGCCCCACATGACTCTCGTGCCACGCGTCCTTCGGGGACGACGATCATCTCTCGTGGCGTCGAAGGTCGCGGGTTCTAGCCGTGCCGGAGTCGACGGACGCCCGGCGGGACCATCGGGTTCGCCGTGTCTCTCGTGGTCGGGGCACGTCCGGCGGGAGGAGGCGTTCGGCGGTGCTCGTCATGGCCGCGACCGGGTCGCTCGCTCTCGGGGGGTGCTCCGCGGGCGGCGACGAGGCCGGCGCGAGCCCGTGGCCCGTCAGGGTTCAGGCGATCCTGGACGATCACGAGACGTCGCCCTTCGTGCGGAGCGTGATGGAAGACGGCGTCGTGACGATCGCGGAGGCGCGCGAGGCGGTCTCGGGGTTCACGACGTGCCTCGCGGGCCACGGGCTCGGGTACTCCACCTGGAGCGATCGGGACGGCTGGCCGTTCGCGAACGAGTCGAGTCCCTCGCACGTGGTGTACACGCAGGAGATGCAGGACAACGGGTTCAGCTGTCAGATCGAGTGGCTCGGTATCGACGCGCTGAACGAGCTCGGACAGGCGATGTATGCGAATCCTGCGGGCGAGGCCGAGGAGGTGCTGACCGCGCGTTGCCTCGTCCGGAACGGTCTTGTTCCGGAGGGCTTCTCGGGCCAGGACTTCAGGGAGTTCGAGCGACCTTTCCTCGTCACGTCTCCGGACGAGCAAGAACATGTCCGGGCGTTTCAGCGCGAACGCGAGGCGGTGCTGCCCGGAGGTGTCGAGTGGTTGAGCCACGAGGTGACAGCGTGCCGCGTCGACCACCGTTTCGATCTCGCGAACGGCACGGCGACGGAATGGCTCAACGACTAGCCGGTCCCACGGCTGCCGCCCGGGGTGTCGACCTCAACGAGAGCGAGGCCGCGTGGGAGTGCCGGACGGACCCTCGGCACGGCGTAGAGCACGGCACTTGGACAGCACGGCAGTGAGTGAGGCAGGTAATGACACGTCGATGGAGAGCAGGGGCCCTGTGCGTGGCCGCCGGGCTCGGTCTCGGAGCGGCGGTCGTGCTCGTCGCGGCTCCGACCCCGGCGCCCGCGTGGGCGGACCCCGAGGGTGCCGTGCTCGGGGACGTGGCTGTGACGGTCCAGGAGCACACGGGGCAGCAGGCCGTCTCGGGGATCCCCGAGGTGAGTCCCGAGGTGACGATGGGCTGGCCCGCGGGCGGGGTTCTTCGGGGGACCGCGTGCGTTCCGGGTGGCGTGCTGGAGTCGGGCACGACCCCGTTCGTCGTCGACGGGCGCCCGGTGCTCGCCCTCCATGCCGCTACCCCGTTCTGGCGGGATCTCGCGCAGGGTGCTCGTGGCGACGACGTCCTGGCCCTCCAGCAGGAGCTGAACCGTCTCGGTGCCGGCGTGTCCGAGGACGGCCGGCTCGCCGCGTCGACCGTGTCCGCCGTACGTGACCTCTGGGCACGGGCCGGCGGCGGGCAGCGACAGGCGACGCTGCCGCTCGGCCAGGTGATCTGGCTCCCGGAGCCGGCGATGACGGTCACGGGCTGCCCCGCGCGCGTGGGTGCGACGGTGAACGCCGACGAGCCGGCGCTCACGGTCGGCGGGCGTCTCGAGACGCTGACGCTTGCCGTGCCGGACGGCGCGGACGACGGGCAGTGGGCAGGGGAGTGGGTGGCCATGATCCCTGGGACCGAGGTCGCTGCCCCGGTGCCGGCGGACGGCGTCGTGATCGAGCGCGCGTTCCTGGCGGCCTTCGGGGAGCTGGGGACGTTCCAGCAGTGGGCGACGACGGGGCTGGGCACGGTGCCGGTCACCGTGCGCCTCGCCGAGCCGCGACCCGTCGTGGCCGTCCCGGCGTCGGCGCTGTTCGACGTGGTCGGCTCGGCCGGGTGCGTGGTCGCGGACGGTGTGCCGACGCCGGTGCGGATCGTCGCGTCCCAGTTCGGGCACACGCATGTGACGGCCGAGCCGCTCCCCGCCCGCGTGCAGGTGGCACCCGTCGCGCCGCCGGCGTGCAGGTGACCGGATGCCGGTGACGCTGCGCGGCCTGTCGCACTCCTTCCCCGGCACGGGGGTGCTGTTCCGCGGCCTCGACCTGGACCTCCGGGCGGGCGACCTGGTGGCGCTGACCGGCCCGTCCGGGTCGGGCAAGTCGACGCTGCTGTCCCTGATCGCCCGGTGGGAGCGACCAGCCGCCGGGACCGTGACGTGGGCGGGTGTCACGTCGGTCGGATGGGTGTTCCAGAACTCGCACGGCGTCGCCCGCCGAACCGCGCTCGACCACGTCACGCTGCCGCTCCTCGCCCGCGGCGCCGGGCGCGCCGACGCCGACCGTCACGCCCTCGCGATCATGGAACGCTTCGGGCTGGCGGCGGTCGCCTCTCGGCCCTTCGCCGCACTGTCCGGTGGGGAGGCGCAGCGCCTCATGCTGGCCCGGGCCGTGGCGAAGGCCCCGTCGTTGCTCCTCGTCGACGAGCCGACAGCCCAGCTCGGCCCCACCGCCGCCGCGACCGTGAACCGGGTCCTGGGCGAGCTTGCGATGGCCGAGACGATCGTCGTCGTCGCCACGCACGACGCGGACACCCGCGACGCGTGCTCACGGGTCGTGGACCTGCGGCGGGTCCCGGCATGACCGCCGTCCGATGGCGTGAAGTGCTGCGCGAGGCCGCCCGCAACGTCACGACAGGGACCACGCGTGCGCTGATCGCCCTCGTCGCGTTCGCCGCCGTGGTCGGCGTCACCACGGTCGCGCAGGTCCGGGGCGTCGCGGACGTTGCCCAGCAGGCGTACGCGTGGCGCGCCCAGGGTTCGTCGGTGCAGATCGTCCAGCTCGCGGGAGCGATCGACGGCGCCCAGTGCGACGCCCTCGCCGGATCTGGTGGCATCGTCTCCTCGGGAGCCGTGCGTGCGACCGCAGCGACCCGGCTCGCGGTGCTGCCCTCCACCCCCGTGGAGACCTTCGAGGTCACACCCGGGCTGGGACGCCTCCTCGGCGTCACGACCGGACCGCACCATGCACCGGGCGGGGTGTGGATCGCCGAGGACCTGGCCGACGTGGTCGGCCGCAGCACGGACACGGTGCACGTGCTGCGGGGCGACGGCTCCGGCCACGACATCCAGGTCGCCGGCGTCTACCCCTACCCCGCGGACGGGCGCATGCCCGCGCTCGCCTACACGCTGCTCGCACCCGTGCCCGCAACGGGCCGGTTCGACTCCTGCTGGGCCGAGGTGTGGCCCGAGAACCCCGCGGCGATCACCCTGCTGATGCTCTCCGCCGACGCCCCGGTCCTGGACGGCGGCCGGCGCGACGCCCCCCAGGTCGTCCAGCTCAACGCCACCGCCGGGCGCGCCTTCGACGCATCGGCACGGTTCGCCGCGCTGCCCCTGTGGCCGCTGACCGCGGCCGCTGTCGTCCTGACCGCCGCACTCGCGGTCACCCTCGTACGGAGCCGCCGGCTCGAGCTCGCCTCCGCGCTGCACGCCGGGATCGACAAGCCCTCGATGCTCGCCCAGCTCCAGGCCGAGACCCTCGCCTGGACGCTCACGGCGAACATCGTCGTCGTCCCCGCCGCCTGGGCGGCGTCGGTCTGGGCGAACCCCGACCCTGCCTGGACCGCCTTCGCCCCCGCGCTTCGCACCACCATCCTGGCCCTTGTCACCGCGCACCTCGCCACGCTCGCGACCACCTGCACCCTCCGCGAGAGGCACCTCTTCCGGCATTTCAGGCAACGCTGACCCTCGTGGTTCCGGCGATGTCAGCCCGCCTCATGACGGCGCCTGCCGGCGCACGGGCGCTCCGGGCACGCGGGCGCCGGCCGCGTCGCAGTCCAGCACGTCGCACGTTGGCGGCGGCCACGTGGGCCGCGCAGCATGGGAGAATGTCGGGGCCCCTCCCGCCGACACCCGTCGATCCAGAAGCGAGTACGCGTTGCCCATCCCCGGACCTGCGCTCCGCGCGCGCATCGAGCCCAACGCCACCGCGCCCGAGCTGATCCGCAACTTCTGCATCATCGCGCACATCGACCACGGCAAGTCCACGCTGGCCGACCGCATGCTGCAGCTGACGGGCGTCGTCGAGGCGCGCGCGATGCGCGCCCAGTACCTCGACCGCATGGACATCGAGCGCGAGCGCGGCATCACGATCAAGTCGCAGGCCGTGCGCATGCCGTGGCAGGTGGGCGAGACGCCGTACGCGCTCAACATGATCGACACTCCCGGCCACGTCGACTTCACCTATGAGGTCTCGCGAAGCCTGGCCGCCTGCGAGGGCGCCGTGCTGCTGGTCGACGCCGCCCAGGGCATCGAGGCGCAGACCCTCGCCAACCTGTACCTGGCGATGGAGAACGAGCTCGAGATCATCCCCGTGCTCAACAAGATCGACCTGCCCGCGGCCCAGCCGGAGAAGTACGCGGAGGAGATCGGCAACCTCGTGGGCGTCGACCCGGAGGACGTGCTGCGGGTCTCTGGCAAGACGGGCATGGGCGTCGAGGCGCTGCTCGACAAGATCGTCGGGACGATCCCGGCCCCGGTCGGCGACGCCGACGGCGCGGCCCGCGCGATGATCTTCGACTCCGTCTACGACATCTACCGCGGCGTCGTCACCTACGTGCGCGTCGTCGACGGCAACCTCAACCCGCGCGAGCGCATCGCCATGATGTCGACGGGCGCCACCCACGAGCTGCTCGAGATCGGCGTCATCTCGCCCGAGCCGATCCCGACCAAGGGCATCGGCGTCGGCGAGGTGGGCTACCTCATCACGGGCGTGAAGGACGTGCGCCAGTCCAAGGTGGGCGACACCGTCACGACGCAGGTCAAGCCCGCCACCGAGGCGCTGGGCGGCTACGAGGACCCGAAGCCCATGGTGTTCTCGGGCCTGTACCCGATCGACGGGTCCGACTACCCGGCGCTGCGCGACGCGCTCGACAAGCTCAAGCTCAACGACGCCGCGCTCAACTACGAGCCCGAGACGTCGGTCGCCCTCGGCTTCGGCTTCCGCGTCGGCTTCCTGGGCCTGCTGCACCTGGAGATCGTGCGCGAGCGCCTGGAGCGCGAGTTCAACCTCGACCTCATCTCGACGGCGCCCAACGTCATCTACGAGGTGGACCTCGAGGACCGCACCACGGTCACGGTGACCAACCCGAGCGAGTTCCCGGGCGGCAAGATCCGCGAGGTGCGCGAGCCCGTCGTGCGCGCCACGATCCTGACGCCGTCGGAGTTCGTGGGCACCGTCATGGGCCTGTGCACGGACCGCCGCGGCACGCTGCTCGGCATGGACTACCTGTCCGAGGACCGCGTCGAGCTGCGCTACACCCTGCCGCTCGCCGAGATCGTGTTCGACTTCTTCGACCAGCTCAAGTCCCGGACTCGGGGCTACGCGAGCCTCGACTACGAGACCACGGGCGACCAGGTCGCCGACCTCGTCAAGGTCGACATCCTGCTCCAGGGCGACAAGGTCGACGCGTTCTCCGCCATCGTGCACAAGGACAAGGCGTACGACTACGGCGTGCGCATGACGGAGAAGCTCAAGGAGCTCATCCCGCGCCAGCAGTTCGAGGTGCCGATCCAGGCGGCCGTCGGCGCGCGCGTCATCGCCCGAGAGACCATCCGCGCCATGCGCAAGGACGTGCTCGCCAAGTGCTACGGCGGCGACATCTCGCGCAAGCGCAAGCTGCTCGAGAAGCAGAAGGAGGGCAAGAAGCGCATGAAGACCATCGGGTCCGTCGAGGTCCCGAAGGACGCCTTCATCGCCGCGCTCTCCTCGGACGCCGGCGGCGGCAAGAAGGAGAAGTAGCGCCGTGCCGCAGCTCCCCGAGGGCGTCCCGGTGCCCGACGACGGAGCGCTGCCGGAGTGGGTCGCCGGGCCGCGCCCCGGCGCCTTCGGCGTCTACGTGCACGTCCCGTTCTGCTCGGTGCGCTGCGGGTACTGCGACTTCAACACCTACACGGCCTCGGAGCTCGGCGGCGGCGCCTCGCAGCACGCGTACGCGACGACGGCCCTGAGCGAGGTCGCGCTCGCCGAACGCGTCATGGCGGCCTCGGGCGTGCCCGCCCGCCCCGTCTCGACGGTGTTCTTCGGCGGCGGCACGCCCACGATGCTCCCGGCGTCGGACCTGGTGCGGATCCTGGGCGGCGTCCGGGACGCCTGGGGCCTGGCCGACGACGCCGAGGTGACCACCGAGGCGAACCCGGACTCGGTGACGCCCGAGTCCCTCGCGGCGCTGCGGGCCGGCGGCTTCACGCGGGTGAGCTTCGGCATGCAGTCGGCCGTGCCGTCGGTGCTGGCCACGCTCGACCGCACGCACGACCCGCGGCGCATCCCCGACGTCGTGCGCTGGGCGCGCGAGGCGGGCCTCGCCGTGAGCCTCGACCTCATCTACGGCACGCCGGGGGAGAGCCTCGCCGACTGGCGGACCTCGCTCGAGGCGGCCGTCGCGACGGGCGTCGACCACGTCTCGGCGTACGCGCTCGTGGTCGAGCCGGGCACCAAGATGGGCGCCCAGGTGCGCCGCGGCCAGCTGCCCGAGCCCGACCCGGACGAGCAGGCCACCATGTACGAGCTCGCCGACGAGCTGCTCACCGCGGCGGGGCTCGGCTGGTACGAGGTCAGCAACTGGTCCCGTCCCGGCTTCGAGTGCCGCCACAACCTCGCCTACTGGCGGGGCGACGACTGGTGGGGCATCGGCCCCGGCGCGCACTCCTACGTGGCCGGCGCGCACCCCGAGCACGCGGGCGTGCGCTGGTGGAACGTCAAGCACCCGCGGCGCTACGCCGCGCTCCTCGAGGGCGGCACGACGCCGGCCGCGGCCCGCGAGCTGCTCACCCACGAGGACGGCGAGCTCGAGCGCGTCATGCTCCAGATCCGCCTGCGCGAGGGCCTGCCGCTCGACGCGCTCACGGCGTCGGGCCGCACCGCCGTCGGGACCCTCGTGGGCCAGGGCCTCCTGGACGGCCGCGCGGCGCTCGGCGCCGACGGCGCGGGCCGCCGCGCCCTGCTGACCCTGCGCGGCCGCCTGCTGGCGGACGCCGTCGTCCGCGCGCTGACGGACTAGCACCGCACGGATCGGGCTGTTCAGCGGCGCGCCCTCGCCGGACCCCCGGTCGTTCATGTCCGGTTCACGTGGGTTGCGTAGAAGTTCGCCATGCGTACCTCTCTCCACGGCCGCCGCCCGGCGGCCGTCCTGGCCTGCGGCGTCGCCCTGACCGCCGCGATGTCCCTCACGGCCCCCGCCGCCGTCGCCGGCCCGGCGCACCCCGCCGCCCACGCCGCCTCGGGCGCGACCCACGCCGCCTCGGGCGCGGCCCACGCCGCCTCGGCCCATGCACAGAAGCCCGCCGCGGCCGGTCTCACCGCCGTCGCGGTCGAGGCCGCCGGCGACGGCACCTGGACCGTCTCGTGGACCGGCGCCGGGCTGCGCTCGGTGCAGGTCTACGTCGGCGCCGACGCCCGCCACCTCGGCAAGAAGCCCGCCGCCGTCGGGCGCGGGGCCTCCGGCGCGGTCACGGTGTCGACGACGGCGCAGCGCCCGTGGGTCGAGGTCGTCCCCGACACGGGCAAGGCCGTGCTCACCGCGTCGCGCGTCCTCGGCCTGGCGACCGCCACCAACGCGCGGGACATCGGCGGCTACCGCACCCAGGACGGCCGCTGGGTCAAGACCGGCGTCGTCTACCGCACCAACCAGCTCACGCTGTCCGCCGCCGACGCCGCGTTCGTGGGCACGCTCGGCATCACGGCCGACTACGACCTGCGCACGACGGGCGAGGTCGCGGCGGCTCCCGACGTCGTCCCCGCCGGCGCGCGCTACCGGCAGCTCGACGTCATCGGCGGCGACGTCTCCGGCGGCATCGGGGCCATCACGACGCCGGAGGCGGCCGCCGAGGCGATGCGCCAGGGCGAGGTCGCGTTCGTCGACTCCGGCTCCGCCAAGGCCGCGTACCGCGAGCTGTTCACCTCGCTGGCGCGCGACAAGGGCGCCAGCCTCTACCACTGCACCGCGGGCAAGGACCGCACGGGCTGGGCGACCGCCGTCCTGCTCACGGTGCTGGGCGTCGACGAGCAGACCGTGATGGACGACTACCTGCTCTCCAACACCTACTTCCTCAACACGCCCGCCGTGCAGGCCCAGCTCGACGCCATGGGGCCCTACCGCGAGGTCTATGCGCCGTTCA
This sequence comes from Xylanimonas protaetiae, assembly GCF_004135385.1. Classification (NCBI taxonomy): domain Bacteria; kingdom Bacillati; phylum Actinomycetota; class Actinomycetes; order Micrococcales; family Promicromonosporaceae; genus Xylanimonas; species Xylanimonas protaetiae. The sequence continues at coordinate 3,620,899 of NZ_CP035493.1, read as the reverse complement.
TGGCGGTGGACTCCTCGTACCTCCAGGCGGGCCTCGACCGCGTGGCGCAGGAGTACGGGTCCATGGAGGCGTACCTGACCAAGGGCCTCGGTCTTAGCCACGGCACGATCCAGCAGCTGCGCCAGCGTCTGCTGTCGCCCGCGCCGGTGCCGGCGAGCTGACCTGTCACGCCGGACGGCCGGAGCGGCCACCCCACCGGGGTGGCCGCTCCGGCCGTCGCGTGCTACTTCACGAAGCGGATGCTGATCGGGTAGCGGTACGCCTCGCCGCGCGACGCCGCCATCGCCCCCTGGATGCCGAACACGAACGAGCAGACCAGCGCCGCCAGCAGGACCAGGAAGCCGACGAGCACGACGGTCAGGATCGCGCCGACGACGTACGCGATGACCAGCGTGATCTGGAAGTTCAGCGCCTCCTTGGCGTTGACGTCGACCAGCCAGCTGCGCTGGCGGTGCATCAGCCAGATGACCAGCGGGGCGAGGATCGCCAGGAGGCCCGCGCTGAGCACCGTCAGGGCGAGCGGCGCCCAGTGGGCGGCCGACGCCCAGCCGCGGGCCTCGTGCTCGGGCATCGGCGCCGGCACGTAGTACCCGCCCGGGGGCGGGTACTGACCGGGCGGGCCGTAGGGCGGCTGACCCGGCGGCGGGCCGTACGGCGGCTGGTTCGGGTCCTGCCCGTACGGTGGCTGGTTCTGGCTGTCGCTCACAGGCACCACGCTAGGGCTCGGCGACGCCGCTGTCTGCACCGATGTCACGCCCCGGGGTAGCGGCGCGGCGCCGGACGCGGAACGCTGGGGGGATGAGCGACCCCTACGGCCCGCCCCCGTCGTCCGACCCGAACGACCCCCGACAGCCCGGCCAGCCGGCCCAGCCGACGCCGCCCCGTACGGCCAGCCGACCCCGCCGGCATACGGCCAGCCGGGACCGCCCGCCTACGGCCAGCCCGGTCCGCCCGCCTACGGCCAGTACGCGGGCATGCCGTCCGCGCCGTCGGCCACCCCGTACGGGCAGGTGGCACCGCAGCTGCGCGTCGGCGACGCGCTCTCCTTCGGCTGGGCCAAGTACAAGCAGAGCTGGCCGGCGTGGGTGCTCTTCGTGCTGGTCTTCGCGGTCGTCTCGGCCCTCCTCTTCGCGCCGCTGGCCGGTGACCTCGTCGACTGGACGCGCCGCCTCGGCGACGAGATGCGTGACGCCGGGTCCACGTCGTTCGAGGTCACCGACTTCCGGTTCAGCGGCGGCGCCATCGCCCTCGCGGTGGTCGCCAGCCTGCTCGCCCTCGTGGCGCGGGCGATGGCCTGGGGCGCGGCGCTGCGCGAGGCCGACGGGGCCCGCGTGTCGCTGGGCCAGTTCTTCACGGCCCGGAGGCTCGGCGCGGCCGTGCTCGCCGGACTCGTCATCATCGTGGGCGACGGCATCGCCGGGTGGATCCCGCTCGGCAGCATCGCCTGGCAGGTCTTCACGGTGTTCACGCTCGCGTTCGTCATCGACCACGGGCGCCCCGTGTTCGGCGCGATCGGCGACAGCTTCCGCCTCGTGGGCAAGAACTTCGGCGCGGTGTTCGTCCTGCTGATCGCCCTCGTGGGCATCAACATCCTGGGCGCGATCCCGGTCGGCCTGGGCCTGCTGGTCACGCTGCCGCTGTCCGTGCTCGCGCTGGCCTACGCCTTCCGGCGCCTGACGGGCGGCACGATCGTCTGACGGGTAGGCGATCGCCTGACGATCGCCTACCCGGTCACGAAGTCGATGAGCTCCTCGACCCGGCCCAGCAGGGCCGGGTCGAGGTCCCGGTAGTCGCGCACGGAGCGCAGGATGCGCTGCCAGGCGCGGGCGACGTCCTCCTGGGTCTCGGCGGGCCAGCCGAGCGAGCGCAGGATCCCGCGCTTCCACTCGACGCCGCGCTCGACGACGGGCCACTCGGCCAGGCCCAGCCGTGCCGCCCGCACCGCCTGCCACACGTCGACGTACGGATGGCCGAGCACCAGCACGGTCCCGGCCGGCGCGCCGCGCAGCGCCTCGTCCGCGATGCGCCGCTCCTTCGAGCCGGGCACCAGGTGGTCCACGAGCACGCCGACGCGCCGGTCGGCCGTGGGCGCGAAGTCGCGCAGGGCGGCGGCGAGGTTGTCGACGCCGTCGAGCAGCTCGACGACGACGCCCTCGACGCGCAGGTCGTCGCCCCACACCTTCTCGACGAGCTCGGCGTCGTGCTTGCCCTCGACCCAGATGCGCGACCCGCGGGCGACGCGGGCGCGCTGCCCGTGCACGGCCACGGAGCCCGACGCCGTCCGCGTGGGCGGCTGCGGAGCGCGCGAGGTGACGGGCGGGGTCAGCACCACCGCGGCGCCGTCCACCCAGAAGCCCGGGCCGAGCGGGAACGAGCGCGTGCGCCCGTGCCGGTCCTCCAGCACGACGAGGTGGATGCCGCCGGACTTCTCGACGCGGACGACCGCGCCGACCCAGCCGGTCTGGACCTCCTCGACCACGAGGCCCGGCTCGGCCGGCTGGGGCCGCGCGGCGGGCCGGCGGTGGGTGGTCGAGGCGAGGGCGTCCGAGCCGTAGCGATCCTGCACGCCCGCGAACCTAGGACGGCGTCAGTGCCGGCGCCCCCGCGCCACGCCGCGACGGCCCGCACGGCCGCCCGGGCGGCTGGTCTCGTCGCGGTGGGCGTCCTGCGCGCGGCGCTCGCCGATCTGGCGACGCCGCTCGGTCTCCGCGGCGCGGCGTGCCTCGTCGGCGCGGAAGGTCATGAGGTAGGTCTGGGGGTCCATCAGGGGCTCCTTCGTCCCGGGCGGGCGATGGTGGGCCCGCCTGTGGTTCCGGCGCGTCACGGTGGCGTCGTCGCCGGGCCGGCGACCCTGCGCCGGCACCGCCCATCCTGCCAGCCGAGGGGGCCCCGCGCCCGCCTCTGGCGTGTGATGTTCGCCCAGGTCACGCAAGGTTTTCGTGCCATCTCGTGAAGGGTGGGTTCAGCGTTCGCGAACCCGCCGGCGCGACCGCCCGCACGGCCTGTGCCAGGCCATGCGGACGGGCGGTCAGGCCATGCGGACGGGCGCTCAGGCCATGCGGACGGGCGGTCAGGCCATGCGGACGGGCGTCGAGGGCGCGCGGTGGGTGAGCCTGCGGACCAGCGTCCGGGCACGGCGTCGCAGGCTCGTCGTCCGGACGAGGGCGGCGGTCTCGCGCCGCTCCGCGGCGAGCCGGCGGCGCTCGGCGCGCAGCTCGCGGACCATGAGGTCCTGGGCCAGGCGGCGCTCGCGCCGCGCCTCCTCGGCGCGGTGGAGCTCGTAGAACGTGAGGGGTTCCATGGCGGTGTTCCGATCTGCGTATGACATACCTGCAGCGTCGTCCCTGAGGTGCCGTGCGCGGATCGGGCAGGTTCCTTATCTTCCGCAGCGGGGACACCTAGGACGAGCCGCGGACCGCCTCAGTGATACGTGCGGGGCGCCTCAGCGGCACGACCGGGCCGCGTAGGATGGCACTCGCACGGGGAGAGTGCCAGCAACAGCGATCGAGGGGAGGGACCCGTGAGCGAGGACCGTCGGCTCGAGGTGCTGCGCGCCATCGTCGAGGACTACGTCGCCACGCAGGAGCCCGTCGGCTCGCGCGTGCTCACCGAGCGGCACCGCCTCGGCGTCTCGCCCGCGACGATCCGCAACGACATGGCCGCGCTCGAGGACGCCGGGCTCATCGCCCAGCCGCACACCTCCGCCGGCCGCATCCCCACGGACAAGGGCTACCGCCTGTTCGTCGACCGCCTCGCCGAGGTGCGGCCCCTGTCCAGCCCGCAGAAGCGCGCGATCGAGACGTTCCTGTCGCAGGGCGTCGACCTCGACGACGTCATGGGCCGCGCCGGGCGCCTCATCGCCCAGCTCACGGGCCAGGTGGCCGTCGTCCAGTACCCGTCGCTGCGCCGCTCCGGCCTGCGGCACCTCGAGCTCGTCCCCGTCGGGGCCGACCGCCTCCTCGTCGTCGTCATCACCGACACGGGCCGCGTCGAGCAGCGCTTCCTCGAGGTCCCCGCCGACGCCGACATCGACGACGGCGTGCTCGCCGAGCTCCGCACGCGCCTCAACGCGGCCGCCGCCGGCAAGCGCCTCGTCGACCTGCCGGAGTCGTTCGCGCAGGTCGCCACGCAGGTGGCGCCCGCGCTGGGACCGCTGGCGCGGCGCGTGGCGGCCACGGTCGTCGACACGCTGGACGAGCAGAACGAGGAGCGCATCGTGCTCGCCGGCACCGCGAACCTCGCCCGCGCCACCATGCGGTTCGAGCAGGGCCTCCAGCCCGTGCTCGAGGCGCTCGAGGAGCAGGTCGTCCTCCTCGGCCTGCTCACCGAGATGGCGCTGGAACCCGGCGTCGGACCCGTCACCGTGCGCATCGGGCACGAGGTGGGCCTCGAGGGCCTCGTCGAGGCCTCCGTCGTCACGTCGGGCTACGGCACGTCGTCCGACGACGGCGACGCCGTCGCGTTCCTCGGCTCGATCGGGCCGACCCGCATGGACTATCCCGGGACGATCGCGGCGGTGCGTGCCGTGGCACGCTACCTGTCGCGCGTCCTGCCGTCCTGACTCATCATCCGAAGAACCCACGAACCTGAGAAGAGCTGTGGCCGACTACTACGACATCCTCGGCGTCGAGCGCGACGCCACGCCCGAGCAGATCAAGAAGGCCTACCGCAGGCTTGCCCGCGAGCTGCACCCCGACGTCGCGGGGGAGGCCGGCGAGGAGCGGTTCAAGGACGTCGCGCGCGCCTACGAGGTGCTGAGCAACCCCGAGAAGCGCCAGCAGTACGACCTGGGCGTCGACCCGACCGCCCCGGGCGGCGGCGCCGGCGGCGGGTTCGGCGCGGGCTTCGGCTTCCAGGACATCTTCGAGACGTTCTTCGGCGGCGCGCAGGGCGCCCAGGGCCCCATCCCGCGCGCCCGCCGCGGCCAGGACGCCCTGGTGCGCATGGACGTCGACCTCGCCGGGGCCACGTTCGGCGCCAAGCGCGAGCTGCAGGTCGACACGGCCGTCGCGTGCTCCACGTGCGGCGGCAACGGCGCCCGGCAGGGCACCACGCTGCGCACGTGCGAGGTCTGCGCGGGCCGCGGCCACGTGCAGCGTGTCGCGCGCTCGTTCCTCGGCCAGGTCATGACCACCGCGCCCTGCACCGCGTGCAACGGCCACGGCACCGTCATCCCCGAGCCGTGCCCCGACTGCGCCGGCGAGGGCCGCGTCCGCTCGCGCCGCACGCTGACCGTCAACGTCCCCGCGGGCGTCGACACGGGCACGCGCATCAAGCTCACCGCGCAGGGCGAGGTCGGACCCGGCGGCGGCCCCGCCGGCGACCTGTACGTGGAGATCCGCGAGAAGCCGCACGAGGTGTTCGTGCGCCGCGGCGACGACCTGCATGCCACGCTGCCCGTGCCCATGACGGCCGCCGCGCTCGGCACCGTGCTGCCGCTCGACACGCTCGACGGCGCCCAGGAGATCGACCTGCGCCCGGGCACCCAGCCGGGCCAGATCGTCACGCTCAAGGGCCTCGGCGTCGGCCACCTGCACACGGGCGGTCGCGGCGACCTGCACGTGCACATCGACGTCACCGTCCCCAAGCCCGACGACGACGAGCAGGCCGAGCTGCTGCGCCGCCTCGCCGCGCTGCGCGGCGAGGAGCGCCCCGAGCCGCGCCTCGCCGCCGCCAACCCGGGCGTCTTCTCCCGCCTGCGCGACAAGCTCAGCGGGCGCTAGGGCATGAGCGAGCGAGTCATCGAGCACAGGGCGCCTCGTGCCTCGTGCGCGCACGGAGCGAAGCGAGTACGCGCATGAGCGCCCCGGTCTTCCTGGCGGACACCTCGCTTGCCGCGCACACGCCCGGCAGCACCTACGTGCTCGACGGCGCCGAGGGCCGCCACGCCGCCGTCGTGCAGCGCAAGCGCGTCGGCGAGCGCGTCGACGTCGTCGACGGCGTCGGGGACCGCCTCGTGTGCGTCGTCGCGGCGACCGAGGGCTCGCAGGTGCGGCTCACGGTCGAGGACGTCGTCAAGGAGCCCGCGCCCGACGTCGTTGTCACGCTCGTCCAGGCGCTCGCCAAGGGCGACCGCGACGAGATGGCCGTCGAGGCCGCCGTCGAGACCGGGGCCGACGCCGTCCTGCCCTGGCAGGCCGAGCGGTCGGTCGTCGTGTGGCGCGGCGACCGCGCCGCGCGCTCGCGCGCCCGCTGGGTCGCCACGGTGCGGGCGGCCGTCAAGCAGGCCCGCCGCGCCTGGGTGCCGCCCGTCGGCGACGCCGTCACGACGGCGCAGCTCGCCGCCCGCGTGCGCGACGTCGTCGCCGCGGGCGGTGCCGCGCTCGTCCTGCACGAGGAGGCGACGACACCGATCGCCGCCGCGACTCTGCCCGCGCCCGACGCCGCCGACCCCCGGCAGCTGCTCGTGGTCGTCGGCCCCGAGGGCGGCATCGGCGAGGCCGAGCTGCGCACCCTCACCGACGCCGGGGCGCTCGCCGTGCTCCTGGGCCCGCACGTGCTGCGCACCTCCACGGCCGGGCCGGTGGCGATCGCGCTGCTCAGCGAGCGTCTGGGCCGCTGGTCGTAGTCCCCTGGCGTACCCTGCCCGCATGACCAGCACCTCGTCCGCCGACGCCGACTGCCTGTTCTGCAAGATCGTCGCCGGGCACGTCCCGGCCGACGTCGTCGCCTCATCCGAGCGTGTCATCGCCTTCCGCGACATCGCCCCCCAGGCGCCCGTGCACGTGCTCGTCGTGCCCAAGGAGCACTACGGCGACGTCGCCGTGCTCGCCGCGTCCGACCCCGCGCTGCTCGCCGAGGTCGTCGCGCTCGCGGACGAGGTCGCGGGCGAGCTCTCCGACGGGCAGTTCCGGCTCATCTTCAACAACGGGCCGCACGCGGGGCAGAGCGTCTTCCACGTGCACGGCCACGTGATCTCCGGGGCGAGGCTGGGGTGGACGCCCGCGTGAGAGATCCCGGCTGCCCCGGCGCGGTGCGCCGGTAGACTGGCTGCCACATGTCTGCCACCCAACCCAGCGCGACCCAGCGCACCGAGCCGCCCGCGGTGCATCCCTCCGAGCACCGCATCGTCGTGCCCCCGCACGTCCCCATGGTCGCCCTGCTGGGGTCCCAGGACTCCGTGCTGCGCGCCGTCGAGAGCGGGTTCCCGAAGGTGGACGTCCACGCCCGCGGCAACGAGATCTCCGTGACCGGCCCCGCCGGCGACGTCGCGATCGTCTCCCGCCTCCTGGACGAGCTCGTCGAGGTGGTCGAGGGCGGCACGCAGCTCACGCCTGACGTCGTGCGCCGGTCGGTCAAGATGCTCGCCTCCGAGCTGCCCGCGCAGCGCCCGGCCGAGGTGCTGACCTTCAGCATCCTGTCGAGCCGCGGCCGCACCATCCGGCCCAAGACGGTGGGGCAGAAGCACTACGTCGACGCCATCGACGCGAACACGATCACGTTCGGCATCGGCCCGGCCGGCACGGGCAAGACGTACCTCGCGATGGCCAAGGCCGTGCAGGCGCTCCAGTCGCACCAGGTCAACCGCATCATCCTGTCGCGCCCCGCGGTCGAGGCCGGCGAGCGGCTCGGGTTCCTGCCTGGAACCCTGAGCGAGAAGATCGACCCGTACCTGCGTCCGCTGTACGACGCGCTGCACGACATGGTCGACCCCGACTCGATCCCCAAGCTCATCGAGGCCGGCACCATCGAGGTCGCGCCCCTGGCGTTCCTGCGCGGGCGGTCCCTCAACGACGCGTTCGTCGTGCTCGACGAGGCGCAGAACACCACCGTCGAGCAGATGAAGATGTTCCTGACCCGCCTGGGCTTCGGCTCCAAGATGGTCATCACGGGCGACGCCACCCAGATCGACCTGCCTGGCGGGGTCGCCTCCGGCCTGCGCGTGGTCGAGGACGTGCTCACGGGCGTCGACGACGTCGAGTTCTGCCGCCTGACCTCGTCCGACGTCGTGCGCCACCGCCTGGTGAGCGACATCATCGACGCCTACGCTCGCTGGGACATGACGACGTCGAAGCCCCCGAGGAGCCCCCGCCGATGAGTATCGAGGTCGCCAACGAGTCCGGGTTCGACGTCGACGGGCTCGACGAGGCGGAGTTCGCCGAGCTCGCCCGCTACGTGCTCGACGCCATGCACGTGCACCCGCAGGCGGAGCTGTCGATCCTCTTCGTCGACACGGCCGTGATGACCGACCTGCACGTCAAGTGGATGGACGAGCCCGGCCCCACCGACGTGCTGTCCTTCCCGATGGACGAGCTGCGCCCCGGGCGCGAGGGCGACCTCACCCCGCCCGGCACGCTCGGCGACATCGTGCTGTGCCCGGAGGTCGCCGCCAAGCAGGCCGTCGCCGCGGGGCACTCGGCGGTCGAGGAGATGCTGCTGCTGACGACGCACGGCATCCTGCACCTGCTCGGCTACGACCACGCGGAGCCGGAGGAGGAGAAGGAGATGTTCGGCCTCCAGCGCCGCCTCCTGCTCACGTTCCTCGCGTCCCGATGACGGGCGTCCTCGTCCTCGTCGCCGTCCTCGGCCTGCTGCTGGCCGGGCTGCTCTCGGCCGGCGAGGCCGCCGTCCTGCGCGTCACGCGCGCCTCCATCGCCGACGCGCTCGCCGAGGCCGAGCAGGGCGAGGGCCTCCAGGCCGAGACGCGCGCCGACCGCGCCCGCGCAGCGCAGGCCCTCGTGGTCGACCCGCCCGCCACGGTCGCCGCGGTGGCCGTGGTCCGCGTGGTCGCCGAGCTGCTCGCGCTCGGCGCCGTCGCGCTGCTGGTCGAGCGGCTGCTGCACGACGTGTGGGAGGTGCTGCTCGTCCTCGTGCTGGTCGGGCTCCTCGCCGGGTTCGTCATGGCCCGCCTCAGCCCGCGGCAGGCGGGCTTCCGGCGCCCGCTGCGCGTCGTGCTCGCGCTGTCCGGCCTGCTCCTGGCCGTGCGCCGGCTCACCGGCTGGGCCGCGCCGCGCACCGGCCGCGACGAGCAGGCTGCCCCGTCCGAGGAGGAGCTGCGCGACCTCGTCGACCGCGTCGGGGAGTCCGACGCCATCGAGGAGGACGAGCGCGAGCTCATCCGGTCCGTCTTCGAGCTCGGCGGCACGCTGACCCGCGAGGTCATGGTGCCGCGCACCGACATGGTCACCGTCGACGCCGACACGCCGCTGCGCAAGGTCATGCGGCTCTACCTGCGGTCGGGGTTCTCGCGCGTGCCCGTCGTGGGGGAGTCGGCCGACGACCTGCTCGGCGTCGCCTACCTCAAGGACGTCGCCCGCCTGCTCGACGCCGACCCGTCGGCCGCGAAGCGACGCGTGCGCGACGTCGCCCGGCCGCCCGTGCTCGTCCCCGAGTCCAAGCCCGTCGACGACCTGCTGCGCGACATGCAGCAGAAGGCCACGCACATCGCGCTCGTCATCGACGAGTACGGCGGCGTCGCCGGGCTCGTCACGGTCGAGGACATCCTCGAGGAGCTCGTCGGCGAGCTGCACGACGAGCACGACCGCGTCATCGAGGAGGAGCCCGAGCAGGTCGGCCCCGGCGTGTTCCGCGTGCCCGCCCGCCTGCCCGTCGACGAGCTCGGCGACCTGTTCGACCTGCGCTTCGACGACGACGACGTCGACACCGCCGGCGGCCTGCTCGCCAAGGCGATCGGCAAGGTGCCGCTCGCCGGCTCGACCGCCGACGTCGGCGGGCTGCACCTCGAGGCCGAGCGCATCGAGGGCCGCCGCAAGCAGGTCGCGACCATCCTGGTCAGCCTGACCACCCCGGCCGCCCCACCCTCGGACGCCGCACCGGAGCCCGGGGCCGACTCCGCCGCCACGCCCGTGGCCGCCGAACGCCCCGAGATCCCCGAGGGCCCCGAACGCATCGACCGGCCCGAGCGCCCCGAACGTAGACCGCACAGCAAGGACGTGACCCCATGAGCACCCCCACCACCCCCGCGCACCGCTCGGGCTTCGCCTGTCTCGTGGGCCGCCCCAACGCGGGCAAGTCCACGCTGACGAACGCGCTCGTGGGGGAGAAGGTCGCGATCATGTCCGCGCGCCCGCAGACCACGCGCCACACCATCCGCGGCATCGTGCACCGCGACGACGCCCAGCTCGTGCTCGTCGACACGCCCGGCCTGCACCGGCCCCGCACGCTGCTCGGCCAGCGGCTCAACGACCTCGTCAAGGAGACGCTCGGCGAGGTCGACGTCATCGCGTTCTGCCTGCCCGCCGACCAGAAGGTGGGCCCCGGAGACCGGTTCATCGCCGCCCAGCTCGCGCCCCTGATGACGGGCCGCCGCGCGGTGCCCGTCGTCGCGGTGGTCACCAAGGCCGACCTCGTCGACCGGCAGACCCTCATGGAGCACCTGCTCGCCGTCGACGCCCTCGCCACCGAGCACGAGCGCGAGTGGGCCGCCATCGTGCCCGTGTCCGCCAAGGACGGCTACCAGGTCGACGAGCTCGAGGACGTGCTCGTCCAGCACCTGCCCGAGGGACCCGAGCTCTACCCGGGCGGCGAGCTGACCGACGAGCCCGAGCAGATCATGGTCGCCGAGCTCGTGCGCGAGGCCGCCCTCGAGGGCGTCCGCGACGAGCTGCCCCACTCGCTGGCCGTCGTCGTCGACGAGATCGTGGAGCGCGAGGGCTCGGGCGACGCGTCGAAGGGCCGGCCGCCCCTGCTCGACGTGCGCGTCAACCTCTACGTGGAACGCGAGTCGCAGAAGGCCATCGTCATCGGCCGCGGCGGGTCGCGGCTGCGCGAGGTCGGCACGCGCGCCCGGCAGGGGATCGAGCGGCTGCTCGGCACGCGCGTCTACCTCGACCTGCACGTCAAGGTCGCCAAGGACTGGCAGCGGGACCCCAAGCAGCTGCGCAAGCTGGGATTCTGATCCAGGGCAGCCGCGCACGCTGGGCTTCTGATCCCGGCGCGCCACGGCGGCGTGCAGTCCGGGGCTGCCGTCGGGGCCCGCAGGTAGTCTCCTGACGTGGTGTTGCGAACGGTTGCCTCGAGTGCGGCGATCCTGGTGGGCCTGGCGATCCTCGGGGCACTCGCCGGGCCGGCATGGGACCCGGTGCCGCTCACCGACACCATCACGCCGACCGCGACGAGCACCGCCATCGGCGGCACCGACGCCGGTGTCGCCGCCGGGCGCGTGCACCCGCCGGGCACCTTCGAGGTCGCCTCGACGGAGGTCGAGATCCAGCTCGACGGCTACCGCGTCAGCGGTCTGCTGCGCGAGCCCGTCGGCGCCGGCGACGACCTGCCCGGCATGGTGTTCATCCACGGGGCCGGCACCGGCCGGTGGCAGGACGCCTTCCCGGAGCAGGCCGAGCAGATCGCCTCCGCCGGCGTCGTCACGCTGGTGCCGGACAAGCGGCTGGACACGTACACGCTCTGGCACCGCAACTACGTGTCGATGGCCGCCGACTACCAGCACTCCGTCGAGTGGCTGCGCCAGGTCCCGGGCGTCGACCCCGACAACGTCGGCCTCTACGCCGAGTCCGAGGGCACGTGGATCGCGCCCATCATGCAGGCCGAGGACCCGCGGATCTCCTTCACCGTGCTCGCGTCTGCCCCCGTCGTCGAGCCGCGGCGGCAGGCGGCGTTCGCCGTCGACAACTTCCTGCGCAACACCAACGTGCCCGGGGGCGTGTTCCGCGCGATCCCGCGCACCGTGGGCATCCAGCTGCCCTCCGGCATGCTCGACTACGCCGACTTCGACGTCACGCCGTGGCTCGAGCGCCAGACGTCGCCCGTCCTCGTGGTCTACGGCACGGGCGACCCGTCCATGCCGATCGTGCAGGGCACCCGCCAGATCATCGCGGACACCGCCGTCGGCGGCGTCGCGCCCGTGACCGTGCGGTTCTACGACGGCGCCAACCACGGCCTGCGGGTCGACGACGTCGTGGTGCCCGAGCTGTCGCGCGACGTCGCCGCGTGGGTCCAGGGCCTCCCGGAGACGGCGACGGCGGAGCCGCGCATCGCGGGCGCCCAGCCGGAGCAGCTGTTCCTCGCCTCGAGCGTCCCGCGCCCCCGCTGGTGGGGCAACGGCGACATCATCATCGGCTCCGTGATCGGCGGGCTCGCGCTGCTCCTCGTCGGCCCGCTCGTGTGGGGCGCGACGTCGCTCGTGCGACGCCTCGCGGCCGCCGGGCGCGGCGTCCCCGGCGCCCGCTCGACCACCCGGATGGCGCGCGGCGTCCGGCCGCTGCTGCTCGCCCTGAGCGTCGGGAGCGTGGCGACCACCGTCGCGCTCATCGCCTACCTCATGGCCGTCGCCCGCCTCGCGCTCAACTACGAGCAGGACTGGCTCGTCGTCCAGGGCGGGTGGATCGGCGTGCGCCTGCTGGGCGTCGCGACGGTCGTGGCGCTCGCGCTGCTCATCGGGCGTGCCCGCGACCTGCGCGACGCGCGCCGCACGGGCGACGCCGAGGCCGTCTTCGTGGCCGGCTGGCCCGCCCGGGTGACCCTCTGGGCGGCGCTCGCCGGGACCGCGTCGCTGCTGCTGTGGCTGGCCTACTGGGGCGTGTTCCAGCTCGGGATCTGAGCCACGTGACCTGACACGTGCGGGTGAAGCAGGATAGAAACGAGCCCGGACGTCACGTCCGGACGTCGCCGAGCGAGGGAGAACCACCCATGACCGACGCTGCCACGACCACGGAGCGCTCCCCGCGCCTCCCGTTCGCCGGGGTCCCGGTGCGCGACCTGGTGCGCGACGTCGTCGCCATGACGGCCCTGCTCGTGGGCCTCGCGCTGCCGTGGACCGCCACGGCGCGCGGCAGCGACCGGCTCGAGGTGGTGCTGGCCACGGTCGTGGCGGTCCTGACCGTCGCGCTGCCGTACGCGCACCGCGCGCAGCTCTTCCCCGGCGCCTGGGCCGCCGACGAGCAGCGGACGCGGTGGGTCGGGCTCGCGCCCCTCGCCGTCGTCGCGCTCGTCCACGTGCTGCTCGACGTGCTGCCGGGCGGCGCGGTGGGCGTCGGGGCGGGGCTCGGGCTCGGGCTCGCCGGCGCCGTCCTCGCCGGCGGCCTGCCGTGGCGGCGGGCCGTCGTCTCCGTCGCCTGGGTCATCGGGCTCGGCGCGGTCGCGGCGCCCGTGCTCGCCGTGATCGACGGCGGCGTCGGGGCCTGGGGCGTCGTCGCGCTCGTGCTGACGGCGCTGCTGGTGCTCGGCGTGCTGTGGCTGACCGCGGGCCGGTTCGACCGGCAGGGCGACCAGGCCGCGGGCGTGCTCCTCGTCGGGGTGGGCATCGTGCTGTCGGTCGGCGCGGCCCTCGTGGGCGGGGCCGGCGCGGCCCCCTGGGTCGAGAGCGTGCACGGCACCCAGTTCGGCCTGCTGCTGCTCCCCGTGCTCGCCGCGGCCGCCGTGCCGCGCGTCGTGGACCAGACCGTCCTCGCCGACGCGCAGCCGCGCCTGTGGGCGCAGGTGGCGGTCCACGCGGTCGAGCTCGGGATCGTGCTCGGCGCGTCCGTGGCCCTGCTGGCCCTCGTCGGCCTGATCTCCTCCGACGTCGGCGGCCTCCACGGCACGCTCCGCCTGGTGCTCGGCGTCCTGATCGCCGTGGTCCTCGTCTTCGCCCGCCGCGCGCTGCGCCGCGACCTCGCCTCGGGGCACGCCACCGCCGTCGGCGCGGCCGTCGTCGTGGTCGTGCTCGGGCTGGTGCTCGTGATCGTGCGCGCCGAGGGCACCACGGCCGTGCACCCGGTCGACCTGCTGCTTGCGTTCGGCGTCCCCGCCGTCGTGCTGTCCGTGCTCCTCGTGCCGCGCTCGCTGCACGAGCTGCGCAGCCACGGCCCCGTCCCGCTCATCGAGCCGGCGCCCGACGACGACGTGGCCGCCCCGGAGAGTGGGTACGACTCCGAGGGCGGGTACGCCTCTCCGGTGCGGCCCTCCGGGCCTGCTGAGGCCGCCTACGGTGTGGCCGAGCGCGCCTTCGGCGCGGCGGGGCCCGTCGCGGGGGCGGCACCGTACGCCGCCGCGTACGGTGCGGCCGCCGGGGGCGAGGCGGGCGCCGCGGCTGCCGAGGTCCAGGCCGAGGTCCAGGCGGTGACCGCCCCGCAGGCGTCCGCGGCGGAGACGACGATCATGGCGCCGCTGGGTCAGGGTCCCGACGTGCCCGGGGTCGAGCCCCGGTACGCCCCGGTCGAGCCCGAGCCCGAGCCCGCCGCGCCCGAGACCGCGAGGCCCGAGACCGCCGCGGTCGAGACAGCAGCGCCCGAGACCGCTGCGGTCGAGACCGCGGCGCCCGCCGTCGGCCCCTTCGGGAGCGTCGGCGCCACGCAGGTCCTGCCGCCCGTCGTCGACGTGCCGGACTCGCCGTGGAGCGCCGCGCAGGCGCTCGACCCGGCCACGCCGCTGGCCGACCTGGCGCTCATCGTCCAGGAGTCGCCGCACCTGCGGCCGCTCGTCGCGGCCAACCCGTCCACGTACCCGGCGCTGCTCGACTGGCTCGGCGCGCTGGGCGACCCGGACGTCGACGCCGCCCTGCGCACGCGGGGCTGACGACCACATCACGGCCGCAGGGACGGAGAGGCCTCGGCGACGGGTTATGGTGACTTCGTGCGCGTCACGGTGAGCCTCCTGCTTGCGTGCCGCGGCGGGGCCCTCTGAGGCCGGTTCCCTGCCGCGGCTGATCTGGTGTGCCGGCTCCCAGACACTCAAGCCGAAGGAACCCCCGCATGATCCACGAGACCGTTCGAGGCATCGCCGCCCGCAACCCGCAGACGCCGTCCACGATGCCGGTGCACAAGTACCTGCCGTTCCACGAGCAGATCGTCGTCGACCTCCCCGACCGCACGTGGCCGGACACCCGCATCACGAAGGCGCCCCGCTGGTGCGCGGTCGACCTGCGCGACGGCAACCAGGCCCTCATCGAGCCGATGAACGCCGAGCGCAAGCTGCGCATGTTCGAGCTGCTCGTGCAGATGGGCTACAAGGAGATCGAGGTCGGCTTCCCGTCGGCGTCGCAGACCGACTTCGACTTCGTGCGCCTGCTCATCGAGTCCGGCCGCATCCCCGACGACGTCGTCATCCAGGTGCTGACCCAGTGCCGCGACCACCTCATCGAGCGCACCTACGAGGCGATCCGCGGGGCGAAGCAGGCCATCGTCCACATCTACAACTCGACGTCGGTGCTGCAGCGCGAGGTCGTGTTCCGCTCCGGGATGGACGGCATCATCGACATCGCCGTCCAGGGCGCGCGCCTGTGCCGCAAGCTCGAGGAGACCGTCCCCGAGACGACCGTCTACTACGAGTACTCGCCCGAGTCGTACACGGGCACCGAGCTCGAGTTCGCCGCCCGCATCTGCAACGAGGTGCTCGCCGTTCTCGAGCCGACGCCGGACCGCCCCGTCATCGTCAACCTGCCCGCGACCGTCGAGATGGCGACGCCCAACGTCTACGCCGACTCGATCGAGTGGATGAGCCGCCACCTCGACCACCGCGAGAACGTCGTGCTGTCGCTGCACCCGCACAACGACCGCGGCACCGCCGTCGCCGCCGCCGAGCTGGGCTACCAGGCCGGCGCCGACCGCATCGAGGGCTGCCTGTTCGGCAACGGCGAGCGCACCGGCAACGTCGACCTGGTGACCCTCGGCATGAACCTGTTCAGCCAGGGCATCGACCCGCAGATCGACTTCTCGGACATCGACGGCATCCGCCGCACCGTCGAGTACTGCAACCAGCTGCCCGTGCACGAGCGGCACCCCTACGTGGGCGACCTCGTGTTCACCGCCTTCTCCGGCTCCCACCAGGACGCCATCAAGAAGGGCTTCGAGCACATGGCCGGCCGGGCCGCGGACGCGGGCACGACGGTCGACGAGATCACGTGGGGCGTGCCGTACCTGCCGATCGACCCGCGCGACGTGGGCCGCTCGTACGAGGCGGTCATCCGCGTCAACAGCCAGTCCGGCAAGGGCGGCATCGCGTACCTGCTCCAGACGGAGCACGCCCTCGACCTGCCGCGCCGCCTGCAGATCGAGTTCTCCGGCGTCGTGCAGCGCGTCACCGACACCGAGGGCCACGAGGTCACCGGCGGCGACATCTGGCGGATCTTCACCGACGAGTACCTGCCCGTCGAGGAGGGCAACGCCGCGGGCCTCGAGCCCTGGGGGCGCCTCAAGCTCATCGAGACGCGCACCGTCTCGGCCACGGACGGCACGACGACGATGTCCGTCGACGTCATCGACCGCGGCGAGGAGCTCACCCTCGACGGCGTGGGCAACGGGCCCGTGGCCGCGTTCGTCGCGGCGATCGCGAAGGTGGGCGTCGACGTCAAGGTGCTCGACTACGCCGAGCACGCCCTCAGCGAGGGCGGCGACGCGTCCGCGGCCGCGTACGTCGAGGCCCTCGTGGGCGACGACGTCCTGTGGGGCGTCGGCATCGACCCGTCGATCACGACGGCGTCGCTCAAGGCGATCGTCTCGGCCGTGAACCGCGAGGCGCACGCCTGACCTGACGGCAGGACGCCCGCGACCCAGACCACGTCTGCGTCGCGGGCGTTCTGCTGTCAGCAGAGACGCGGGCGCGCGAGCGCCTCGCGTGCGTACCGTCCCCGTATGGCCGGATCCCCTCGCGAACCCCTGTGGCGGCACGTGCTCGGCGACTACCTGCGGCGGCTGCGGCACCGGCGCGGCCAGACGCTCGGCGACGTCGCCGCCCGCGCCGGGGTGTCGCCGCAGTACCTGTCCGAGATCGAGCGGGGCGTCAAGGAGCCGTCGAGCGAGATGATCGCCGCGATCACCGGCGCGCTGGACGTCACCCTCGTGGACCTGACGCTGGGCGTCGCCACGGAGCTGTCGGGCGTGCGCGCCGACGCGCCGGCCCGCGTCCCCGCGCCCGTAGGCCCGCAAGCGCTGGCGCTAGCCGCATGAGCAACCCCGCCGCCCCCTCGGTCGAGCGACCCTGAAGGTCCGCTTCTGGCGGCTCATACCCGGACGTCCAGGGTCGCGCGACGGTCAGCGCTGGGTGATGACGTGGTCGATCAGGCCGTAGGTTCGGGCCTGTTCGGCCGTCAGGACTCGGTCTTGGTCGGTGTCGGCGCGCAGGTGCTCCACCGACTGGCCCGTGTGCCGGGCGAGCACGCCCTCCAGGTCGGAGCGGATCCGCAGCACCTCGTCCGCCTGGAGGATCAGGTCGGGGATCGGCCCGCGCCTCTGCGCCGCCGGCTGGTGCAGCACGACGCGCGCGTGCGGCAGCGCCGCCCGCTTGCCGGGCGTGCCCGCGGCGAGCAGCACCGCGCCGACCGCGACGGCCTCGCCCACGACCGTCGTCGCGACGGCCGGCCTGATGTACCGCAGCGTGTCGTAGACGGCCAGGCCCGCCCCCGGGTCGCCGCCCTCGCAGTGGACGTAGAGCTGGATGTCGGAGTCCGGGTCGGCGGACTCCAGGAACAGCAGCTGCGCGATGAGGGCGTTGGCCACGCCCGCGTCGACCGCGGTGCCCAGGTAGATGATCCGCTCGGTCAGCAGCTGCGAGTAGACGTCCAGGGCGCGCTCGCCGCGCGGGTGCTGGGCGATGACGGTCGGGATCGTGTACGTGCTCATCGGACCTCCTCCGGAGTGCGGCCGAAGCCGGTCACACCGCGTCGCAGCGGCGCGATGTCCCCGAACGATCCGACGACGGCGTCGACGAACCCGTAGTCGAGCGCCTCCTGCGCCGTGAACCAGTGGTCGTGCAACGAGTCCTCGAAGACGCGCTCGCGCGGCTGCCCGGTGTCCTGCGCGACCAGGCCCAGCACGGTGTCGCGCATGTGCCGCAGGTCGTCCGCCTGCAGCTCGATGTCGACGGCGGTGCCGCCGATGCCCGCGGACCCCTGGTGCAGCAGGATCCGCGCGTGCGGCAGCGCCCGGCGCTTGCCGGGCGTGCCCGCCGAGAGCAGGAACTGCCCCGCGCTCGCGGCGAACCCGAGCGCGAGCGTCGCGACGTCGTTCGGGATCGTCCGCATGAGGTCGCGGATCGCGAGCATCGCGGGCACGGAGCCGCCGGGGGAGTGGATCCACAGGGCGATGTCGGCGGTCGGGTCCTCGGCAGCGAGCGTCACGAGCTGCGTCGAGAGGAGGGTGCCGTTGTCGTCGTCGAGGACGCCGTCGAGCACGAGGACGCGGCGCTCGTACAGGCCGCTGCGGGCGGCGGCGTCGAAGAGCCGGGGTGGGGGTGTCTCGCTCATGGACCCACCGTGCGCCGTGCGCGGCGCGCGTGGGGTGCCGCGCTGCCGTGGGCGGATCCGCCCAGAGCGGCGCCGGTGCCGTCGTCGTCCGGGTCCTGCGACTCCGCGCAGGGCGACGGGGAGGTGCCGCCCTGTCGTACCGGCCTGGGAGAATGGGCGCGTGCCCCTGTACCGAGACGACGCGATCGTGCTGCGCACCCACAAGCTGGGTGAGGCCGACCGCATCGTCACGCTGCTGACGCGCGAGAACGGCAAGGTGCGCGGCGTCGCCAAGGGCGTGCGGCGCACGTCGTCGCGGTTCGGCGCCCGGCTGGAGCCGTTCATGGTCGTGGACGTGCAGCTGCACGTCGGGCGGTCGCTCGACACCGTGACCCAGGTCGAGACCATCGGGCCGTACGCGCGCGCCATCTGCGAGGACTACGCCCTGTACACGGCCGGAGCGCCCATGCTCGAGGCGGCCGACCGGCTCGTCGAGGCCGAGCGGGAGCCCGCGGTGCAGCAGTACTGGCTGCTCGCCGGGGCGCTGCGGGCGCTGGCCCAGCGCGACCACACGCCGTCGCTCGTCATGGACTCGTACCTGCTGCGCGCGCTCGCCGTCGCCGGCTGGGCGCCGTCGTTCACCGACTGCGCGCGGTGCGGCGAGCCGGGCCCGCACCACTCGTTCTCCGTCGCGACGGGCGGCGCGGTGTGCTCGCGCTGCCGCCCCCCGGGCTCGACGGCGCCCGCCCCGCAGACGTTCGACCTGCTCGCCGCGCTCCTCACGGGAGACTGGGCGACGGCGGACGCGTCGGGGGAGCGGCACCGCAAGGAGGCGTCGGGCATCGTCGCCGCCTACGCGCAGTACTACCTGGAGCGCACGCTGCGCTCGCTCCGCCACGTCGACCGCACCACGACCGCGCCCGCGCCCGGGCCTGACCTGGAGACCTGATGCCCCGCACCTACGCCGAGCCGTTCCCGCACCCGTCGGGAGCGACGCCGCCGTCCATCCCGGCGGACCTGCTGCCGAAGCACGTCGCCGTCGTCATGGACGGCAACGGGCGGTGGGCCAACCAGCGCGGCCTGTCCCGCATCGAGGGGCACAAGGCGGGCGAGAAGCAGCTGCTCGACGTCGTCGCCGGGGCGGTGCAGCTGGGCGTCAAGAACATCAGCGCGTACGCGTTCTCGACGGAGAACTGGAAGCGCTCGCCCGAGGAGGTCAAGTTCCTGCTGGGCTTCAACCGCGACGTGATCCGCCGCCGCCGGGACGAGATGGGCTCGTGGGGCGTGCGGATCCGCTGGGCGGGGCGGCAGCCGCGCCTGTGGGGCTCGGTCATCAAGGAGCTCCAGGTCGCGGAGCAGATGACCGCCGGCAACGACGCGTGCACGCTCACGATGTGCGTCAACTACGGCGGCCGCGCCGAGCTCGCCGACGCGACCGCCGCCATGGCCCGCGACGTCAAGGCCGGCCGGCTCAACCCGGAGCGGATCACCGAGAAGACGATCCAGAAGTACCTCTACGTCCCCGAGCTGCCCGACGTCGACCTGTTCCTGCGCTCCTCGGGCGAGCAGCGCACCAGCAACTTCATGCTCTGGCAGTCCGCGTACGCCGAGATGATGTTCATCCCGGAGCTGTGGCCCGACGTCGACCGCCGCCACCTGTGGCGCGCGTGCGAGGAGTTCGCGAACCGGGACCGCCGCATGGGCGGCGCGGTCGACAAGCCGACGGCCTGAGCCGCCGATCGGAACGTGCGAACGAGATCGGAACGTGCGTCCCAGCGCACGTTCCGATCTCGTTTGCACGTTCCGATCGAACGGTCAGCCCGCGAGCGTCGTCGCGATCCCCGCGATGAGCGTCGGCAGACCGCCCTCCCACTGGAACGTCAGCGCCGTCGGGGGCGAGACGGACGAGACCGTGACCGGGCCGACGACCTTGACCACGCGGCCCGCCGCGACGGCCGGGATGGCCTGCAGGGCCGGCTTGGCGAGCGACGCCTCGACCTCGGCGTCGGTGTTGCCGTAGACGATGACGAAGTCGGCGGTGAGCTGGTCCAGCTTCTCGTAGGACAGGTCGTAGTAGAACCCGCCGTTCGACGTGTCGAGGTCGGAGACCGACGGGGCGATCTGCAGGCCGAGCTCGGTGAGGATCGCGACGCGCGGGTCGGCCGGGGTGTAGACGGACACGGACCCGTCGCCGTCCCAGATGCCCGCGAACGTCACGCCGTCGAACTCGGGGTGGGCGGCCTTCTGGTCGGCGAGGAAGGCGCTGATGTCGTCGAGCACGGCGTCGCCGGCGGCGCTGCGGCCCAGGGCCTTGGCGCTGGTCCGGATGACGTCGTCCCAGGTGGTGGTCCACGGGCCGTCCTGGAACGCGACCACAGGGGCGATGTCGCTGAGCAGGTCGAACTGCTCCTGCGTCAGGCCCGAGTAGGGCGCGAGGATGAGGTCGGGCGCGGCGGCGATGATCTCCTCGTAGGGGACGGTCGCGCCGCCCGCCTCGTCCGTCAGCACGGCGGGGTGCTCGACGCCGGCCTTGTCGTACGCCTCCTCGACCCACGGCACGAGGTTGCCCTCGCCCGCCGTCCAGCGCTGCTCGGCGACCGCCACGGGGTAGACGCCCACGGCGATCGCAGCCTCGGTGGAACCCCAGCCCCAGGTGACCACGCGCTCCGGCGCGGACTTGATGGTCGCCGTGCCGAGCGCGGACTCGATCGTGATCGGGAACTCGTCGGTCGCGCCGCTCGTGGCGGGGCCGCTCGGTGTGGCCGCGGCGTCGTCGCCGCCCGTCGACGAGCACCCGGCGAGGGCGAGCGAGGCGGCGGCCAGCAGGGCTGCCGTGGCGGTCAGGGGGCGACGGAATCGCACGGAACTGCTCCTCAGGGGGAGGTGGGGTAAGGCTCGGCCCCGCGAGCGGCCGAGTGAGGTAAGGCTAACCTGGCCGCTCGCGAATAACGAAACGCGCGTATGACGTATCTCAGTCGGCGGGCAGCCGGCGGGCGGTCAGCAGGCGCAGTCAGCGGGCGCGATCAGTGGGCCGGCCGGCCCGGCCGGGGCCGCCCGATCGGCACCACGAGGGGCGTCCCCGACACCGGGTCCGGCACCACGCGGGCCTCGAGCCCGAACGCGTCACGCACCGACTCCGCCGTCAGCACGTCCGAGGGTGCCCCCTGCGCGACGACGCCGCCGTCGCGCATCACCACGAGGTGGTCCGCGTAGCGGGCCGCGAGGTTGAGCTCGTGCAGCACCATCACCACGGTGGTGCCGCGCTCCTCGTTGAGGGACGCGAGCAGGTCGAGAAGGTCGACCTGGTGGGCCACGTCCAGGAACGTCGTGGGCTCGTCGAGCAGGACGATGTCGGTCTCCTGCGCGAGCACCATCGCGATCCACACGCGCTGCCGCTGCCCGCCCGACAGCTCGGCCACCGGCCGGTCCGCGAGCGACGCCGTCCCCGTCGACTCCAGCGCGCGGGCGACGACGGCGTCGTCGGTCGACGAGTGCCGCCCGAACCAGCCCTGGTGCGGGTACCGCCCGCGGGCGACGAGCTCGGCGACCCGGACGCCGTCGGGCGCGATGGACGACTGCGGCAGCACGCCGAGCGCCTTCGCGAGCTCGCGGCGCGGCATCGCGGCGACGTCGCGACCGCCGAGCAGCACCCGCCCGGCGTCGAGCGGCAGCAGCCGGGCGAGGCCCTTGAGCAGCGTCGACTTGCCCGAGGCGTTGGGGCCGACGATCGCCGTCACCCTCCCGGCGGGCAGGTCGAGCGTGAGGCCGTCGACGACGGTGCGACCGTCGTAGCCGAGCCGCACGCCCTCGGCGCGCAGCGCGGGCGCGGCACCGGGGGCGCGGAGCACGGAGTCGGGCCCGGCGCCGTCGCGCCCGGTGCTGTCGGACACGGTGTTGTCGGGGAGCGCGGTCACGCGGCAGCCACCCTTCGGTCGGCGCGGCCGCTGAGCAGCCACAGGAGGTACGGGGCCCCGACGAGGCCGGTCACGACGCCCGCGGGGACGGTGAGCCCGCCGAGCGCGTGCTGGCCGAGCAGGTCGGCGGCGAGGACGAGGACCGCGCCCACCGCGGCCGAGGCGGTGAGGTCAGCCCCGCCGTCGTCGAGCAGGCGGCGCGCGATGGCGGGGGAGACGAGCGCGACGAACGCGACCGGCCCGGCCGCCGACGTCGCGACGGCGACGAGCCCGACGGCGACGAGCAGCGCGCCGGCGCGGGCGGCGGGGACGCGCACGCCGAGCGCGGCGGCGTGCTCGTCGCCGAGCGCGAGGGGCGGCTGGGTGCGGGCGAGCAGCGCGGCGGCCAGCGCGAGCACGCCCACGCCGACGGCGAGGATCGCCAGCGACGTGCCGCGGACGTCCGCGACGGACCCGATGGTCCACAGCAGCGCGGACTGCGCGTCGCGGACCTCGGCCCGGGCGAGGAGCCACGAGAGCACGGCCCCGCAGACGTACGAGATGCCGACGCCCACGAGCACGAACCGGATCGAGTGCAGGCCGCGCCGCCAGGCGAGCAGCCAGATCGCGGCGGCCGCGGCGAGCGCCCCGCCGAACGCCCAGGCGGCCACGACCACGCCGGACGCCCCGAGCACGAGCAGCGACCAGACGGCGCCGAGGCTCGCGCCCGTCGAGACGCCGAGGATGTCGGGGGAGGCGAGCGGGTTGCGCAGCGTCGACTGGAACAGCGCCCCGGCCAGCGCGAACGCGGCCCCGGCGAGCAGCGCGGCGAGCACCCGGGGCAGGCGGAGCCGCTGCACCACGAACAGGTCGGTCCGCTCGCCGACGCCGACCACTGCGGCCAGGGCGCGCCCGGGCGTCAGCCCGGCGGCCCCGAGCGTGAGCCCCAGGGTGCCCAGGACGAGGATCGCGACCACCGCGACGCCGACCACGACCAGGCTGCGCCGGCGCCGCGCGGCGCGCAGCCCCGCGACGGCCACGGCGGTCATGCGGCGCTCCCCGGCGCGCCCTGGTCAGCCCGGCAGTACGTCGTCGCACCGGCAGCTCGATCTGCCGGTCTGACGACGAGCTGCCGGGTCGACACGAGCCAGTGGGATCCGGTCATCTCACACCCCCGCCACGTGACGGCCGCGCGCCACGGCGACCAGGACGGGAGCGCCCAGGAACGCTGCGACGACGCCCGCCTCGAGCTCGGCGTTGGGCACGACGAGCCGCCCGATGACGTCGGCCCCGAGCAGCACGACCGGCCCGAGCAGCGCCGCCACGGGCGTCAGCCGCCGGTAGTCGGTGCCGACGAGCCGCCGGGCCGCGTGCGGCACCACGAGCCCGACGAGCGCGACGGGCCCGGCCAGCGCCGTCGAGACGCCCGCCAGCAGCACGACGGCCACGGCGGCGAGGCCGCGCGTGGTCCGCACGTCCTGCCCGAGCGCGGTCGCGACGTCGTCGCCCATGGCCAGCAGCGTGAGCCGCGGGGCGAGCATGGCCGTGAGCAGCACGCCGACCACCAGGAACGGCCACAGCGCGGAGGCGGCGTCGAGCCCGCGACCGGTGAGCGCGCCGACGGCCCAGAAGCGGTACTGGTTGAAGGCCTGGACGTCGCGCAGCAGGAGCAGCGCGATGACCGGCGTGACGAACGCGGTCAGCGCCGCGCCCACGAGGGCCAGGCGCACGGGCTGCGCCCGCCCGATGGAGAAGACGACGACGGCGGCCAGCGCGGCCCCCGCGAACGCGAACCAGACGAAGCCCAGCGGCGTCGCGACGCCGAGGAACGACACGGCGACGACGACGGCGAGCGACGCGCCCGGCGTGATGCCGAGCAGGCCCGGGTCGGCGATGGGGTTGCGCGTGACGCCCTGGATCACGGTGCCGACGCACCCGAGCGCGAGGCCCGCGAGCAGGCCGAGCACCGTGCGCGGCACGCGCAGCTGCGCGACGACGGCCTGGTCGGGGTTCGTCAGGTCGTGCCCGGCGGCCCCCGGCCACACGGCGTCCCACACCGCGGAGGCGGGCACGGAGCGCACGCCGAGCAGGAGGCTCGCGGCGACGACGAGGACGAGCAGCAGCGCCGTCCCCGCAAGGACGAGCGCGAGGCGCGTACGGCCTCGCGGGAGCGCGGCGCCGGCCGTCGCCGACGCCGCCGCACCCGGTGGCACGGCCGGTGAGGTAAGCATTGCCTTACTTTCTCACGCTGTGCGCAGTGCTCCGGACCACGCCCCCGGGATCAGTCGCCGGCCGCCCGGCAGTCGGCGCACGTGCCCCACAGCTCGATGGTGTGCTCGATGCCGCTGAAGCCGTGCTCGGTGCCCACCATCTGCGCCCACGCCTCGACGGTCGGACCGTCGATCTCGACCGTCTTGCCGCACGCGCGGCACACCAGGTGGTGGTGGTGCTCGCGGCGCGCGCACCAGCGGTAGACGCTCTCGCCGTCGTCGGTGCGCAGCACGTCGACGTCGCCGCCGTCCACGAGCGCCTGGAGGGTGCGGTAGACGGTGGCGAGGCCGACGGCGTCGCCGCGCTGCCGCAGCGTCTCGTGCAGCTGCTGGGCGCTGCGGAACTCGTCGACGCCCTGGAGCGCCTCGGCCACGGCGGCGCGCTGCCGCGTCATGCGGACCGGGGCGGGGTGCGACGCGCTCATGACGGGCACTCCTCGCCCGAGCCTGAGCCCGAGCCCGAGCCCGAGGTCGCCCCGGAGACCCCGCCGGACCCCGTCGCCACCGGCACGCGGACGTCGTCGGGGATGTCCGGGTGCGGGTCGTGCTGGGCCAGCGCGGCACGGCGGTGCAGCAGCGGGCGGACCATCGCCGCGAGCAGGTACACGACGATCGCGAGGACGACGATCGTCGCGCCCGGCGAGACGTTGTGCCAGTACGTGATCGACAGGCCGACGATGCACACGACGACGCCGACCGCGCTGGCCAGGCCCATCGTCAGGCGGAACGAGTGCGTGAGCTGCTGCGCCACGGCCACCGGCACGATCATGAGCGCCGAGACGAGCAGGAGCCCGACCACGCGCATCGCCACGGTCACGGTCAGCGCGGCGACGATCGCCACCGCCATGTTGAGCAGCCACACGGGCAGCCCGGACGCGATCGCGAACTCCTCGTCGTGCGAGACGGCGAACAGCGCGGTGCGCAGCCCGATGCCGACGGCGAGGATGATGACCGACAGCACGGCGGTGAGCACGAGGTCCGACACCGTGACCGTCGAGATCGACCCGAACAGGTACGCCATGAGGTTGCCCGACGTGCCGCCGGCGAGGCCGATGATCAGCACGCCGCCCGCGATGCCGCCGTAGAACATGAGCGCCAGCGCGAGGTCGCCCGAGGTGCGGCCGCGGCGGCGGACCACCTCGATGAGCACCGAGCCGATCACGGCGACGACGACGGCGCCGGGGATGGTCAGGGCGTCCGCGGGCCGCAGCCCCATGGCCGCGCCGACGAGCCAGCCGAGCGCGACGCCGGTCAGGGCGATGTGCCCGATGCCGTCGCCGAGCAGGGACAGGCGCCGCTGCACCAGGTAGGTGCCGACGATGGGGGCCGCGGCACCCACGAGCAGCGCCGCGAGCAGCGCCCGCTGCATGAGCGGGTCGGTGAGCATCTCGATCACGGGTGGACCTCGGTTCCAGGGTGGTCGGTCAACGCCGCGGTGGAGTCCTCGAAACCGGAGAAGCCGGTCTCGTCGCCGCGCTCCGCCGCGGTCGCCGCGGCGTGGGGGTGCACGTGCTCGTGGTCGCGGGCCGCGTGGCCGTCGAGCGCCGCCGGCGGGGCGCCGTCGTGCACCACGCGGCCGTGCCGCAGGACGACGGCGCGCGTGACGAGCGGGGCGAGCTCGCCGAGCTCGTGCAGCACCACCAGCACGGTGAGCCCCCGGGCGACCAGGCGGGTCATCGTCGCGGCGAACTGCTGCTGGGACGGCTGGTCGACGCCGGCCACGGGCTCGTCGAGCACGAGCACGTCAGGCCGGCGCACCAGGGCGCGCGCGATGAGCACGCGCTGCTGCTGGCCGCCCGAGAGGTGGTTGGTGGCGTCGTGGCAGCGGTCCACGAGCCCGACGAGCTCGAGCGCCTCGTGCGCGCGGGCGCGCCACCCGCGCGGCAGGCGCAGGCGGCGCGGCCCGAGCAGGCCCGAGGCCACGACCTCCTGCGCGGTGGCGGGGATGCCGCCCGCAGCGCTCACGCGCTGCGGGACGTACCCCATGCGGTCCGCCGGGGGCACGTCCACGGTGCCCGACGTCGGGGCCAGCGCGCCGACGAGCGTGCGCACCAGCGTCGACTTACCCGAGCCGTTGGCACCCAGGAGCGCCACGACCTCGCCGCGGCGCACCTGGAGGTCGACGCCGCGCAGCACGTTGCTGGTGCCGAGGCGGACGTGCAGGTCGCGGGCTTCGATCACGACGTCGTGCTCAGGGTCTGTCATGGTGCGGTGAGTCCCTCGGTGAGAGTGATGAGGTTGCGCTGCATGATGGTGACATAGTCCTCGCCGGCGTCGACCTTGGCCTGGGTGAGCCCCTCGAGGGTGTCGAGGACGGTGGCGTGGATGCCCAGGTCGGAGGCCAGGGTCTGGATCACGCGGGGGCTGACGAGGTTCTCGTAGAACAGCGTGGTGACGCCGTGCTGGCGGGCGATCTCGCCGATCTCGCGCATGCGGGCCGGGGACGGCTCGATGTCGTGGTCGAGGCCCGTGACACCCACCTGGCGGAGCCCGTAGCGCTGGGCGAGGTAGCCGAACGCCGTGTGGTTGGTGATGAGGGTGGCGCCGGCGAAGGGCGCGAGCGCGGCGGCGAACTCCTCGTCCAGTGCGTGCAGCCGCTCGACGAGCGCGTCCGCGTTGGCCGAGAACGTCTCGGCGTTGGCCGGGTCGGCGGCGCTCAGGGCGTCCGCGACCGGGTGGGCGAGCTCGGCCAGCTTGGTCGGGTCCAGCCAGAAGTGCGGGTCGTAGCCGGCCATGCCGTGGCTGTGGCCGTGGCCGCTGTCGGCGTCCGTGCCGGCGGCGTCTGCGTCGGCGGCGTCGGTCGCGGCGGCGTCGGTGTCGTGCGCGTGGTCCTCGTCGCACTCCTCGTCGTCGTGCGCGGTGGCGTCGGCGGTGGCGTCGGCGTCGGCGGTGGCGTCGTCGGTGGCGTGGTCGTGGGCGTGCGCGTCCTCGGTGGCGGTGTCGCCGTGGCTGCTGCAGTCGTGGCCGCCCGTGACGGACGCGCTCAGCAGGGTGACGATGTCGGCCGCGTCGACGAGGTTCTCGGGCTCGCGGGCGGCGATGGCGTCGTCGACGGCGGGCTGGAAGCCGCCGAGCGTGACGACGACGTCGGCCGACGAGATGACGCGGGCCCGGGCGGGGGACAGCTCGAGGTCGTGCGGGTCGGCCGCGGGCGGCGTGAGGTTGTCGACGTCGGCGAGGTCGCCGGCGACCGACTGGGCGACGAACTGCAGCGGGTAGAACGAGGTGATCACCTGGAGGCGGCCGTCGGCCGCGGCCTCCTGGCCGGTGCCGCAGGCGGCGAGGGTGAGGGGGAGGGCCAGGGCGGCGGTGGCCAGGGCGGCGGTCCGTCGGAACTTCATGAGAATCATTTTCAGAAGAAGCGAGAATGATTGTCAAGTTCGCGGGGTACCGGGCGTCGGTCGCCCGCGCACGCCGCGACGAGGAACTCCCCGGCGAGGCCACGTAGGCTTTGTGCGCCGACGCCGCCTGGCGTCCCACCCAGTTCCGCCGGAGCCACCGGCGGGCCGACCTCCCAGGAGTGATCCCGTGGCCGCTGCGCCTTCCGCCACCGCCCGCCTCGACGCCGTCGTCTCCCTCGCCAAGCGCCGAGGCTTCGTCTTCCCTGCGGGCGAGATCTACGGAGGCACCCGCTCCGCCTGGGACTACGGCCCCCTCGGCGTCGAGCTCAAGGAGAACATCAAGCGCCAGTGGTGGAAGGCCATGACGCGTCGCGACGACGTCGTCGGCCTCGACTCCTCCGTCATCCTGCCGCGCCAGGTCTGGGTGGCCTCGGGCCACGTGGGCGTGTTCACCGACCCGCTGACCGAGTGCCTCTCGTGCCACAAGCGGTTCCGCGTCGACCAGATGCAGGAGGCCGTCGCCGAGAAGAAGGGCCTCGACGACCCGGACGCCGTCGCCTTGGACACGATCGCGTGCCCCAACTGCGGCACGCGCGGCCAGTGGACCGAGCCGCGCGACTTCAACATGATGCTCAAGACGTACCTCGGCCCGGTCGAGGACGAGTCCGGCCTGCACTACCTGCGCCCGGAGACGGCCCAGGGCATCTTCGTGAACTTCCAGAACGTGGCCGCCGCCACGCGGAGCAAGCCTCCGTTCGGCATCGCCCAGATCGGCAAGTCGTTCCGCAACGAGATCACGCCGGGCAACTTCATCTTCCGCACGCGCGAGTTCGAGCAGATGGAGATGGAGTTCTTCGTCGTCCCGGGCACCGACGCCGAGTGGCACCAGTACTGGATCGACACGCGCACCGCCTGGTACACGGACCTCGGCATCGACCCGGAGAACCTGCGCCACTACGAGCACCCGCAGGAGAAGCTCTCGCACTACTCGACCCGCACGGTCGACATCGAGTACCGCTTCGGCTTCCAGGGCAGCGAGTGGGGCGAGCTCGAGGGCATCGCCAACCGCACCGACTTCGACCTCAAGACGCACACCGAGCACTCGGGCAAGGACCTCGGCTACCGCGACCCGGTGACGAACGAGAAGTACTTCCCGTACGTCATCGAGCCCGCCGCCGGCCTCACGCGCAGCCTCATGGCGTTCCTCGTCGAGGCGTACGACGAGGACGAGGCCCCCAACACCAAGGGCGGCGTCGACAAGCGCACGGTGCTGCACCTCGACCCGCGCCTCGCGCCGGTCAAGGCTGCGGTGCTGCCGCTGTCCAAGTCGGCCGACCTGCTGCCGACGGCGGAGAAGCTGGCCGCCGAGCTGCGCCAGCACTGGAACGTCGACTACGACGTCACGCAGGCCATCGGCAAGCGCTACCGCCGCCAGGACGAGATCGGCACGCCGTTCTGCGTCACCGTCGACTTCGACACGCTCGACGACCAGGCCGTGACGATCCGCCACCGCGACACCATGGCGCAGGAGCGCGTCGCGCTGGACCAGGTCGCGTCCTACCTGGGCGCCCGCCTGCTCGGCGCCTGACCGAGCCCGACGCGCACGAGGGCCGGAACCCGGTGACGGGTTCCGGCCCTCGTGCGTCGCCGGGGGTCGCCGGTCAGGGGTCGCCGGTCAGTGGGCGACGCGCTTCGGGAGGGCGAAGACCAGGGCGAACGCCAGCACCGCCAGGGCGGCCGAGACCGCCATCGCGCTCGCGGCCGCGTGCGCGAACGTGTCCGCCACGATCGCCGGGGTCGGCCGGCCGGCAGGGAAGTCCAGCGAGCCGAACAGCACCGAGCCGATGACCGCGATGCCCGCCGCGCTGCCGATGCGCTGCGACGTCCCGACGACGCCGGACGCCGCGCCCGCCTCCGCGCGGTCCACGGTCGCGACGATGAACTGGGCGTTCGGTGCGATGAACATGCCCGAGCCGACGCCGGCGACCAGCAGCGGCGGCAGCAGGATCCAGTGGTTGAGGTCCGCCGCGTCGACGGTCGTCAGGATGAGCCACACGGAGACCAGCCCCAGCGCGACCAGCCCGGTGCCGACGACGAGGACCGACCGGCCCAGGCGCACGGCGAGCCGGTCGCTCTGCGAGGCGCCGAGGATCGAGCCGATCGCGAACGGGATCGACACGAGCCCGGACTCGAGCGCGGTGTGGCCCAGGCCGGCCTGCCACAGGATCGAGATGGTGAAGAAGATGCTGGTGAACGCCGCGAAGTAGACCATGGCGAGGATCACGCCACCAGTGAAGTGCCCGTGACGGAACAGCCCCGGCGGCACGAGCGGCGTCGCGCCGCGCCGCGCCACGGCCGACTCCCACACGAAGAACAGCACCAGGAGCACGACGCCGCCGCCCAGCGAGAGCCACGTCCACAGCGGCCACCCGGCGTCCTGCCCCTGGATGAGCGGCACGAGCAGCGCGACGAGGCCGCCGGCCAGCAGCACCAGCCCGAGCAGGTCGACCCCGCGCGCCTGCGAGCCCGCGACGATGCGCGGCAGCAGCAGGATCGCGGCCGTCACGGCGACGACGCCGAACGGCAGGTTGACGAAGAAGATGGAGCGCCAGCCGTCCCCGGTGCCGAACGCCTCGATGAGCAGGCCGCCGACGATCGGGCCGAGCGCCGTCGAGAAGCCGATGGTCGCGCCCATGACGGCGAACGCCCGCCCGCGCAGCGGCCCCGGGAACATGAGCTGGATGAGTGCCGTGACCGCGGGGAAGAACATGCCGCCGAACAGGCCCTGGACCACGCGGGCGACGATGAGCGACGTCGGGCCCGTGGCCAGGCCGCACCACAGGCTGGCGAGGGTGAACCCGGCCAGGCCGACGACGAACACCCACGTGTGCCCGAACCGGTCGCCGATGCGTCCGGCGGGGATGAGGGCGAGGCCGAAGGCGAGCGCGTAGCCGGAGATGATCCACGACAGCGTCGACTCGGAGGCGTCGAGGCTGGTGCGGATGGTGGGCAGGGCGACGTTGACGATGGTCGTGTCGAGCAGCGCCATCGCGACGCCGAGCAGCAGCACCGACAGGGAGAGCCAGGTGCGGCGCGGCACGCTGAAGGCGGGTGCCGCGGTCGTGTCAGTCATGGAAGTCCTTCCGGGAGAGCTCGTCGGCGACGATCTCGGGGACGGCGGCGAGCAGCCGCTCGTGGAACGCGACCTCGGCGCCGAGCCGCTCGGTCGTGTGGGTCAGGGTGAGGCGTTCGGCGACGGTGAGGTGCTGGTCGATGGCGACCAGGTGCTCCTCGTGCTCCGCGACCTGGGCGCGCAGCTCGGCCAGCCGGCCGGCCAGGACCGTCGCGAGCTCCTCGAGCCGGTCGGGCTGGGGGCGGGCGAGCGCGTAGTCGGCGGGGTCGGGCCGCAGCCCGACGACGGCGAGCGTCGCCGCGTGCAGCTCGGCGAGGGCGGCGCGACCGGCGTCGGTGACACCGAGCACGCGCCGCGGGGGGTAGTTGCCCTCGCGCTCCGTGCGGACGGCCGCGACGAGGCCCTCGGCCTCGAGGCGCTTGAGCGTGCCGTACAGGGAGCCGACGGTGATGTCGGTCCACTCGTCGACGTGCTCCTGCTCCGCCAGTGCGCGCATCTGATGCCCGTGCATGGGGCCGTGGCGGACGAGCGAGTCGAGCACGAAGAGGCGGACGGTTGACACACGACTACTCTCGCACGAGTAGTTGCCCCGGGACAACGGTTCCCGGCATGACGGATGTCATGCCCGCTCCGTGACACGCGGCGGTGCCGCGCGGACCGCGGCCCCGGCAGGCTTCGAGCCATGAACACCACATCCGCCCCCGCCCTCATGCTGAGCGGGCTGGTCAAGGAGTTCGGCAGCCCGTCCGGCCCGGTCCGGGCCGTCGACGGCCTCGACCTGCGCATCGAGCCGGGCGAGGTCGTCGCCTTCCTCGGCCCGAACGGCGCCGGCAAGACCACCACCATCGACATGGTGCTCGGCCTGGCCGTGCCCACCTCCGGGACCGTGCAGGTGCTCGGTGGCACGCCGCAGGACGCCGTCGCGGCCGGCCGGGTCGCGGCCGTCATGCAGACCGGCGGCCTGCTGCGCGACCTCACCGTGGCCGAGACGGTCGAGCTCACCGGCGCGCTCTACGGGCGCGATGTCGACGCCCGCGTCTACCTGGAGCGCGCCGGCATCGCCGAGCTCGCCGACCGCGCCGTCGCCAAGTGCTCCGGCGGGCAGCAGCAGCGCCTGCGCTTCGCCATGGCGCTCGTGCCCGACCCCGACCTGCTCCTCCTCGACGAGCCCACCACGGGCATGGACGTCGAGGGCCGCCGTGAGTTCTGGGCCGCCATCCGCGCCGATGCCGCCCGCGGCCGCACGGTGGTCTTCGCCACCCACTACCTCGACGAGGCCGACGCGTACGCCGACCGCGTCGTCATGGTCAGCCACGGCCGCGTCGTCGCCGACGGCACGGCCGCCGAGGTCAAGGCGCTCGCCTCGGGTCGTGTGGTCTCCGCCGAGATCGACGACGACGCCGCCCGCGCCGCTGCCATCGCACAGCTCGCCGCGCTCGCCGGCGTCGAGGCGGTCGAGGAGCGCGGCGCGCGGCTCCTGGTCCGCGCCGAGGACTCCGACGCGGTCGCGCGCCACCTGCTCAACCACACCACCGCGCATGACGTCGAGATCGCCGCCCACAACCTCGAGGACGCGTTCGTCGCCCTCACCACCGAAGGGAGCGCGCGATGAGCGCCACGGTGAGCACGGCCACCGCCACCTCCACGACCGCCGGGACGGCGCGGCCTGCCCGCCCGCCCCGGCCGAGCGGGCTCGCCGCGCTGGTCAACACCCGCTACCTGCGCATCGAGCTGCGCCGCCTCGCCCGCAACCGGCGCGCGATGATCTTCTCCCTGCTGATGCCCCCCGTGTTCTTCCTCATCTTCGGCACGAGCGCCGGCTACCGGACCGAGGCGGTCGGCCCGCACGCCAACGTCACGGCCTACATCGCCGTCTCGATGGCGCTCTACGGGGCCATGCTCGCGGCCGTCTCGGGCGGCGCGAGCGTCTCCGTCGAGCGTGCGCAGGGCTGGACCCGTCAGCTGCGCCTGACGCCGCTGCGCCCGGCGGCCTACATCGTCACCAAGCTGAGCGGGGCGCTGGCCCTCGGCGCGGTGTCCGTCGCCGTCACGCTCCTCGTCGGGGCGTTCTCGCACGCCCAGATGAGCGCGACCGCATGGGTCGGCTGCGCGCTGCTCGCCTGGGGCGGGTCGGTCGTGTTCGCCGCGTTCGGCCTGTTCATGGGCTACCTGCTGCCCACGGAGAACGTCATGCAAGTGCTCGGCCCCGTCACCGCGCTCCTGTCGTTCGCCGGTGGCCTGTTCGTGCCGCTCGACGACGGGTCGCTGTTCCACGCCATCGCCCAGGTCACCCCGACCTACGGCCTGGCCGAGCTGGTGCGCTGGCCGCTGGGTGGCGACTTCTCGTGGGTGGCCGTGGTCAACGTCGTGGCCTGGGCCGTCGTGTTCGGCGTCGGCGCCGCCTGGCGGTTCCGGCGCGACACCGCGCGTGTCTGAACCCGGCGGCCGGTGTGCGAGCCTGGGCACCGTGACCACCCCCGAGACGCCCCACGCCGAGGCCGACGGCCGCGCCTTCCGGTGGCGCACGTCGTCGCTGGTGCGCGACCAGAGGGCCGCGCCGTTCGGCCGGGCGCCCGGGTGGCGACGGTTCGGCCCCCTGCTGGGGCTCGTCTGGGTCGTGTTCCTGAGCGAGCCGCTCACCACCTCGCTCGCCGCCGACTCGCCTGCGCTGCGCGTCCTCGGCGTCGTGGGCGTGGTCGGCGTCGGTCTCGTCTTCGGGTTCTCGATCTACGCCCTGCGCTTCCAGGGGGCGCCGCCCCGCGTCGTCGTCGCGGTCCTCGCGACCCAGGTGGCGTTCGTCGTGCTCACCACGGTCGCGGCTCGCCAGCACGGTCTCGTCGGGCTCGTCTTCGTCGGCGTCACGTCGGTGTTCCTCGTGCGCAGCCGCGCAGCGCTCGCCGTCGTCGCCGCGATCGTCGTCCTGCTCGTCGTCGTCCCGCGGGTGGTACCCGCGTGGGAGCCCGAGGACTCGACGGCGCTGTCGGCCGTGCTGTCCGGGCTCGCGGTCTTCGGGTTCACCCAGCTCGTCGCCCGCAACCGCCAGCTCTTCGTCGCCCAGGAGGAGGTCGCCACGCTGGCCGCCACGCAGGAGCGGGAGCGCCTCGCCCGCGACGTGCACGACGTCGTCGGCCACTCGCTCACCGTCGTCAGCGTCAAGGCCGAGCTCGCCGCACGCCTCCTGCGGGACGACCCCGACCGGGCCGCGGCCGAGCTCGCCGACATCCAGCGGCTGACGCGCTCGGCGCTCGCGGACGTGCGCGGCATGGTCACCGGCGCCCGGGCCGTGACGCTCCCCGGCGAGCTGGCCGCGGCCCGCGCCGCGTTCGATGCCGCGGGTATCGACGCGAGGCTGCCCGGCGCCGTCGACGCCGTCCGGCCCGCCCGGCAGGTGCTGTTCGCCTGGACGCTGCGCGAGGCGACCACCAACGTGCTGCGGCACTCGCTCGCGCGTCACGTCGTCGTCACGCTCGACGACGGGGCGCTCGTCGTCGACGACGACGGGCGCGGGCCGGACGCGGGCGCCGTCGTCGACGGCAACGGCCTCCGCGGCCTCGCGGAACGGGCCCGGGCGGCGGGGGCGAGGCTCGTCACGGGGCGCGGGCCGCTCGGCGGCTTCCGCATCGCGGTCGAGTTCGGGCCGGGTGCCGACGACGACAGGATCGCCCCGTGATCCGCCTGCTCCTGGCCGACGACCAGGCCCTGGTGCGTGGCGCGCTCGCCGCCCTGCTCGACCTCGAGGCCGACCTCACGGTCGTGGCGCAGGTAGGCCGCGGCGACGAGGTCGTCGCGGCCGCACGCGAGTCCGACGCGGACGTCGCCCTGCTCGACGTCGAGATGCCCGGGCTCGACGGCATCGCGGCCGCCGCGGCGCTGCACGAGGAGCTGCCGCGCTGCCGGGCGCTCATCGTCACGACGTTCGGCCGGCCCGGGTACCTGCGCCGCGCGCTCGACGCCGGGGCCAGCGGGTTCGTCGTCAAGGACACGCCCGCCGAGCAGCTCGCCGACGCCGTGCGGCGCGTCCACCAGGGCCTGCGCGTCGTCGACCCGGAGCTCGCCGTGGCGACGCTCGCCGTTGGGGACAGCCCGCTGACGGAGCGCGAGCGCGAGGTGCTGGGCCTCGCGGAGCGCGGCGGCACGGTCGCGCAGATCGCGCGCGCGGCGTTCCTGTCCGAGGGCACGGTACGCAACTACCTGTCCGCAGCCATCGGCAAGACGGGGGCGCGTACCCGGGCAGAGGCCGTCCACCTCGCACGCGAGAACGGCTGGCTGTAGGGGTCGTGGCCTCCGGTGGGAGGATGGAGCCCATGACCCCCACCACCGAGGCGCCCGCACGCGTCCTTCCTCCGCTGCAGATCGGGCCCATGACCGTGGACACCCCGGTCGTGCTCGCGCCGATGGCGGGTGTCACCAACCGGGCCTTCCGCACGCTGTGCCGCGAGGCTGGGGCGTCCACGGGGCACGACCCGGGGCTCTACGTCGCCGAGATGGTCACGAGCCGCGCGCTCGTGGAGCGCAACCCCGAGGCCGTGCGCATCGTGACGTTCGGCGAGGACGAGAAGCCGCGCTCGGCGCAGGTCTACGGCGTCGACCCGGCCACCGTGGGGGAGGCCGTGCGGATCATCGCCGCCGAGGACCGCGCCGACCACGTCGACCTCAACTTCGGCTGCCCCGTGCCCAAGGTGACGCGCAAGGGCGGCGGCGGGGCCCTGCCGTGGAAGCGGCAGCTCTTCACGGACATCGTGCGCGCGGCCGTGCAGGCCGCCGAGCCCTACGGGGTGCCGGTGACGATCAAGATGCGCGAGGGTATCGACGAGGACCACCTCACGTACCTCGAGGCGGGCACGATCGCCGAGGGCCTCGGCGTCGCCGCCGTCGCGCTGCACGCGCGCACGGTCGCGCAGCACTACTCGGGCGAGGCGCGCTGGCCGTCGATCGCGCGCCTCAAGGAGGCCGTCACCACGATCCCCGTACTGGGCAACGGCGACATCTGGTCGGGCGACGACGCCCTGCGCATGGTCGCCGAGACGGGCGCCGACGGCGTCGTCGTCGGGCGCGGCTGCCAGGGACGGCCGTGGCTCTTCGCCGACCTCGCGGCCGCCTTCCACGGCGAGACCGTGCGCGTGCAGCCCACGCTGCGCGAGGTCGCCGACGTCATCTACCGCCACGGCGAGCTCATGGTCGAGTACTACGACGACGGCGACCGCGCCGACACGACGTCCGAGGGCGTCTCCGACGCCGTGTCCATGGGCGCCTCCGGCGCCGTGTCGACGGGCGTCTCCGACGCCGCCTCCACGGGCGTCTCCGACGCCGAGCACCGGGGGGTGCGCGACCTGCGCAAGCACATGGCCTGGTACCTCAAGGGCTACGCCGTCGGCGGCGAGGCCCGGCACGCGCTCGCGCTCGTCTCCTCGCTCGCCGAGCTGCGCGAGCTGCTCGACGCGCTGGGCGACGCCCCGTACCCGGGCAAGGACGCCGAGGGCCAGCGCGGCCGCGCCGGCACGCCCAAGACGCCCCACCTGCCCTACGGCTGGCTCGACTCGCGCGACCTGTCGCCCGAGTGGGAGGAGAAGCTCCGAGAGGCGGAGCTCTCCGTCTCGGGCGGCTGAGACGGGGGCTCG
Organism: Xylanimonas protaetiae; assembly: GCF_004135385.1. Classification (NCBI taxonomy): domain Bacteria; kingdom Bacillati; phylum Actinomycetota; class Actinomycetes; order Micrococcales; family Promicromonosporaceae; genus Xylanimonas; species Xylanimonas protaetiae. The sequence goes on along the minus strand of NZ_CP035493.1, from coordinate 3,584,529 downwards.
GCCTCCGGCGGCCGAGCCCCGGCCCGCTACGCCTCCAGCCAGACCGTGACGTCCGCCGGCAGCGTCCCGTCGCCCGGCAGGTCCGCCGAGGCGAGCAGCACCGTCGCGCCGTCGGGCAGCGCCACCGGCGTCGTGCCCAGGTTGGCGAGGACGACGGCGCCCGTCTCGCCGGCGGCCGCCGTCCGGAACGCGACGACGTCGTCCGGGAACCCGTCGAGCCACGCCAGCCCGCCCGCGCCCAGCGCGAGCGAGCGCCGCAGGGCCAGCGCCGCCCGGTACAGCTCGAGCGTCGAGCCCGCGACACCCGCCTGGGCGTCGGCGGCGTAGGCCGCCCACGACGCCGGCTGCGGCAGCCACGTCCTCCCCGTGGGGGAGAACCCGAGGCCCGGCGCGCCCGCGACCCACGGCAGCGGGACGCGGCAGCCGTCGCGGCCCGCCTCCTCGTGCAGCGTGCGGAAGTACGACGGGTCCTCGCGCACGTCGTCGGGCAGGGACGTGTGCTCGGGCAGCCCGAGCTCCTCGCCCTGGTACACGTACGCCGACCCGGGCAGCGCCAGCATGAAGAGCGTCGCCGCGCGGGCGCGGCGCAGGCCGAGCTCCTCGTCGGGCTGCGGGTCGGTGGCGAAGATGCCGTTGGGCCGTGACCCCGGCACGGCGAGGCCGAGGCGCGAGGGGTGGCGCACGACGTCGTGGTTCGAGAGCACCCAGGTGGCCGGGGCGCCGACGGCGTCGAGCGCCGCGTACGACTCGGTGATGGTGCGGCGGTACGCGGCGGCGTCCCACAGCGTGGTCAGGAACGAGAAGTTGAAAGCCTGCTGCATCTCGTCGTCGCGCACGTAGCGGGCCAGCCGGGAGAGCGGCTCGACCCACGCCTCGGCCACCAGCGCGCGCGAGCGCCGCTCGCCGCCGGCGTCGAACTCGTCGAGGACCGCACGCCAGGAGCGGTAGATCTCGTGGACGCCGTCCTGGTCGAACATCGGGCCGGAGCCGAACGCGGGGGACTGGCCGTCCTCGGGGGCGCCGGGGTCGGTGCCGCTGACCATCTCGACGGTGCCGAACCAGTCCGGCAGGCCGGCCTCCTTGACGAGGCCGTGGGCGACGTCGATGCGGAACCCGTCGACGCCGCGGCGCAGCCAGAACCGCAGCACGTCCTCGATCTCGGCGCGCACCTCCGGGTTCGTCCAGTCGAGGTCGGGCTGGGAGGAGTCGAACAGGTGCAGGTACCACTGGCCGTCGGGCACCCGGGTCCACGCCGGCCCGCCGAACACGGACCTCCAGTTGTTGGGCGGCTCGACGCCGCCGTGCCCGCGCCCGTCGCGGAACAGGTAGCGGCCACGCTCGGGCGACCCGGGCGCCGCGGCGAGCGCCGCCTGGAACCAGGCGTGCTCGCTGGACGTGTGGTTGGGCACGAGGTCGACGACGACCTTGAGCCCCAGGTCGTGGGCGCGGGCGATCATCGCGTCGGCGTCGGCGAGCGTGCCGAACAGCGGGTCGATGTCCCGGTAGTCGGCGACGTCGTACCCGGCGTCGCGCTGCGGGGAGCGGTAGAACGGCGAGAGCCAGACGGCGTCGACGCCCAGCGCGGCCAGGTGCGGCAGGCGGGCGGTGATGCCGGGCAGGTCGCCGACGCCGTCGCCGTCGCCGTCGGCGAAGGAGCGCGGGTAGACCTGGTAGATGACGGCGGTGCGCCACCACTCGCTGGTGGCGGACGGCTCGTGGACGATCGTCATGGCTCTCCTGGTGCGGGTGTCGGCGACGTGGCGGGCTTCGGCGGCGTGGCGGGGGCGGCTCCGGTGGACCCGCGGACCACCAGCTCCGGTTCGACGAGCAGCTCCGCGCGCGTGGCCCGCTCGCCGCGGATCTCGGCCAGCAGCATCTGCACGGCCGAGCGGCACAGCGTGAGGACGGGCTGCCGCACGGTCGTCAGGGGCGGCTCGGTGAACGCCATGAGGGGGAGTCGTCGTAGCCGACGACGGAGACGTCGTCGGGCACGCGCAGGCCGCGCGAGCGGGCGGCCCGGACGGCGCCGAGGGCCATGGGGTCGGAGGCGCAGACGACCGCGGTGTGCCCGGTCGCGATGAGCTCGGCGGCGGCGGCGTGCCCGCCCTCGACCGTGTAGAGGCTCGCGACGACGTGCTGCGCGGCGTCGTCGGCGTCGGTGGCGAGGCCGGCGTCGACGAGGGCCGCGACGAACCCGTCGCGCTTGCGGCGTGACGGGACGAAGCGCTCGGGGCCCAGGGCCAGCCCGACGGACCGGTGCCCGAGGGCCGCCAGGTGGCGGACAGCGAGCCGCATGGCCGTGACCTCGTCGCACGACACCTGGGGGGCGTCGACGTCGGGCGCGAACCCGCCGACGAGGACGAGCGGCACGCCGTGGTCGCGCAGCCGGCGGTACCGGCCGTTGTCGGCGGTGGTGTCGGCGTGGAGGCCCGAGACGACCAGGATCCCGTCGACGCCGTGCTCGCGGAGGGTCTCGATGTACTCGTCCTCCGTGGTCCCGCCGGGCGACTGCGTGCACAGCAGCGGCGTGTACCCCGCCTGCGCGAGGAGCGACTCGGCGGCCTGCGCGATCGCCGGGAACACCGGGTTCGTCAGCTCGGGGACCACGAGCCCGACGAGCCCGGCCGAGCGGGGGCCCGGGGACGGGCGGGCGTACCCGAGCACGTCCAGGGCGGCGAGGACGGACTGGCGGGTCTCGGCCGACACCACGGTCTTGCCGTTGAGCACACGCGAGACGGTGGCCGTCGAGACGCCCGCGTGGGCGGCGACGTCGGCGAGCCGGACACGCCCGGGGGCGGCGGCTGACACAGGACCTCCTCGGTCGACGGGTGGGGCGAGACCTGATCGTGGCGTCTTTGTCTCTGTTGTGCAACGGTACCTGCAAGTTTGCGGTCGCATCTTGCAGCGACTCGCGAGGCGGTGCAGTATCTCCCTCCAGGTCGACGTCGACCGCGAAAGCTCATCTCGAGGAGGAGACGAACTGTGAAGATCACCAAAGGCGCAGCAGTCGCCGGGGTCGCCGTCCTGAGCCTCATGCTCACGGCGTGCGGCGGCGGGTCGGACACGCCGCCGAGCGCAGGTGACAACACGGCCGGCGGCGACGACGCCGCGCCGGTCACCCTCAAGGTCTGGGAGTCCCTCCAGGGTCCGGACGAGTTCATCAAGCAGGCGGGCGAGGCCTTCACCAAGGAGCACCCGAACGTCACCGTCGAGTTCGTCAACGTCGAGGTCGGCGACGCTGCCGGCCAGATCGCGCTCGACGGCCCCGCCGGCACCGGCCCGGACGTCTTCGTCGCCCCGCACGACAAGATCGGCGAGCTCGTCTCCGGCGGCCACATCCTGCCCGTCGCGAACCCCGACGCCGTCAAGGCCAACGTGCTGCCCGCCGCCGCCACCGGCGCCACCTACGACGGCACGCTCTACGGCTACCCCGTCGCCATGGAGACCTACGCCCTCTACTACAACAAGGACCTCATCCCCGAGGCCCCCACGACGTGGGACGAGGTCGCCTCGTTCGCGGAGACCTTCAACGCGGCCAACCCGGGCAAGTACGGCTTCGTCATGGACGTCGGCAACGGCTACTACACGATCCTGTTCACCACCTCGGGCGACAACCGCCTGTTCGGCCCCGACGGCGACGACACCGCGAACACGAACATCAACTCGGCCGCCTCGGCCGAGGGCATGGCCCAGTTCGCCGCCCTGCGCCCCGCGCTGAACGTCGCCGCCGCCGACCTCGACACGGCCACGGTCGACGCGCTGTTCGCCGCCGGCAACGCCGCGATGCACGTCTCGGGCCCGTGGAACGTCTCGGCGTTCACCGACGCCGGCATCAACTTCGGCGTCGCGCCGCTGCCGTCGCTCACCGCGGGCGGCGACCCCGCCGCGTCGTTCGCCGGCGTGCGCACGGCGTTCGTCTCGGCCTACACGGAGCACGAGGAGGAGGCCGCGGCCTTCGCCGAGTTCCTCACGACCCCCGAGATGCAGCAGCTCCGCGCCGACATCACCGGTGCGCTCGCGTCGTCGTCGTCCGACATCACCTACAAGAACGACCTGGTCAACGGCTTCGCCGACCAGATGAAGTTCGCGTTCCCGATGCCGTCCATCCCCCAGATGTCGAAGTTCTGGGACGCCATGAACGCGGCGTCCGCGAACATCTGGAACGGTGCCGACATCCAGACCGAGCTGGACGCCGCCAACGCGGCCATGCTCGCCCAGTGACCCGATCCGAGGGGCCCCCGCCGACACCGGAGGGGGCCCCTCGGGCCTGAGACGAAAAGGGGAGCGACACCGATGTCGGCGACTCTGACGCAACGCGACCTCCCGCTGGGCGACACCGACGTGACGGGCACCGGCCGATGCCGGACCGTCCTCGTCCTCGCCTGCGCATTCATGGGCCTGGCCCACCTCACCGTCCTGCGGCAGTGGGTCAAGGGGGCGACGTTCGCCCTCGTCGAGATCCTGCTGCTCACGTGGCTGCCCCTGATCGTCAAGAACCTGCGCGGGCTCGTCACGCTCGGCGAGCAGCAGCTCGACGTCCCCGTCCGGTTCCGCCAGAACTCGCTGTTCATGCTGGTCGACGGCGTCATGACGATCACCGTCCTGCTGCTGTTCGCCGCGATCTACTACATCTCGGTGCGCTCGGCGCTCGCGGCGGAGCGGAGCTGGAGCACCCACGGCGTCCGCCCGCGCGAGGAGAGCCTGCCGCGGACCTTCCTGGGCAAGGCGTTCCCCATCGTGGGCCTGACGCCCACCGTCGTCCTGGTGGCCTTCTTCGTCGTCGTGCCCCTGGTCTTCGCGGCGCTCGTGGCCTTCACGAACTACTCCGCGCCGCAGCACATCCCGCCCGCCAACACGATCGACTGGGTGGGGCTCGAGAACTTCCGGCGGCTGTTCGGCGGGTCCTCGGCCTGGACCGGGGCGCTCGGGCGGGTCTTCGCGTGGACGCTCGTGTGGGCCGTCCTCGCCACGGTGACCTGCTACTTCGGCGGCATGCTCATGGCCGTCCTGGTCCAGGAGTCGAAGTTCAAGATCACGCCCCTGCTGCGGGCGGTGTTCATCCTCCCGTACGCGATCCCGGGCGTCGTCTCCATGCTGTTCTGGAACGGCATGCTCAACGGCGCCTTCGGCACCGTGAACCGCACGTTGCAGTCGATCGGCCTGATCGACGGCACGATCCCGTGGCTCAGCGACCCGTGGCTGGCCAAGTTCACGGTCGTGACCATCAACCTGTGGGCCGGGTTCCCCTACTTCATGCTGCTCATCATCGGCACCATGACGGCCATCCCGGCCGACATCATCGAGGCCGCGCAGATCGACGGCGCCTCGAAGTGGCAGGTGTTCCGCCGCGTCACGCTGCCGCTGGTCATGTACCAGACGGCGCCGCTCATGATCATCTCGTTCGCCCACAACCTGAACAACTTCGGGGCGATCTTCTTCCTCACGGGAGGCGGGCCGGCCGTCGCCGACACGACGACCACGGGGGCCGGCGGCACCGACATCATGGTGAGCTGGATCTACAAGCTCACCATCACGCTGCTCCAGTACGGCAACGCGTCCGTGCTCGCGATCGTGATCTTCGTGCTGCTGGCGCCCGTCGCGATCTTCAACTTCCGCCGCACGAAGTCGTACAAGGAGGGTGAGCTCTGATGGTCAGGAAGCTCAACACCGTCGTGCTCGGCGCGATCTTCACGATCGTCGCGTTCGCGGTGCTGTGGCCCGTGGTCCACATGGTCTCCGCGGCGCTCGCCCCCGGGCAGTCGATCGCGAACCTCCCGGTGGTCCCGTTCGCCAACGGGGTGACCACGCAGCACTTCGAGTTCGTGTTCACCCAGACGCCGTACCTGCGCTGGTTCCGCAACACGCTGGTCATCGCCGTGTGCACGTCCGTGGGCACGATGCTGTTCGCCTCGATGGGCGCCTACGTGTTCTCGCGCTACCAGTTCTCGTTCAAGCGGCACATCCTCATGACGTTCCTGATCCTGAACATCTTCCCGGCGTTCGTCGGGATGGTGGCCGTGTACGTGGTGCTGCTGCGCATCGGCGGCCTGGACACGCTGTGGGGCATGGTCCTCATCTACCTCGCGGGCAACATGCCGTTCGCGACATGGATGGTGAAGTCGTACCTCGACCAGATCCCCAAGTCGCTCGACGAGGCGGCCCGCATCGACGGGGCGTCGGGCTTCCGCATCTACGCGCAGATCATCGTGCCCGTCGCACGACCGATCCTGACCTTCCTGGCCGTCACGGCCTTCACGGCGCCGTGGATGGACTTCATCCTGCCGAAGCTCGTGCTGCGCTCGCCGGAGAACCAGACCCTCGCGCTCGGCCTGTTCTCGTTCGTGACCGACAAGAACAACTTCTTCACCAACTTCGCCGCCGGGTCGCTCGTCGTGGCCGTCCCGTTCATGATCTTTTTCGTCGCGACGCAGAAGTCGCTCATCGCGTCGCTCGCGGGAGGGGCGGTCAAGGGATGACGCCGGGTCCGTCGTACGAGGGCTGGCTGCCCGGCGTGGAGAGCCTCTGCTACGGCGGGGACTACAACGCCGAGCAGTGGCCGCGCGAGGTGTGGGCGCAGGACGTCCGGCTCATGACCGAGGCCGGCGTCAACCTGGTCAGCGTGGGCATCTTCTCGTGGGTCAGGCTCGAGCCGCGCCCGGGGGAGTACGACTTCGCCTGGCTGGACGAGCTGCTCGACGGGCTGCACGCGGGCGGGATCCGGGTGGACCTGGCGACGCCCACCGTGGTGCCGCCCGCCTGGTTCTTCCGCGACCACCCCGAGGCGCGCGTCGTCACGCGGGACGGCGTGCCGCTCGGGCCGGGCTCGCGCGGGGCGGCGGCGCCGTCGTCGCCGCAGTACCGCGCGGCGGCGGCCCGCATCACCACGGAGCTGGCGCGGCGCTACGGGGACCACCCCGCCGTCGTGCTGTGGCACGTGCACAACGAGTACGGCGCCCCGGTGGGCTGGGACTACTCCGAGCACGCCCTCGTGGCGTTCCGGCGGTGGCTCGCGGACCGCTACGGCGGCCTCGACGCGCTCAACGCCGCCTGGGGCACCACGTTCTGGGGCCAGGTCTACGGCGGCTGGGACGAGGTGGCGCTGCCGGGCCCGACGCCCACGGCGGGCAACCCGGCGCAGCTCCTCGACTTCGCGCGGTTCAGCGACGAGATGCTGCGCGAGCTGTACCGCGCGGAGCGCGACATCATCCGGCAGCACTCCGACCGCCCGGTCACGACGAACTTCATGGCCGGCACCCACCTCGGCACCGACCTGTGGCGCTGGGGGCAGGAGGTCGACGTCGTCGCGAACGACAACTACCTCATGGCCGCCGACGTCGACAACCACGTGGGCCTGGCCCTCTCCGCCGACCTGACCCGGTCGGTGGCGGGCGGCAAGCCGTGGATCCTCATGGAGCACTCGTCGTCGGGCGTGAACTGGCAGCCGCGCAACGTCGCCAAGAAGCCCGGCGAGGAGAAGCGCAACGCGTTCTCGCACGTGGGACGCGGGGCCGACGCGGTGCTGTTCTTCCAGTGGCGGGCCTCCCGGTTCGGCGCCGAGAAGTTCCACTCGGCGATGGTGCCGCACGCCGGGACGGACTCGCGCGTGTGGCGCGAGCTCGTCGAGCTGGGCGGCGACCTGGCCGGGCTGGCCGCCCTGCGCGGCACGCGCACGGTGGCCGACGTCGCGATCCTGTGGGACTACGAGTCGTTCTGGGCGCAGGACCTCGACTGGCGGCCCAGCGTCGACCTCCGGCACCGCGAGCAGGTCGAGGCGTACTACCGGCGCCTGTGGCACGACGGCGTGACGGTCGACCTCGCCCACCCCGAGCAGGACCTGTCGGCGTACCGGCTCGTGCTCGCCCCGTCGCAGTACCTGCTCACGGCCGCGGGCGCGGCGAACCTCACGGCGTACGTCGCCAGCGGCGGGACGCTGCTCGTCGGGCCGTTCTCGGGCATCGTCGACGAGCACGACGCCGTCCACCCGGGCGGGTTCATGGCGCCCCTCAAGGACGTGCTGGGCGTGTGGGTCGAGGAGCTCCTGCCGCTGCGCGAGGGCGAGACGCTCACCGTCACGCACGGCGACGCGACCCTCGAGGGCCGCGTCTGGGCCGACCACCTGCGCGTCACGACCGCGCGGACCGTGGGCACGTACGCGACCGGGCCTGCGCCGGGCCTGCCTGCGATCACGCGCAACGAGCACGGCGCGGGCACCGGCTGGTACGTCTCCACGGTGCTCGACGGCGAGGCGCTGCGCACCGTCCTCGCGGACGTCTACGCCGACGCGGGTGTCGTCCCGGCGGCACCCGGCGCACCGGAGACGATCGTGCGCCGCGGCGCCGACGCCGACTACGTCGTCGCGGTCAACCACGCCGACCACGACGTCGACCTGGAGCTGCCGGGCGGCCCCACGGTCGTGCGCGCGGGCGACGTCGCCGTGTTCGAGGTCGAGCGATGAGCCTCCTCGACCAGCCCCACCACGACGGGTCGGCCGGGTACGTCCCGGCCGGGCCGCACGCCGCGGGCGACGTGGTGCCCGTGCGGGTGCGCGTGCCGCACGCCGCCGGCGTGCGCGGCGTGTGGGTGCGCACGGTGCGCGACGGCGAGCCGCGTGTCGCCGAGGCGCGGCTCGACCGCGCCGGCGAGCACGAGGACGTCTACGTGGCCGACGTGCTGGTGCACAACGAGCCGTCGCACTACCGGTTCCTGCTCGGCACGCCGGGGGAGCCGGGCGGCTTCCGCTGGCTCCACGGCGCGGGCCTCGCCGACCACCATCTGCCCGACGCCTCCGACTTCCGCCTCACGACGGCCCCGCCGGCCCCGCGCTGGCTGGGCGCCGGCACCGTCTACCAGGTGTTCCCGGACCGGTTCGCGCGCTCGGCGGCCGCCGACGCGCGCCCCGTGCCGGACTGGGCCGTGCCGACGGCGTGGGACGTCGTCCCCGACGCGCACTCGTACCTCACGCCCCGCCAGTACTACGGCGGCGACCTCGACGGCGTGGCCGAGCACCTCGACCATCTCGAGGACCTCGGCGTCACGACGCTCTACCTGACGCCGGTCTTCCCGGGCGGCTCCAACCACCGGTACGACGCCTCGACGTTCCACGCCGTGGACCCGGTGCTGGGCGGCGACGCGGCCCTGGCCCGGCTCACCGCCGCCGCGCACGCGCGCGGCCTGCGCGTCATGGGCGACGTCACCTCCAACCACACGGGCAACGGGCACGACTGGTTCCGGCGCGCGCAGGCCGACCCAGGCTCGCCCGAGCATGGCATGTACCTGTGGTCCGAGGCCGGCTCCGACGTCAACCCGCACCACCAGCCCGGCTACGTCTCGTGGCTCGGCTTCCACACGCTGCCCAAGCTCGACTGGTCCAGCGACGAGGTGTGGCGCCGCATGGTCGACGCCGACGACTCCGTCGTCGCGCACTGGCTGCGGGACCCGTTCGCGCTGGACGGCTGGCGCGTCGACGTCGCCAACATGACGGGCCGCTACGGCCGCGCCGACCGCACGCACGCGGTGGCCCGCCGCCTGCGCGAGCGCATCACGGCCGAGCGCCCGGACGGCGCGCTCGTCGCCGAGCACTTCCACGACTACACGGGCGACCTGCCCGGCGACGGCTGGCACGCGTCGATGAACTACGCGGGCTTCTCGCGCCCCGTGTGGGGCTGGCTCGCCGACCCGGCCACCGGGTACGCGCACCTCGGGCTGCCCGTGCCGTACGGGCGGGGCTCGGGCCGCGCGATGGTGGCCGCGATGCGCGAGTTCGCCTCCCGCGTGCCGTGGCAGGTGGCGGCCGCGCAGTGGAACATCCTCGGCTCCCACGACACGCCGCGCGTGCGCACCCTCCTGGGCGACGCCGGCACGGTCGAGCTCGCCGCCGCCCTCCTGTTCGCCTACCCCGGCACGCCCATGCTCTTCGCGGGCGACGAGACGGGCGCCGTCGGCACGACGGGCGAGCACTCGCGCACCACGATGGCCTGGGATCAGGCGGCCACGGGCGGCCCGCGCTGGGAGCGTGACACCCACGCGATGGTCCGGGCGCTGTCCCGGCTGCGCCGCGACAGCGCCGCCCTGCGCGACGGCGGCCTGCGCTGGGCCGTCGTCGAGGACGACGCCGTCGCGTTCCTGCGCGAGACGCCCGACGAGCGCGTGCTCGTCGTCGTCGCCCGCGGGCCGTGGGCCGGAGCGCGCCTGCCGCGGGGGGTGCTCGGCGACCAGCCGCCCGAGCTGCTGCACGGCGGGGCGCTCGTGGGGACGCCGCCGCTCGTCGTCGGGCCCGACGGGGTGGACGTCGGCGGCGCCGGGCCGGCCGTGGGGATCTGGCGGCTCGCCTAACATCTGAGCGTGCAGACCTTCGAGCAGGGCGCGTTCGACCCCGACGTCGTCGGAGGCGTGCCGCGCCCTGCCGAGGGCGAGGAGGGCCCCGGCGCCTACGGCGACCACGACGTCGAGCGGTACGCGCCCGAGCCGCCCAAGTCCCGGCAGCGCACCCCGTTCGAGCGCGACCGCGCCCGCGTGGTCCACTCCAGCGCCATGCGGCGCCTGGGCGCCAAGACCCAGGTGCTCACGCCCGGCACGGACGACTTCGTCCGCACCCGGCTCACGCACTCGCTCGAGGTCGCGCAGATCGGGCGCGAGATGGGGCGGGCGCTCGGCTGCGACCCCGACGTCGTCGACACCGCGTGCCTCACGCACGACCTCGGGCACCCGCCCTTCGGGCACAACGGGGAGCGGGCGCTCGCCGTGGTCGCCGAGGGCATCGGCGGGTTCGAGGGCAACGCGCAGACGCTGCGGCTGCTCACGCGCCTGGAGCCCAAGGTCGACGGCGCGGGCCTCAACCTCACGCGCGCGTCCCTGGACGCGTCGGTCAAGTACCCGTGGGCGCTCGGCGCCGGGCCCCGGCGGCCCGACGGGTCCGTGACCGCCAAGTTCGGCGTCTACCCCGACGACGTCCCCGTCTTCACGTGGCTGCGCCAGGGCGCGCCGGTGACGCTCGACGGCAGCGGCGTCCGGTCGATGGAGGCGCAGGTCATGGACCTGGCCGACGACATCGCGTACTCCGTGCACGACGTCGAGGACGCCGTCGTCGGCGGGCGCCTGGACCTCACGCTGCTGGAGTCGGCGGACGAGCGCGCCCGCGTGGTCCGCGCCGTGCAGGCCTGGTACGGGACGTGGCACACGTCCGACGCCCTCGAGGCGGCGCTGGAGCGGCTGCGCGCCTCGGGGCTGCTCATGACCGACTTCGACGGGTCGCGCCGCGCGCTCGCCCACCTCAAGGACCTCACGAGCTCGCTCATCGGCCGGTTCAGCGGCGCCGCGCAGGCCGCCACGCGCGAGGTCTACGGCCCCGGCGCGCTGACCCGGTACGACGCGCGGTTCCTCGTGCCCGAGGAGACGGCGCTCGAGATCCTCGCGCTCAAGGGCGTCGCGGTCGCCTACGTCATGGCGCCGCGCGAGGAGGAGCCCGTCTACCAGGCCCAGCGCGAGATCGTGGCCGACCTGGTCGCGGTGCTCGCCGACCGCGCCCCCGTGGCGCTCGAGCCGCCGTTCGCGGCCGACTGGGCGGCGGCGTCCGACGACGCCGCCCGCCTGCGCGTCGTGGTCGACCAGGTGGCGTCGCTCACGGACGTCTCCGCGCTGCAGTGGCACGCACGGCTCGTCGGCCGCTGACCGTGTGCGCGGCCGTGCGCGCGACCCCCGGTGGGCTGCCGGGCCCTAGACTCGGGGCGTGGCGGGCCTGATCAAGCGTGAGGACGTGGAGGCGGTCCGCGAGCGCGCCCGCATCGAGGACATCGTCTCGGCGCACGTCACGCTCAAGCCCGCCGGCGTCGGGTCGCTCAAGGGGCTGTGCCCCTTCCACGACGAGCGGTCGCCGTCGTTCCACGTGCGGCCCGGCGTCGGGCGCTACCACTGCTTCGGGTGCGGCGAGTCGGGCGACGTCATCGCGTTCGTGCAGAAGACAGACGGGCTCGGCTTCGCGGAGGCCGTCGAGTACCTGGCCGGCCGCGTGGGCATCCAGCTGCGGTACGAGGACTCGCGCGGGGACTCGACCGGGGTCCGGCGCGAGGAGCCGGGCCGCCGCCAGCGCCTGGTCGAGGCCAACCGCGTGGCCGCCGAGTTCTACCAGTCCCAGCTCTTCGGGCCCGACGCCGCCGCCGGCCGCAAGTTCCTGGCCGAGCGCTCCTTCGACCGGTCCGACGCCGAGAAGTTCGCCGTCGGGTACGCGCCCACCGGCTGGGACGCGCTGACCCGCCACCTCAGCGGCAAGGGCTACACGCAGGCCGAGCTCGTGGCCGCGGGCCTGGTCTCGCAGGGGCAGCGCGGCGTCTACGACCGGTTCCGGGGCCGCCTCGTGTGGCCGATCCGCGACACGACCGGCGCCGTCGTCGGCTTCGGCGCGCGGCGCCTGTACGACGAGGACCAGGGGCCGAAGTTCCTCAACACCCCCGAGACGACGCTCTACAAGAAGTCCCAGGTGCTGTACGGCATCGACCTGGCGAAGAAGGCGATCGCGCGCGACAAGCGCGTCGTCGTCGTCGAGGGGTACGCGGACGTCATGGCCGCGCACCTGTCGGGCGTCGAGACGGCCGTGGCCACGTGCGGCACGGCGTTCGCCGGCGACCACGCCAAGATCGTGCGCCGCCTCATGGGCGACTTCGGCGCGGGCGGCGGGCTCCAGCTCGCGTCGGGCCAGTCGCTGGGCGGCGAGGTCATCTTCACGTTCGACGGCGACGCCGCGGGCCAGAAGGCGGCCGTGCGCGCGTTCGGCGAGGACCAGCGCTTCCACGCCCAGACGTTCGTGGCCGTGGCCGCCGACGGCATGGACCCGTGCGACCTGCGCATCGCCAAGGGGCCGCAGGCCGTCCGGGCGCTCGTGGACTCGCGCGTGCCGCTGTTCGAGTTCGTGGTGCGGCGCGTCGTCGACGGGTACGATCTCGACACCGTCGAGGGGCGGCTCGGCGCGCTGCGCGAGTCCGCCCCGCTCGTGGCGGGCATCCGCGACCGCGGCATGCAGCTCGGGTACGTGCGCTCGCTGGCCCGGTGGACGGGGATGGACACCGAGGAGGTGCGCCGCGAGGTGGCGCGCGCCGCGGAGCGCCCGCGCCAGGCCGACCGCCCTGCGGCGGTCGAGCCCGTCGACACCGCGCCGGCGCCCCGCCCCAGCCTGCCGACGCCCGACCCGCGCGACCCCGTGGCCCGCACCGAGCGCATGGCCCTGGTCACCGCGCTCCAGTACCCGCAGCACGTGCCGCCCGCGTTCGACGCCCTCGACGACGACGCCTTCGTCGTCCCCGCCTGGCGGGCCGTGCACGCCGCGATCCGCGCGGCCGGCGGCACCGCCGTCGGGCGCTCGCTGGCCGGGCCCGCGTGGGTGACCGCCGTGCAGGAGCAGGCGGGCGAGCTGGTCGGCGGGCTCGTGGACGAGCTCGCCGTCGCGCCGCTGCCGGAGGACCGCGAGGACGCCATCGGCCGGTTCGTCGCCGACGTCGTGCGGGCCGTGCAGGACCTCGGCTTCACGCGCCGCATCGCCGACGCCAAGAGCCGCCTACTGCGGCTCGACCCGGGCGCGGACCCGGACGGCTACCGCGCCGCGTTCCAGACGCTGCTGAGCGTGGAGGCGCAGCGCCGCACGCTGCGCGAGACCGCCTGACCCGGGGCGACCTCCGCCCGCCTTCCCCGCCGAGACCGGACCGTGACCGGCCCGCCACCTGCCGTTCACCTGCCTGTGGCCCATCCGTCCACAATGAAGGTCTACGGTGGCCGCATCGTCCACAGGAAGGCAGGGCAGATGCGGCAGCCGACCGTCGTCTTCGACTTCGACGGAACCCTGGCCCTCGGGCACGGGCCCGTGATCGCGTACGCGCGGCACGTCGCCGACACGCTCGGCGACCGACGGCTGGTCGACGACGCGATCGACGCCCTCGCCCTCGTCGACGCCGGCGACGCCGCGTTCCTCGACGGGTACGACGCCGTGCGGCGGCTCGCGCTGGCGCGCGGGGCCGGCGCCGGGGAGCTCGAGGACGCCTACCAGGCCAGCCGCGCACAGCTCGGGACGGCGGCCGCGCCCGTCGTCGCACCACCCGGGTTGGGGGCGTTCCTCGCCGCGCTCCGCCGCGACGCCCGGCTCGTGCTCGCCACCAACGCGCCGGCCACCGGCGCCGCGGCGGCGCTCGAGCAGCTCGGCGCCGCGGAGCACCTCGTCGAGCGGCACTACGCGATCGGCAAGCCGGCCGGGCTGGCCGCCGTCGTCGGCGCCCACCTGGCCCGCGGGCCGGTGCTCTCCGTCGGCGACATCTGGGACTACGACCTCGCGCCCGCCGCCGCGCTCGGCGCGGCGACGGCGCTCGTGGGCCCGGCCGCGACCCGCACGGACCTGATGCCCGACCTGCGCGGGGCCACCCTCGCGGACCTGTACGACGACATCCGCTCCTGGGCCGCGTCCGCGGCACGGGGACTCACCGCACCATCCCTCGACCGAAAGGCATGACGGACATGCGCACGACCCCCCTCGCGGTGCTCGGCATCGCAGCGCTGGCCCTCACCCTCGCCGCGTGCAGCGCGGACGCCACCGCGTCCGGCGGCGCCTCGGCCGCGCCGTCGGCCGCGTGGCCCTCGGAGATCACCCTCGCCCTCATCCCGAACGAGCAGGTCAACGACCTGGTCACGTCGGCCGAGCCGCTCACCGACTACCTCTCCGAGCAGCTCGGGGTCACGGTCAAGGGCGTCGTCACCAAGGACTACCAGGCCGCCGTGGAGGCCGTCTGCTCCGGCCAGGCGCAGATCGCCATCGCCGACGCCGGCTCGCTCGCCGCCGCCCAGGACGAGTGCGGCGCCTACCCGGTGCTCCAGGACGTCCGCAACGGGGCGTCGTCGTACGCCTCGGAGTTCTTCACCTCCGTCGACAACGCGGGCAAGTACTGCACCGACACCCCGGTCAAGGCCACCTACGCGGCCAGCGGCGCCGAGTACCTCTACTGCAACGGCGTCGCCGACGGCGCCACGAACACCGGCGTCGGCCCCGTGGCGCTCGACGCGCTGAAGAAGATCACGCCCGGCACCAAGGTCGCGTTCGGCAACACGACGTCGCCCGCGGGCTACCAGCTGCCCGTGCTCGACCTCGAGGCCGCGGGGGTCAAGGTCGACGACCTGACCCAGGTGCCCGTGACCGGCAACGACAACCTCATCATGGCCGTCTACAACGGCGACGCCGAGGTCGGCTTCGCCTACTGGGACGCGCGGTCCGCCATCGACGCCACCGAGGTCCCCGACCTCGGCGACAAGGTCGTCGTCTTCGGTCTCTCGGAGATGTACCCGAACGGCGGCGTCGTGCTCGGCGCCGACCTGCCCGCCGACCTGCGCGGCAAGATCACCGACCTCATGGCCGGGTACGGCAAGGTCGACCCGGAGACGCTCAAGAACATCTTCAGCCAGACCGGCTGGGTCCCCGCCGACGCCGACCAGATCGACCTCGCCCGCAAGGTCACCGCGCGGTTCGCCGGCAAGTGAGCACCCACCCCGTCACCAGCAGCCCGGAGGCGGCCCGTGCCGCCTCCGGGCCCTGGCCCGTGCGCCTCGACGACGTCTCGGTGCGCTACCCGGACGGCACGGTCGCGCTGCGCCACGTCTCGCTGGCCGTGGAGCCCGGCGAGATGGTCGCCGTCGTCGGGCTGTCCGGCTCGGGCAAGTCGACGCTCGTCCGCACCGTCAACGGGCTCGTCCCGGCCACGTCCGGCACCGTCACCGTGGGCCCGCACGACGTCGGCTCCCTGCGGGGCCGGCGGCTGCGCGAGCTGCGCGGCGGCATCGGGATGATCTTCCAGGCGTTCAACCTGGCCGACCGGGCCAGCGTCTACCAGAACGTGCTCGTGGGACGGTTCGCCCACACGCCGACGTGGCGGACGCTGCTCGGGGTCGCCGGGCGCGAGGACCGCGAGATCGTCCTGGCCGCGCTCGACTCCGTCGGCTTGCTCGAGAAGGTGTGGGGCCGCGCGGGCGCGCTGTCCGGCGGGCAGAAGCAGCGCGTGGCCATCGCCCGGGCGCTCAGCCAGCAGCCGCAGGTGATGCTCGCCGACGAGCCCGTCGCGAGCCTCGACCCGCCCACGGCGCACTCCGTCATGGCCGACCTCCGGCGCATCAACACCGAGCGCGGCCTGACGGTGCTGGTCAACCTGCATCTCATGGACCTCGCCCGCCAGTACACGACCCGCATGATCGGGCTGCGCGACGGCGAGCTCGTCTACGACGGCCCCGCGGCGACGGCCGACGACGCCGTGTTCGAGGAGATCTACGGCCGTCCTCTCCAGGTCCGCGACCGGCTCGGGGCCGGGTCGTGAGCGTCGCCGCGCCGCCGCGACCCCGCACCTGGCCGCGCACCGCCGGCGTCCTCGGCGTGCTCGCCGCCCTCACGGCCGTCACGGTGACGCCCGCGCTCGGCGGCATCCGCGTCGACCTGCGGGGCATCGCCCAGCACTGGCACTTCGGCTGGTCGAAGGTCCGGCAGATGCTCGACCCCGACTGGAGCATCCTGCCGCGCACCGTCGAGCCGCTGCTCGAGACGCTCGAGATCGCCGTCGTCGGCGCCGCGGTGGCCGCGCTGCTCGCGCTGCCGCTGTCGCTGTGGGCCGCGCGGCCCACCAACCCGAGCCCCGCGCGCCGCGCGGTGCGGGCCGCGCTCAACGTGGTGCGTGCCGTGCCCGACCTCGTCTACGCGACGCTGCTCGTCGCGATGGTCGGCGTCGGGGCGCTGCCCGGCGTGCTCACGCTCGTCGTCTTCGACCTGGGCGTGGTGGTCAAGCTCGTCTCCGAGGCGATCGACTCCGCCGACGCCGCCTACCTCGAGTCCGGTCTCGCGGCCGGCGGCACGCAGACCCAGGCCAACCGCGTGCTCGCCGTGCCGCAGACGTGGCCCGCGTTCGCCGGCCAGACGCTCTACTCGCTCGAGCTCAACGTGCGCATCTCCGCCGTGCTGGGCCTCGTGGGCGCGGGTGGCATCGGCCGCCTCGTCGACGAGGTGCGCGGGTTCTACCGGTACGGAGCGCTCGGCGTGATCATCCTCGAGATCCTCGTCGTCGTCGTGCTCATCGAGGCGGCCTCGACCGTGCTGCGTGCGAGGCTCCGATGACCGCCGCGACGCTCACGGCCGCGCGGCCCGTTGTCGCCGCGCCGGCCCGCCCGCGCCGGCTCGCCGTGCGGGCCGTGCAGGGGGGCGCGACCGCCGTCGTGCTCGCGGCCGTGCTGCACCTGCGGCTCGACTGGGCCGCGCTGCGCGACCTGCCCTCCGACCTGGTCCGCTACCTCGGCCTGATGTTCGCCCACCCGGACTGGTCGCGGCTGCCCTACGCGCTCGAGCAGACGTGGGTGTCGGTGCAGATGGCGTGGCTCGGGGCGCTGCTCGGCGTCGTCGTCTCGACCGTCCTGGGCGTCCCGGCCGCGCGGGGCGTGGGCCCCTGGTGGCTGCGGCTGCCCCTGCGGGCCGTGTTCGCCGTCGTCCGTGCGGTGCCCGAGGTGATCATCGCGATCGTCATCCTCACCGTCACGGGGCTGACGCCCTTCACGGGCGCGCTCGCCCTGGCGATCGGCGGCGTCGGCACCCACGCCCGGTGGACGTACGAGACCATCGAGGGTGTGCCGCCCGGGACGGCCGAGGCGGTCCGCGCGGCCGGCGGGAACCTGTTCGAGACGGCCCGCTGGGGGCTCTGGCCGGCCGCGGCGCCCGAGCTCATGTCGCTCGCGCTGTACCGGTTCGAGCTCAACGTCCGCACGTCGGCGATCCTGGGCCTCATCGGCGTCGGTGGTGTCGGCGACCTGCTCACGGGGTACACCCAGTACCGTCAGTGGGACGCCGTCGGGGTGCTGATCGTGGTCGTCGTCGTGGTCACCATGGCGATCGACGCGGTCTCCGGCGCGATCCGACGCCGCATCACGAAGGGGGCACGCGCACGTGTCGTGGAAGGGACCGAGTGACGCGCCACCGTCGGTGCGGATCGCCGCGCTGGCGTCGTCGCTCCAGCCGAGCGAGCGGCGCGTGGCCGACGTCGTGGCGGACGACCTCGCGCGGTCCGTCGAGTGCACCGCGCAGCAGCTCGCCGACCTCGCCGGCGTCGGGCGTGCGTCGGTGGTCCGCACCGCCCGGACCCTCGGGTACGAGGGCTACCCGCAGCTGCGGGTCGCGGTCGCGCGCGAGCTGGCGTTCGGCCCGGCGCCCGACGCCCCGGCCGGCGACGGGACCGCCGTCGGTGCGCTGCGCGCCGCGATCGAGACGTTCGGCCGCAGCCTGCCGCGCATGACGGCGGCGCTCACCGAGGACGCCGTCGAGGACTTCCTCGGCGCGCTCGACACCGCCGGCCGCGTCGTGGTCGCGGCGAGCGGGCTGTCGACGCCGCTCGGGCTCGACGTCGCCATGCGTCTCGGGGCGGCCGGGCGGCCGTGCGAGTTCCTCCCGGACACGCTCGCGCAGCACATCGCCGCCAGGCAGCTCGGGCCCGGGTCCGTGTGCCTGGCCCTCTCGGGCTCGGGCGCCAGCCGGCCCACGCTCACCACGGCTGGCGCCGCGCGCGACGCCGGGGCGCACGTCCTGGCCGTCACCTCGTTCGCGGGCTCGCCGCTCGTCGGCATCGCGCACACCGCGCTCGTCGTGCCGCCCGTGACCGGGTCGTTCCGCGACGAGCTCCTGCACACCTCGCGCGCCGCGCTCGGGCTCGTGCTCGAGCACCTCGTGGAGCTGCTCGTCGAGCGGCGCGGCGGCCGCTCGGCCGCGGCGCGGGCGGCCGTGCTCGCCGTGCTGGGGGAGAGCCTCGGCGAATAGTCCCGCAGCGTCGTCGGCCCGGCGCGCCTGCCTGGGGACCGCGTGCGCCGGGACCGCGCTGGCCTGCACCGCGTCGGCCTGCACCGCGTCGGCGTCAGGCGACGGCCTCGGCCTTCGCGCCGGCCTCGGACGCGACCGCCTCGGACGCGACCGCCTCGGACGCGACCGCCTCGCGGCGGGCCACGGCCTGCGCGCGGTCCTTCGGCATCGCGGCGGCCGCCGCGAGCAGCACGACGGCGACGCCGGCGAGCACGCCGAACACCCACCGCATGGCCTCCATGACGCCCGGGCCGTGCGGGGCGCCGTCGGCGCCGAGCACGGCGTGCGAGTTGACGATGGCGCCCAGCACCGCGACGCCGACCGCGGAGCCGATCGACCGGGCGAACATGTTGGTGCCGGTCACGGCGCCCCGCTCGGTGGGCCCGGCCGCGGCCTGCGCGGCGATGAGCGTCGGCACGGCCGTCAGGCCCATGCCCGCGCCGATGACGAAGCAGAACACGGCCACGAGGACCAGCGGCGTCGTCGGACCGAGCAGCAGCGTGAGCGCCGACCCGGCCAGCACGAGCGTCGACCCGATCACGGCGGTGACGCGGAAGCCGAGCCGCAGGTAGACCTTCCCGGCCTGCGAGGCCGAGATGGGCCAGCCGATCGTCAGCGCCGCCAGAGCGAACCCGGCCAGCAGCGCCCCGAAGCCCAGCACCTCCTGGGCGTAGATCGGCACGTACGTCGACAGTCCCACGACGACGACGCCGACCAGCAGCGACACCGTCGTCGAGGCGCCGATGACGCGCCGCCGCAGGATCGTGAGGTCGAGGATCGGGAAGCGCGTCGTGCGCGAGCGCACCACGAACGCGGCGAGCAGGACGGCGGCGCCCGCGTACCACGGCCACGCCGTCTCCGACAGGCCGAGCAGCAGCAGCGTGCTGCCGCCGCTCAGGAGCACCGCCCCGAGGTAGTCGATCGGCTCGCGGTGCGAGGACTGCTGCGACTCGCGGTACCGGACGGCGAGCGTCACGGCCGCGACGACGGCCAGCGGCAGGTTGACCCAGAAGATCCACCGCCACGACACGAACTGGCTGAACACGCCGCCGAGCGTCGGCCCGACCACCGACGAGATGCCCCACACCGACGCCAGGTAGCCCTGCGTCTGGGCGCGCTCCTCGAGCGTGTAGATGTCCGACGTGATCGTCATCGACACGGGCATCACGGCGCCCGCGCCGAGACCCTGGATCGCGCGGCCCGCGATGAGCATGCCCATCGTCGGGGCGGCGCCGGCCACGGCCGACCCGACGAAGAACAGGCCGATGCCCACGAGCATGAGCCGCTTGCGGCCCACGATGTCGGCGAGCCGCCCGTAGACCGGCGTGCTGACCGCCTGCGCGAGCAGGTAGCTCGAGAAGAGCCACGGGAGCTGGTTGAACGAGCCGAGCTCGCGCGCGATCGTCGAGGACGCGGTCGCGATGATGGTCGCGTCGAGGGCGACGAGCGCCGTCGACAGCATCAGCGACAGCAGGACCGGACCGCGCTCGGAGCGCAGCCCGACGCCGGGGCGTGGGGTGGGGGAGGGCACGTGGGGTCCAAGTCCCGGGCGGCCGCCGGGTATTCCCCACGTCCCACATCGTGACCCGCCGCCGTGCCCGGAATCACCCGGTCCGGAGATGTGACCAGGCCTGATGCCCGGCTAGTTTGCCGTTGTCCGTCCCGTTGCCCCGGCCCTTCGGAGCCGCACCCACGATCGGTTGACCCGGTGCGGTGAACCGGAACCCGAGGAGTCCCATGTCGCCTGCGCCCGAGACCGACAACACCGTCGAGCACCTCGCGAACGACCTGCGCACGTTGCGGTCCGGGGCGGGCAACCCGACCCTGGAGGCGCTCGCCCGCCGCACGGGCATCTCCAAGACGGTCCTGTCGGACGCGTTCGCCGGGAAGCGCCTGCCGACCGCGCGCACCGTGGCAGCCGTCGTCCGCGAGCTCGGCGGCGACGTCGAGGAGTTCGCGGCCCGGCGTGCGGGGCTGGACCCGGCCGGGCGTGAGCCCGCGCCGCGCCCGGCCGGGACCGCGCCGTCGCCGGCGCAGCGCACGGTCCGGGTCGCCGTGGCCGCCTGGGTCGCCGTGGCGACCGGCGTCGTCGGCATCGCGGCCGGTGCGGCGGGTGCGACCCTGGTGGGTCCTGGGACCTCCGCGGCCGCCTCGCGCACGCAGGCCACGCCGGCGCCGGGGCCGTCGTCGGACCCCGGGACCGCGACAGACGCGAGGACGGCGGTGACCACGGGCGACGACCCGGCGATGACGGACTGCGTGAACGACGCCGCGGTGGCGGCGGCCGAGACGCGGGCGCGCGACACGCTGCTGGAGATCATCTGGTCCGACGCCTGCCAGGCCGGGTGGGCGCGCGTCACGCGGTACGACGGCGCCGCCGCGGGCAACCAGGTCTCCGCGAGCATCTACCGCGAGGTGGCCCCGGACGCCGACGACCGGCAGGACACCACCGAGCCCGGCGTCCAGGGGGCGTACACGACGCTCCTCGTGCGGCCCACGCCCGACACCCGCCTGTGCGCCGTCGGGGAGATCACCGTCGACGGCGAGCACTTCGGCCTGGGCGACCCGCTCTGCCTGTAGCGGAGAGTGCGTCCGCAGGGTGAAACGCGGGCTCCGCAGGGGCGGGAAACCGCAGGATCCCGGGGTTCGTGCGTCCGTCCGGACCCGGACGGAAGACCCGGATGCGGCTTTGGGCAGGGGACGGGACGGTGGTTCGCCACGATGTGCACGTCGCGCCGGGTCGCCCGCCGCGACGCCCCCGGCCCGGACCTCCGGACCGGGGCCGACGCCCACCCGACGGGAGCAAGACCATGAAGTGCACCAGGTGCGGACGCCCGCTCCACGACTGCCCCGACTGCAACGGCGGACGGGCCAGCGGGCTCCTCGGCAAGCTCACGTGCTCGACCTGCCGCAACACGGGGGCCCTGTGCCGGGAGCACGGCGGT
The DNA here is from genome assembly GCF_004135385.1 of Xylanimonas protaetiae. Taxonomy (NCBI): domain Bacteria; kingdom Bacillati; phylum Actinomycetota; class Actinomycetes; order Micrococcales; family Promicromonosporaceae; genus Xylanimonas; species Xylanimonas protaetiae. The sequence continues at coordinate 3,562,743 of NZ_CP035493.1, read as the reverse complement.
CACTGGAAGTGACACGCCCCTCCCCGATGCCGGCCAGCCCCGAAGGAACACCCATGACCACGTGGTCGGACGTCCGCCTGCACCCCCGCACCGTCGGCGGCGAGCACGCCCCGACCGGCTCCGGACCGCTGCCCGGCAAGGCGGTGATCTAGATGTCCTCAGGCTCCGTCTTCGTCGTCCTGGCCGTCGTCGGCGTGGCGGTCTTCGTCGGCCTCCGCCTGCTGCTCCGGGTCGAGGGCAGCCTGCGCGCCGGCACCGAGGTCGTGTCCCCCCTCGCGCCCGCCGACGTCGCGGCCGCCGTCGAGCGAGCCGTGCCGAGGCTGCTGCGCCGGTTGACGCGCACCAGCGGGTCCTCCGCCGCGCTGCGCCCCGTCGGGGAGCGGTCGGAGCTCGCGCTGGAGGTCTCCTGGAGGTCCGCGCCGGACGGTGGGAGCATCGTCTCCGTGCAGCTCGCCGGCGGAGCGGAGCACCCGAGGAACGTGCTGCGCTACCGCGCCATGGCCGCGAAGGTCCTCGCCGCCGTGGCCCCGCCGGACGCCGGCGGGGCCGAGACCGCTGGGGCTGAGACCGCTGGGGCGGAGGCTCGGGCGCCGCAGCCCATACCCCACCCTGCGCCCGTCCCCGTCCCCGGCGCGGTCGAGGACGTGAACGTCCGCGAGGCGATCGACGAGATCCTCGCCGTCGTCCAGCCGATCTACGAGAAGGACGACTCGGAGGAGCTCAAGGCGCACGTCCCGCACCTCGTGGACCGGTGCGTGGCGCTGGTCCGGGCCGACCCCGGCCTGGTCGAGCTCGTCCGCGAGCTGCGGGACATGGCCGTGCGCGGGGCGCTGTCCGACTGGGCGGCCAACGGCAAGCCGCTCACCGACCAGGGATGGCACCACCTGCAGGTCGCCCTCGACACGGCGTTCCCCGAGGTGGACCTCACGCCGGCCGAGCGGTGACCCGCGTCGGCACCTGGCAGGAGCCCCGAGCCCGGCCGCAGGCCTGGGGCGCTCGAGAAGAGATCGGAAGGAGCGGTCCGTGAGCGGACCCAAGGGGTACGGATACACGGTGGAGTCCGCCGAGGCACGCAACCGCCGCGAGTGCGCAGAGGCGCGAGGGCGGTGCGCAACCCTGCGCGACCGGGCCCGCCAGACGGCGCTGGAGGTCGTCGCGCTGGGCGGGAAGCGGGCGTCGCTGCCCACCGTGGGCTCGGCCGACGACCGCTCCGCGCTGGAGGCCACCGAGGCCCGGCTCCGCACCCTCGTCGCGAACCTGGGCGCGGAGCGCGACCAGCTCCGCGCCCGGCGCCGGGCGGCCGCCATCGCCGACCGGCTGGCCGGCGTCGGCGGCTTCACCCTCGCGCTCGCCGCCGCCCGGCGCGCCGACGCGACCCCGACGCAGGCGCCCGCGGTCGCGTCGCACGACGACGGAGCGGCGCTCGCCGCGATCGTCGGCGCGCTGGCGACGGTCGAGGACGACGACGCGCGCGACCGCCTGGAGGCGCTCGCGGCACGCACGGGCCAGGCCGTCGCGGACGGGGCTCCGGACGCGCAGGTGCTGCTGCTGCGGGTGTCGACGGAGGCCGCGGCCGCCCTGCACGCGCAGCGCGAGGCGCACCTGGTCCGCTCCGACGCCGCCGAGGCGGAGCTGGCGCTCGGTGACGCGGACGGTCCCGAGGCGGCCGCCGTGCGCGCCGCGCTGCGCTCGGCGACCACGCCGGCCGACGTCGCGCGGCTGCGCGCACGCGTCGACGAGGTCGTGGCCCGGCGCCGGTCGCAGGCCGACCGCGCGTTCGTCGTCGAGCAGACGGCCGAGGTGCTCCGGCAGCTCGGCTACGAGGTGGACGACGGCTTCGTCGAGGCCGCCGCCGCGGGCGAACGGACGCGCGTGGGCCGTGCTGACCTGCCCGACCACGCGCTCCAGCTGCGGTTCCTGCCCGGTCAGGACCGGGTGCTCGCGCGCACCGTGGCGCTCCGCGACACGGACGAGGAGACGGACGCCGCAGCCGAGGAGGCGAACTGCGGCCGGCTCGAGGCTCTCCAGGTGCGATGGGCCGCGGTCGGGGTGGCGTCCACGCGGGACCACGAGATGCCGGTGGGTGTGGTGCCCATGCAGCACGTCGAGGGGCAGACCGTCTCGCGCGGGACCGGGCGCCCGGCGGCCACCACCCGGACGCACGAGCGGCCCTCCGAGCGGGGAGCGCAGCGGTGACGGCCGCGACCGTCGCCGGGACGAGGACCCCCGTGGCGCCCGCCTGGCTGCGCGACATCTCCGCGTCGCTGCCCGTCACTGCGCAGTACGTGCTCCACGGGTCGATCCGTGACCTGCACATGTGCCCGGTCGGCGAGCGGGTCGTGCCGCTCGACACCGTCTCCGCCCTCACCGGCACGCTGGCCGCGGAGGGGTTCGGGGCGGTGCTGTACCACTCGCCGGTGCACGGCCTGACCGTCCTCGGCGGGGGCACGGCGGCCGGCTCGGAGGCGGGCGACCTCGCCCGCGCCGTGCTCGGGCCGCACGCCGGGCTCCTCGGCACCGCCGTCGGCTACCCCCGGCTGGGGGACGTGCTCCTCGCGGTGGGCTCGACGACGCAGGCCCGGGTGGCGCTCGTCCTGGACTATCTGTCGCAGGCCCTCGCGGACGACGAGCTCGCGCCGGGCCTGAGCACCTTCTTCCTGACGGCGGTCTCGCACGTGCACTCCGCGCGGGCCCGCGTGCGCCCCGGGACGGGTGGGGGTGCCGAGCGCGGGGCGTTGCACAACCCGGTGCTCGTCCTCGTCGACAAGCCGTCCGACCTGCCGTCCTGGATGGTCGGCGGCGACGGCATCCGGCAGGTCCCGCTGCCGGTGCCCGACCTGGGGTCCAGGATGGCGGCGGCACGCGCGCTCCTGCCCGGCGGCGGCGACGCCGTGACGCAGTTCGCCGACGCGGCCGAAGGGCTGAGCCTGCGGGCCATGCGGGACATCGTGCAGCTGCAGCGCGACACGCGGCGCGACCCGGGCCAGATCGTCGAGTCGGTCCAGGCGTATCGCACCGGGGTGCGCGACAACCCGTGGAACGGGGCGGAGCTGCGCGCCCGCGTCGCCCACGGCCGTGACGCGCTGTCTGCGCGCGTGCTGGGCCAGTCCCGGGCCGTCGCGCACACGATGGACATCCTCGCGCGGACCGCGACCGGCATGACGGCGGCGCACCTGCCGCAGCGGGGGTCGGGCCCTCGCGGCGTGCTGTTCTTCGCCGGCCCCACCGGCACGGGCAAGACCGAGCTGGCCAAGGCGGTCTCGCAGCTCGTGTTCGGCGGCGACGCCGGCGGGTCGGGCAGCTTCCGGCGGTTCGACATGAGCGAGTTCGCCGCCGAGCACACGGAGGCGCGCCTCATCGGCGCACCGCCCGGCTACACGGGCCACTCCGCGGGCGGCGAGCTGACCAACGCCGTGCGGCAGAACCCCTACAGCCTGCTCCTGTTCGACGAGATCGAGAAGGCGCACCCGCTGATCCTCGACAAGTTCCTCCAGATCCTCTCGGACGGGCGGCTCACCGACGGGACCGGCGCCACGGTGCACTTCGCCGAGACGCTCATCGTGTTCACCTCGAACCTCGGCGTGGGCGGCGTCGAGCCCGACGACCCCGAGATCCAGACGAAGGTGCGCGCCGAGATCGTCGGCCACTTCCGAGACGTGATCCGGCGCCCGGAGATCCTCGGGCGCATCGGCGAGGAGAACATCGTCGTCTTCGACTACCTGAGCCGGGACGTCGCTCGCGGCCTGGCCCTGCGCTACCTCGAGAACGTCAAGGGCCGCGTCCGCGCCGAGCACGCCAGCACGCTTCGCATCGGGCCGCGGGCCGTGGAGCAGCTCCTGGAGCTCGCCGTCGAAGGCCGCCTGCTCGGCGGGCGCGGGGTCGCCGACGCCGTCGTCGTCAACCTCGTCAACCCCCTCGCCGAGGTTCTCCTGGAGCGCGGGAGCCGCGACGTCACCGTCACCGCGCTCGGCTCCGAGACCGACGGCGTCCGCACGCTGGAGCTCGCATGACCGCGACGCTGCGCCTGTCCCGGACGCTCTCGCCCGTCACCGCGCTCGGGCCGGGCCGGCGCGTCGGCCTGTGGGTGCAGGGGTGCACGATCGGCTGTGCCGGCTGCGCGTCCCAGGACACCTGGGACGCGGGCGGCGGGGACGAGGTGAGCGTCCCGGGCCTCGCGGCCCTGCTCGCGGCCCGTGTCGACGCCGAGGGCCTCGACGGCCTCACCGTCACGGGCGGGGAGCCGCTCCAGCAGGCCCAGGCCGTCACGGCCGTGCTGCGGCTCGTCCGGGCGGCGCACCCGGAGCTGGACGTGCTCGTGTTCACCGGCTACGCCGCCGCGGCCGCACGCCGCCGCGCGCCGGAGCTGTTCGCCGTGGCGGACGCCGTCGTCGCCGGTCCCTACCGCCGGGACCGGCCGTCGGACCACCCGCTGCTCGCCAGCGCGAACCAGACGCTCGAGCTGCTCACCGCGCGGGCGCTCACCCGATACGCGGGCCTGCGGCCCCGGATCCAGGTGGGCGCCGACGACGACGACCTGTGGCTGCTGGGCCTCCCGGAGCCCGGTGACCTGGACCGGGTCCGCGAGGCGCTCGCCGCGCGCGGCATCCACCTGGAGGGAGCCTCGTGGGAGAGCTGACCGCGTGCCCCGAGTGCGGCAGGCCCGTCCCCGCCGACTCATGGCTGTGCCCGCACGCGGACTGCAACGCGGAGATCGGCGGGTTCGCGGCCCCGGCCCTCACGGCGGCCCCGGTCCGGGTCGCCGCGGTGACCCCGCCGGCCGAGGCCGCTCCGCCGGTCCGGACCACCGCGTGCCCCGGCTGCGGCGAGCCGGTCCCGGACGGAGCGGCGGACTGCCCCGAGTGCGGCCACCGGCGTGTCGTGGCGGCCGTCCCCGGCCCGGACGCCGCCGTCGCCGCGCACCTCGTGCTGCCCGACGGGTCGCGCGTCCCGCTGCTCGCGGGCGAGCGCGTGGAGGTGGGCCGCGACGTCCCCGACCCGCGGATCAGCCGGGGGCTCGCGGGGTCGGCCACGGCGTCGAGGGTGCACGCGGCGCTCACGGTGCGCGCCGGGACGGTCGCCGTCGAGCACCTCAGCAGGACCAACAACACCTACGTCAACGGCCGCGAGGCCGTGGGCCGTCACGTGTTCGCCCTCGAGGACGGCGTCGTCGTCGGCCTCGGGCGGCAGGTGACCGTCCGCGTCCTGCCGGCCTGAGCCGAGAGGACGGCGATGACCACACGCGACGAGGCAGGGAGCCTCGCACCGACCCAGGGTGACGCCCTGGGTGCCGCACCGACCCAGGCTGACGGCCTTCGTGCCGCGGTACCCACGCGGGGAGACGACCTCGGCCGGGCCGCGCCCACCCAGGGCGACGACGCCGACGGGGCGGCGCTGACGCGCGCGGACGGGCTCGAGGGCGCCGTCCCCCTGCTCGGTGGCATCCCGCCGGCCGTGCTGGAGGGGTTCGAGCCCGTGCGTGCGCTGCCGTCCGGGGCTCAGGCGCACCTCGTCGTGTGCCGGGAGCGCGCCAGCGGCAGGGAGGTCGTGGTGAAGTACTACGTCGGCGGCCACGCGACGCAGTACGCGGCGCTGCGCGCGGTGTACGACGAGCTGCGCGCCGACCGGTCGCGGCGTCTGGTCGTCCCCGCCCTCCACTGGGACGGACGGCATCTCTGGGAGGTGCAGGAGTACTTCCCCGAGGGCACGCTCCAGCAGCTGGTCGGCCCGCAGGGCGTGGCCAGGGACCGGGCCCGCGCCGTGCTCGTCGAGCTCGTCGGCGCCCTCCATGACGCCCACGCCTCCCGCGTCGTGCACCGTGACGTCAAGCCCGACAACGTGTTCGTCCGGAGCCGCAGCCCGCTGACGCTCGTGCTCGGCGACCTCGGCGCGGCCGCTCTGCTCTCGCTCGACACCGAGGTCCGCTCGTCCGTGGGGAGCTGGTACTACATCGCCCCCGAGATGTACGCCGGCGAGGTCGACGTCGCCGGCAAGGCCGACTACTGGTCCCTCGGGATCATCGTCCACGAGCTCCTCACCGGGCGGCACGTCCTCTCGGACGAGCAGGGGCGCCGGCTCGGCGACCGCCTGGTCCGCCACGCCGTGCTGAACCACAACGTCCCGGTCGAGCACCCGGACCCCCGCTGGAGGCTGCTGCTGGAGGGCCTGCTCACCTACGATCCCGACCACCGCTGGGCCGAGCCGGAGGTTCGCGACTGGCTCGCCGGCGGCTCGCCCACGGTCAACCGCCTGGGGTCGCTCACGGCGCCACCGGGGCCCGGAGCCTCGCTCGCGGACCTCCCGTTCACGCTCGCGGACACGGTGCACCGGGACGCGGCGTCCCTCGCGGCGACCCTGCGGCGGAGCTGGCGTCCGGCCGCCGAGGAGCTCGTCGACCCCCGCAAGCGCGAGGAGCTCACCCGCTGGCTCGACCGCGCCGGCGTCGACCCCAAGATCCTCGCCACCCCCTACGACGACCCGGCCGTGCTCCCGCTCGCGCTCCAGGTGCTCCTCGCCCCGGCGACGACCCCCGAGTACCGGGGGCGCGGCCTGACCGAGGAGTCCCTCACCGCCGTCGCCCGCGAGGCCATGGGCGGCAGCCCGGAGGCCGCCGCCTGGGTGCGCGAGCTGCGCACCGGCGAGGCCCTCACCGTCTGGGCGGCGGCGCTCGCCGAGCCCGACCAGGTGCTCAAGGCGCAGAACCGCCTGGCGACCTGGTGGTCGGCGGCGGAGAGCCAGGCCCGGCCGCTCGTGCAGCGCGACCGTCTCGTCGCGGACCGGGCCGAGGGCGACGCGCTCGTCGCGTCGCTGAGCGACGCCCACCGCGCCGACCGGCTCCGGGCCGGGGCGCAGGCGCTCTCGCTCGAGCCGCTCCCGGCGGGCGAGCAGGCGCTCCGGGCGGCCGCCGTCCCGCTCGTCGAGGCGGGCAACGCCGTCGCGGCGATCCTCGCGGACCTCCTGCTGCGGCCCGCCCACGCGGACGAGACCACCCGGCGTGCGGCCGAGGCCGCGGCCGAGCGCGTCGCCGCCCGGGAGCGGGCGCGCCAGGCTCACGCCGCGGAGCGTGCCCCCCGGGTCCTCGCCGCCCGGCAGTCCCTGAAGAGGCACGTGGCGGCGCTGGTGGCGTACGCCGCGCTGCTCGTCCTGTACCGCCTCACCTGGGCGGGCGGTGGGCTGCCGGTCGGCCTCCGGCCGGTCCTGACCGCCGTCGGCGTCCTCGCGCTCGGGTACGCGGCGGTCTACGTGTGGGACACGTCCACGGCCCCCCGACTCTTCGCGCACGGGACCCTGCTGTTCCTCGCCCTCGTCGTGTCCACCTACGGCGTGCTCGGCGATCTCGCGGCACGGCACGTCGACGGCCTCCGGCTCCCGGTCCTCGTGATCGGCGCGATGGCGTTGTCGCGCCTGCTCGGGCTGCTCTTCGCCGTCCCACGGCGCGGCCAGCCGGCCGACAGCCGGGGAGGCGACGCGGCCGCACGCACGGCCCGGCTCGTCCTGCGGTGGGGGCTGGTCGCCTTCGTGCCCAGCGCCCTGCTCGGCGCGACCTGGGTGACGACCGCGTTCGCGGATCGGGTCCCGTTCCTGCAGCAGCTCCTGCTCGGCGACACGCCCGACCCGCTGTCCGCCGCCACGTGGGCCCAGGGCGTGCTGCCGCACGCGTCGTCGGGCTGGATCGCGCAGCACGCGCAGGGCATCTGGCTCGCGCTGCCGCTCGTCGCGATCGCGTGGATCACCGTCTGGAACGGCATCGGGCGGGCGAGGCGCCGCGGCGTCGCCACTGGCGCAGCGGCCGCGACGGTCGCCGCGGCGGCGCTGTCGGTATGGCTCGCGCTCCCGCTGGCCGTCCACCCGGTGCTCGTCACCGCCGCGGGCATGTGTGCCGTCCCGCTCGCGGTCGCCGTGACCTGGGTCGCCAGGGTCAAGGGTGACGGCGCGTGACGGCGCTGCGGGTCGCCGCGGTGAGCCACCCCGGCCTCGTGCGCGGGGAGCACCAGGACCGGGTCGTCGTCGACGGCTGGATGAGCGCGGTCCCCGGAGCCCGCGTCTCGCTCGACGTCGAGGTCACGACGGCGACCGTGGTCGCCGTCGTCGACGGCATGGGCGGGCACCGCGGCGGCGCGCTCGCCGCCGCCACCGCCGCCCCGCTGCTCGCCGCCGGCCTGCCCGCCGCCCGCGAGGCCGGCGCGGCGCAGAAGATCCTGGAGTCCGTGGCCGACGCCGTCGCCGAGACGGGCGCCCGCGCCGGCGCCCCGGACATGGGCGCGACGGCGGCGGTCGTCGTCGTCGGGCCCGACGACGTGCAGGTCGTCAACGTCGGCGACTGCCGCGTGTACCGCGCGGCCGCCGGGATGCTGACGCAGCTGACCAGCGACGACCGCGCGGAACGCGCGGGCCGGATCGTCGTCACCCAGTACCTCGGCGGTCCGCCGAAGGTGCTCGACCCGCACCACGTCGAGGTCGAGCACGGCAGCCGGCGCGTCACCTACCTACTGTGCAGCGACGGGCTCACGGACGTCGTCGACAAGGACACGCTGCGCGCGGTGCTCAACGCGGGAGGGGAACCGGCGGACACGGTCGAGGCGCTGCTCGAGCGTGTGCTGAGCGGGGGAGCGCCGGACAACGTGTCGATCGTCGTCGCGCGGGTCGACCCGTGACGGGCCGCGACCTCCTCGGGGCCCTCCTGCTCCTCGTGTCGCTGGTCGGGATCCTCTCCTTCATGCTGCGCGGCATGCGCCCGGCCCGGCGCCCCGGCCGGACCAGGCCGCGACTGGCCGACTACGGCGAACGGGGCGTCTTCGTCCCCGGCTTCGTCTCCGTGCTCGCGCTCGTGACCTTCGCCGACGTCGTCGGCGTCCCCGGCACGGGCACGCAGGCGCTCGCGGCGGTGCTGGCAGTCGCCTGCGTGGCGATCGGGCGGGTACCGGTGCTCGTCACCCAGGTGTGCGGCGGCCTCGGCACGCTCGCGGCGGGCATCGACTTCGTCCGCACCGTCGGCTGCACCGGCGACGACGTCGTGTTCACGACCGCCGTGCTCGTGCTCGCCGTCGTCCTGTGCGCGATGGCGGCAGGGGCATCGTCGTTGCTCGTCGGCCGCCTCTTCTCGATGGACCTGCTGGCCGCGTTCGGGGCGCTCGAGGTCCTGGCGTTCCTGGCCCAGCCGCTCGGCGTGCCGATCCTGGAGACTGTCAGCCCCGGCGGCGCGACGATCCTCCTGATCGTCGCGGCCGTCCTGTTCGGGTCTCTCGTCGGCGTGGCACCCGGGCTCGCCGTGGCGCTCGGTGGCCTGGCGGGCGGGTTCGCCGCCGTCTACGCCGAGGCGGCCTGGGGCACGATGTGCGGCCCGGCCGACAGCGGGACGCTCGTCGCCCTCGTCGTCTTCGTCGTCGTGTGCGGCCTCGGCGGCTTCGTGCGCTCGCTCGTGAGGCGCTGAGCGCGGGGCTGTCCGGGTTCGGGAGGGCGGTCGCGCTGTGGCCTTTCCGAGCGATTGCTCGTGGCGGCGACGGGCCCGAGGTCGCCGAGGCGCTGCTCGCCGGGTGGGGCCAGTGGCGAGGCTCCTAGACGAGCGCGGCGAGCGCGTCACGCAGCCGCTGCGCGACGTCGGCGCCGTTCGCGACGGCACGCGCAGGTGAGAGGCGATGGCCCGAGGAGTGTGGCGTCAGCAGGGACTCGATGTCTGTGCGTGAGATCTCCCGGGCCCAGTCGATCGCGAAGGTCGTCGCGTCGAGCCTGACCAGGATCGCGACGTCGAACTCGAGGTTCTTGAACGTGAACGGTCGGCGGGCCCCGGGGTCGAGGAACCGTGTCTTGACCTGCAGCCGTCGGTTGTCGGCGTCGATGGCGTCCCACCCGGCGTTCACGGGCGCCTCGAGTCGTGCTCCGTAGGCGCGAGCCACCACGTGTTCCATCAGCTCGCCGGCCAGGGACGTACCCGTTCGGACGTACCCGCGCTTGCGCAGCTCCGAGGTGATGGAGACGGACGCCTCCAAGAGTTCGCGCAGCGTCAGGGTCGCCACCTCGAGGTCGTTCACGCTGTGACTGTAGCCATCAGTTCGCGCATCCGAAGCCGCGTCACCGCGTTGCCGGCCAGCGGGTCGTGCTCCTTGGCGGCCTTCTCCACGAGACGACGGTGCGTCTGCGGAGGGATGCGGACACGGAACTCGCCGGAGTAGGTGCGCTCGGACAGCGCAACAGGAACTGTGTCTCCGTTGGCCTCGAGGTCCTCGACGACGTCGTGCGCCAGCTTCTGGATGCCGGCGAACGCGGCGCCCGAGACAGGCTCAAGCCAGGAGAGGGAGGGCAGGGACGTGTCCAACCAGTTGGGCACGTCGTGACGAAGACGACCACCGACCTCTACGCGTCCCGCAAGACCGTGGCGCGGGGCGCAGCCGACCACCGGTAGCCCGAACGAATGAGGTACCAATCGGGTGCCAAGGCAGGGTCTGGCCGAAAGCAGAAGGCCCGGAATCGTTGAGATTCCGGGCCTCTCGGCTCCCGCGACTGGACTTGAACCAGTGACCGTCCGATTAACAGTCGGATGCTCTGCCAGCTGAGCTACGCGGGATCGTTCGACCTCGTTCCCGAAGCCGTGGAGAACACTACCAGGCGTTCGAGCGTGCTCCGAACCGGCGGATCAGCCTGCGCCGCACGTCACTCCGGCAGCCCGGCCGCCGCCCGGGCGTGCCGTTCCGCGGCGTCGACGAGGGGCGCGACGGCGGGGTCGTCGAGGTCGACGCCGGGCCCGGCGAGCACCTGGGAGAACATCGTCCCGTCGACGCTCCGCCTCACGGCGACGCGGGCGGACCGGCCGCCGGGGAGCGGCACCTCCTCGCCCAGCACGACCGACCACTCGACGCGCTCGCGCACCACCTGCGGCAGGCGCGACCGCGCCGGGTCGACGGGCCGCACCTTGAGGGGCGCCGTGCCGTCCACCCACGTCACCGTGACGAGACCGTGCTGGGGGTCGAACGACGCCCGGTCGACGTCGGACCAGGGGCGGCCCTGGACCGGCCCCTCGGCCGGGGCCACCAGGAGCGCGGCGGGCACGGCGGCGGCCCAGCCGCCGCCCTTCAGCTCACCCGCGGCGAGGGTGCGCTCGGCGGGGCCGAGGCCCAGGCGCACGCGGACGTCGTCGGGCAGGCGGGGCGGCGGGACCACATGGCGTCACCGTAGCGGGGCGGGGACGAGGGGCACGACGCGTGGCGACGTATCAGCGTCGGCAGCCGGGATCTCGTTCCGTGTGCGTCTTCGCGCAGCACCAGCACCTGGGGGAGAGATGGACACGACGGAACCGGCGTTCCAGGACCGCGACGAGCGCCCTGACGACGTCCGAGGGATCGCACGCAAGCAGAGGCGGGCAGCCGCGACGCGGGACGGGACGTCGGTCCGCGACTACCTCGAGGAGCGGTGGGCGCGACGCGAGGTCGTGGCGTCCACGCGCACGCCCAGCGGCCAGGTGGTCGACTGGGTGCCGCGGGAGTCCCAGGTGCGGGACGGCGCCGTCGCCTCGCCGCCGGCCGATCCCCCCGTCCGGGAGGCCCTGCGCGGCGAGTGGGCCGACCGACGGGCCCTGTTCGAGCTGGAGCTCCCCGACGCTGAGGTCGGACCGGCAGGGACCGTGCCGCTGCTGCGCAAGGACCTGTCCCGGACCCGGTCGGACCTGTCGCTGGAGCAGCTGCTGAACAAGTACCCGCCGGGCCACCGCAGGGGAGCCCTGGGGACTCCGACGAGGTCTAGGGCAAGACTGGGACCGACCTGGGCAGCGGCTACTGGCCCGAGTACGGCTTGGTTCGGCGGACCCGGCGCCTGACCCTGCTCGCGCCGACACCATGGCCGTGGTGCCCCGTCCAGGACTTGAACCCGGGACCGAGGAATTATGAGTTCCCTGCTCTGACCAGCTGAGCTAACGGGGCGCGCGGCGAGCCTACCGGCTGGGACCGCCGGTCGGCTCGTCCGCGACCGCCGGACGGCCCCCGTCGGGCACGGCATGGAAGAATGCCGACCATGGCGATGCGAGAGATCCGTGTGATTCCCGACCCCGTGCTGCGTACCGCGTGCGACGAGATCACCACGATCGACGACCGCGTCCGCTCCCTGGTGGCCGACCTTCTCGAGACCGTCGACGCCGAGGGCCGCGCCGGCCTCGCCGCCAACCAGATCGGCGTCAACCTGCGCGCCTTCTCGTGGAACATCGACGACGAGATCGGCTACGTCCTCAACCCGCGCATCGTCGCGCTCGGCGACGACGTCCAGGACGGCGACGAGGGCTGCCTCTCCGTCCCGGGCCTCTGGTACCCGACGACGCGGGCCGGCTACGCCCGCGTCGAGGGCATCGACCTCGACGGCAACCCCGTCGTCGTCGAGGGGACGGGCCTCATGGCTCGCTGCCTCCAGCACGAGTGCGACCACCTGGACGGCAAGCTGTACCTGGACCGCCTGGAGCGCAGCGTGCGCGTCAAGGCCATGCGCGAGCTGCGCGAGCGGCTCTAGCAGCGACTTCCTCTCGCGCTCGCCCACGACGTCGGGCATGATGGCGCGAGACCACGCGACACCACTGGTGACACGCCGCAGCACACCCACCTGATCGAGGACGTAGGGGAAGACGGACCTCGACCCAGGGAGGAACAATGTCCGGCGCCATCACCCGCGGTGTTCTTTTCGTGCACTCAGCACCTCGTGCCCTGTGCCCCCACGTGGAGTGGGCGGCGGGCAACGTGCTGGGCTCGCGCGTGTCCTTCGACTGGACGGTGCAGCCCGCCGCGCGCGGCCTGCACCGCGCCGAGCTGTCCTGGCAGGGCCTGCAGGGCACGGGCGCGCGTCTGGCCTCCGCGCTGCGCGGGTGGGACCACCTGCGCTACGAGGTCACCGAGGAGGCCTCGCACGGCGCCGACGGCGCCCGCTGGTCGCACACCCCGGACCTCGGCATCTTCCACGCGATGACGGACGTGCACGGCAACGTCGTCGTGCCGGAGGACCGCGTGCGGGCCGCGCTCGAGCTCGCGCACGACCCGCGGGCCATGCAGGACGCCCTCGGCCTCGCCCTCGGCACGGCCTGGGACGACGAGCTCGAGGTGTTCCGCTACGCCGGGGCCGGCGCCCCGGTGCGCTGGCTGCACCGCGTCGGCTGACGCTCCGCTCCCTGGGTAGACGACGGCGCCCTGTCCCCTCGGGGGACAGGGCGCCGTCGCGTGTCTCGGGTCAGGCGTTCGTCACCACGAGGGCCACGTTGTGCCCGCCGAAGCCGAACGAGTTGTTGACCGCGACGACGTCGCCCGCCGGCAGCGGGGCCGGCGCGTCCCGGACGAGCGGCACCTTGAGCTCGGGGTCCGGGTTGGCCACGTTGATGGTCGGGGGAGCGAGGCGCTCCTGCACGGCCTTGACCGTGAACACGGTCTCGAGCGCGCCCGCGCCGCCGAGCAGGTGCCCGGTCATCGACTTGGTCGCCGAGAGCAGCACGTGGTCCGCCTCGCCGCCCAGCAGGGTACGGATCGAGTTCGTCTCGGTGAGGTCGCCGACCTTGGTGGACGTGGCGTGCGCGTTGATGTGCGCGACGTCGGCGGCGGTCGCCCCGGCCATCTCGAGCGCGCGGCGCATCGCGGCGATCTGCCCCTTGCCCTCGGGGTCGGGGGAGGTGATGTGGTAGGCGTCCGAGCTGAGGCCGACGCCGGCCAGCTTCGCGTACACGCGCGCGCCGCGGGCGGCGGCGTGCTCCGCCGACTCCAGCACCACGATCGCGGCGCCCTCGCCGATGACGAACCCGTCGCGGTCGACGTCGTAGGGGCGCGAGGCGCCCTGCGGGTCGTCGTTGCGCAGCGACAGCGTGCGCGAGGCCGCGAACGCGGCGATCGGCATGGGGTGCATGGTCGCCTCGGTACCACCGGCGACGACGACGTCGGCACGGCCGCTGCGGATCATCTCGATGCCGTAGCCGATCGCCTCGGCACCCGACGCGCAGGCCGAGACCAGCGCATGCGCACCGGCCTGGGCGCCGATCTCCAGCTCGACGTACGCGGACGGCGAGTTCGGCATGAGCATCGGCACCGTCATCGGGAGCATGCGGCGGGCGCCACGCTCGCGCAGGGTGTCCCACGCGTCGAGCGTCGTCCAGATGCCGCCGATGCCGGACGAGACCACGGCGCCGAGGCGCTCCGGGTCGACCTGCTGGTCGCCCTCGGCGGCGGTGCCGAAGCCCGCGTCGGCCCACGCCTCGCGCGTCGCGATGATCGCGTACTGCGCGGACGGGTCCATGCGCTTGATCTCGGGGCGGGGGAGCACCTCCTCGGGCTTGACCTTGATGGTCGCGCCGAAGGTCACGGGGATGCCGTACTGCTCCGCCCAGTCGTTCTCGAAGGTGCGCGCCCCCGACTCGCCGGCCAGGGCTGCGGCCCAGGTGGACGCCGCGTCGCCGCCGAGCGGGGTGGTGGCACCGATGCCGGTGACGACGACATCGCGGGGTGCGGTCATGGTGAGGGCTCCTGGGTCGGGGGTGGTGCGTGGTCGACGTGCTGCCCACCGTCATCCTGCGGCCGCGGAGCGGTCGCGGAGCCCCGGACGGGTCCTGCGTCTCCGCGCAGGATGACGGCGGGCGGGAGCGCCAGGTCAGGCCTGGGCGCCGACGATGAAGGTGACGGCGTCGCCGACGGTCGCGAGGTTCTTGACCTCCTCGTCGGGGATGCGCACCGAGAACTTGTCCTCGGCGTGCGTCACGATCGTCATCATCGACAGCGAGTCGATGTCGAGGTCGTCGGTGAAGGACTTCTCGAGCTGCACGGCGTCGGTCGGCAGGCCGGTCTCCTCGGCGACGATCTCGGCGAGGCCCTCGAGGATCTCGGTGTCGGTGTAAGCCATGGTGGTTCCTTCTCTCGGTGGGTTGGTCAGACGGAGTGTCTCAGGGGAGGACGACGACCTGGGCCGCGTAGACAAGGCCGGCGCCGAAGCCGATCTGCAGGCAGACGTCGCCCGACCTGGCCTGGCCCTCGGCCAGCAGCCGCTCGATCGCGAGCGGCACGGACGCGGCCGACGTGTTGCCGGTCTCGGCGATGTCGCGCGCGACGACGACGGTCTCGGGCAGCTTGAGCTGCTTGACCATCTGGTCGATGATCCGCATGTTCGCCTGGTGCGGCACGAACACGTCGATGTCCTCAGGGCCGACGCCCGCGGCGTCCATCGCGGCCTGCGCGAACTTGCCGACCTGGAAGCTGGCCCACTTGAACACCGTCTGGCCGTCCTGGCGCAGCGTGGGCCAGCCGAGCGAGGAGTCCTCGCGCAGCTCGAGCCACGAGTGCGTCTGGCGGATGGTGGCGGCCTTCGAGCCGTCCGAGCCCCACACGGTCGGGCCGATGCCCGGGACGTCGGAGGCGCCGACGACGGCGGCGCCCGCGCCGTCGCCCAGCAGGAACGAGATGGACCGGTCGGTCGGGTCGATGATCTCGGAGAGCTTCTCGGCGCCGATCACGAGCACGTTGCGCGCGGCGCCCGAGCGGACGAGCGCGTCGGCCTGGCCGATGGCGTAGCAGTAGCCCGCGCACGCGGCCGAGATGTCGTAGGCGGCGGCCGGGGTGATCCCGAGGCGGTCGGCGAGGATCGCGGCGCCCGACGGCGTCTGCACGAAGTGCGTGATCGTCGACATGATGATCGCGTCGATCTCGTCGAGGG
This sequence comes from Xylanimonas protaetiae, assembly GCF_004135385.1. Lineage (NCBI taxonomy): Bacteria > Bacillati > Actinomycetota > Actinomycetes > Micrococcales > Promicromonosporaceae > Xylanimonas > Xylanimonas protaetiae. Next base: position 3,547,095 of record NZ_CP035493.1, on the reverse strand, counting down.
GCACGCCCGCGGCGGCGATCGCCTTCGTGGCGGCGACCTCGGACAGGTCCAGGACGTCGCGGTCGGCGCCCGCGCGGCGCCGTGTCACGATGCCGGTGCGCTGGCGGATCCACTCGTCGGACGAGTCGATCGGGCCAGCGATGTCGTCGTTCGTGACGACGAGCTCACCGCGCTCGCCCCCGATGCCGAGGATGCGCGAGTACGCGACCGGCTGGGCCTGCCTGAGGACGGTCATGCCTGGGCTCCGTTCGGGACGATGTTCGAGGCGGCGATGCTGTGGCGGGCGACGAGGTCGCGGGCGGCCTCGACGTCGTCGGGCGACTTCACGGCGACGAGCTCGACGCCCTTGAGCGCGCGCTTGGCGAGGCCGGTGAGCACGCCGCCCGGGGCGAGCTCCAGGACCGCGGTGACGCCGCGGGCGGCAAGCTCGTCCATGACGAGGTCCCAGCGCACGGGGGCCGTGACCTGCCCGGCGATGGTGCGCATCGTCGTCGCGGCGTCGCCGTGCGGCCGCCCGTCGACGTCGGCGAGGAACGTGACCTGCGGGTCGTGCGCGGGCCACGACGTGGCGACCGGCTCGAACTCGTCGCGCGCAGCGTCCATGAACGGCGTGTGGAACGCGCCGGCCACCTGCAGCGGGATGACGCGGGCGCGGGCGGGGGCGTTCTCGGCCAGGGCGGCCAGGCCGTCGGGCGAGCCGCCGGCGACCGTCTGCCCGGCCCCGTTGACGTTCGCGGGCCACAGGCCTGCCGCCTCGATCGCGGCCGTCACCTCGGCGGCGTCGCCACCCACGACGGCGCTCATGCCCGACGGCGCGGCGGCCGCGGCCTTGGCCATGGCCTGCGCGCGGCGGGTCACCAGGGCGACGGCGCCGGCGTCGTCAAGCACGCCCGCGACGGCGGCCGCGGCCACCTCGCCGACCGAGTGGCCCGCGGTGACGTCCACGACGTCGGCGGCCTCGCGGCCGTCGAGGATCACGCGCAGCGCGAGCAGCGACGACGCGACGATGAGCGGCTGGGCCACCGCCGTGTCACGGATGGTGTCGGCGTCCGACGTCGTGCCGTGGGCGACGAGGTCGAGCCCCGCCGCCTCGGAGAACGACGCCAGGAGGGCGGGTACGCCCGGAAGCTCGAGCCAGGGGGCGAGCATCCCGGGGGTCTGAGAGCCCTGTCCAGGGCAGACGACGGCAAGCACGGGACCAACATTCTCAGACGACAGGCCTCCCAGCCCGTACCGCTGGGAACCAACCTGCCGGAACCGGCTTGTGGGGTTCCCACAACTCCGGCTAGCCGAGCGCGCCCAGGGCGAGCGCCACCTGGAGCACGAACGACTCGCGCGCGTCCAGCGGGTCCCACCCGGTGACCTCCGTGACCTTCCGCAGGCGGTAGCGCACGGTGTTCGGGTGCACGTAGAGCTGCCGGGCGGCGGCCTCGAGCGACCGCCCCGTGCCCAGGTACGCGGACAGCGTCTCCAGCACCGACCCGCCGGCGCCCGCGAGCGGCTTGTAGGCCTGCTCCACGAGCGTGGCACGGGCGGCGGCGTCGCCGATGAGCACGCGCTCGGGCAGCAGGTCGTCGGCCAGCACGGGGCGCGGCGCCTGCGGCCACGCGGGCGCCGCCGCGAGCCCCGCGAGCGCGGCGGAGGCCGACCGGGACGCGTCCGCGACCGACGGCACCAGCGCGCCGATGACCACGGGCCCCGGCCCGAACCGGGGCAGCAGGCTCGTGGCCGACGCGACCAGGTCGCCCTCGCCGCCCAGCACGAGCACCACCCGGTCGCCGTGGATCCCCACGAGCGCGTCCCCGGCCGCACGCCGCGCGGCACGCCTCAGGTCGGCGGTCCGCAGCTCGTCCAGCGTCGTCGTCGTCGTGCCGACCACCACGAGCGTCTGGCCGCGACCCGACCAGCCGAGGGCCGAGACGCGCGACCGGACCGCGTCGTCGCCGTCGCCGCGCACCAGCGCGTCGACCACGAGCGCCTCCAGGCGCGCGTCCCACGCGCCGCGCAGCTCCGCGGCCCGCGCGTACACCTCGGCCGCCGAGAACGCGACCTCGCGCGAGTAGCGCAGCACCGCCTCGCGCACCTCGCGCTCCGCGCCCGGCGCCGCGATCTGGTCCGCCTGCGTCTCGACGACGTCGACCATGAGCCGCACGAGCTGCAGCGCCTGCTGCAGCGAGATCGACTGCGTCAGCTCGCGCGGCGCCGCCGAGAACATCTCGCCGACGCCCGACGGCGTGGCCGACGGGTCGGCGAACCACGTCACGAACGACGTGATGCCGGACTGCGCGACCAGGCCCACGTAGGAGCGGTCCTCGGCCGGCAGGTCGCGGTACCAGGGCAGCTCCTCGTCGAGCCGGCGCAGGGCCACGTTCGTCAGCACGCCCGTCGCCTCGCGCACGCGCTGCACCGTCGCAGCACGATGCTCGAAGTTCTTGTCCGCGTTGGTCGTCGAGGTGGGCACGTCACGAGGATACGGGCCGCACGGCCACGAAACCCGCCGAGACGTTGTGGAGAAGCCACAAACGGCGCCGGGCGGGCGGGCGCCGGAGGACCATCTGCCCTCCCCCTGGAACGGCGTTGTGGTTATGGTCAAGGCATGGCTCTGATGCCCCGGCTCCGTGCCCTGCTCCGCCGGCCGTTCTCGGCCTCGACCGTCGGCGCCCGGCGGCCCATGCCGTCCGACCGCCGCCGCGGCGACACCGTCCAGGAGGATGCCTTGCGCGCCATGCTGCTCGACGACCCCAACGACGCGCGGGCGTTCGACGCCCTCGCCGAGCTCGTGCGGCGTCGCGCCGCCGAGTCCACGAACCCGGAGGACCCGCTGACCGCGCCCGCCGACGAGGAGACCGCCGCGGAGCAGCGCGAGCGCGCGGCCGACCTCGCCGTGTGGGCGCTCGCGGAGGAGCTCGCCGGGCACCCGCGCGGCTGGTACCCGCTGCTCGAGCTGGGGCGGCTCTCGCTCGCCTCGGACCCCGAGGGCGCCGTCCGCCGGCTGGCCACCGCCGCCGAGCGCGACCCCGAGGGGAAGGCGCTCGCCGCCGGCCTGGAGATCCTGCGCGACGCCGGCATGCCGGTCGAGGCCCTCGGCCTCGGCGTCGGGCACTGGCGCGTCAAGGAGCACCACCCGTCCGTCGGGCAGCACCTGGTCCTGGCGGCGCTGGAGGCCGACCGGCCGCTCGAGGCCAAGCAGCACCTGGCCAACCTGGACCTGCACCCCGACACCGCCGCGGTCGCCCAGCTGCGCCCGCCGCTCGAGCAGGCGATCGCGGACCACGCGTCCGCGCAGGAGCAGCCGAGCCTCTGACACCGAGAGACGACGAGAGGGCCTCCACCCGATGGGTGGAGGCCCTCTCTCATGCCGTCACGGGACGGGTCAGCTGTCGCCGCCCGCGTTGCCCGAGGTCCCGGCGTTCACGTCGAGCAGGCGGTACTTCTCGATCGCCTTGCCGACGACGCCCGCGTCGACCTCGCCACGGCGGGCGAGGGCCTGCAGCGTCTTGACCACCATCGACGGGCCGTCGATGAGGAAGAAGCGGCGGGCGGCGGCGCGCGTGTCCGAGAAGCCGAAGCCGTCGGCGCCCAGCACCTCGTAGTCGCCCGGGACCCACTTGCGGATCTGGTCGGGGACCAGGTGGTCGTAGTCGCTCGACGCGATGAACGGGCCACCGGTGCCCTGGAGCTTCTCCGTGACGTACGGCAGGCGGACGGGGGCGGACGGGTCGACGAACGCCTCCCGGTCTGCGGCCAGCGCGTCGCGACGCAGCTCGCTCCACGAGGTCACCGACCACACGTCGGCCGAGACGCCCCAGTCGTCGCGCAGCAGCTGCTGCGCCTCGAGCGCCCACGGCACGCCCACGCCGGAGGCGAGGAGCTGAGCCTTCGGGCCCTCGATGTCGGACACCGAGACGCGGTGGATGCCGCGCTTGATGCCCTCGACGTCGACGTCCTCCGGCTCGGCCGGCTGGGCCATCGGCTCGTTGTACACCGTGAGGTAGTACATGACGTTCTGGTCGCGGCCCTGCTCGTCGTGCTCGCCGTCGGCCGAGGCGCCGAACATGCGCTCGATGCCGTCGCGCACGATGTGGCGGATCTCGTAGCCGTACGCGGGGTCGTAGATGACCATCGCGGTGTTGGTCCCGGCCAGGATCGGCGAGTGGCCGTCCATGTGCTGGAGGCCCTCACCGGCGAGGGTCGTGCGACCCGCGGTGGCGCCGATGATGAAGCCGCGCGTGAGCTGGTCGCCGGCCGCCCAGAACTGGTCGCCCGTGCGCTGGAACCCGAACATCGAGTAGAAGATGTAGACCGGGATCAGGTGCTCGCCGTGCGTCGCGTAGGACGTGCCGACCGACTGGAACGCCGCTGCAGAACCGGCCTCGTTGATGCCGGTGTGCATGATCTGGCCGGCCTCGGACTCCTTGTAGGAGAGCATCAGCTCGCGGTCCACCGCGAGGTAGTGCTGGCCGCCCGTGTTGAAGATCTTCGCGGACGGGAAGATCGCGTCCAGGCCGAACGTGCGGGCCTCGTCCGGGATGATCGGCACGATGCGCTTGCCGAACTCCTTGTCCTTGATGAGGTCCTTGAGCAGGCGGACGAACGCCATCGTCGTGGCGACCTCCTGCTGGCCCGAGCCCTTCTTCAGCAGCTCGTAGACCTTGGGGTCGGGCAGCGCGACGGCCTTCGGCGCGTGACGGCGCTCGGGCACGAAGCCACCGAGCTGACGGCGGCGCTCCAGCATGTACTGGATCGCCGGGTCGTCGTTGCCCGGGTGGTAGTACGGGGCCGAGTACGGGTCCTCGAGCTGCTCGTCCGGGATCGGGATCCGCAGCGAGTCGCGCAGCGCCTTGAGGTCGTCCGACTTCAGCTTCTTCATCTGGTGCGTCGAGTTGCGGCCCGCGAAGCCCGAGCCCAGGCCGTAGCCCTTGACCGTCTGCGCCAGGATCACGGTCGGCTGGCCCTGGTGGGACCGCGCCGCCGCGTACGCCGCGTAGATCTTGCGGTAGTCGTGACCACCGCGCTTCATGTTCCAGATGTCCTCGTCCGTCATGTTCTCGACGAGGGCCTTGGTGCGCGGGTCGCGACCGAAGAAGTGCTCGCGGATGAACGCACCCGACTCGGCACGGTACGTCTGGTAGTCGCCGTCCGGCGTGACGTTCATAAGGTTGACCAGGGCGCGGTCCTTGTCCGCGTTGAGCAGGGCGTCCCACTCACGGCCCCAGATGACCTTGATGACGTTCCAGCCCGCACCCTTGAACTGGGCCTCGAGCTCCTGGATGATCTTGCCGTTGCCGCGGACCGGGCCGTCGAGGCGCTGCAGGTTGCAGTTGACCACGAACGTCAGGTTGTCCAGGCCCTGGTGCGCCGCGAGCTGCAGCATGCCGCGCGACTCCGGCTCGTCCATCTCGCCGTCGCCCAGGAACGCCCAGACGTCCTGCTGCGACGTGTCCTTCAGGCCACGGTTCTGCAGGTACCGGTTCGTCCACGCCTGGTAGATCGCCGACGCCGGGCCGAGGCCCATCGAGACCGTCGGGAACTCCCAGAACTCGGGCAGCAGGCGCGGGTGCGGGTACGACGGCAGGGCGTGGCCGGCCTTCGACTTCTCCTGGCGGAACCCGTCGAGGTCCTCCGCGGACAGGCGGCCCTCGAGGTACGCGCGGGCGTACATGCCGGGGGACGCGTGGCCCTGGAAGTAGACCTGGTCGCCGCCGCCCGGGTGGTCCTTGCCGCGGAAGAAGTGGTTCAGGCCCACCTCGTACAGCGTGGCCGACGACGCGTACGACGAGATGTGCCCGCCGACGCCGATGCCCGGCTTCTGCGCACGCGTCACCATCACGGCGGCGTTCCAGCGGTTCCAGCCGCGGTACTGGCGCTCCAGCGACTCGTCGCCGGGGAAGTAGGGCTCCTCGTGCACGCCGATCGTGTTGACGTACGGCGTGGCGAACGACGCCGGGATCGCCACGTTGCGCTCGCGGGCGCGGCGCAGCAGGTTGAGCATGACGTAGCGGGCGCGCGGCCCACCCTTGTCGTCGATCAGGCCGTCGAAGGACTCGACCCACTCGGCGGTCTCGCCGGGGTCGATGTCGGGGACCGAGCTGAGCAGACCGTTGATCAGCGGTCCGGTCTCGTCGTACGAAGCCACCAGTACCCTCTCTCTAGTCGTGGCACGTCGGTGTCGTCGCACCGCAAGGCCACGCCTGTCGTGGAATCAGACCCATTCTGGCCCCATCCGAGCACTTGGCCTACCGGTTCTGACCGCCTGTCTCGTGATGTCCGTCATGGTGCCAGAGGCCCCCGACGGGCGTGGGAGCGTCCGGCAGGCGACGTCACAGGGCGGATCGCGAGGCGCGGACGGCTCACGTGGACTACCTTGACGACATCCCGGAAGCGCAGGCGTCCGGCGTCGTAGTTGCCGAAGAAAGGAACGGACGGACCACGTGGGTAAGCAGACGGATCCCCAGGTTGACCGCCTCGGGTTCACGCCCGGCCAGGTGGTGCAGGAGTTCGGCTGGGACGACGACGTCGACGAAGCGCTCCGCGCGGCGATCGAGGAGACCACCGGCGGCGAGCTCGCCGACGAGGACTACGACGACGTCACGGACGCCGTCATCGTCTGGTGGCGCGACGGCGACGGCGACCTCACCGACATGCTCGTCGACGCCCTCACGGTGCTCGACGACGGCGGTGCCGTCTGGCTGTTCACGCTCAAGCCGGGACGCTCCGGGCACGTCGGCCACGACGAGATCAAGGAAGCCGCCACGACGGCTGGTCTGCACGCGATGAGCACGTTCGCCGTCGCCGACGACTGGTCTGCGACACGGCTCGCGAACCGCGGACGCGGCCGCTGATGGCGGTGCAGCCCGGCGACCCGGCCCCCGACTTCACGCTCCAGGACACGCACGGCACGCCCGTCCACCTGGCGGACGTGCTCGCCGACGGGCCCGTGCTGGTCGTGTTCTACCCGTTCGCCTTCTCCGGCATCTGCACGGGCGAGCTGTGCGAGCTGCGGGACAACATCGAGGAGTTCGAGACCGCCGGTGTGCGGCTCCTCGCCGTCTCCACCGACCCCGTGTTCACGCTCAAGGCGTGGCAGCAGCAGGAGGGCTTCGGGTTCGACCTGCTGTCCGACTTCTGGCCCCACGGCGACGTCGCCCGGGCGTACGGGGTGCTCGACGAGCAGAACGGCCACGCCCTGCGCGGCACGTTCCTGATCGACGCCGACGGCGTCGTGCGGTGGGCCGTCGTGAACCCGCGCGGCCAGCGACGCGACCTCGAGGCGTACCGGGCAGCGCTCGCGGAGATCTGAGTCCCGTACTCTTGGGGGTCGCGCGCGCGAGCGTGCGATGGGGGCCTGTAGCTCAGCTGGTAGAGCGCCACGCTTACACCGTGGATGTCGTCGGTTCGAGACCGGCCGGGCCCACCACCAGGATTTTTGGCCTCTGACCTGCGTTGATGTCCTGCTCTGCGTGGTCACGCGGGGACAGAGATCGACAGTTCTTGCCCTCTGGTGCCCCACGGGACAACCGCTCTCCGACCGCACCTTCCTGTCGGAGGAAGGCGGTCGAGACGGTGAGTAGGCGGAGCTTCGGTGCGCTCGTGGTGCGTCGGAGCAAGACCGGCAACAAGGTCGTCGCGGTCCGCGCCCGGTACGTCGGTCCCGACGGTGACCGTCGCGGACGCTGGCGCCGTCGACGCATCGAGGCTACGCGACGGCGACGTACAGGCCGGCGACGATCGCGGGACCGAACGCGAGGTGCCACGTCGTCGGGCCAGCGCGCACAGCGCGAGCGGGACCGCGAGCAGGTGCGCCGCGACGATGAATGCGCCGACCGCCGGCCAACCGGCAGCGCCGGCGATCGGCGCGAGCGCGGCCGTGAGCCGGACGTCGCCCGAGCCGAGACCGGCGAAACGCCACAGTGCGAGGAAGACGACGCCCACCACGACACGCGCGATCAGGCCCGCGAGGAGCGGCGTGCAGGTCCTGCCCGCAAGACGCCGGGCGGTGCGGCTTGATGACGGTCCAGGCTTGTCGGTGGCTCATCCACATGGACGATCTGCAGCATGTCCGGCCTCCTGCTAAGTGAAGCAGGCGAGCTCTTGGAGCTCCCTGCGTCTCTGCAGGTCGAGCGCTGTCTCCAGCACGCACTGTGGCACTCCGTCGGCGGTCGACGAGAGCCACGAAGGCGTTTGCGCGCCAAACCATGCCTGCTCCACAGTTCGACACTGGATCGCATCCCAGGCGACGACACCAACACGAAGGAGTGCTGACATGCGCAAGGACTTCGGCTGGTCTGCTACCGCAATCACTCGCGCAGGAGCTGCGGTCATGCTCGCGGCGGCCTTCGCGGTCGGTGCTGGCTCAGTGGCATCAGCCGACTCAGGTACTCCCGTGACGCCGGAGCCGCTGTCTGTGCTCGTGTGCCAGGGGGCATCGGACGCCTACGCAGTCGCCAGCGTCACGAGGACGCCGACTCTCACCCACGCCACCAAGTACTCGAACGGTACGAGTACCGCGGCGACGGCGACGTACACGGCCGCCAAGCAGACGACGATCACGGCGTCCGTCACCGTGAGCACGGGAGTCACCGCAGAGGCCAGCGCAGTCATCGGCAAGCTCTCGGCGACCTCGGGACTGAGCCTGTCAGCTTCGGGCAGCGTCACCAGTTCGACTTCGCAGTCCATGACCGCGACGGTTCCCGCTGGCCAGTCGGTTGTTGTGGCCGCAGGGCGGACGGTGGTGAACGGGACCTGGACTCGGTCCTACTGCTCGGGCTCGGGTGCAAACATGCAGACGGGGACCGGACCCGCCAAGTCGTTCTCCGTTCAGGAGGTCGCTGCTGCGCAGTGCAACGTCACACAGCCGGCGGGCACGCTGCTCGCCCTCGCGAAGGCTTACTGCTAGTGCGCGCGCCGCGCAGGACCGTTCCATTGCTCATCCGAAGCGCTGCCGCCTTCACGTTGGTCGTCGGCTCGGCGACGGCATGCCAGCCCCCGGCCAGCACGAGTCTCTCCGCACCGCCAGCCTCGACCAACGCGAAGGCTCGGTGTTCTGCCGGCGACCTGTCCATCGATGATCCGAGGCCCGCCATGCAGCGTGTCGTCTTTGCGCAGCGCAAGACGGGTATGCACCTGGAGCACGAACCCGAGACCGTCTTCGACGAGCCGTACGTGGCACGTGCAGAGTTGGACGGCCACGGAGTGACCGCTGCGCTGAATGCGGCGATTGCGGAAAGCATCGGTCACCCCGTCGAAGGCGACTTTGACGCTCAGGGGGCGCTGAGCCCCTTAATGGCGGCGGCCGACCCGGGCAAGGAAGTCGTCGGGTATGTTGCGGTCACGCCGGCGAGCGTGGTCTTCTCAGTCAGTTGTGTGAATGGCGCACCCGCTCATGGAACTCTGGCAACCTGGCTCGATGAGGAGGTCGGCATCCTTGAGTGCGGGCTGAGTCTGGCCGACGAGAGTGATGCAGCTCGCGAAGCACGTAGCAGGTTCTGTACGGCCTCGTGACGACAATGTCTCGTCGAGGCGCCGGGATCGGGATCCGCCACCCGCTGCACCTACCCCCGAGCGCCCACCCACCCCGGCGACGGCGACCGGCTACTACTGGGCCTACATCAAGCGGTCCGGTCAGGGCGACTACACCGGACCGGACCGCTACATCGGGGCGAACTCGACTGTAACGTTCGACAGCGGCGCGGCAGTGTTCGCCGTGCAGGCCGGCTCTCGCGTCAACTACCACGGCTGAGGAAAGTAACTTAAGGGGAGAGCGGCTAGATCGATGCTCAGAATCGATGAAGTGTCACGCGCCTATGGACAGACCCAGGCTTTGTCTTCGTTGAACCTGGATGTGCCGGCGGAGGCACGACTGGGCCTGCTTGGGCCCAACGGTGCGGGCAAGACCACACTGTTGTCGATCCTGGCATGCGAGCTCGCCCCGACGAGCGGCCGGGTGATCCTCGAGGGTCACCCGGTCGCTACGCAGGCAGGTGCGCGCCAGGCGCGCCGGGCGATCGGCTTCCTGCCCCAGAAACCTGGGTACGTGCCGTCGTTCACCGCGCAGGAGACTGTGGAGTACGCCGCCTGGCTCAAGGGCATGGCGAGGAGGGAACGGGGGCCCGCCGCTCGCGCGATGCTTGACCGCGTGGGGCTGGATGCGGTCCGGGGTAGGCGCATGCGTGCACTGTCCGACGGCATGGTTCAGCGGGTCGGGCTTGCCGCGGCACTTGTGGCGCAGCCGCGGGTGCTCCTACTAGACGAACCGACCGTGGGCCTGGATCCCGCGCAGCGTCTGCAGTTCCGCTCACTCATCGCGGGGCTGGCGGATGTTGCAGTAGTCCTGTCGACCCACTTGGTGGAGGACGTTGCAGTCGTCGCTTCTGAGGTCGTGGTGATCGACGAGGGCAAAGTTCGGTTCCGGGGCTCACCGGAGGAGCTCGCCAAGGCGGGCGCTGTAGGCGCACCAGGCGACTCGCCGATCGAGCGCGGCTACATGAGCGTGCTGGCCGGAGCGACCCAAAGGGTCGACGCCTGATGCGGACGATCGTATGGACCGAGCTGCGTCGCTCGGTCCTCGCCCTGGGTGTCTTGGCTCTTGCGGTTGCGCAGGTCGCCCTGATGCTCAACGACGTCGCAGCCTGGCGCGGCGTGTGGCCGATGGCCTCGGCTGCGATCGGAGCGCCGTGGATGTTCTTGGGTCCCGCCGCCGCAGGTCTGAGTGCGCTGGATGCACTCCAGCGCTCAAGGCAGCGTGGAGCCGTTCTCGATGGCATCGGGTGGCGCTCAACGACGACGGCAATGCTGTTGGCGCGGTTGGTCATGGTCTGCGTCGTCATCCTGGCTGGCATCGTTTGTGCCGCGGTGGTCAACGCCGCCGCGCAAGCACCATCCGGCTTCTTTTGGCCGTCGTATCTCGTGATGGCGCTTTCGTTCGCTCTCGGGAGCGTCGCCTTTGGAGTGGCACTCGGCTGTCTTGGCGGGCCGGTGTGGTTTGCGCCGGTCGCGGCGGCATTGGCGACGTTCGTCCGCGCGATCTGGTTCCAAGGTCTGGGCGAAGGTTCGCCCGGGGCCGCCTTCACGCGAATCTTCATCGAAGGTCGGCCGTGGGACGAGCTCAACGTGCGCGGCGTCGTCGGAGCGGTCCTGGAGGCACTTGTCGTCGTCGTCCTGGCCCTCGTCGCACCGGTGCTGGTCACCACCTTGCGGGCACGGCGTGTCGGACGGATCTACCCGTGGGGTCCTCGCGCCGGTGCTATGGCCGTCGCCGGAGCCGTGACTGTGCTCGTGGGCACGGCACTCGTCGTCTCAAGCCCACCGCTCGTCCAGTCCCGCGCTCCTGCGGCCGACCCGCCGTGCAGCGACACACACCCGGTCGTATGCGTCTGGCCCGAGAACGTGCGGCTGCTTCCTGCGCTGGCCGCGAAGGCTGACCGCGCTGACGCGATAGCCCAGTCGGTGGGCGGTCACTTGATGCCGCGCATCGACGAGTACGGACTGAGCCGGGGCGACAACTTCCTCGCGATGGGCCAAGGAACCTGGTTCTTCACCGATAGCCTTGGAAGTGCTATCGCCCGGTCGCTGGCCCCGGAATGGCAGTGCGACCCGCCGGCGGATGACCCGGCCCTCGAGCAGTACTACACGGCCCAGTTCGCCCTCGCGGCGCTGTTCCAGATGCAGATCGAGGACAGCGAGCGACCACGCGGGTACGGCAACTCGGCGGACGTCGACATCGCCGAGGTGAACCGGATCTGGCAGGCAGACGAGGCAGACCGGCATGCGTGGATCGCAGCCCGCACGGCCACGATGAAGGCGGCTGTGCAGGACGCGTGCGCGTGATCCTCTACCTGCGATCCCGACGCGTCGGTGCAGCCATCATCGCGCTGGGAGCACTGGCGACAGCCACCATCCTCATCGGTGGCAGGGCACTGACGCTCGCACCCGACGGGGTACCCGTCTCAATGCCCTACCGCGCCGTGCTCCCACTGTTCAGCGCCGCACTAGCGGTCGCGAGCCTAGACTCGCCTGTCCCGCAGATCGATCGAACTGACACCGGCCCGCTGCAACGCGTTCGCCACCTCCACCTTCTGGCGGCATTGACAGTAACCCTCGGGCTCAGCGCACTTACCGAGCTCTTCACCGCTACCGGTGCACCAGCGCTGGCCGTCCGAGGAAGCCTCTGCTGGTTCGGCCTCGCACTGATCTCAGGCGTGGTCATCCGCATGTCGTTCGCATGGGTGATCCCACTTGTTGCTCTGGCCCCACTGATCCGATGGGGCTGGACCACAGAAGGCCCAGAAGCGTGGAACTGGGCGGCGGCTCCGTCGTCCGACCTCGACTCCTGGCTCCTCGCGGTCGGCGCAATCTGTCTGGGGGGCATTGCGTGGATGCGCAGCACCACCCGGCGGGGTGGCCCCCGTTTCACCGGCCCTCGTCAACCACGGCTCGCAGTCGAGAGCGCGGCGGTCGTCCGCTAACCAACGCCTGGCGGACCAGCGCTGCACTGAGACACGCTGGGCTCGGCAGGGTGCGTCGACGATCTGCATCACCTGACCGAGATGTGTGGCGTTCATTGACCACATCGGCGTCAAGACGCGTGACGGGCAGCTGGGTCCCGCAGAGTGTGGGTCGGCGAGGTGGTCGTCGCCGGTTGGCCCGCCGGCGCGCATCCGGGATGCTCCGACGGACGACGCCCGGACCACCCTCGATGGGACAACGCGCCGTTGGAGTGGCCGCCTCGACCGTCGACTAGGCGGCCACCCTGACGGCCGATCAGCAGAGGGACTGCGACAGCGAGCTGACGCATAGCGTCAAGCTGTACGTGCTGACGGGAGCGACGCCGGACCGGTCCTGATCGTCGGTCTCGAGGGTCTGGAGGCTGAGGAGGAAGCCCATGGGTTCACCTCCTTCCGGTGGCAGTGAGGGCCACGGCGCGTGGGTCGGCGTCGTGAGGCTGTTGCGTGGGAAGGAGGAGCGGCACGAGGTCGCTCCACCCGGGGGCGAGTGGATCGAACGCAGCGAGCTCGTGGGCACGGAGTGCGGTGAGGATCCCCGCAGACCCGGTGGCGAGGTCGCACGACATGCGCATGAGACCTCGCCCGGGGAAGCCGATGCCGTCGCCGTGCCGTAGCGCGTGGAGGCGGAACTGGTCGACGTGGCGAGTCACTGCCTCGGCGGATGCCTCGGTTGCAAGGCCGAGGCGGCTCAGCGCCAAGAGGTAGTGAACCATCCCTGCGCGGCCGTAGAAGAGACCGGACTCAATCGTGAAGGGTGCGGACGCGGCGCGGGTGATGCCGTCGATTGCGACGACGTACCTCTCGGGGTCGGGTGCGTGTCGAAGGGCTTGCGCTGCCACCAGGCCGACGCCGACTGAGCCCGATGCCAGGTAGGGGTTGAGGCGCCACCCTTCGTTGACCTGGAGCGATCCGTCGTCGGCGACGGCGCAGTGCGCGAGGTCGTAGTCGAGTGCGTCCATCGCTAGGTGCAGGTGCCGCGCGTCACTCGTGCGCTCGTAGAGGCGCAGCGCGAAGAGCGCGGTCCCGGATGCGCCCCACATGAGTCCCGCGTGATCCGTTCGTGCGACATGGGCCGTCACGGTGGGGTCGAGGCGCGGGCGCTGGGTGGTGTGGTAGTCCGTCAGGCGGCTCGCGATCGCGTCAGCGCGGTCGAGGAGCTCCGGATGACGGGGGCTCTCGGCGACAAGCAGGAGCCCGAGGCCCGGTAGGCCGCTGTAGAGGTCAGGGCCGAGCGAGTCGAGGTCGGTGGTGCGAAGCGTGTCAAGGATCGAGTCGGCATCAGTCGTTCGGCCATGGTGGCGGTGCAGCCATGCGACGCCAGCGAGCCCGTCGAACAGGCCTACCGGCCGCTCGCCAGTTGTGGGGTTGGGACGACTCGCCGCTGCGGTGAGCCAGTCGAGTGCGCCAGCGGGGACGTCGAGGTTGGCGGAGGCCAGGGCGTGGACCACGCCGGCTGCTCCGTGCGCCAGGCCCATGCCGTTCTCGTGGAACTGCTGGGGGTCACCTGGCCAGAGGCGATCGACGCGGCTGAGGTCCGCCGACCAATGGAGGGCCCGGTCGATGCGGTGCTGGACAGCCGCGATCCCAGTCTGTGTCGTCGTGTCCCAATCACCCGCCGGGCCAAGGCGGGCAAGGTCATGGCCTGCACCGCGCCGCCCGGCGTCGCGTCTCGAGAGGCCAAGGTCCGCCAGCTGGGCACCGATCCACGCGTCGTCCAGGTTGTACGTGACCATCGCGTTCTCGAGGAGGTCCCGGGCCTTCAGCGAGTCCAGAGGAATCAGGGCCGTGAGCGGCGTGAACAGGGCTGCCCTGATGCAGGCGAGTGCGTAACGGTCCGCGGCCGTGCCTCCGCGACGGTCTGGTGCGACGAACCCCGGAGCTCCGACGAGGGTCGTCGTGTGCTCGGTCGCCGGCCGTGCCATCTCGAAGTCGATCAGGACGATGTGTCCGTCGGGACGGACGATCACGTTGCGCGGGTGCAGATCACCGTGGACGTGCCCGGCGGCGTGCAAGCGAGACACGGCTCGGGAGAGTGCGTCGGAGATGCGCAGCGCCCACTCCCGGTAGGCGGCGTAGTCAGACGGCGTCGAGTCTGCATGGATCGACGGACTGCGGCGGGCGATCTCGGCGTTGAGGGGCGTGCCCTCGACGTGCTCAAGTGCAAGGAACCGGTGGCCGTGGAGCGTGAATGCGTCCCTCACCGCAACGACGTCGGGGCCAGCCAGAGTCAGTAGGGCCGCCTCCTCGTCGCTGACGCGTGTTGCCGCATCGCGCCCGTCGGGCGTGATGCCAGCATGCGGGCGACCCTCCTTGAGGACGACGCGCTCCCCGTTCTTGCCGCGCGCCTCGTACACGCCACCGGCGTTCGAGTAGTGCAGGACTCGTGTGATGTCGTACCCGAAGTCGGCTGGCGGTGCAGCATCACTCAGCGATGCGAGCGGCCGCTCCAGGAAGTTCGGCATCGGCACCCACGGCGGCGGGGTGAAGCCAGCGGTGCGTGGATCCTCGACCGCGTGCCCCGCCGGATGACGCAGGGCGGGGATGGGTTGGCCGCGGTCGTCGCGGGTCCACATCTTCTTGAAGGCGCCGAAGCGCGTGTAGACCGGCCCGTTGCGCCAGCGAAGGTCGGACAGGATGTACGGGCCTGGCATGCCGCCGACCACGGCGTCGAGGCCGGTCAGCGTGAGATGCAGGCGCTCCTGGTCCTCGGGGTAGACCGTGATGAACTTCCCCGCAGACCCGCGATCTGCGTCCTTCGCATTCACCGTTGCCAGCTGCGCATGGCCTTCGAGGTGCTTGAAGCTGAGGCGGTGCGTCCAGCAGAACTCTGAGACCCGCCGGAGTACCTCGTCGGCGGACCGCGCGACGGTGCTGACGTGCACCTTCCAGCCCTGGTCAGGTAGCCAGACTCCGATCGGGTGCCAGTGGCTCCACGGTTCCCGGTTGTCGTGTTGCCAGCCCACCCAGTCGAGATCGGCGACGGAGAAGGACGGTTCGTCGGCAGCGGTGCTGGGTCTGTCGTAGAACAGAGCATCGGTCGTTGCGAAGTGGGCGATCATCGGGTCCAACTGCCGACACTCCATGGTTCTCGTGAGCGGAGCGCGAGGCCGCGGCGGAACTCGCTGGCACATTGGAGACCGATGCGACGGGTCTAGGAGCACCGAGAACGCATGATTGGGTGGCGGATTTCATCCAGACGGACTACCGCGGCAGCCGCATGCCGTGTCACCGATCGAGTCCGCGGCGAACCCCCCACAGAGCGAGTTGCGTCCGATCCGACAGGCCTGTCTTCCGCAGCGCGGACGAAAGCTGAGAGCGCACGGTGTTCACTGAGAGGAACAGGGCGGCTGCGATCTCCTCGTTGGATGTGCGCCCGCGCGTGAGCTGTGTCACCGCTGCGAGCTCGGCGGGCGAGAGCATTCCGATCGACTCGTCTGCGGCGATGTCGGTCGTCCTGCGGCGGGTGAACTCGTGGATGACGGGGGCGGCAACGCCGGCCGAGAGGGGCGACTCACCGCGGGCGGCGGCCTCGATGGCGGCGGTGACACGGCGCATGTCGTGCTTGAGGATGTAGCCGACCGCCCCGGACTCCAGCGCCTGGATGACCCAGGCGGGCTCCGCGTGCGCGGTCAGTGCGATGACTCGTATCGGGTTCTCGACGCCCGGTCCGGCCAGCGCGCGCGTGGCCTTGAGTCCGTCTCCCGGCATCTCGAGATCCATCAGGACGACTGTTGCGTTCTCTCGTCGCGCGATCGTCACGGCGTCGCGGCCGTTCGACGCCTCGCCGATGACCTGGATGCCTTCGGCGTGGTTCAGGCGCATTCGGAGCCCGCGGCGCACGACGGCGTTGTCGTCGGCAATCAGGACGCGGATCGACTGGGTGTTGGTCACGGGGTCAGTGTGCGGTCTGTGCGTCTGTCGTCGCGGGCTCCGCCAGGGGGATCTGGACGGAGACGCGCCATCCGTCTTGCTCGCTTGGTCCGGCGCTGAGCACCCCTCCGAGAAGGGCTGCACGCTGGCGCAGGCCGGTCAGGCCCCACCCTAAGCCCGTCGTGCCCGCCTCGCCGTGCGACGTCGCAGGTGAGGGTCCGTTCTCGACGGCCACCGTGAACCGTGCTGCGTCCGTCAGAACACTGACTGACACCGTCGAGCCTCGCGCGTACTTCGCGGCGTTCGCCAGTGCTTCCTGCACGGCTCGGTAAGCGGTCGCGGACACCACCAGAGGCAGCTCGGTCACGTCACCGACGACGGTGAGGTCCACGGTCATCCCGCGCGCACCCCAGCTGTCTACGAGGTCGGCGATCTTGTCGACCCCGGGCGTGGGCGCCACGCGCTGCGCCTCCGGCGACCGGAGGTCGCTCAGAGCCCCATAGATGCTCGCCGCCGCGAACCGGCCCTCCGCTCTCACCTCCGTGACCAGCGCAACGGCTGTGGCCGGTTGGTCACCGGCGAGGTCAACGGCTGCGTCGGCGAGCGACAAGAGACCCGCCAGATGCTGGGCGGCAACGTCGTGAAGCTCCTGCGCGATGCGTGCCCGCTCGGCCTCACGTGCCTGCATCAGCTGCCGCTCCTGACCCAGGCGCACCGACTCGGCCTCGGCGCGCGCCGCGTCGGCTCGACGCGACTGCCTTCCATGCAGCGCGCCGAGCACCGCCCCAGCAGAGACGAGAGGCGCGAACGCCGCAAGAACGCGCACGAGGAAGAGGCTTGCCTCTGGGGCTGGAGCACCGGCAACCACGACCGCCCATACCCAGTTGACAAGACCGCCCGCCACGAGCGTGACCCCACCGACCCACAAACCGCGCAGGACCGGACCCCGCTCGGCGAGCAGGAAGACTGCGACGGCCAGCGGCAGCGCGCACGCGTCGAGCCACGCCGGCGCGTCGAGCCCAAAGACGAGCGCCGCATAGGTGCCCAACGCGAGCAACCACCCAGCGACGGGGCTCCTGCGAGCCAGCACGACGCCGGCACAGGCGAGCGCCAACCCGGCGAGGAGGAGGGCGACGAAGAGTGGCTGGGAGATCACGCCAGCCCGCGGCCAGTCGATCGCCATCCCCCACGCAGGGATGATCTCGCTCAGTGCCTGCGCCACGCTCGCGCCGAAGACCACTACGGCAACGGCCCAGGCGGATCCCGCGTCCTCTCGGCCACGCCTGCGGGTCAGGCCCTTCCGTCTCACGACACCCATAACGACCTACATCTCCCGGATCTGCGGCGCCAAGTCTTCAGCATCCCATCTGCGTGCGCCCGGACTGGCGTCCCGGGTCTGGGCGTAGCGGTTCGGTGCTCCCTTCCTGGAACATCCAGGAACCTCGATCGACACCCGTGCGCGCCTCTCCGCTCGGGCAACATGCCCAGGGCTTCGCCGACTGGAGTGCCCCAGAGCCACCGTTCGTCTGAATGGATGAATGGCATGTGACCGGGAGCAGATGCGTCGAGCTCCGCTGGACGGGTGAAGCTCGAGGTCAGAGGCGTCTCTACAGATCGGCCACATGCAGGATGGCGTGCCGTTCCTCGTTGCCGCGTGCGGGCCAGCTCCTAGAGTCGGACTCGATCCAGACGGGGCGGCAATGGCATCTCCGCCGCGTCCCATGCCGCGGAAGACCGGGTATGCAGGCTCCCTTGCAGGTTTCGTGGCGTCGACGGCGCTGGGCGGCGATGACACTTGCCCGTCGGCGCTTCTTGCCCGGGCGAGCGGAGGTCGATCTCACGAGGAGGAGCTGAGCGTGTCCGTGCGCATCACCCATATCCGGCTATCTGGCAACGGCAACGTTGACCACGAGCACATCACCCACTACGCGTGGGTCAGCAGCGAGATCGGGAAAGCGTACGCGAGTTCGAAGGCCGCGATGGTCGAATGGATTGACAAGGAGGGCGGCAGGGCCTTCGTAGAGTCCGCTGGAACGGTGGTGTCTGTCGGCGTCGTCAAGCCTCACCGTGGGGAGCCCTACTTGCGGACGCAGGCGAACGGGGTGTGGACCGACAGTCTGCTCTCCCTGCCTCGGTTCTAGGGATCCTTGCCGGTTCGTCAGTCCCTGGAAGCATGAACCGAGCGGGTGCCGGCCATCCAAGGATGTGTTCGGTATTCGGTGCCAGTCTCAAGCGCAACGGCACGACGAGTGTCGGCACGACCCATTCGCGGTGCACCCGGTGTGACTGTGACGGTTCCTCGACGAAGAGGCGTCCGGGCCGCGGTCACCGGTGAGGTCTACGGTCAGCCGGCTCCAGAGCGCGTTCAGCGTCGCTGCGAGCGGGCTTCCGCTCGTTCGCCCTCAGTTCTCGGGATCGGTGGCCTCTTGCCAGTGAACCGGTGGTGGGGAGGATGGTGCGCGATATGCCGACGGCGGTGACGTCGTCCGTTTGGACGAAGTTGGCAGGACAGCGCGCTTGGCGCGTTCCATCACTTGACGCGGTCGCGGCATCGTAAGGGCGTGGTGAGCGCAATGCGTTGACCAGCGCGTTGACGTCCCAGGGCGCCAGCGTGGGACCGAAAGCAACTCCGTGAAGATCGGCCGGAGAGTCAAGCGACACGATGGCGGCTGGAGTTCCGCCTGCCACCATGTGTGCTCGGGCAGGGTCGTCCGCAGAGAAGAAGGAGGTCAGAGTGCATCGTTTCATGCGCAAGCTGGCGGTCGTCGGTGTGGCCGGCGCCATTGGAGTCGGGGGAGTAGCCATGGCTTCTCCTGCGCTCGCTGGGACGTGGAGTGGGACCCAGACGTGTCCCGGCAGCATCTTCGTGAAGTCGACGGGGACGAAGGGTGGTACCGGCTCGATCACTGTCTACGCTGCTGGCCACTCGTTCACCGACTCCACGCAGAAGACGGGCGTCCAGTACACCGTGGTCGGTGCTTACTCGTCCGGGAGCTGGTCGGTGAGCGGCGCCGGGGCGACCGCCGGCATCGGGTACTGCGGCACGTGATGGGTCAGCAGGACAGCCCCCGGCGGGTCGGCGTCGTCGTCGCACTCGTCGGGGGCGCCGTGGTGCTGGGGGGCTGCGGGGCTGACGACCGCGGGCTTCCGGCTGCGCAGGGTTGGGTTGCTCCGGGCTGGATGGCGCAGGTGCGTCAGTCGGACGAGGAGTTCCAGTCCGCGATGATCGCGTGTTATGCCGAGTTCGGTCTGGAGGGTGTGCGGAGCATCGGCGGCGGCACCGTCGGCATGGTCAACCTCGCGGACGAGACCGGTCAGGTTCCGGCGGGGGTCCAGGCGCGCGTGGATGCGGCTGCGGCGGAGTGCAACGCGCGGGTGTCGTTGCCGGAGCATCAGTTGTGGGCGTTCGACGCGGCGGCGTATCAGCGGGTGATCCAGTTGCGTGAGTGCATCGTGGCGCACGGGTTCGAGGTGCCCGAGGCTCCGAGCGAGGAGGCGTGGAAGGACTCCGAGCCCGTGTCGGCGTGGAACCCGTACGAGGCCATGCTGGGCGGGGTGGGCGGTGCGAGCATGACGCAGGACGAGGTGGCGGCGCTGATGACGGCGTGCCCGCAGCCGGGCCCGAGCTTCTGGGTGCTTGCTCCGACGGGCGACGATGGCTGACGGTCGGGCACGGGTGCGCCCGCGTTCGTTGCCGTGGGTGCTGGCCGTGGTGGTCGCGGCTGGTCTGGGGGTCGTGTTCGGGCGGTGGGCGTTCGTCGCACCGCAGGTCGACGAGTCGATCGACGTCCCGGCGACGGTGACGGTCGAGGAGCTGACCGTGGGCAGGTCGTTGCCCGTCCCGGTTTCCGCCGTGTGGGACGCGCGCCCGTTCGGTGTGGGCGCAGCGGTGGGCGTGCTGACGTCGGTCGACGTCGCTGACGGCGGCACCGTGAATGCCGGTGACCGCTTGTACTCGGTGGGCCTGCGGCCGGTGGTCGCGGCCGTGGGGGAGGTGCCCGCGTTCCGGGACCTGTCCCAGGGCGCGAAGGGCGCAGACGTGGTCCAGGTGCAGCGGTTCCTGACCGGTGCGGGGTTCCTGACGGGCGAGGCGGACGGCGACTTCGACGCCGCGACAGCGATGGCGGTGCGGGCTTGGCAGAAGAGCCTGGGTGTCGAGCGGGACGGTGTGGTCCGTGCCGCGGACATCGTGTTCGCGTCTGCGCTTCCCGCGCGTGTTCAGGTGGCCGAGGGGTTCGGGGTGGGGGCACGGGTAGCGGACGGTGACGCGGTGCTGTCCGTGCTGGACGGCGAGCCCCAGTTCGTCGCGACGGTCCCGACCGGGGTCACTGTGGACGCGACGCTGCCGATCGAGGTCACGCTTGGCGAGGAGACGGTGACGGCGGTCGTCGCGGGTTCGCGTGACGACCAGTCCGGGAGTCGGGTCTTGACCCTGACCCGGGAGGATGGGTCGTCGGTGTGCGCGGACCGGTGCGACCTGGTACCGCTCGACCCGGCCGAGGCCGTGTTCGACGCCCGCCAGGTCGTCACACCCGACGTCACCGGGCCGGGGGTGCCCGCCGCGGCCGTGTGGTTCGAGGCGTCGGGGGAGGCGTACGTCGTCCTGACGGACGGCACGAGGACGCCGGTGACGATCCTAGGGCAGGGCCAGGGTTCCGTGGTGCTCGAGGGTGTCGAGGAGGGCACGGTCGTCGTCCTTGCGGACGAGACGACCGGGACGGGGACCGGGCGGTGAGCTCGGCCTCCGTGGTGGGCACGCGCGGCCTGTCGTTCGCCTACCGTGCCGGGGCTGTGCCGGTGATCGACGATGTGAGCCTCGACCTGCCGGCCGGGGCGGTGTGCTCGCTCACGGGCCCGTCCGGGTCCGGCAAGTCGACGCTGTTGTACCTGCTCGCGCTCATGCTGCGCCCTGCGGGCGGGGAGGTCGTCTGGGACGGCCGGCCGGCGTCGAGCCTGCCTGACGCTGCCCGGTCGCGGCTGCGGGCCGCGCACGTCGGGTTCGTGTTCCAGGACGCGTTGCTCGACCCGTCACGCACCGTGCTGGCGAACGTGTGCGACGCGGCACTGTTCGCCGGGATGCCGCGCGCCACCGCGACCGCACGCGCCCGCGATCTCATGGGCCGGTTCGGTGTCGAGCATCGTGGCGACCACCGGCCCGGGGAGATCTCGGGAGGGCAGGCCCAGCGGGTTGCGATCTGCCGCGCCCTCCTCACCGACCCCCGGGTGGTGTTCGCCGACGAGCCGACCGGGAACCTCGACGACACCTCGGCCGAGATCGTGTGGCAGGCGTTGGTCGACCACGCGGCCACCGGTGCGACCGTCGTCGTCGCGACCCACGACAAGACCCTGGCCGCCCGCGCCGACCACGAGGTGCGCCTGACCGTCGAGGGCCGCGTCACCACGCGGACCGGGGTCGGATCATGAGCCCGGCACGGGACACGTGGTCGGGCATCCCGCGGGTGCGGGACCTGGCCCGCGACGCCGTCGACGGCGCCCGCGCCCAGCGCACGACGACGCTCACGCTCGCCGTCGTGCTCGCCGTCGTGTGTTTCGCTGTGCTGGTCACCACCGGTCAGTCCGCGGCTAGCGAGGCCCGCATCGTCGAGCAGATCGACTCCGCCGGCACCCGCCTGATCGCCCTGTCCGACGACGGCGGCAAGGCCGGCATCCAGGCCACCGCCCCCCACCGGCTCGCCGGGCTGTCCGACACGACCTGGGCCTTCGGGCTGGGCGAGGCCGTCGACGTGACCAACCCCGCCCTGCCCGACGGGCGCGCAGCCTCGCGGGCCGTCGTCGGGGACCTGCCCGCCGACCTCGCCATCGTCCAGGGCCGCCCGCCCCGGCCCGGGGAGGCCATCGCCGGGACAGGGGTCACCGCGGTGCTGCACCTCGGCCCCGGGCTCGGCACCATCAGACCCATCGGCGCCCCCGGCGAAGACCCCGTCGCCGTCGTGGGCGCCTTCGAGGCCACCGGCCCGCTCGCGCACCTCAACGACGTCATCCTCATCGCCGCCGCGCCCGAGGACGCCGAGACCCTGCGGTACGTGTACGTCATGGCCGACGACGTCGCCGTCATCGACCGGCTCGAAGCCGTCCTGCGCACCTCGACCCCGGCCCTCGACCCGAGCGCGCTGACCGTGGAGACCCCGGCCGGTGCCATCGCCCTGCGCGACGTCATCGCCGGACGCCTCGGGGCCGCATCCCGACAGCTCATGGCCGTCGTCATGGGCGTGGGGGCCGCGATCATCGCCGTGACGATGGCCTCCGCGACCGCGTCACGCCGCCGCGACTTCGGCCGCCGCCGCGCCCTGGGGGCCACCCGCTCCGCCCTCGTCGCCACGACCCTCGCCCAGTCCTCCCTCGGTGCGCTCGCTGGGATCGTCGTCGGCACCGCCGCCGGCGTCGTCACCCTCGCGGCCACGACTGGGTCGCTGCCCTCTTGGTGGTTCGTCGCCGGAGTCGCCGGGCTCGCGCTCCTGCTCACCGTGACCACCGCCACACCCATCGCCACCCGCGCCGCACACCGCGACCCGCTGCGCATCCTCCGCGTGCCCTAACTCTCAGGAGTCCACATGACAGCGCACAGTTCCGCCCGCCGGTTCATGTCCGTCCTTGTCGCCACGGCGGCGATGTGTGGTGTCGCCGCATGCTCGGGTGGCGCGGCACCCGAGACGGCCGATGTCGCCTGGACGGAGCCGGGGTGGATGGCCGAGAAACGGCAGTCCGAGGAGGTGTACGCCGAGGCTATGAGCTCCTGCTTGAAGGATGCCGGTTGGGACGTCGAGGCGTCCGCCGACGGAACGTACCGTTTCGACGATCAGAGTGAGGCCGCCGCCCGAGCGTTCAGCGAGGTGATGACTGCGTGTGGTGATAAGCACGGCGAACGGGGGATCCCGTCGCGCGAGGACGCTGTGGTCTGGTACTCCCATGCCCTTGACACCGCCGCTTGCCTCGAGGACGCCGGGTATGAGGTAACCGATCCGCCGAGCGAGGAGACCTATGTTGAGGACGTCCTTGAGCGTTCACCGGACACGTGGGTCCCGTTCCAGGACGTCATTGACAGCGCAGACTTCGCAAACGACGCCGAGTACCAGGCTCTGTATGCTCGCTGCACGCAGGACGGTCCGTCGGCGGCGCTGAGTTTCTGACCTACTCGCCAGGTCGTGATGCTCGCGTTGTTCCCGCGCGGATACGGCGTCACGGAACTATCTCCGCGCTCTGGGCGCGGTCGGGAACGCCGGTGGGGCGCTGGTGACCGAGACGGTGCGAGCGACCGGGCCTCGCTCGGCATTACCGGCCCGATGAAAGATCGAAGCTAGCGGGCGGACCCGGAGGTCAAGGGCAAAGCCGAGAGGTGCCGGGCATATCTCGATGGAGTCGTTGCGCAACGGCTGAACCCGCTGACTAGACCGAAGCGGTCGGACGCAACCCATGAGGTGTCCGGGACCACAGGGGCGAGTTAGTTCCGTCCGTGAGTGATGGACCGCGGAGTGCTGATGGCGTCATCCATATGAATGAAACATCTGCACGGGCTACCCGAGGTACCGGTCCCGCGAGCGCGCTGTGAGCCCTGCGGTTCGACGGTTGCCGTCGACGCCGCGACCCCCGAAACGGGCACGTGGCGAGGGGCGCCTCGTGCCCTCGAACTCGGTCTACGACACCACCTCACGTGAGCCTGCACGCACGGTGTTCCTGCAGTTCAGCGGCATGAACGCGAGCTCGTCGCCGAGGATGGCTGCTCGCCGGTGGGCGCGCGAACGGCGCATACGGAGGGCGCGCGGACCTGCCGTCCTTCGATGGCGGTGGCGTTCCCAGGCGTTCGTGCGCATGCGCGAAGGTGGCTCACGTTCGGTCTATGGCCGGAAGTCCGTCTCGATGACGTCGAACGATGAAACGGATACTTTCAGTCGCGGTGGTCGCACTTGCCCTTCTCGCCGCCCCGGTCGGCGTCGCCGTCGTTGATAGGCGATGTAGTCGTGGGTCGGGTCGCCTGATGTGCAACTACAACGGGGAAGGAAGCACATATGAAGTCTCCGATCATGAGGGGCGAGACCGTCCGGCGCGGCGGCGTTGCCGCCGCGGTTCTCGCATTCGTCGCAGCGGCAGCCAGGGTCTTCGCGGCACCGGCTTCAGCCGCTGGTTGGGCGATCGACAGCCCGCTCAACTGCTCCAGCGGTCTCACCGTCCACCTCTTCTCGTGGACGACGAACAGTTCTGCGGTCGTGCACGAGTACGACGGGCACACGCAGAACTTCTCCCGCCCGTCAACTGGCAACTACGTGAACACGTCCCTCACAGGCTCACAGACGAACAACAGCGCATCGGTGGGAGCCAGCGGCACGTTCACCAACAACCGACAGCCGGAGCGGCAGTGCCACGGCGTGTGACGCGTCATTTGCCTCGCAGAGGCGTCGACAGCGAGAGGTTCGCACGGCGGCGAGCTGCCGCGGTGCAGGCCTCTCCGCGTCGGCTCATCGCGGTGGTGTGCGGGGCTGCCGCTCTCGTGTCCGCGTTGGCCGGGTGCGCGACGCCTGAGGTGGACGACGCCGATGTGGCGTGGGTGCGGCCTGCATGGATGGCTGAGGCGGTGCAGAACCGTGAGGAGGCGGTCCTGGCGCTGCAGTCGTGCCTGGACGCCAAGGGGTGGGCGGTGACAGTGCTGCCCGACGCGAGCGTGGTCGGGGACAAGGACGAGGACTCTGACCGGTTCGATGCGGACTTCGCGCAGTGTTCGGGTGCGGGCGAGCCGGTGGAGTACACCGAGTCGACCGCGCGTCAGGAGTACGGCCGGTGGGTTGACGTGGCCGCGTGTCTGAGGGCGCAGGGGCGCACGGTGTCCGAGGCGCCGTCGGAGGACACCTGGGTGGATCTGGCGTTGAAGAACGCCTCGGGGACCCTTGAGCCGGGCGAGTCGTTGTGGCTGCCGTACCTCGAGGTCGCGCCGACGGCAGAGCTGGAGAAGGAGTGCCCGCAGCCATGGTTCTGACGGTTCCGGGGGCGGCCCGGTGACGCGTACTGCGTGGGCGAGGGCCGGGTGGATCGGCGCGGTCGTTGCGGCGTTGGGTGTTGGTGCGGTGGCGGGGCGGGCGACGTTCGTGCCGCCGCGGGCGGCGGCCGAGGACGTTCCGGTGGCGACGTTCACCGTGGTTGAGGGCACGATTGGGCAGACGTTGAGCCTGCCGGTGACGGCGCGGTGGGGTACGACCCCGGTTCCGGCTCCGGCGACCGCGGGTACGGTCACGAGCATCGACGTCGAGCAGGGTCGGCAGGTGTCCGCAGGCGATGTGCTGTACGAGGTCGACCTGAGACCCGCCGTCGTGGCGCAGGGCACGGTACCGGCGTTCCGTGACCTGGGGCGGGACGCGCGTGGGGAGGACGTGGCCCAGGTCCAGCGGTTCCTGGTCGCGGGCGGGTACCTGGCAGGTGAGGCCGGCGGACGCTTCGACGCCCGGACCGTGACGGCGGTCAAGGCGTGGCAGCGTGCGCTCGGCGTGCTACAGACGGGCGTGGGCGCCGCGGGCGACCTGGTGTTCGTCCCGTCCTTGCCCGCGCGGGTGTTCCTGACCGGTGACGTCGTCGTCGGCGCGATCCTGACGCCGGGGACGGCGACGGTCGCCGTGGTCGATGCGGCACCGCGGTTCACGATGTCGTTAGGCGGGACGACGCAGCCTGGCGTGGTGCCGGTGACGGGCCAGCGGGTCGAGATCGAGCCCGAGCCGGGCGCCGACCCGTGGGTTGCGGTCGTGTCCGGGTCGACGCAGACCGAGGCGGGCGGCGTCGTGCTGGACCTGGCCGCCGCCGACGGCGGTCCCGTCTGCGGCGCCGAGTGCGACCTGGTTCCCGTGACGGGGAAGGACACCACGTTCCCAGGGAGCGTGCTCCTGTCCGACCTGGTCACCGGCCCCTCGGTCCCGCCTGCCGCGCTCGGCACCGGGCCGGACGGGTCACGGTTCGTCGTCACACCGGACGGTGGGCACGTCCCGGTCACCGTCACCGCGGTAGACGCCTCGCGTGCGATCGTCGACGGGCTCACCGTCGGAGACGTCGTGAAGCTCTTTGCCGACGCCTCATGAGCGTCGCCGCCACGCGTTCCCTCGCCGGGGTCGCACTGGGCACCCACGACCTGTCCTTCGCCTACCGGCGCGGCGGAGAACGCATCCTGACCAGCCTGAACCTGGAGCTCCAGCCCGGGCAGGTCACCACGTTGACCGGGGCGTCCGGGGCGGGCAAGTCGACCCTGCTCTACCTGCTGTCCCTGCTGCTGCCCGCCACCGCCGGGTCGATCACCTGGGACGGGCGCGCGGTCGAGAACCTGCCCGACGGAGAACGTGCCCGCATGCGCGCCGCGTACTCCGGCTTCGTGTTCCAGGACGCGATGCTCGACCCGTCCCGCACCGTGCTCGACAACGTGTGCGAGTCCGCGTTGTTCGCAGGCATCGACGCCGTCGTCGCTCGCTCTCGCGCCCTCGAGCTCCTCGAGCGGTTCGGCATCGCCCACCGTGCCGCGCACCGCCCCGGTGAGGTCTCCGGCGGGCAGGCGCAGCGCGTCGCCCTGTGCCGGGCACTGGTCACCGAGCCCGAGATCGTGTTCGGTGACGAACCCACCGGCAACCTCGACGCCGACTCCGCGCGCATCGTGTGGGACGCGCTGGCCGATCACGCCGCCCGCGGCGCCACCGTCGTCATCGCCACCCACGACCAGACCCTCGCCGCGCTCGCCCACCGCATCGTCGTCGTCGCATGACCAAGCCCGGCTTCCCGCGCCCCCGCGCCCTGCTGCGCGACGGCGCCGTCGCCGTCCTGGCTCAGCCCGTCGCGTCCGCATCGGCGGCCCTCGTCGTCGCACTCGTGTGCCTCGTGGTGCTCGCCACCGCCGGGCGCACCGCCGCCACCGAGCACCAGGTCCTCGCCGCCATCGACGACACCGGCTCCCGCCTCATCGCCGTGACCGACCCCGGCGGGCAGGCCGGGATCGCCGCCGAGTCCGTCCCGGCGCTCGCCTCGATCGACGGCGTCGACTGGGCAGTCGGGTTCGGCGGCGCGACCGACGCCGTCATCGAGGCCCCCGGCTCCACGACCGGCCGCCTGCCCACCGGCGTGCCCGTCCGCGTCCTGGTGGGCGCCCTGCCACCCGATACCGACCTCCTCGTCGGCCGCCTGCCCCAACACCCCGGCGAAGCCGTCGCCGGCAAAGGCGCCGCCCGCACCCTGGGCCTGACCTCCGGCGCCGGCCCCGTCACCACACCGTCCCAGCAGGCGGCGGTCGTCGGCGTCGTGCGCCTGACCGGCGGGCTCGAACGCTTCGCCGACACCGTCCTGATCACCGCCGACCCCGCCACCACCGAACCCCTGCGGTTCATGTTTGTCGCTGCCTCGTCCGCCGCCGCGGTCCCCTCGGTGAGCCGGTCCGTCGCAGCCGCGATGCGGGCCACCGACCCCTCCCAGGTCACCATCGAGGAACCCACCGCCGTGCGCGAGCTGCGCGAGGTCGTCTCCGGACGGCTCGGCGCCGGCGCCCGGCAGCTGCAAGCAGGCGTCCTCGTCGTCGGCGTCATCGTCGTCTCGATCACGATGCTCGCCATGGTCGCCGCCCGCCGCCGCGACTTCGGCCGCCGCCGGGCGCTCGGTGCATCCCGCACCGTAATCGTCATCCTCGTCCTGACCCACACCGGCTTCGCAGCCACTGCAGGCGCTCTCGTCGGCACCGCCGCAGGACTCGCTCTCGTCGCCACCACAGGGTCCCTGCCCACCGCGTCCTACGTGGTCGGGAACGCCACACTCACCGTCCTCGCCGCGTTCATCGGCGCCACACCACCCGCCGTCCTAGCCTCCCGGCGCGACCCCGTCCGCATTCTGCGCGTGCCGTAGCCCACGTCCCGTTCGATGCGACCACGGGACTCGCGTCTCGGACCCGCCCAGGAAGCGGCTACCGTTTGCGCGCGTGGTCCCAGCCACGCGCAGAGCCGCGGACCTCGAGGCGTGTCGCGGTCATCACGGTGTGTCAACCTAGAGCCATGCGCACGCACTGTGGCGCCTGGCCCCGCCAGGACCCCGCGGAGCGCGCAGCGGTAGTGAACATGCAGGTCAGCGGTAGTTCTGCGGGCTACACCGTGGATGTCGTCGGTTCGAGACCGGCCGGGCCCACCCGATGTTCGATGCTCGAACCCGCGACATGCGCGGTCTGGGCAGCCAGCCCCGCCGGTGGTTGCTGGCCGCAGGCCGGCGCTTCGGCCTGGAGTGCGCGACGACCCGCTCAGGTTGCAGCGCGTCGATGGTGGTTTGCGGATCAAGATCGACAACCAGGGGTTGACAGTTGACAACCAGTGGTTGTCAACTGGGGCCATGAAGACGATCCAGCCGGAACACCGCGACACGTTCGACGAGCTCAAGCGCGTTCGCCTTGAAGCACTGGAGCACGCTCGTGTCGCGCGCGACCTCTCGGGGCGGCGGGCCGAGCTCGTCGAAGAGCTGACGGGCCTGGGCTACGCACAGGCGGACATTGCCCGAGAGCTCGGCGTCTCACGTCAGGCGATCCAGAAGATGTCCTCCGCTCGGTAGCTCGAGCCTTCGTGCCGTCGCTGGTCAGACGGGTCTCGTCACTGCCCACTGCCCACTGCTGCTGCACCGCGCCCCCGCCCCCGACCTGCACCTACGCGTCGGCGTGCCGCACCGGCCCGTCCAGCTCGACAGGCAGGTCGTCGGCGTGCCGCACCGCCAGGGACGTGACGGCGCGGGTCAGACAGACGTACAGGCGTCGCAGGCCGGACTCGCGGTCGGCCTCCCCTGCGACGATCCCCGCGGGGTCGTCGAGGACGACGTGGTCGAACTCCAGGCCCTTGGCGAGCGAGGCTGGCACCAGGTCGAGGCGCGCGTCGAACTCCGTGGCGTCGCCGTCGCCCGTCGTCCCGCCGTCCTCGTCGCCGACGACGGCGAACGCCAGCCCTGCGGCGGCGAGCGTCCGGCAGGCGGCGGCCACCCCGGCGTCGGGCACGATCAGCCCGACGGACCCGGCGCGGGCGAGCGCGGTCCGGACCAGGTCGACGGCCGGGGCCGTGGTGAGCAGCAGGTCGCCGCGGGCGCGGCGCACCGCCACGGGCGGTGCGAGCTCGGGGGCGATCTGTGGCAGGAGGCGCGCCGCGTACTCGATGACGTCGCCGGGCACGCGGAAGCCCGCGGTGAGCTGCTCGACGTGCCCGTCGGGCTTGCCAAGGTGGTCGAGGGCGTCGGCCCAGGAGCGCACGGCCCACGGCGTGGTGCCCTGCGCGAGGTCGCCCAGCACGGTCAGCGAGCCGGTGCGGGCGCGGCGGCCGAGGGCGCGCAGCATCATCGGCGACAGGTCCTGCGCCTCGTCGACGACGACGTGCGCCACCGACGGCGCCCGCTCGAGCAGGTCGGCGAGCTCGTCGAGCAGCACGAGGTCGGCGAGCGTCCACCGGGCCGCGCCGGGGGTCCGCGGCGGCTGCGCCCAGGTGAGCGCCTGCTGCTCGGCGTCGGTCAGGACGCCGTCGGACGCCTGGGCGAGGAGCTCGGGGTCCGCGAGCAGGCGGTGGAGCAGCCGCGTGGGAGTGAGCACGGGCCACAGCGTGGCCGTGTAGTCCTTGACGGGCTTGGTGCGCGCCAGGACGTCCCAGGCGCGGTCGTCGAGCGCGTCGCCGCTGGCCTCGATCTGCTGCAGGATCCGGTGGGCGAGCGCGTACCGCAGCTGCTCGCGGCCCGCGTCGTAGCGCAGGTCGCGGCCCACCACGTGCGCGACGGCCGCGCGGGCCTCGTGCGCGGGCACGCGCCAGCGCTGCGACCCGCGCGGCAGCACGAGCGCCTCGGTCGGGTCGGCGAGGTGCGACCAGACGGCGCGGCGCAGCACCTGCGCCAGCCGGGCGTCGCCCTTGAGCCGGGCGACGTCGGCCGGCTCGGTGCCGCGAAGGCGCGCGTGCGCGCCGACCAGCTCCTCGATGGTGGTCTGCGTGGCGTCGACCTCGCCGAGCGCGGGGAGCACGTCGCGGATGTAGCGCAGGAAGCTCGCGTTCGGCCCGACGACGGTCATGCCGCGCCGCGTGACCTGCTCGCGGTGCGCGTACAGCAGGTAGGCGGCCCGGTGCAGGCCCACCGCCGTCTTGCCCGTGCCCGGTGCGCCCTGCACGACGACGGTGCGGTCCAGGCCGGAGCGGACGATGACGTCCTGCTCCGGCTGGATGGTGGCCACGATGTCCCGCATCGGGCCGGTGCGCGGGCGCTCGATCTCGTCCTCGAGGATCTGGGAGCGCTCGCCGTCGGTCGCGGCAGGGCCTGACAGCGCCTCGTCCTCGAACCCGGTGAGCGCCCCGCGCGCGAAGCCGTACCGGCGGCGGACCGCCACGCCCATCGGGTCGTCGCGCGTGGCGCGGTAGAACGCCGCGCTCACCGGGGCGCGCCAGTCCACGACGAGCGGGTCGCCGGCCGTGTCCGACACGTGCCGCCGCCCGACGTGGAAGACCTCGCCCCCGGACGCCTCGTCGTGGTCGAGGCGGCCGAAGAAGAGCGGCACGTGGGGGTCGTCGGCGAGCTGTGCCAGGCGGC
Organism: Xylanimonas protaetiae; assembly: GCF_004135385.1. Lineage (NCBI taxonomy): Bacteria > Bacillati > Actinomycetota > Actinomycetes > Micrococcales > Promicromonosporaceae > Xylanimonas > Xylanimonas protaetiae. The sequence continues at coordinate 3,516,169 of NZ_CP035493.1, read as the reverse complement.
GGGCCAGCGTGACCTCCAGCGCCTCGGCGCTGATCCGGTCCCCGGCGTGGACCTTCAGGCTCGCCGTGCGCTCGCGCATCCGGGCGAGCTCCTCGCGTGCACGCTCCAGGTGCGCCCGCTCCCGGTCGAGCTCGGCTTCGGACACGACGGCGGGCACGGCAGACCTCCGGAACAGAGCGGGTGGGGAGCCGAAGGACCTTACCCGTGCGCGTCACCGGGTGGCAACGCGGGCCGGTCCTGGCGTGCCGACGCACGACGGCCGGCCACCGAGAGCGCCTCGGTGACCGGCCGTCGTGCGTCGGCTGCTCAGGCCGCCGCTCCACGCGGCATGAACCGCTCCGGCGGCACGTTCACCGGCCGCTTGACCAGGTGCTTGTCGAGCACGACGTTGACGAGCAGCCCGGCCGCACCCCAGGCGAGGATCACGAAGAGGGCGGGCACCAGGCCGATCCCGTCGAAGTACGTGATCGACCGGACGGCGTCGACGGCCCCGCCGAGCGGCAGGACGGAGTGCAGGCGCTGGAAGAACTCCGGGACCATGTAGATCGACAGGCCGCCGCCGGAGGCGGGCACGCCGGCCAGCAGCATGACGACGGTGACCGCGGGGACCGCGGCCATGCCGATGCTGCGGGTCACCACGGACGTGGCCATGGACACCGAGAAGATGGTCAGCGCGCCGACGCCGATGAGCTGCCATGCGGGCCCGTGGACGGCGCCGATGAGGTGCGCGAACAGCAGCCACAGCCAGGTCGACATGACGACGGCCCACGCGAGCAGCAGCGGCAGCTGCTGGTGCATGGTGCGCAGCGTGGGCGCCCCGCCGCGCAGCACGGCGCACACGAGGAAGCCGGCCATGACCCACGCCATCGCGACGTAGAGGGTGTTGCTGCCCTGGGTGTCCTGGTCGGTCAGCGGGACGATGTCGACCTGGTCGAGGGAGACGCCCTGCGCGGCGGTGACCTGCGTGAAGATCGCCGAGACCGCGCGCTGCTGGGCCATCCCGGCGCCCGAGGCGGTGTGGAGCACGGGCGCGCTCGCGTCGGTCGCGCCGGGGAGCAGGAACGCCGCGACGATCTCGCGGCTCTTGATGGCGGCGTCGGCGTCGTCGGCGGAGGCCATGACCTGGAGGTCGACGACGTCGCCGAGCCCGCCGGCCAGGGCGCTGACCGTCTGTTCCGCGGCCTCCTGCGTGGGCCCGACGACGGCGACCGGAAGGTCGTGGACGGTCGGGGCGTGCATGGAGAAGCCCATGAGGCCCACCACCAGGACGAGCATCGTGCCCGGGAACGCCGCAGCGGCGAAGTGGCGGGTGCCGCGCGAGCGCACCGGCCCGCCGGGCAGGGCAGGCAGCGGTGTGCGCGAGTCGGTGAACTTGGAGGCGGCCGGGATGGCGTCGCCGTTCTTGCGCTCCACGAGGGTCGCGGCGACGAGGCCCACCACGAGGCCGACGGCGAGCGTGACGAGGTGCGGCCAGAGCCCGACGCCGTCGAAGTAGAGGATCGAGCGCAGCGCCTCTCCTGCCGCGGGGAGCGGCAGCACGTGGTGCAGCGCCTGGAAGAAGCCCGGCATCGACTGGACGGGCAGGGCCAGGTTGGAGGCGGGCATGCCGAACACCACGAGGAGGAGCATGCCGAGCAGCACCGCGAGCGGGCCCGCCACCTTGGCGAAGAACAGCTGGACCAGCCCGACCGCCGAGACCGTGAGGGCGCCGACGCCGAGGAAGGTCAGGTAGTGCCCCTGGACGCCACCCACGAGCGGGCCGAGCAGCAGCCAGATGACCGTGGGCACGACGACCGCCCAGCCCGCCAGCACGGGCAGGAACCGGCGCAGGCGCAGCAGGTGCGGGGTGCCCATCATCATGATGCTCAACGGGACGTAGCCGGCGAGCATCATGCCCATCGCGGCGAACATCACCACGGTGCCCGAGGAGTCCCCGGCGGGCAGCGGAGCGACGTCCTCGACCTGCGTCGACCAGCCCAGGCCGGCCGCCGTGGGCACGACGAGGGTCTGGACCGTCTGGGTCTTGGAGGCGCCCCCCGCGGACGCGATCAGGACGGTCGCGTGGTCGTCGCCCGTGGCGGGCGGCACGACGACGGCGGCCACGTCCTGGCTCTGGAGTAGGTCACGCGCGGCAGCGACGTCGGGCACCAGCCGCGGGTCGAGCTGGGAGTCCGGGACGGCGTCGAGCGCGTTGACTGCCTGGGTCGCGGTCGAGCCAGGCGCACTCGTGCCGACGACGGCGACGGGCAGGTCGCGCACCTGGGGCGCGTGCATGGTGCCGACGTACGTCGAGTACATCATCGTGACCATCACGAACGGGAACAGGAGCATCCCGACGTAGGTGGCGATGGTCGTCCGCCGGCTCGGGGCGGTCCCGGGGGCGGCGTGGCGTGCGCGCCCGTCGGGTGGGTCGGCCGGGGTGGCGGCCGGTTCGATCACGGTGGAGGAGGTCATGGCGGTCCAGTCAGTAGATAAGTCGATTGACTTAAAGGTAAGTCGCGTGACTTGATTCGGCAAGGGTCCTACCCTGGCGTCATGACGAGATCGGACGCACAGCGCAGTGCGCTCCTCGACGCGGCCGAGCGCCTCTTCGCCGAGGAGGGCATCAGCGGCGTCTCCGACCGCCGGATCGCGGCCGACGCCGGGCACCGGAACCACTCGGCCGTCGCCTACCACTTCGGGGGGAGGGCCGGGCTGCTCGAAGCCCTGGTCGAGCGCCACACGCGCGAGCTGCACGACTCCATGCGCGACCGGCTCGAGCGGTCCGACTCCGTGCTGGACGACGTGCGGGCGCTCGTGCTGCCCACGACCGACGCGCTCGACGCGCTGCCCTGGCCGAGCTGGCGGGCGCGGTTCCTCGCCACCCTCGTCGACGACCCGCAGACGCGCGAGCTCGCGCGCACCAACCTCGAGCTCAGCCCGCTGGCCTCGGCCGTCGTGCGCTCCGCCCTGTCCCGGCTGACCGAGCTCGACCCTGCGGTGGCCCAGGGGAGGGCCCGGCTCATGGTGTGGATGGTGGTCAACACCTGCGCCGACGTCGAACGGGCCCCGCAACGGCCGGACTGGCGCGCCGTCGGAGCCTTCCTGTCCGACGCGATCGCGGGGATGCTCCAGGCGCCGTCGAGCCAGGAGCGGTCCGTGGGCGCTCGCCGCGCCGCCGTCGCGGGCCGTGGGACGATGGCGCGTGCCCATGAGCCCGCAGGCGGACCGAGCGACCCCCCTGGCTGACAGCGCCCCGGCCGATCATCGGCTGGGTCGCGCCGACGTGGTGATCGCGTCGGTGACCTGGGCTGTCGCCGTCGCCGGGCTGCTGCTACTCCCGACGCTGGCCCGGCTCGACACCGGCTCGCAGACGGTCCTGCCCGGGACCGGCTCGCTCCGATGGTGGGCGGTGGTCGCCGCGGTGACCGCGCAGTCCGTGGCCGTGGCCTGGGCGCGACGACGGCCCGTCGCGGCGTTGCTCGGCGTGAGCGCGGCGCTCGCCCTGCTGGCCGTGACGCATCCCTCCGACGCCGCGGGCACCGCGAACCTCGCCGTTCCCGTGGTGGCGTTCCGGGCTGTCGCGTCGCACCCGATGGCGCACCTCCGGGCCGCGTTGACGGGGGCGACGACTGTGGTTGCGGCGGGTTCCGCGATCGAGCTCGCGCGCGCCCAGGGCGGGTTCTCGCTCACCGTGGCCGGTGCTGCGGCCGGCACCGCGCTCGTCCTCGTCGTCGTCGGGCTGATCCCCGGCCTGGTGGTCGCCTCCAGGCGCGCGGTCGCGGCGGCGCGCGACGGCGAGCTGCGCGCCCTGGCACGCGAGCAGGCAGCCGTGCTGCGCGGCGTCGTCGCCGCGGAACGCACCGCGATGGCCCGCGAGGTGCACGACATCGCCGCGCACCACCTGTCCGGGATGGCGCTGATGCTCTCGGCGATCGACCGGCAGGTCGACACCGACCCCGCCGCTGCACGCGAGGGCGTGCGCGCGGTGCGCGAGCAGAGCCGTGTCGTCCTGAACGACCTGCGCCGCCTGGTCGGGCTCCTGCGGGAGGGCGGCGCCGCCGAGGCGCTCGGGCCCCTCACGCTGGCGGCGGTCCCCGGCCTGGTCGACGCGACGGCCGCGCGCCACGAGGCGTCGGTCGTGGTCCTGCCCGCCGCCGACGACGCCTCGCTCGGGGCGAGCGTCGGCCCGGTCGCGCAGGCCGCCGGGTACCGCATGGTGCAGGAGTCGCTCGCCAACGCACGCCAGCACGCACCCGGCGCCCGCTGCGTCGTCACGGTGGACGACACCCACCCCGACGGCGTGGCGCTGACCGTGCGCAACGACCCGCCTGCCTACCGCCCGACGTCGTCGCCGTCGGGCGGCCACGGCTTGCTCGGCATGCGGGAGCGCGCCGAGCTCGTCGGGGCGACGCTGCGTCACGGCCCCAACGTGGACGGCGGCTGGGAGGTCCGGCTGTGGCTCCCGCGCGACGCCCGACGCACCGAGGACCCAGGAGGTCACGCGTGATCCGCGTCATCATCGCCGACGACCAGCCGCTCGCCCGCGCGGGCCTCGCCGCGCTGCTCGCCGCCGAACCCGACATCGACGTCGTCGGGACCGCTGCCGACGGCGACCAGGCCGTGGCGCTCGCAAAGGAGCTGGCCCCCGACGTCGTGTGCCTCGACGTCCGCATGCCCGGGCGCGACGGCATCAGCGCCGCCCGGGAGCTGTGCGGCCCCGACGTCGAGAACCCCGTCCCCGTGCTGGTGCTCACCACGTTCGACCTCGACGAGTACGTTTTCGGGGCGCTCGAGGCCGGCGCGTCCGGGTTCCTGCTCAAGGACGCCGAGCCCGACGAGATCGTGCACGCCGTCCGGCAGGTCGCCGCCGGGCGCGGCACCCTCGACCAGACGCTCACGCACCGCGTGATCCGCGAGTTCGCCGACCGGCGCCGCCTGCAGCCCGTGACCCTCCGGCGGGCCGCGGACCTGCTGACCGCGCGCGAGAACGACATCCTGCTGCTGCTCGCGCAGGGCATGTCCAACGAGGAGATCGCCGCGCGGCTCGTCGTCGAGGTCTCCACCGTCAAGTCGCACCTCGCCCGCATAATGCCGAAGCTCGGGGTGCGCTCGCGGCTTCAGGCCGTCGTCTGGGCGTACCAGAACCGGGTCGTCACGGTCGTCGAGGACTGACCGCGAAGCGGGGCTTGCATCGAAGGATGCAAGCCCCGCGGTTGCATCGGCGGCGTCTAGAGAAGCCGGACGCTCGGTTCCTAGGGTCGGAGCAGATGGAACGCCCATCGCCCTGACCTGCAGGAGCGCCCCCGTGACCTACGCCCCGCTCGCCTCACCGCCCGTGACCCGCGCCGTCGAGCCTGCCGTCCGGCTCGTACAGGTGCGGCGCACCTATCGCGACGGCGGTGGCGCCGTCGACGCCCTCGGCGGGGTGTCGCTCGACCTCGCCCCGGGATCGTTCACCGCGATCATGGGACCGTCGGGCTCCGGCAAGTCGACGCTGCTGAACTGCGCGGCAGGGCTGGACACCCCGACCAGCGGCGCGGCGGTGATCGGCGGCATCAACCTGACCACGCTCTCCCCGGACGCCGTCACCCGTCTGCGCCGCGACCGCGTCGGGTTCGTGTTCCAGGCGTACAACCTGGTCGCGCACCTCACCGTCGCGGAGAACGTCGCCCTGCCGCTGACGCTCGCCGGGCGCGCGCCTGACGACCGCCTGCGCCGCTACCTCATGCACGCCGTCGGGCTGGAGGGTATGGAGCACCGGCTGCCGGGCGAGCTGTCGGGCGGGCAGGCGCAGCGCGTCGCGATCGCCCGCGCGCTCGTCACCCGGCCCGCCGTCGTCTTCGCCGACGAGCCCACCGGGGCACTCGACTCCCACACCGGCGCGCAGGTGCTGGACGTGCTGCGCACGACGGCGACCGCGCTCGGGCAGACGCTCGTCGTCGTCACCCACGACGCGCACGTCGCAGCCGCAGCCGACCGCGTGCTCTTCCTCGCGGACGGCCGGCTCGCCGGCTGGCTCGAGGCACCGACCGCCGACGAGATCAGCGCCCGCATGACGGAGCTGGGCCGATGAACGCCACCTGGACCTCCGCCCGCGCGGCCGTCAGCGTCCACCGCGTCAGCATGGTGGGCAGCGCGCTCGTCGTCGCGTGCTCGGCCGCGCTGCTCACCGCGACCGGCGCCTGGCTCGAGGTGGGCGTCCGCGGCGCCGGCGATCTCGCCGGGTCGATGCTCCTGGCCGTCGCGTCGTCGTTCGCGGGCACCGCCGTGCTGATCGCGCTGCTCGTGGTCTCGTCCACCTTCACCGTGGCGCTGCGGCCACGGGCACGCGAGTTCGCGCTGCTGCGCGCCGTCGGCGCGACGGTCGGGCAAGTACGCCGGCTCGTGGCGGCCGAGGTGCTCGTCGTCGCCGCGGTCGCGGCACCGCTCGGCGTCGTCCTCGGGCTGCTGCTCGCACCGCGCCTGACCGGGACGCTCGCCGCCGCGGGCGTCGTGCCCGCCGGGTTCACGATGGCGCTCTCGCCGTGGCCCGCTCTGGCCACCCTGGCGCTCCTGGTTCCCACGGCGCTCGGGGCGGCGCGCCTCGCCGGCCGCGAGAGCGCGCGGCTCGACCCCGCGGGTGCGGTGCGCGCCTCCGCCGTCGAGGCGGCCGCGCTGTCACGTGGGCGCGCGCGGACCGCCGTCACGCTCGCCGTCGTCGGGCTGGCCGTGGCGATCGCCCCGTTCGTCGCGCCCGGGACGCTCGGCGCCGCCGGCTCGTCGCTGGGCGCCGTCGTGCTTGTCCTCGCCGCTGCCCTGGCCGGGCCTGTCCTCGTGCGGTGGGCGGCGCAGCGCGCGCTCGCGACGGCGGGGTCCCGCGTGGGCGCCGTGGGTGCGCTGGCCCTGGCCAACGCCCACGGGTTCTCCCGCAGGCTGACCGGCGCGATCGTGCCGCTGGCCCTGCTCCTCGCGCTCGGCACCGTCCAGTCGGGGGCGAGCTCGGCGATGGCCGACGCCGCCGAGACGCAGGTCCGCGAGGGCATCACCGCGGACCTCGTCGTGCAGGGCGGGGAAGGGGGCGGCGTGCAGGCGTCCGTGGTCGCGGCGCTGCCCGGCGTCGTGTCGACGGGGGTGACGACCGTGATCCCCGCGACGGTCCAGATCGACCAGGAGGACGAGGACGTCCCCGTCCTTGGCGCCCTGGCGTGGGAGGCGGCGGCGCTGCGGACCGTGCCGCTCCAGGGTGGCTACCTCGATCCCGGGGTGGTGTCCGGCTCCCTGGTCGACCTTGCGGGGGAGCGCGCGATCGCCGTCAGCCGCGACGCCGCACTGGGCGTGGCCGGTGTCGGAGACCCGGTGGACGTGCGCGTCGACGGCGTCGAGACCCAGTACACGATCGTCGCCCTGTACGAGCGCGGTCTCGGTCTCGGCGACTACCTGGTCGGCGCAGTCCCGCCGGGTGCGAGCGTCGCGGACTCCGACCCGACCCTGCTGGTGCAGGTGGCCAGGGACGCCGACCGGGTACGTGCCGCGATCGCCGCCACCGGGCTCGCGGTGACCGACGTCGAGGGGTACGCCCAGGAGGTCCGGGCCGACGCCGACCGCCGGCAGGACCTCTCGACCTGGTTGCTGCTCGCCCTGCTCGCGCTCGTCGCCGTCATGGCCGCCAACACGCTCGTCATGGTCACCCGGTCGCGGCGGGAGGAGCTCGGGCTGCTGCGCCGCACCGGCGCGACGCGTCGGCAGCTCATGGGCATGGTCGTCATCGAGTCGTCGCTGACCACCCTGACGGCCGTCGTCGTCGGGCTGGCCTGCGCGTTGCCAGCGCTCGTGGGCGTCGGGCAAGGGCTGCTGGGCGTGCCGGTGCCCGTCGTCGACCCCGCTGTGACCGGTGCGCTGGTGGGGGTCGTCGTGCTCATCGGCATGGTGGTCCCGACGGCGGCCGTGCTCGGCGCGACGACGCGGTCACGCTGGTCGCAGACGAGTCGTGCGCGTTGAGTTGCCCTCGTCCGAGTTGGCGGCGGCCGCGTACGGCGCCCTGCGGCCGCCGCCGCAGTAACTCTTGCACACAGCGTGGCCGCGCATCGACTCATCGCAATGTGATCTTGGCAACTCCTATACAACGAACTCAACCGTTGTGCTGTTGGAGATCTTGTCACAAGATGGATGCGTCCCGCCGCCAGGCGGGGTGAGCCCGGTTGGGTGCGATGCATCGCTCCTGCCAACACTGTTGTCCCCGCGTAAGCGGGGGTCATGGCGTTGCCGCGTTGCCGCCGCGTGGCTTCGTCTTCCAGACCGGTGGGCACATGTGCGCGACACCCGTTCACATGCGCCACCTCGCTGGCACGGCGGCGGGGCGCCGTGAAACGGTTTTCGCGTCGGTGGTGACAGTCTCCACCGGCTTCTCGTTGGTGCGACGGAGGGCCATCGGATGGTGTTGAGCGACCCCGCTCGGAGCGTGTGGGCCAAGAGCTGGCCCATGAACCGCCCCGAGATCGAGGAGTGGGCGCCGCTGTGGCGGCATCTGCGCGACGCCGCCGCCGTGGCCGGACGGCTCTGGGACGAGTGGCTCCCGCGCGGGGTGCGCGACCTGATCGCCAAGGCGGCGGGCGGCGAGGACGGGGGCCGGACGCTCGTCGTGTTCCTCGCAGGCGTGCACGACATCGGGAAGGCGACCCCTGCGTTCGCCGTCCAGGTCGGCGTGCTGCGCGACCAGATGCACCAGGCTGGTCTCACTATGCCGGTGGCGATCCCGGAGCGTTCTACGATGCCGCACGGGATCGCCGGTCAGGTGATCCTCGAGCGCTGGCTCGGGCTCCGTCACGGCTGGCGGGTGCGGGACGCCGCGACGCTCGGCTCCGTCGTCGGCGGGCACCACGGGGTCACCCCGGGGGTCATGGACCTCGAGCGCTCGCGCGCCGCGCGCTCGACGGGCGGCCACCTCACGCCGTCGGGCGAGCTCCTCGGCGTCGGCACGTGGGAGGCCGTCCAGGATGAGCTCCTCGACCACGTCGCGGAGCACGTCGGTGCCTCGGAGCACCTCGTCGGGGACGCGTGGAAGGGACTGCCCACCACGGTCCTCGCACTCGCGCTGAGTCTCGTCGTCGTCGCCGACTGGCTCTCCTCCAACGCCGACCTCTTCCCCTTGACACCCGTCGGCAGCCGCCGGCCACTCGACCAGCCCGGGGACGACGACGAGGCACGGCTCGCCGCCGCCTGGGGCCGGGTCCACCTGCCCCGCCCGTGGGACACCCTCGACGTCGCCGCGACGGCAGACGAGCTCCTCGCCACCCGCTTCGAGCTCTCGGAGGGCGCGAAGGCCCGCCCCGTCCAGATCGCCGTCGTCGAGGCGGCCCGCACGATGGACCCCGCCGGCATCCTCGTGGTCGAGGCACCCATGGGCGAGGGCAAGACCGAGGCGGCCATGCTCGCCGCCGAGGTGCTCGCCGCGCGCACCGGCGCCGGCGGCGTGCTCGTCGCGCTGCCCACCCAGGCCACCGCCGACGCCATGTTCCGCCGCGTCATGCGATGGATCACCCGGCTCGGCGCGCCCACCGCCGTCGGGTCCGCTCTGGTGCCCGACGGCGGGGACGACGCCGAGCGGCGGTCCGTGTTCCTCGCGCACGGCAAGGCGTGGCTCAACCCCGAGTACGCGGCGGTCCCGCGTGGGGCGTCCACGGCCCGCGACGTCGGCCGCGACGCGGACGGCGGCCGGGCGGCGGCGTCGCAGGCGCTGGGCGGCGCCTACGTGGACGGCTGGATGAACGGCCGACGCAAGGGCGTGCTCGCCGACTTCGTCGTGGGCACCATCGACCAGGTGCTCTTCGGGGCGCTGCAGTCGCGGCACGTGGCCCTGCGGCACCTGGCGCTCGCCCGCAAGGTCGTGATCCTCGACGAAGTGCACTCCTTCGACGCCTACATGAACACCTACCTGGAGCGTGCCCTCGAGTGGCTCGGCGCGTACCGGGTGCCCGTCGTCGCGCTCTCCGCGACGCTGCCGCCCTCGCTGCGCGACCGGCTCGTCGAGGCGTACCGGCGTGGTGCGCAGGCCGTCGACAGGCCGGCGCGTCGCGGCTGGTCGCGGCGGGCGCCGGGCGCGGTTCCTGGCGTCGCTTCGGGCGTCGTTCCTGGCGTCGCGTCCGTCGTCGCTCCTGCTGTCGTCCCCGGCGCCGCTGCCGACGAGGTGTCCCCGCAGACCCAGCCCGCTCCGTCGTCGGCCGCCTCGTCGCCCGCGCCGTCGTCGTCCGTCGTGACGTCGCTGGAGGGCGGGGTCCCGGTGTCGCGGGCGGTCGACGGGACGTCCCGCCCGCGACGGGTCCTACTGGAGACCGGGCCCGGCGACGACGACGGCGTCGTCGCCCAGGTCGCCGACGCGGTGCGCGACGGCGGGTGCGTGCTGGTGGTCCGCAACACCGTGAAGCGTGCGCAGGAGACGTACCGGGCGCTCGCGGCCGAGCTCGGCGACGACGCGACGCTGCTGCACTCACGGTTCCTGGCCGGCGACCGCAAGGTCCGCGAGGCGGCGCTGGTCGAGCAGCTTGGCCCGCCGCCGGAGGGCGGCACGCGAGGGAAGCGCCCCCGGCGGCTCGTCGTGGTCGCGACGCAGGTGGTCGAGCAGAGCCTCGACGTCGACTTCGACCTGCTCGTGACCGACCTTGCGCCCACCGACCTGCTCCTCCAGCGCATCGGACGACTGCACCGGCATGAGCGGCCGGCGGACCATCGCCCGCCAGGGCTGAGCGAGGCGCGCTGCGTCGTCGTCGGGGCGGACTGGGCGACGTCGCCAGTCGAGCTGCCGCGCGGATCCGTCGCGGTGTACGGCAGGCATCTGCTGCTGCGGGCTGCGGCGCAGGTGCTGCGCGTCGCCGGTGTCTCATGGGCGATCGAGCTGCCCGTGGACATCGCTCCGCTCGTTGCCGAGGCCTACGAGGAGGCGCCCCTCGGCCCGGCGGACTGGCAGGCGGGCATGGCCGAGGCTGCACTCGTGGACCAGCAGGGCCGATCCGCTGCCGAGTCCCGGGCTCGCACCTTCCGGCTGCCCCCGCCGCGGGCGCGCGGAGACCTGGTGGGCTGGCTCGACGGGAGCGTCGGCGAGGCGGACACAGGTGACGGCAAGGCGCAGGTGCGCGACAGCGAGGACTCGTTCGAGGTGATCGTCGTCCAGCAGGACTCGGGCGGTCAGTGGCGGCTGCCGGACTGGCTCGAGGGTGAGCACCGCGGGGTTGCGGGGGAGTCGGTGCCGATGGGTGAAGTTCCTCGCCTGGCCGCCCGCCGGGCCCTCGCCGCCGCTACGGTGCGTCTGCCCGGCCACGTTGCCCGAGGCAAACAGGGAGATGACGTGCTGGAACACCTCGAGTCGCTGGTCGTCGACGCCTGGCAGACGTCACCGGACCTGGCAGGCCAGCTCGTGCTGCCGCTCGACGCCACCAGGCGCGCGACCATCCCCGGCTTCGTGGTGACCTACGACCCGCAGACCGGTCTCGACGTGGAGGAGGTCCGATGACGGAGCCGACGGAGCCGCGGTTCAACCTCGTGGACGAACCCTGGCTGCCGGTGATCGACGCCGGCGGGCGTCAGACCGAGGTGTCGGTGCGAGACGCGTTCCGCCGCTCCGGTGAGCTGCGCCGCCTCGTGGGGGACCTGCCCACGCAGGCGTTCGCCCACCTGCGCCTGCTGCTCGCGGTGCTGCACCGTGCGGTCGAAGGCCCGGCCGACGCGGACCACTGGGCCGAGGTGCGCGACGGCTGGGACGCGACGCTGGCACGCGTCGACGCCTACCTCGACGCCGTCCATGACCGGTTCTGGCTGCGGCACCCCACGCACCCGTTCCTCCAGGTGCCCGATCTGCGCACGGCCAAGGACGAGGTGTTCGGGCTCAGCCGCATCGTGTGCGACGGGCCGGGCACGTCGACGTTCATGACGACGCGGCTCGGGGACAACCTCGAGACGGCATCCTGGCCCGAGGCCGCCCGCTGGCTGGTGCACGCGCACGCCTTCGACGTCTCCGGGATCCACTCTGGGGCAGTGGACGATCCCCGGGTCAGCAGCGGCAAGGGGTTCGGCATCGGCACCGGGTGGGCAGGCCAGATCGGGGGCGTCCACCTGCACGGTGCGACGTTGCGCGAGACGCTCCTGCTCAACCTGATCGCGCCCGACGAGGTGGGCCTCTTGGGTGGCGAGGACGACCTGCCAGCGTGGGAGCGAGCGCCGCTCGGCGCCGCGCCCGAGGGCTGGCCCGCCGAGGTCGCGGACGTCAAGAGCCTCACCTACCGCCAGCCCACCGGACCCGTCGACCTCTACACCTGGCCGACCCGACGGATCCGTCTCTTCGGCGACGACGAGCGCTGCACCGGCGTCGTCAACGCGCAGGGCGACCGTGCCACCCCGCACAACCGGTTCGACGTCGAGCCCATGACCTCCTGGCGCTACTCCCCGGTGCAGACCAAGGCGCGGGGCGCGCACACGTACATGCCCGCCAAGCATGATCCTGAGCGCGCGTTCTGGCGTGGCCTCTCCGCGCTGATTCCCGGGATGAGCGAGCCCGCAGGCGCCGGGCTGCCGTCCCGCCGCCGTTCACCGGCAGTGATCGAGTGGGCCGTGTACCTGCGCCGCCACGGCCTGCTCGGCGCCGAGCAGATCGACGTCCAGGCCGTCGGGATCGAGTACGGCAGCAACGAGTCCGTCTACGCCGAGCTCGTGGCCGACACCCTGACGCTCCCGACCGCTCTGCTCACCGAGGACGGGAGGCCGCTGGCCGACGTCGCCGTCCTCGCCGTCGACTGCGCCGAGAAGGCCGTCTTCGCCCTCGGGTCGCTCGCCCAGAACGTGGCGCTCGCCGCGGGCGGCGCCTCCGACGACGACGGCCCTCGCGACCGCGCGTCGGCTGAGGCGTACGACGCGCTCGACCGAGAGTTCCGCAGGTGGGTCACCAGCCTGCGCCCTGGCGTGGAGCCCGCTGAGCGGCGTGCCGTCTGGCAGCGCGCCGCGCTGGGCGTCGTCCAGACGATCGCCCGTGACGTGATCGCGGCCGCCGGGCCAGCCGCCCTCGTCGGCCGCACCAGCGGCGGGCAGTTCCGCGACGTCGGCATCGCCGAGCGCTGGTTTCGCAAGAAGCTGCGCGAGGTGCTGCCCCACGCGTTCGAGCAGGCACCCACCACCGCCGAGCAGGCGACCACCACCGAGGAGGTGGCATGAGCACCACCGTGCCCGAGACCCCGACCGAGCAGACCCCCTCCCCGGAGGAGCCGCGCGTCCACTATCGCGAGGTCGGCTTCCTCATCCAGCGCCGGGCCGCCACCCTCCAGGCGGGGCGCCACAGGTCCGCCGTCGTCGCCACGCTGGCGCGGCTGCGGGCAAACGCCGGCAAGGAGCCCGGCACCGACCCCGCGATCTGGTCGCAGACCGTCGACGGCGTCCCGGGAACGCCGTGGGGCGACGGCCCCACGGTCCAGGAGTGGGCGGTGCACACCGCAATGACGCTCTTCGCCACCCACCAGCAGTCGCGTGACGCCGGCATGCACCGCCCGGGCGTCGGCCTCGGGCAGGCCGTCGCCCGGCTCGAGCGCAAGCAGGGCGGCGCCGAGGACGACCGCATCTCGTCGCTGCGCCGGCGGTTCGACGCGGCCGTCACCGCTGCCACACCCGACGAGCTCGCCCACCACCTGCGCGGGCTGGTCACCCAGCTGCGCGGCGGCGACGAGGGGCTCGACTACGGGCTGCTCGCCGACGACCTCGTGCAGTTCCAGCAGCCGGGTCAGGCGGGCGACGTGCGCCGCCGCTGGGCTCGCCAGCTCTACCACCTCGACCCCCGCCCCGACCCTCGCCAGGACCGCGATGCAGCGGCCGCCGGCGACATCCCCGCCCCGCCCACCGAGGAGCAGCAGTGACCCGCACCATCGTCGACCTCCACGTCCTGCAGACCGTCCCGCCGAGCAACCTCAACCGCGACGACACCGGCTCTCCCAAGACGGCGATGTACGGCGGCGTGCGCCGCGCCCGCGTCTCGTCCCAGGCGTGGAAGCGCGCGACGCGCCGCGACTTCGCGGGGCACCTCGACGCCTCCGAGCTCGGGACGCGCACCAAGCGGGTCGTCGAGCTGCTCGGCGAGAAGATCGTGGCGCTGCGGCCCGACACGTCCGTCGAGGACGCGCAGAAGGCTGCCGCGGAGGTGCTCGGCGCCGTCGGCATCACCGTCAAGGAGCCGCGCGGGGCGACGAAGGGAACCCCGGCCGAGGCCGGCTACCTCGTGTTCCTCTCGGCGCAGCAGATCGCCGCGCTCGCCGACGTCGCCGTGGCCGCCCTCGACGGCGGCGAGAAGCTGGACAAGAAGGCCGCGCAGGCGCTGGTCAAGGGCAAGAACTCCATCGACCTGGCCCTGTTCGGCCGCATGGTCGCCGACGTCACGGACCTCAACGTCGACGCCGCATGCCAGGTCGCGCACGCCCTGAGCACCCACGCCGTCGAGACCGAGTACGACTACTTCACCGCCGTCGACGACCACAAGGCCGCCGACGCCGAGGAGGACGCGGGCGCCGGCATGATCGGCACCGTCGAGTTCAACTCGTCGACCCTCTACCGCTACGCGACGATCGACGTCGACCGCCTCGTCGACAACCTCGGCGACACCGAGGCGGCGTCCCGTGCTGTCGGCGCGTTCCTGCGTGCCTTCACGACGTCGATGCCGACCGGCAAGCAGAACACCTTCGCGAACCGCACCCTGCCCGACGCCGTCGTCGTCTCGCTGCGCGAGGACCAGCCCGTGTCGTACGTCGGGGCGTTCGAGGAGCCGGTGCGCGAGCTCGTCGAGGGCGGGCGCGTCAAGCGCTCGGCCGAGCGTCTCGCCGCGTACGCCGGGGAGATCGGCGACGCCTACGGCGTCGCGCCCGTGCGCAGCTGGGTGGTGGGCGTCGGTGCCGCCGGGGCCGCGCTCGAAGGGCTCGGGGACCGCACGTCGTTCGACGGCGTCGTGCAGGCGCTCACCGCGGCCGTCACCGAGCGCACGTCGGCATGACGACGCTGCTGCTGCGCCTGTCGGGACCCATGCAGGCGTGGGGCGAGTCGTCACGCTTCGCGCGGCGGGGCACCGAGAAGGCGCCCACCAAGAGCGGCGTCATCGGGCTGCTGGCCGCCGCGCGCGGCCTGCGGCGCACCGACCCGCTCGAGGAGCTGCTGTCGCTGCGGTTCGGCGTCCGCGTGGACCAGCCCGGACGGGTCGAGCGGGACTTCCACACGACCCGCACTGCCGACGGCACCCGGTCGTTCCCCCTGACGGAGCGGTTCTACCTCACGGACGCCACCTTCGTCGCGGCCGTCGAAGGGGAGCAGGGGCTCATCGACGCGCTCGACGACGCCCTGCGCCACCCGGCCTTCCCGCTCTACCTGGGGCGGCGCTCGTGCCCGCCGGTCGGCCCGGTCACGCTCGGCACGCGCGACGCGAGCCTCTGGGCTGCCCTGCACGCCGAGCCGTGGCAGGCGGCGCCCTGGTGGCGCCGCAAGCAGGACGCCCGGGTCGACGTCGAGGTCCTCGTCGACGCGGCCGCCGTCCCGCCGGAAGAGCAGGCGCACACCGCCACCGAGCACCACGACGAACCCGTGAGCTTCGACCCGCGCCTGCGCGAGTACGGGTGGCGGTCCGTCTCCCGTACCCACGTGGCGGTGGTGAACGACCAGCCTCGCCCGCCGCGCGCCGCCTCGCACGACCCGTTCGCCGCCCTCGGAGGAGCCTGATGTACCTCTCGCGCATCCAGATCAACCCCGCCCGCCGGGGCGGCCGCAAGCTGCTCGGCTCGCCGCAGGCGATGCACGCCGCCGTCCTGGCGTCCTTCCCCCAGGACGACGCCGAACGTGGCCGCGTGCTGTGGCGCGTCGACCAGGACGCGCACCGCAGCCGGCTGTACGTGGTGAGCCGGCCGGCACCCGACTTCGCCCACATCGTCGAGCAGGCCGGCTGGCAGACCACGCAGGACACCTGGGCCGTGCGCCCCTACGGCACCCTGCTCGACCGGCTCCGGCCCGGTCAGACGTGGCGGTTCCGCCTCACCGCGAACCCGTCGCGCACCCACGAGGGCAAGCGGCTGGGGCACGTCACGGTCTCCCAGCAGCAGGAGTGGTTCCTGTCCCGCACCAAGGGCTGGGGCTTCACCGTCCCCGAGCACGACGGCGTGCCCGACGTCGTCGTGCACGACCGTCGCACCGACAGGTTCCGGCGCGGCGCCGGCACGGTGACCATCGCCAAGGCGTCGTTCGACGGCGTCCTGAACATCACCGACGTGGACGCGCTGCGGGCAGCGCTCGTCGCCGGGCTGGGCCCCGCGAAGGGGTACGGCTGCGGGCTGCTGACCCTCGCGCCGCAGGGCAGGCCGTGATCCCGGGCGCGCGCCCGCCGTCCCTGCCCGAGCTGGCGCGCGCCCAGGACCGGATGACGTTCCTGTACCTCGAGCACGCCGTCATCTCACGGGACGCCAGCGCCATCACCGCGACCGACGAGCGCGGCACCGTGCACGTGCCGGCAGCGGCCCTCGGCGCCCTCCTGCTCGGACCGGGCACCCGAGTGACGCACCAGGCCATGGTGCTGCTCGCCGAGAGCGGGTCCACCGTCGTGTGGGTGGGCGAGCGCGGGGTGCGCTACTACGCGCACGGTCGCTCGCTCGCCCGCTCGTCGCGCCTGCTCGAGGCGCAGGCCGAGCTCGTCACGAAGCGCACCACGCGACTCGACGTCGCGCGCAAGATGTACGAGATGCGGTTCCCCGGCGAGGACGTCGCCGCGCTGACCATGCAGCAGCTCCGGGGCCGCGAGGGAGCCCGCGTCCGCAAGACGTACCGCGAGCACTCGGAGCGCACCGGGGTCCCGTGGGGAGGGCGTGACTACCGGCCCGACGACTTCGCGGCGTCCGACGTCGTCAACCAGGCGCTCTCCGCCGCGACCACCTGCCTGTACGGCGTCGCGCACGCCGTCATCGTGGCGCTCGGGTGCTCGCCCGGGCTCGGGTTCGTGCACACCGGGCACGAACGATCGTTCGTCTACGACGTCGCCGACCTCTACAAGGCCGAGCTCGCCATCCCCGTCGCGTTCGAGGCCGCCGCGATGGAGCTCGCCGACGTCGGCGGCCACGTGCGACGCACCATGCGTGACCGCATGCACGAGGCACGCTTGCTCGAACGGTGCGTGCGCGACGTCCGCTGGCTGCTGCTCGGTGACGTCGCGGACGAGGACGTCGGCGAGCTCGCCGACGTCGTCATGCTCTGGGACGGGGCGCGGGGTGCTGTCGCCGGCGGCACCGCCTACGGCGAGTACGACGGGGACCCGGGCTGGTGATCGTCGTCGTCCTCTCCGTGACCCCGGAGAAGCTGCGCGGCGAGCTGACCCGATGGCTGCTCGAGATCAGCGCCAGCGTCTATGTCGGGCACGCGTCGACACGCGTGCGCGAACGACTCTGGCTGCGCATCGTCGAGGACGTCGGCAGCGGGCGGGCGCTCATGGTGTGGTCGGCACGGAACGAGCAACGGCTCGCGTTCCGCGTGCACAACCATGCCTGGGAGCCCGTCGACGTGGACGGCGTCACGCTGATGCGGCGACGGACGGCGGAGTCGGACCGGATCCGCCAGGCGAAGGAGCGTAGAGCCGCGGCGGGACCCAGGAGTCCCGATGGAGGCGTCGTGGAGCTGGAAGAGGAGCGAGCAGGAGACGCGTCGTCACCACGGCGGGCCGGTTGGAGCCGGGCGTCGCAACGCAGGCGCGGGTCCGCCGTCGAGCAGCGACGCCGGCGGCAGAGCGGCCAGGACTGAAGGCGCAAGCGGGGGTTGGCGGGTATCTTTGCTGGTCAGGAAGTGTGGTCCCCGCGTAGGCGGGGGTGAGCCCGCCGGCGTGCACACCGTGGCCCGCTACCTGACGTGGTCCCCGCGTAGGCGGGGGTGAGCCCTACGCCCACGGGCAGACGCAGGCGCAGGTCGAGTGGTCCCCGCGTAGGCGGGGGTGAGCCGTTCGCCGCCCTGCTCTCCGGGGCCCGGTCCGCGTGGTCCCCGCGTAGGCGGGGGTGAGCCCGGTGGCATGGGTGGGGCCCGGCACCGCTCGTCGTGGTCCCCGCGTAGGCGGGGGTGAGCCCTTGCCGGGCCCGACGCGCACGGACGTCGAGATGTGGTCCCCGCGTAGGCGGGGGTGAGCCCCGCACCGCGGCCGCGGCCGCCGCCGAGCACCAGTGGTCCCCGCGTAGGCGGGGGTGAGCCGGCGATCGGCAACCCGCTGGGCAAGATCGTGCAGTGGTCCCCGCGTAGGCGGGGGTGAGCCCGCCCCGCGAGCAAGTTCGCCGCGCACCCACGCGTGGTCCCCGCGTAGGCGGGGGTGAGCCGAGGGGCACGTCAGACCACGCCCGCGCCTCGAGGTGGTCCCCGCGTAGGCGGGGGTGAGCCGGATGCGTTCTACCGCGTCGAGTCGGACGGGTCGTGGTCCCCGCGTAGGCGGGGGTGAGCCGTACTGGACACAGCAGGTCAACGATGCCGGGTAGTGGTCCCCGCGTAGGCGGGGGTGAGCCGCCGGCCGGGGCGAGCGCGCGCAGGGCCAGGTGGTGGTCCCCGCGTAGGCGGGGGTGAGCCGTACGCCAGCGCGGCCCCGTCCTCCGTCTCGCCGTGGTCCCCGCGTAGGCGGGGGTGAGCCGCCGCCGCTCGTCAGGTAGCAGGAGATCTCCTTGTGGTCCCCGCGTAGGCGGGGGTGAGCCCCCGGCGTCGCCTGCCCCCGGTTCACCGTGAGCGTGGTCCCCGCGTAGGCGGGGGTGAGCCGAGCGCGAGCGTGCCCGCAGTCTCGTCGAGCCCGTGGTCCCCGCGTAGGCGGGGGTGAGCCCCCGCGCATGGAGGCACCGGCCGCGAGCAGGCGTGGTCCCCGCGTAGGCGGGGGTGAGCCGCAGGTCTCCGTGCCCAAGCTGTCCGACGCCGAGTGGTCCCCGCGTAGGCGGGGGTGAGCCGGCGCTCGTGCAGGCCGCGCTCGGTGGCGGTGCGTGGTCCCCGCGTAGGCGGGGGTGAGCCCAGGTCGCTCGGCGCAGCGAAGTCGATGTTGAGGTGGTCCCCGCGTAGGCGGGGGTGAGCCGGCGCCCTGCCCGTCGACCCACAAGCCGGACCAGTGGTCCCCGCGTAGGCGGGGGTGAGCCCGGCCAGCCCATCGACCTCGCGCTCTGGGGAACGTGGTCCCCGCGTAGGCGGGGGTGAGCCGCGGTCGACGAAGACGTACCAGCCGTAGACGATGTGGTCCCCGCGTAGGCGGGGGTGAGCCCTCGGCCGCAGCAGTCGCTCGGGTCCAGGACATGTGGTCCCCGCGTAGGCGGGGGTGAGCCCCGGTCCACGTGCCGGCGCTGCCTGGCGCCGATGTGGTCCCCGCGTAGGCGGGGGTGAGCCGGCGGGGCGCCCATGTAGGTCTGCGATCCCGGGGTGGTCCCCGCGTAGGCGGGGGTGAGCCCGGGTCCGGCCTGCGGGTCACGGCGCCGGGTCGGTGGTCCCCGCGTAGGCGGGGGTGAGCCCCCATCGACGCCCCGCAGGAGCAGAAGTGAGCAGTGGTCCCCGCGTAGGCGGGGGTGAGCCGTCCGCGACGACCTGGTAGCGGGCCTGCCCGGAGTGGTCCCCGCGTAGGCGGGGGTGAGCCCCAGTTGGGTGGGTTCGGGGACGCGAACGGGACGTGGTCCCCGCGTAGGCGGGGGTGAGCCCTCCGAGAACGCCAACCTCCGCGCCGCCAAGAAGTGGTCCCCGCGTAGGCGGGGGTGAGCCGTCGACCAGGGACAGGTCGGCGTAGTTCTCGCGGTGGTCCCCGCGTAGGCGGGGGTGAGCCTCGCTCGCGCATCCCGTCGCGCAGGTTCAGCGCGTGGTCCCCGCGTAGGCGGGGGTGAGCCCCTGCGCATCCGCATCGGTGCCCGCCACGGCTTGTGGTCCCCGCGTAGGCGGGGGTGAGCCCGCGCACGGGTTGCCGTCCGACACCCGCCTCCAGTGGTCCCCGCGTAGGCGGGGGTGAGCCGCACCACCTGAACCTCGCCGCCCTCGTGCGGCAGTGGTCCCCGCGTAGGCGGGGGTGAGCCCTCCTCGGCGTCGGTCAGGACGAAGCCGTACTCGTGGTCCCCGCGTAGGCGGGGGTGAGCCGTAGACCGGGGCGCCGAGCGGGATGCCGGCGGTGTGGTCCCCGCGTAGGCGGGGGTGAGCCCCAGACCTCCGCGTCAGGGGTGGGCAGCAGGTTGTGGTCCCCGCGTAGGCGGGGGTGAGCCCCCGGACCCGTCCGCCCTGGTGATCGCGTTCACGTGGTCCCCGCGTAGGCGGGGGTGAGCCGGGGATGCGGACCACGAGCCGGGAGACGACGAGGTGGTCCCCGCGTAGGCGGGGGTGAGCCGGTGGCGAGGTAGGTCTCCTCGGCCTTGCGGGCGTGGTCCCCGCGTAGGCGGGGGTGAGCCGCCGGAGACGACGATGCGCTACTGCAAGCTGCCGTGGTCCCCGCGTAGGCGGGGGTGAGCCCGACGAGGGCCTGCCCCTCGAGCTCGGCGGCGCGTGGTCCCCGCGTAGGCGGGGGTGAGCCCGGCCGGTCCGAGCGCGTGCGTCACGTTCGCGAGTGGTCCCCGCGTAGGCGGGGGTGAGCCACGCCCCCCGCCACCGCTTGAGGCGGCGACGGGGTGGTCCCCGCGTAGGCGGGGGTGAGCCCCGGATGTCCAAGCTCGCGAGGATGTTGGCCTTGTGGTCCCCGCGTAGGCGGGGGTGAGCCCCGGGCGCGTGGGCGCCCCAGGACGGGATCAGTGTGGTCCCCGCGTAGGCGGGGGTGAGCCGACGCTGGTCAAGGACGGCGGGCTGGAGCACGAGTGGTCCCCGCGTAGGCGGGGGTGAGCCCTAGGTCTCTCCGTGCGATCGGAGGGACCTAGCGTGGTCCCCGCGTAGGCGGGGGTGAGCCGGCCGCCGACGGCACGCAGGTGTGGCCGCCCGCGTGGTCCCCGCGTAGGCGGGGGTGAGCCCGATGCGGCGGCTTCGCGGGCAGTACCGGCGGCGTGGTGCCCGCGTAGGCGGGGGTGAGCCCAACCACGTGTGCGTTGCATTGATGGTGCTGGAGTGGTCCCCGCGTAGGCGGGGGTGAGCCCGAGGTCTGGCGGCAGGTCGACGCGCAGCCCGCGTGGTCCCCGCGTAGGCGGGGGTGAGCCCTCGTGCGACGTCGAGCCGGCGGGGGAGAGGTAGTGGTCCCCGCGTAGGCGGGGGTGAGCCGGACGCGATCCAGTACGCGGCCGCGATGATCGCGTGGTCCCCGCGTAGGCGGGGGTGAGCCGTCGCGGCCCGCGCGCACCCCTGCGCGGGCTGCGTGGTCCCCGCGTAGGCGGGGGTGAGCCTCTCATCGTTCTTCTCGATCTCAACCTCAAGCTGTGGTCCCCGCGTAGGCGGGGGTGAGCCGACGCCACCCTCAAGCTCGGCACCGACAACTTCGTGGTCCCCGCGTAGGCGGGGGTGAGCCCCCGTGGCGCTCGGCCCACGCGCGACCGTCAGCGTGGTCCCCGCGTAGGCGGGGGTGAGCCGTCGTCGACGTCGACGTCGGCCGGAGCGGGCGAGTGGTCCCCGCGTAGGCGGGGGGTGAGCCGGCGTTGCCGAGCGTGGACACCACGGTGAACAGGTGGTCCCCGCGTAGGCGGGGGTGAGCCCCCGGACGGGTGTACCCGCACCGACAACGAGCAGTGGTCCCCGCGTAGGCGGGGGTGAGCCCCCGCTGACCTGGTTCGGTGTGCTCGCCGCGGTGTGGTCCCCGCGTAGGCGGGGGTGAGCCCTGGGCCGCCCACGCGTGGTGGTAGGTGACATCGTGGTCCCCGCGTAGGCGGGGGTGAGCCCCCCACCCAGCTCCGGAGGTGCGCCCGTGACCGTGGTCCCCGCGTAGGCGGGGGTGAGCCCGCCTCCCGGCTGGCCGGTCGCGGCGGCGCCGGGTGGTCCCCGCGTAGGCGGGGGTGAGCCGCCGCCACCTGGGCACGCGCCCCGGCTGCGTCCGTGGTCCCCGCGTAGGCGGGGGTGAGCCCGTGTCCCCGGTCTGGTCGATGGCCTCCTTGATGTGGTCCCCGCGTAGGCGGGGGTGAGCCGTTGACGTCCTCGACCTTCGCGCCGGCAGCCTCGTGGTCCCCGCGTAGGCGGGGGTGAGCCGAGGCGAGGTTTCCATTTCTATGGACGGAAGAAGTGGTCCCCGCGTAGGCGGGGGTGAGCCGGTTGGCCCGGACACGATCTCGGCGCTCCAGCGGGCGTGGTCCCCGCGTAGGCGGGGGTGAGCCCAAGGTCTATGGCCACACCATCGTGACCCGCCACGTGGTCCCCGCGTAGGCGGGGGTGAGCCCTCCCCGCTGAACGGTCGCACCCAGTGGATTAGGTGGTCCCCGCGTAGGCGGGGGTGAGCCGCGGGCTTAGCCCTTAGCGTCAAGAGACACAAGGTGGTCCCCGCGTAGGCGGGGGTGAGCCCAACGCCGTCTACCGCACCGGCCAGTTCTGCGCGTGGTCCCCGCGTAGGCGGGGGTGAGCCGGCCCGGCCACTGGTGTGGTCCGGGCCTTGCGTGTGGTCCCCGCGTAGGCGGGGGTGAGCCGGCGCCCGCGGCGCCGGACGTCACGAACCCGTAGTGGTCCCCGCGTAGGCGGGGGTGAGCCCCGCACGCGACGGTGACGACGCCTACCTGCCAGGTGGTCCCCGCGTAGGCGGGGGTGAGCCGATCCGCGACCTGCGCAAGGTCCTGACGAAGTCGTGGTCCCCGCGTAGGCGGGGGTGAGCCGCACCAGCCGTTGCTGGTCGGCCGCGAGTACCGGTGGTCCCCGCGTAGGCGGGGGTGAGCCGCGCTCGACGATGGCGGCGTCATCGACGTCGCCGTGGTCCCCGCGTAGGCGGGGGTGAGCCCAGCCAGCCACCGGCCGCCGCGTCGATCACGGCGTGGTCCCCGCGTAGGCGGGGGTGAGCCGCATGGAAGTGAGGTGCTGGAGCTGCTGCCACGGTGGTCCCCGCGTAGGCGGGGGTGAGCCGTACCTCGAGTCCGCCGCGCTGGACTCGCGCGCGTGGTCCCCGCGTAGGCGGGGGTGAGCCGCCGCCTGCGTGATCCTCGCCATCCCCACCTACGTGGTCCCCGCGTAGGCGGGGGTGAGCCCACCCTCGCCGCGACGATCAGCCAGACGGCGCCGTGGTCCCCGCGTAGGCGGGGGTGAACCCTTCGCGTGCAGCCAGGACGTGACGCCGGGCCAGTGGTCCCCGCGTAGGCGGGGGTGAGCCCACCGTCTGCCCCGTCGCGGTCGTGTGCAGCACGTGGCCCCCGCGTAGGCGGGGGTGAGCCCTGCCGCTCGTGCCAGACGTACTTCGGGTCGGTGTGGTCCCCGCGTAGGCGGGGGTGAGCCCTCGACGACTACCTAGCGGAGTTGCTAGAGGACAGTGGTCCCCGCGTAGGCGGGGGTGAGCCCTCGGGCACGTTCTCGACGACGATCGCCGGGTAGTGGTCCCCGCGTAGGCGGGGGTGAGCCGCTGAAGCTGATGCAGGCCGCCACCACCGCGGTGTGGTCCCCGCGTAGGCGGGGGTGAGCCGGCGTCGCGCTTGCCCTCGGTGCGCAGCTGTACGTGGTCCCCGCGTAGGCGGGGGTGAGCCGTCGCCCGCGCCCACGGAGCTCAACGCCATGGCGTGGTCCCCGCGTAGGCGGGGGTGAGCCTCTTGCGCTGTGTTCACTTCCGTGAACGCCGGGGTGGTCCCCGCGTAGGCGGGGGTGAGCCCAGGCTGAGGTCCGGGACGACGATCTGGCCGTCGTGGTCCCCGCGTAGGCGGGGGTGAGCCCGCCTCGTCCGACGCGGCCGAGATCGTCACCACGTGGTCCCCGCGTAGGCGGGGGTGAGCCCATCGCACCCCGCACGACGCCCCCGACGTCGTGGTGGTCCCCGCGTAGGCGGGGGTGAGCCCGCGGGCGCCGGCGCAGGAGCGGGCGGGGCCGGGTGGTCCCCGCGTAGGCGGGGGTGAGCCGTCGTGTGGCTCCGGCGTCGGGGTCGGTCGAGAGTGGTCCCCGCGTAGGCGGGGGTGAGCCCGCGTTCAACCGCTCCAAGTCGGCGGTCAAGGCGTGGTCCCCGCGTAGGCGGGGGTGAGCCCTACTGGGGCGAACCCGACCTGCAGGGCACGGGGTGGTCCCCGCGTAGGCGGGGGTGAGCCCCCGGTGGACGGGTCCGCGCAGACCGCACGGCAGTGGTCCCCGCGTAGGCGGGGGTGAGCCCACCTTCCGCGACGTCGTCGACATGGGCACCGTGTGGTCCCCGCGTAGGCGGGGGTGAGCCCATGCAAGGGACGCGGCCGTGGCGCCGGATGGAGTGGTCCCCGCGTAGGCGGGGGTGAGCCCGAGCAGTTCGACGAGATCACCGCAGGCATCGAGTGGTCCCCGCGTAGGCGGGGGTGAGCCCGCAGACCCAGGCGATCGCCCGCGCCGGCGGCGGTGGTCCCCGCGTAGGCGGGGTGAGCCCGAGCTCTCGATGTCGATTCCGAGCATCGTCTCCGTGGTCCCCGCGTAGGCGGGGGTGAGCCCCCGTCGGGCTCGCCTTGGCGGGCGCGGCCGCCGTGGTCCCCGCGTAGGCGGGGGTGAGCCCAGGTTGGCG
Source organism: Xylanimonas protaetiae (assembly GCF_004135385.1). NCBI lineage: Bacteria > Bacillati > Actinomycetota > Actinomycetes > Micrococcales > Promicromonosporaceae > Xylanimonas > Xylanimonas protaetiae. The sequence continues at coordinate 3,491,628 of NZ_CP035493.1, read as the reverse complement.
TCGTAGGCGTGGACGTCCTCGAGGTGGTCCCCGCGTAGGCGGGGGTGAGCCCAGGTTCAGGGTGAACCCGGTCATCGACACGTCGTGGTCCCCGCGTAGGCGGGGGTGAGCCCGTCATGAACCGGTCACCGGAGAACGAGACCGCGTGGTCCCCGCGTAGGCGGGGGTGAGCCCTTCTCGAAGGTCGACAACGACGGACGCCCGGTGTGGTCCCCGCGTAGGCGGGGGTGAGCCGTCGACGCGGTGGCCGGGGGTCGTGACGTCGTCGTGGTCCCCGCGTAGGCGGGGGTGAGCCGGCGGCGAGCGCCGACAGGGCGGCCCTCACCGGCGTGGTCCCCGCGTAGGCGGGGGTGAGCCGAAGATCGCCGCGCAGAAGGTCCTTGCGACCGAGTGGTCCCCGCGTAGGCGGGGGTGAGCCTCACGGACCAGGGGGCACCGATCACGTTGCGGCGTGGTCCCCGCGTAGGCGGGGGTGAGCCGCCCTCGTCCGCCAGGTCTTCGTCCCCCGCCTGGTGGTCCCCGCGTAGGCGGGGGTGAGCCCGAGGATCCCGCCTCCCCGCACAGCTACCAGGCGTGGTCCCCGCGTAGGCGGGGGTGAGCCCCGAACCACCTCAGCGACGACGACGGCCAGGCGGTGGTCCCCGCGTAGGCGGGGGTGAGCCCATCCCGGACAGGTCGTCCGGGATCGTGACCGAGTGGTCCCCGCGTAGGCGGGGGTGAGCCCTCGGGTCTGCGGCGCGCAGAGGTCGCCCAGGTGTGGTCCCCGCGTAGGCGGGGGTGAGCCCGACGGGCACGAGTGGTCGCGCGAGGACATCGCGTGGTCCCCGCGTAGGCGGGGGTGAGCCGTCCACGGCGAGGAACGTCGCCGTGCAGGAACAGTGGTCCCCGCGTAGGCGGGGGTGAGCCCCTTCCCAACCGGATCCGCAGCTACCAGGCGTGGTGGTCCCCGCGTAGGCGGGGGTGAGCCGGCGACCGGTTCGCCGAGGCGAAGGTCAAGCTCGTGGTCCCCGCGTAGGCGGGGGTGAGCCCAGTACGGCGGCGAACGCGGCGACCGCGCACAAGTGGTCCCCGCGTAGGCGGGGGTGAGCCCGCCGGCCAGACGACGACGTAGGTCATCGACCTGTGGTCCCCGCGTAGGCGGGGTGAGCCCGGGGGCGCCTGGTCGAAGCCGGACGGACCTGAGTGGTCCCCGCGTAGGCGGGGGTGAGCCGCCTTCGGCCACGAGGGGCACCCGAGTCCCGGAGTGGTCCCCGCGTAGGCGGGGGTGAGCCCGGGCGCGAGCGTCGCTTCGACGCGCAGCTCGTGTGGTCCCCGCGTAGGCGGGGGTGAGCCCGATGTCCTCGCACATGGTCGGCTCACCGACGAGTGGTCCCCGCGTAGGCGGGGGTGAGCCCCTCGTCCCAGAGCACTGACTTGGCCGCGGTGAGTGGTCCCCGCGTAGGCGGGGGTGAGCCGGACACCGAGACCGGGCACGAGTTCGACGTGCCGTGGTCCCCGCGTAGGCGGGGGTGAGCCCGAGGTGTCCGAGTTGCGAGTCAGCGCCGCAGCGTGGTCCCCGCGTAGGCGGGGGTGAGCCCGCCCAGGTGACCAAGCGGGCCGGGCGCGCGGTGTGGTCCCCGCGTAGGCGGGGGTGAGCCCCCGCTGTCGAGCAGGTAGGCGACGCCGCGGTGGTGGTCCCCGCGTAGGCGGGGGTGAGCCGGTGGCGTGGCGGTGCTCGCCCGCGACGTGGTCGTGGTCCCCGCGTAGGCGGGGGTGAGCCCGCTCTTAGCCGAGCCCGAGCTCCCGCGCGTGGGTGGTCCCCGCGTAGGCGGGGGTGAGCCGTGGTGGACCGCCGGAGCTCCTCTGCGCGGGCAGTGGTCCCCGCGTAGGCGGGGGTGAGCCCGTCGGGGTCAGCCGCAGCCGTATTTCACCGCCGTGGTCCCCGCGTAGGCGGGGGTGAGCCCGCGACGAACGCGTTCGGCCAGAGCACCGTCCAGTGGTCCCCGCGTAGGCGGGGGGTGAGCCCGTGACGCCGCCAGCCCTTTCCTCGGCGTGGGCGTGGTCCCCGCGTAGGCGGGGGTGAGCCCAACAACGTGGTGACCTGGGTCGACGCCTCCGCGTGGTCCCCGCGTAGGCGGGGGTGAGCCCAACAACGTGGTGACCTGGGTCGACGCCTCCGCGTGGTCCCCGCGTAGGCGGGGGTGAGCCCTCGGCCACCAGGTGATGCATGAAACCCCCTCTGTGGTCCCCGCGTAGGCGGGGGTGAGCCCGCGATCATCGTCGCGGGCCGCGGCCTCGGCGGGTGGTCCCCGCGTAGGCGGTGAGCCCTCCTTGCCGTGGGAATGGTCGTAGTACCACAGGTGGTCCCCGCGTCGGCGGGGGTGAGCCCGTCTACGCCCACACGGCCGGGCCCTGGCTCGGGTGGTCCCCGCGTAGGCGGGGGTGAGCCACGTTCTCGACCGGAGACGACGCATGAGCGCCCGTGGTCCCCGCGTAGGCGGGGGTGAGCCGACTCCGGCGCAGCCCGTGCCGGCCACCCGAGAGTGGTCCCCGCGTAGGCGGGGGTGAGCCCGTGTAGTGCGGCGCCGCCGCGGTGGGCACGGCGTGGTCCCCGCGTAGGCGGGGGTGAGCCGCCGTCCAAGATGGTCGCCGCCCTCCAGCAGCGGTGGTCCCCGCGTAGGCGGGGGTGAGCCCCATGCCAGTGGTCTCGATGTGGTGCCCGTGGTCCCCGCGTAGGCGGGGGTGAGCCCCGCGCCGACCTCGACAACGACACCAACCCGTCGTGGTCCCCGCGTAGGCGGGGGTGAGCCCCGCGCCGACCTCGACAACGACACCAACCCGTCGTGGTCCCCGCGTAGGCGGGGGTGAGCCGACGTACTGACTGACGCACGGGCAGCTCGAGGTTGTTGTGGTCCCCGCGTAGGCGGGGGTGAGCCCGCCCCGCGGGCCGTGCATCCCCCGGGGCGTTCGTGGTCCCCGCGTAGGCGGGGGTGAGCCCCAGGGCGCGAGGACCTTCGCGTCAGCGACGGTGTGGTCCCCGCGTAGGCGGGGGTGAGCCCTGCGCCACGGCGGCAACCCGGTCATGCGCTGGGTGGTCCCCGCGTAGGCGGGCGCGAGCCGGACCCCGAGGCGCGAGCCAGCAGGAGCCGCCAGTGGTCCCCGCGTAGGCGGGGGTGAGCCGCCGTTGATGTGGCGGCGGATCATGGTGCCGGCGTGGTCCCCGCGTAGGCGGGGGGTGAGCCCTTCGCCGCGCTCGGCCTGACCGGTGAGCAGGCGTGGTCCCCGCGTAGGCGGGGGTGAGCCCACCGATGGGAGCTCCCCGTGAGCATCAAGAGCGTGGTCCCCGCGTAGGCGGGGGTGAGTCCGCCGACATGTGGCCGGTGCACCGCATCGACGGGTGGTCCCCGCGTAGACGGGGGTGAGCCCGTCGGCGCGGTCGCGACCGGCTGCGCCCACGGGTGGTCCCCGCGTAGGCGGGGGTGAGCCGTCGTCGTACGTCTGCGCGGACTGCGTGACGGGGTGGTCCCTGCGTAGGCGGGGGTGAGCCCTTGATGGTGTCCAGTTCCATCTGCGCGAACGAGTGGTCCCCGCGTAGGCGGGGGGGGAGCCGACCGTCGACCGGTTGACCCTCGGCACCACAAGCCAGTCATCTATCCGTGCAGCAGTCGCGATCGTTGGCTTCCTGGTCCCAGCAGACACAGGCCGCGCCCCTCCCGCCGCCCGCGGGCACACCGCCCTACACGCCACCCGCCGTCGCGCGCCCCGAGAACTCCGGCCTGCGCTTCGCCTGGAACGCCGCGAAGCCCTCGCGGTAGTCGTCGGTCCCCGAGAGGACGGCCTGTGCGCGGTTCTCGGCGTCCATCGACTCCCACAGCCCGAGCCGCTGGTCGCGCAGCGACGCCACGAGGCGCTTGCTCGCGACGAAGGCCTGCGTGGGCCCCGACGCCGCCGCTCGTGCGGCGGCGCGCGCCTCGTCCAGCACGGTGCCGGCGGGCAGCACCCGCGAGAACAGGCCGGCCGCGACGGCCTCGGCACCGGTCATCAAGCGCCCGGAGTAGATGAGGTCGAGCGTGCGGTGGGCGCCGAGCCGCTCGTAGAACAGGGCGTGCCCGCCGGAGTCGAGCGTGGCGCCGAGCCCGGCGAAGGGCGAGCCGATCTTGGCGTCGTCGGCGACGAGGACGACGTCGGCCGCGATGAGCAGCCCGAGGCCGACGCCGAGGCAGGCGCCGTGCGCGACGGCGTACGTCGGGGCGGGGAAGTCGGCCAGGTGCCGCATGACGGGCGCGACGCGGCCGGCGAGGAACCCGAGCGCGTCGTCGGTCGCGGGGTCGACGGCGGAGACGTCGCGCCCGGCGCAGAACGCCCGGCCCTCGCCGCGCAGCAGCAGGGCTCGCGCGCGCGCACGCCTCGCCTCGGCGACGGCCTCGTCGAGCTCGGCGAGCCCGTCCTCGTCGAGCGCGTTGAGGCGGCCGGGGGCGTCGAGGACGATCTCGGCGACGTCGTCGTCGATCGTGGACCGGATCATCGGGACCTCACGCGTCGTAGTCGACGACGACGCACGGTGTCGTCGGGCGGGACTGGCAGGTGAGCACGTAGCCGCGTTCGATCTCGTCGGGTTCGAGCGCGTAGTTCTCCTTCATCTGCACGCTGCCCTCGATGACGCGGGCGCGGCACGTGCCGCAGACGCCGCCCGCGCAGGCGAACGGGGTGTCGGGGCGGACGCGCAGCGCGGCGTCGAGGATCGACTCGTGCGCGTCGACGGGCGTCTCGACCCGGGCGGACTGCCCGTCGAGCGTGAAGTCGATGGTGAACCGGGCGCCGTCGTCGGGCGTCGTCGCGGGCGCGGCGCGGCGCGGACCGCCGCCGGGCTCGCCCGTGGTGAAGAGCTCGTAGCGCACGTGCGCGGGGTCGACGCCGGCGCGGTCGAGGGCCTCGCGGGTGGTCTGCACCAGGCCGATCGGGCCGCACAGGAACCACTCGTCGACCGTCTGCGGGCGGACCAGGCCGTGCAGGACGGCGTCGAGGCGCTCGCCGTCGAGGCGGCCCGAGAGCAGGGGGGCGGTGCGCTGCTCGCGCGTGAGCACGTGGTGCAGCGCGAAGCGGGTGGGGAAGCGGTCCTTGAGGTCGGCCAGCTCCTCGAGGAACATCACGTCGAGCGACGAGCGGTTGGCGTAGACGAGGGACACGCGCGCGGTCGGCGACGACTCCAGGGTGGTGCGCACGAGCGCCATGAGCGGGGTGATGCCCGAGCCGGCGGCGATGCCGGCCAGGTGCTTGCCGCCGAGGTCGTTGAGGGTGCTGGTGAACGTGCCCTGTGGGCTCATGACGTCGATCTCGGTGCCCGCGGTGAGCTCGTCGTTCGCCCAGGTGGAGAACACGCCGCCCTCGTCGCGCTTGATCGCCACGGAGAGCGCCCCGGGCTCCGGCGGACGGCACAGCGAGTAGCTGCGGCGCACCTCGTGCCCGTCGAGGTGGGCGCGCAGCGCGACGTACTGGCCCGGCGCGTAGTCGAACTCGCCGTGCAGCGCGTCCGGCACGGCGAACGTGACCTCGACGCTGTCGCTGGTCAGGGGCCGCACCTGCGCGACCCGGAGGGTGTGGAAGCGCGCGCGGCGGCGGACGGGCGTGGTGGTGGAGGGCATCAGTGCACCTTGAAGTAGTCGAACGGCTCGAGGCAGGCGGTGCACTCGTAGAGCGCCTTGCACGACGTCGAACCGAAGCGGGCGAGCTCGCGCGTGGACAGCGAGCCGCACCGCGGGCAGCGGACGGAGAGGGTCACGGGGACGGGACCGCCGACGGCGGCCCGGCCGGAGGGCGGTGCGATGCCGAACTCGCGCAGCTTGCGCTTGCCCGCGTCCGTCATCCAGTCGGTGGTCCACACCGGGGCGAGGACGACGTCGACGCGCACCTCGCGGTAGCCGGCGTCACGCAGCGCCGCGCCGACGTCGGACCGGATGGCGTCGACGGCGGGGCAGCCGCTGTACGTCGGGGTGATGGTGGCGCGGACGGCGTCGCCGTCGTCGGAGACGGTGACGGACCGCAGCACGCCCAGGTCCTCGATCGTCAGGACCGGCACCTCGGGGTCGACGACGGCGGCGGCGACGTCCCACGCGCGGGACGCGGCGCCGTCGCGGGGTCGCCGCGACGGGCCTGCGCTCGTCGCGGCAGGAGCCGGCGGCGGGGCGCCGGTCACGACGACGTCCCGGGGCGCTGCCGCGACGACGCTCACCACGATGCCCCGGGTGCCGGCGGGCCAGCACCTGCATCTCGGCGAGCAGGTAGCCGAGGTGCTCGCTGTGGCGGCCGGCGCGGCCGCCGCCGGGGGCGGGCGGCACGTCCGGCACGGAAAGGCCGGCCTCGGCGAGCACGGCGTGGAGCATGGCGAGCACGGGCTCGCGCAGGGCCGACGGGCGCACGCCGCGGTCGCCCAGGCGGTCGGTGAGCGGGGTGTCGGCGAACAGCTCGTCGACGTAGGGCCAGACCGCAGCGAGCGCTGCGACCATGCGGCGGTGCGACTCGTCCGTCCCGCCGGCGAGGCGCAGCGTCCACTGCACGGCGTGGTCGCGGTGGTAGGCGACCTCGCGCACGGCCTTGGCGGCGACCGCGGCGAGCGTGGGCTCGGTGGAGTGCTGGAGGCGCTCGTAGAGCTCGCGCATCCAGGTCGCGGCGACGAGCTGCCGCGCGATCGTGACGGCGAAGTCGCCGTTGGGCTGCTCGACGAGCCAGCACGAGCGGAACTCAGGCTCGTCGCGGAAGTAGGCGAGGTCGTCCTCGCTGCGCCCGTCGGCGGTGCCCGCGTGGTGGAGCAGGGAGCGGGCGTGGCCGAGGAGGTCGAGCGCGATGTTGCCGAGCGCGACGTCCTCCTCGAGCTCGGGGGCGCGGGAGATCCATGCGCCGAGGCGCTGCGCGAGGACCAGGGCGTCGTCGCCCAGCCACTGCGCGTACTCGGCGACGTCGGCGTCGGCGGGGGAGCCTCCGGCGCCGACCAGCTCGGGGTCGAGGTCGACCTGGTCGACGGCGACGGAGCCGTGGACGTCGTCGGCTGCCTTGGGTGCGGTGCTCACAGGTGCGGCACCCCCTCGGCGTGCGTGTAGTAGACGGCGTGGCGGTAGTTCTTGCCGGCGGGGCTCTCGAACCACTCGTCGCGCACGGCGGGGTCGCTCGTGGTGATGGCGTCGGCGGGCGCGACCCAGATCGAGACGCCCTCGCGGCGGCGCGTGTAGAGGTCGCGCGCGTTGCGGACGGCGAGCTCGGCGTCGGGCGCGTGCAGCGAGCCGACGTGCACGTGGGACAGGCCGCGCCCGGCGCGGACGAACACCTCCCACATCGGCCAGGTTTCCTTGTCCGAGTAGCCCGGCGTGGTCATGCCGCCACCTCCTTGTGGTCGTGGTCGTGGTCGTGGGCGCCGGCCGTGGCCTGGCGCTTCGTCTGCTTGCGCGCGTAGGCCGCGGCGGCCTCGCGGACCCAGGCGCCGTCGTCGTGCGCCTGGTTGCGCCGGCGCAGGCGCTCGGCGTTCATGGGGCCGCGGCCGGCGAGGACCTCGTGGAACTCGGTCCAGTCGATGGGGCCGGGCTCCCACTGGCCGCTCTCCTCGTCGAGGTGCAGGCCGGGATCGGGCAGCGTGAGGCCGAGCACCTCGATCTGCGGCACGAGCATTCCGACGAAGCGGCGGCGCAGCTCGTCGTTGGAGTGGCGCTTGATCTTCCACGCCATCGACTGCCGCGAGTTGGGCGACTCGTCGTCGGGCGGGCCGAACATCATGATCGCGGGCCAGTACCAGCGGTTCACGGCGTCCTGGGCCATCTGCTTCTGCTCGGCGGTGCCGCGCGAGAGCTCGAGGAGGATCTCGAAGCCCTGGCGCTGGTGGAAGGACTCCTCCTTGCAGATCCGCACCATCGCGCGGCCGTAGGGCCCGTACGAGGCGCGGCACAGCGGCACCTGGTTGCAGATCGCGGCGCCGTCGACGAGCCAGCCGATCGCTCCCATGTCCGCCCAGGTGGGCGTGGGGTAGTTGAAGATCGAGGAGTAGCGGGCCTTGCCGGCGTGCAGCGCGTCGAGCATCTCCTCGCGCGAGGTGCCGAGCGTCTGCGCCGCCGAGTACAGGTAGAGGCCGTGGCCGGCTTCGTCCTGGACCTTGGCCATGAGGATCGCCTTGCGCTTGAGGCTGGGGGCGCGGGTGATCCAGTTCGCCTCGGGCTGCATGCCGATGATCTCGGAGTGCGCGTGCTGGGAGATCTGGCGCACCAGGGTGCGGCGGTAGGCGTCGGGCATCCAGTCGCGCGGCTCGATGCGGGCGTCGGCGGCGATGAGCGCGTCGAACGCCTGCTGCTCGGGCGAGGGCTGCTCGGCCGAGGGCTGCGCGTCGAGGGGCTGCCCGCCGGGGGGCGGCGCCGGTTCGCTCGTCGTTGTCGTCATCGTCGACTCCAAGGGCTGGGCGGGGTGGTGGGAAATCTGACTCGTCGTCATCTTACCAACCGATCGTTCGGTCAGTATAGTGTGGGTCACACGGGAGGTGACAAGTCGCCAGTTCGATCCCGTACAGTTCGTCTGTTCTCAACGAGGAGGCACCGTGACGGAGACCGCCACACCACCGTCAGTCCGGCCCGAGATCCGCGCGATGCTCCGGGCCGACGGCGTCCGCGACCTGCTGGGCATCACGCTCGTCACCGAGACCCCAGGCCACGCCGTGCTCACGATGCGCGTCACCGACGTGATGACCAACGGGTTCGGCATCACGCACGGCGGCGTCGTGTTCACGCTCGCCGACACCGCGTTCGCCGTCGCGTGCAACGAGGACGAGCACGTCACCGTCGCGGTCGGCGGGGACATCGCCTTCCTCGCCCCGACGGGTGTCGGCGACGTCCTGACCGCCACGGCCGTGCGGCGTGCCCGCCGCGGCCGCTCCGGCGTCTACGACGTCACCGTCACCACCGACGACGGCGAGGTCGTCGCCGAGTTCCGCGGCCGCAGCCGCACCACCGACCGCGTCCTGTCCATCTGACCTTCGAGCACCCGGGAGAGCACGTGTCGACGACGACCTCCGCCACCCTCGCGAGCACCCACGCGGCGCCGCTCGCGACGTCCCTCCGGACCAGCGCCTCGGACGACCCGCTGGCCGCCTACGAGTCCGGCCTCGACCCCGAGGAGCTGATGTCGCGCGAGCAGATCGAGGAGCTCCAGCTCGAGCGCCTCCAGGAGACGGTGGCCCACGCCTACCACGCCGTCCCGCACTACCGGCAGAAGCTGGACGAGGCCGGCGTGCGCCCCCGCGACATCCGCACGCTCGACGACGTCGTCCGGCTGCCGTTCACCACCAAGGCCGACCTGCGCGCCAACTACCCGTTCGGGATGTTCGCCGTGCCGCGCGACCAGGTGGCCCGCATCCACGCGTCGTCCGGCACCACCGGCAAGCCCACCGTCGTCGGGTACACGCACGGCGACCTCGACACGTGGGCCGGGCTCGTGGCCCGCTCGCTGCGCGCCGCGGGCGTCCGGCGCGGCTGGCGCGTGCACAACGCGTACGGCTACGGCCTGTTCACGGGCGGGCTCGGCGCGCACGCGGGTGTCGAGAAGCTCGGCGCCACGGTCATCCCCATGTCGGGCGGGCAGACGTCCAAGCAGGTCCAGCTCATCCAGGACTTCGAGCCGGACGCCATCCTGTGCACGCCCACCTACCTGCTCACCATCGCCGACGCGATGGCCGCCGCCGGCATCGACCCGCGGTCGACCAGCCTCAAGGTCGCGATCTGCGGCGCCGAGCCCTGGACGGACGAGCTGCGCGCCGAGCTCGAGGAGCGGATGGGGATCGACGCCGTCGACATCTACGGGCTCAGCGAGGTCATGGGACCGGGCGTCGGGTGCGAGACCGTCGAGACGAAGGACGGCCCGCACGTCTGGGAGGACCACTTCCTGCCCGAGATCGTCGACTCCGCGACGGGCGAGCGGCTGCCCGACGGCGAGCTCGGCGAGCTCGTGTTCACGTCGCTGACAAAGCAGGCGTTCCCCGTGCTGCGCTACCGCACGCGCGACCTCACGCGCCTGCTGCCCGGCACCGGCCGGTCGGCCATGCGCCGCATCGAGCGGATCACCGGACGCAACGACGACATGATCATCCTGCGCGGCGTCAACGTGTTCCCCACGCAGATCGAGGAGCTCGTGCTCGGCATCCCGCAGCTCACGCCGCACTTCCTGCTCGAGCTGACGCGCGACGGGCGCATGGACGCCCTCACGGTGCGCGTCGAGCGGCAGCCCGACCTGTCGCGCGAGGCGGGCGAGGCCGCCGGGACGGTGCTCGCGCACCGCATCAAGGAGTTCGTGGGCTCCAGCGTCGCCGTCCGCATCGAGGAGCCGGGCGCGCTGCCCCGCTCCGAGGGCAAGCTCGCGCGCGTGCGGGACCTGCGCGGTGCCTGACGCGCCGGCCGCGGCGGCACGCGACCGGCGTGCCGTCGCGGCGGCCGTGCGCGCTGCGAGACTGTCCACCATGGCAGCACGCAGCGCAGGTCGGAGCAGCGCAGACACGAGCAGCGCGGACCAGGGCAGCACGGCCCAGCCCGCCCGCCGGGGCCGCCCCGGGTACGACCGTCAGGAGATCCTCCACGTTGCGGTCGACGCGTTCAACGAGTACGGCTACGACGCCACGTCCGTCGGGCTGCTCGCCGAGCGGCTCGGGCTGTCGAAGTCGGCGCTCTACCACCACTTCACGGCCAAGGAGGAGATCCTCGAGCTGGCGGTGGGCGAGGCGCTCGACGCGCTCGACGCGGTGCTCGACGCCACCCCCGACGGCCCCGCCGCGGACCGGCTCGAGCACGTGCTGCGCGGCGCCGTCCACGTGCTCGTGGACAAGCTGCCGTTCGTCACTCTGCTGCTGCGCGTGCGCGGCAACACCGAGGTCGAGCGGGCGGCGCTCGCGCGCCGCCGCGCCTTCGACAACCGCGTCCAGGAGCTCGTGGTCGCCGCCGTCGAGGACGGGTCGCTGCGGTCCGACGTCGACCCGCGCGTCGTCGAGCGCCTGCTGTTCGGGATGATCAACTCGATCGTCGAGTGGTACCGCCCAGGCCGCGGCCAGAGCGCGGAAGAGCTCGCGCACGACGTCCTCGTCGTCGCGATGCAGGGCCTGCGCGCGTAACGCGCGAGCGACTCTGAATGTCCGCGTTTCACGGCGGAACCGCGGACATTCAGAGTCGCTCGACAGAGCTTGCGCCGGGGGCAGGCGGTCCTTGCGGGGTGGTCAGCGCAGCGCCGGCTCCGGGACGCGCGTCTTGGCCACCAGAGTGAGGACGTCGTAGGACGCGACGAGCTCGTCGCGCTGGTTGCGCAGCACGGCGTCCCAGCGGACCTCGCCGTACTCCTCCGTCTCGCGCGGCGTGACCTGCTTGGCCGTCAGCTCGACGCGGATGGCGTCGCCCGGGGAGACGGGCGTGACGAACCGTAGGTTCTCCAGGCCCGAGTTCGCCAGGACCGGCCCCGGGGCGGCGTCGACGAACAGGCCGGCCGCCCACGAGACGAGCAGGTAGCCGTGCGCGACCCGGCCGGGGAAGAACGGGTTGGCCGCGGCGGCCTCTTCGTCCATGTGGGCGTAGAACGTGTCGCCCGTGAAGTGCGCGAACGTCTCGATGTCCGCCAGCGTCACGGTGCGCGAGCCGGACACCACGCGGTCGCCCACGCGCAGCTCCGCGAGCGACTTGCGGAACGGGTGCTCGCCGTCGTCGACGGTCGCGGCGCCGGGGTGCCAGACGCCCGTGAGCGCCGTGAGCAGGCGGGGCGTGCCCTGCACGGCCGTGCGCTGCATGTAGTGGAAGACGGCGCGCACGCCGCCGAGCTCCTCGCCGCCGCCCGCGCGGCCGGGGCCGCCGTGGACGAGGTGCGGCACGGGGGAGCCGTGGCCCGTCGAGGTACGGGCGTCGTCGCGGTCGAGCAGCAGCACGCGGCCGTTGGCGGCCGCGATGCCCGTGACGAGCTCGACGGCGACGGCCGGGTCGTGCGTGGCCGCGGACGTGACCAGCGAGCCCCCGCCGCGGTTCACCAGGGCGACGGCCTCCGGGAGGGTGGCGTAGGTGATGACGGTGGCGACGGGGCCGAACGCCTCGACCTCGTGCACGAGGGCGCCGGGGCCGGCGGCGTCGGCGCGCAGCACGACGGGCGTCACGAAGGCCCCGTCGGGCGCGGTGCCCGTGGTCCCGTTGCCGAGAACGACCGTGGGGGCGCTGCCCGGCACCGCGCCGATGACGACGGACGCGCCGTCCGCGACGAGCCGCTCGACCTGGCGGCGCACCTCGGCGACCTGGCCGGTCGAGGCGAGCGGCCCCATGGTGACGCCGGCGGCGCGGGGGTCGCCGACGACGACCTTGGTGGCGATGCGCTCGCGCAGCCGCTCGACGACGACGTCCGCGAGCGCCTCGGGCACGATGAGGCGGCGGATGGCGGTGCACTTCTGGCCCGCCTTGGTCGTCAGCTCCGTGACGGCCTGTGCCACGAAGGCGTCGAGCTCGGGCGTGCCGTCGACGGCGTCGGGGCCGAGCACGGACGCGTTGATCGAGTCGGTCTCGGCGGTGAAGCGCACGCCGCGCTCCGTCACGGCGACGTGGTCGCGCAGGCGCGCGGCGGTCGAGGCCGAGCCCGTGAACGCGACGGAGTCGCTGAGGTCCAGCTGGTCGAGCAGGTCGCGCGCCGAGCCGGAGACGAGCTGGAGCGACCCGGCGGGCAGGAGGCCCGACTCGACGAGGATGCGCACCCACGCCTCCGTGACGTAGCCCGTGGGGGTGGCCGGCTTGATGATCGTCGGCACACCCGCGAGGAACGCCGGCGCGAGCTTCTCCAGCGGGCCCCAGACGGGGAAGTTGAAGGCGTTGACCTGCACGGCCACCCCGGTCATCCGGGTGTAGACGTGGCGGCCCAGGAACGAGCCGTCCTTCGAGAGGACCTCGGCGGGGCCGTCGAGGACGACGTTCGCGTTCGGCAGCTCGCGGCGGCCCTTCGAGGAGTAGGTGAACAGCACGCCGATGCCGCCGTCGACGTCGACCATCGAGTCGCGCGCGGTCGCGCCCGTGCAGGCCGACGCCTCGTAGAGCTCGGCCTTGCGCTCCGTGAGGGCGAGGGCGCACTGCTTGAGCAGCAGCGCGCGCTGGTGGATGGTCAGCGCGCCCAGAGACCGCTGGCCCACGGTGCGGGCGTGCGCGACGGCCGCGGCGAGGTCGAGGCCGGTCGCCGAGACGCGGACCACGGGCTCGCCGGTCGAGGCGTCGCGCACGACGACGGCGTCGGTCGCCGCCTCCGGCGTCGGGGTCCACCAGGCGTCCTGGACGTACGAGGGGACGACGGGGACGGCGCTCATGCTGCCTGCTCCTTCTTGTCGAGGATGAGGTTGGTGATGCGGGCGGTGCACAGGCGGCGGCCGTCGTCGTCGGTGAGGACCACCTCGTAGGTGGCGAGCGTGCTGCCGCGGTGCACCGCGGTGGCGACGCCCGTGACGTACCCGTCGCGCGCGGAGCGGTGGTGCGTGGCCGACAGGTCGACGCCGACGGCGGTGCGGCCCGGTCCGGCGTGGATGACGGCGGCCCAGGAGCCGAGCGCCTCCGCGAACGCGGCGCTCGCGCCGCCGTGCAGCAGCCCGAACGACTGCCGGTTGCCGGCGACGGGCATGCGCGCGACCACGCGCTCGGCGGACTGTTCGAGCACCTCGACGCCCATCGCCGCGTCGAGCTCGCCGAGCTCGATGGTCCAGGTGTCGGAGGGCGCGCTCATCGCGAGGCCTGCCCGGTCAGGCTGGCCAGGCCGGTCAGGTCGGCGGGCGTGGGCGCGCCGCCGTCGGGCCACACGTAGAAGCCGCGGCCGGACTTGCGGCCCAGGTGGCCCGCGGCGACCAGGGCGCGCAGCAGCGCGGGGGGCTCGAAGCGCGGGCCGAGCTCGCGGGCGAGGTACTCGGCGATGCCGAGGCGCACGTCGAGGCCGACGAGGTCGGTGAGCTGGAGCGGCCCGACGGGGTGCTTGTAGCCGAGCGTCATCGCGGCGTCGATGTCGGCGGCGCCGGCGACACCCTCGGCGAGCATGCGGACGGCCTCCAGGCCGATCGCGATGCCCAGGCGCGAGGACGCGAAGCCGGGCGCGTCGTTCACGACGACCGCCGTCTTGCGGATCGCCTCGACCCAGCCGCGCGCCCGGTCGGTCGTCTCGTCGGACGTCGCGGCGCCGCGCACCACCTCGACCAGCGCCGACGCGGGCACCGGGTTGAAGAAGTGCATGCCGACGAACGTCTCGGGCCGGCGCACGTGGTCCGCCAGCAGGTCGATCGAGATCGAGGACGTGTTGGTCGCCAGGACGGCACCCGGCGCGAGGACGTCCTCGACGCGGCGCAGCGCGGCCGTCTTGAGGCCGACGTCCTCGGGAACCGCCTCGACCACCAGCCTGGCGGGCGCGAACGCGACGACGTCGGTGCCGGCGTGCAGCCGTGCCGTGAGCGTCGCGGCCGTCTGCGTGGTGGTCCCGCGGGCCACCGACTGCTCGACGGCGCGCACCACGCGGTCGCGGGCGGCGCCCGCGGCGGCGTCGTCGCGGTCCACGATCGTGACCGTGGCGCCGGCGAGCAGGAACGCGTGCGCGACGCCGGAGCCCATGCGGCCCCCGCCCAGGACGCCGACGTGCTCAGGGACCTGTCCGCTCATCGGCGGGACCTCCGTTCCAGGAACGCCGTCATGCGGCGGTGCTTCTCGGGACTCTCGAACAGCTCGGCCTGGAGCTCGAGGTCCACCCGGGGGTGCTGCTCGAGGGGTGCCGCCAGGGCGGTCTTCATGTGGCGCGTGGCCAGCGGGTCGTTCGCGGCGATGCGGTCGGCGATCGCGTGCGCGGCCGCCAGCAGCCCGTCGGCGGGGTGCAGCGCGCTGACCAGGCCGATCGCGAGCGCCTCGGCGCCGTCGATCGTGCGGCCCGTGAGCAGCAGCTCGGCCGCGCGGGCGTGGCCGACGATCTGCGGCAGGCGCCAGCTCGCCCCGGCGGCGGCGATGATGCCGAGCCCGGTCTCGGGGTTGCCCAGGCGCAGCGCGGGCGTGCCGATGCGGATGTCGGCGGCGTAGGCGAGCTCGGCGCCGCCGCCCAGTGCGTAGCCGTCGACGGCCGCGATCACGGGCATGGGCAGGGCGGCGATGCGCTCGAAGACGGTGGTGTTGATGCCGGCGAGCGCATCCGGGGCGCGCCGGTCGCGCAGCTGCGCGATGTCGGCGCCGGCCGCGAAGACGCCGCCCGCCCCCGTGAGGATCAGCGTGCGGGGCTCCACCTCGAGCCCGGCGCACAGGGCGTGCAGGGCGTCGACCATGGCCTGGTCGATGGCGTTGCGGGCCTCGGGCCGGTCGAGCGTCGCGACGACGCGGTCGGCTTGGTGCTCGACGCGTAGGGGAGCGGGGGACGCCGCCATCAGACGCGCTCCAGGATCGTGGCGGCGCCCTGCCCGACGCCCACGCACATGGTCGCGAGGCCGTACTGGGCGTCCTCGCGCTCGAGGCGGCCCATGAGCGTGACGAGCAGGCGCGCGCCGCTCGACCCCAGCGGGTGGCCGAGCGCGATGGCGCCGCCGTCGGCGTTGACCCGCTCGGCGTCGAGCCCGAGCTCGCGCATGCAGGCGATGGACTGCGTCGCGAACGCCTCGTTGAGCTCGACGGCGCCGAGGTCGCCGACGCCCAGCCCGGTGCGGGTCAGGACCTTGCGGGTCGCAGGCACGGGGCCGAGGCCCATGATCTCGGGGGCGAGCCCCGCGGACGCCGAGGCGACCAGGCGGGCGCGCGGCACCAGGCCGTAGCGCTCGACGGCGGCGGCGCTCGCGACGATGAGCGCGGAGGCGCCGTCGTTGAGCGGGCTGGAGTTGCCGGCGGTGACGACGGAGCCGCCGGGCACCACGGGGCGGAGCGCCGCGAGGCCCTCGCGCGTGGTCTCACGGCGCAGCGTCTCGTCCGCGTCCACGACGCCGGCGCGCGTCGGCACGGGCACGATCTCGGCGGAGAAGTGGCCGGCGTCCACGGCCTTCGCGGCGCGCTGCTGGCTGAGGTAGGCGAACTCGTCGGCCTCCGCGCGGGTGATCCCGGCGCGGCGGGCGACCTCCTCGGCGGTCTCCGGCATGGAGAACGTCGCCTTCTCGCGGGCGAGCAGGCGCGGGTTGGGGAACCGCCAGCCGATCGAGGTGTCGTACTGGTCGCCGGGTTTGGCGTAGGCCTTCTCGGGCTTGGCCTGGACCCAGGGGGCGCGCGTCATGGACTCGACGCCGCCCGCGACGATCAGGTCGGCGTCGCCGGCGCGGACCGCCTGCGCCGCCATCGCGACGGCGGACATGCCCGAGGCGCACAGGCGGTTGACCGTGATGCCGGGGACGGAGTCGGGCAGCCCGGCGAGCAGCACGGCCATGCGCGCGACGTTGCGGTTGTCCTCGCCGGCCTGGTTCGCGGCGCCGAGGATCACCTCGTCGACGACGTCGTCGCCCAGCGCTGCCGGGTCGAGCCCGGCGCGCAGCAGGGCCTCGCGCACCACCAGCGCGGCCAGGTCGTCGGGGCGGACGCCCGCGAGGGCACCGCCGTACCGCCCGACCGGTGTCCGCGCACCCGAGACGAGAAACGCCTCCACCATCTCAGCTCCTGACCACGTCGTCCGTCGCTCGCGGTCACCGCACGTATTTAGTGACCGACCGTTCGGGTAGTAATGCTGCCACAGCGCAGGAAGGGAAGCAACGGGCCGTCAGCATCCGGGCCGCCCCGGTCAGGCGAAGTAGTGCGCCACCCGGCGCCCGGCGGTCTCGTGGATCGTCACGTCGACGTCGTACACCTCGCGCAGCACGGCCTCGGTGACGACCTCCTCCGGCGTGCCGTGCGCGACGACGCGGCCGTCGCGCATCGCGACGATCGTGTCGGACCAGCAGGACGCGAAGTTGACGTCGTGCAGCACGGCGACGACGGTCTTGCCGAGCTCGTCGGCGGCCCGGCGCGCGAGCCGCATCATGGCGCGGGCGTGCTTGAGGTCGAGGTTGCTGAGCGGCTCGTCGAGCAGCACGTAGTCGGTGTCCTGCGCGAGCACCATCGCGACGAACGCGCGCTGGCGCTGCCCGCCGGAGAGCTCGTCGAGGTAGCGGTGCGCGAGGTCGGTGAGCTCCAGGTACGCCAGGGCGGCGTCGACGTGCGCGTGGTCGTCGGGCGTGGTGCGGCCCTGGGTGTGCGGGTAGCGGCCGAACGTGACGAGGTCGCGCACGGTCAGGCGCACGGCCAGGTGGTTGTCCTGCTTGAGGATGCCGAGCCGCCGGGCGAGCACGTCGCCCTTCGTCGTCGCGACGTCGTCGCCGTCGACCAGGACGCTGCCGACGTCGGCGGGCAGCAGGCGCGCGACCACGCCCAGCAGCGTCGACTTCCCGGCCCCGTTGGGGCCGATGACGGACACGACGCCTCCCGCCGGGAGACGCAGCGCGACGTCGTCGACGACGACCGTGGTGCCGTACCGCTTGGTGACGCCGCGGACGTCGATCTCCCGGGCGGTCGTGTCGTGCGCGGCGGTGTCGAGGACCGTCATCGCCGGCCCTCCCGCACGAGCAGGACGAGGAACACGATCCCTCCCAGGAACTCGATGACGACGGACAGCACGGTGGCCTGCCGCAGCAGGTGCTCGAGCACGCTCTGCCCGCCCAC
Source organism: Xylanimonas protaetiae (assembly GCF_004135385.1). Lineage (NCBI taxonomy): Bacteria > Bacillati > Actinomycetota > Actinomycetes > Micrococcales > Promicromonosporaceae > Xylanimonas > Xylanimonas protaetiae. The sequence goes on along the minus strand of NZ_CP035493.1, from coordinate 3,474,001 downwards.
CAGGACGACGACGGCGAGCAGCGCGGCCGCGGGCACCGTGGCGGCGTGCCGGTGCGTGCGCACGGCCCGGTACGCGAGGTGGGCCACGAGCAGCCCGAAGAACGTGATGGGCCCGACCAGCGCCGTCGACGTCGAGACCAGCAGCGCGACGAGGCCGAGCACCGCGAGCGTGGTGCGGCGGTGGTCGAGGCCGAGCGACACGGCGGTGTCGCGGCCGAGCGCGAGCAGGTCGAGGCGGCGGCGCAGCGCCCACAGCGCGGCCGTGCCCAGGGCGACGACGACGGCCCCGACGAGCAGCAGCCGCTCGTCCACGGCGGAGAAGCTGGCGAAGAGCCGTCCCTGGAGCACGTGGAAGGAGTCGGGGTCCATGAGCCGCGTCAGCATGAGCGTGAGCGCGCGCAGCACCGTGCCGAGCACGACGCCGACGAGCAGCACGAGGTGCAGCGACCGTCGCGCGCCGCCGAACAGGCCCCAGAACAGGGCGAGCGAGGCCGCGAGCATGACCGCGAGCGCGATCCCGAAGTGCCCCAGCGGCCCGATGCCGGTCACGGCGGCCGTGCCGAGGGCGAAGACGAGCGCGGTCTGGATCGCCTGGTAGAGCGCGTCGAAGCCCATGATCGACGGCGTGAGGATGCGGTTCCCGGACAGTGTCTGGAACGCGACGGTGGAGGCGGCCACGGCCACGCCGACGACGAGCATCGCGGCGACCCGCCGCCCGCGGAACGGCAGCACGAACCCCCACCCGGCGCGCACGCCGACGGTCAGGTAGGCGACGACCACGACGACGGCGGCGACGCCGAGGATCGTGAGCACGACGGCGGTGCGACGGCCGTTGCGCACGCCTGCTGTCAGGGTGAGGAGCGCGTCAGCCGGCACAGGTGCCTCGCCGCAGCAGGATCCACAGGAACAGGGCCCCGCCGACGACGGCCATGACGGCGCCGATCGGCACCTCGAACGGGAACACGACGAGCCGCGCGACGACGTCGGCCACGAGCACGAGCCCCGCCCCGCCCACGGCGACCCAGGGCAGCGTGCGGCGCAGGTTGTCGCCGAGCAGCAGGCTCACCACGTTGGGCACGACAAGCCCGAGGAACGGCAGGCCGCCCACGACGACGACCACGACCGCACTGGTCACGGCCACCACGCCCAGGCCGAGCGCGAGCATGCCGCGGTAGCCGAGCCCGAGCGACGTGGCGACGTCGCGACCGAGGCCCACGACGGTGAAGCGGTCCGCGACGAGGTACACGGCGACGGCGAGCGCGCCGACGAGCCACAGCAGCTCGAACCGCCCGGCGATGACGCCGGAGAAGTCGCCCGTGGTCCAGGCGCCGAGCGTCTGCAGGAGGTCGAGCTGGAAGGCGAAGAACGCGGTGACCGCCCCGATGACGCCGCCGAGCATGAGCCCGACGAGCGGCACGGTGACGCCCGAGCGCACGGGCACCGCGCGCAGCACCGCCAGGAACAGCAGCGTGCCGAGCACGGCGGTGGCCGCGGCGACGGCGAGCTTGCCGGGCAGCGGCATCGCAGGGGCGAGGACCGTCACCGCGAGCAGGCCGAGCTGCGCGGACTCCGTCGTGCCGACGGTCGACGGCTCGACGAACCGGTTCCGTACGAGCAGCTGGAGCACCACGCCCGCCACGGCCGCCGCCGAGCCCGCAAGCAGGATCGCGGCGGTGCGCGGCAGGCGGCTCAGCAGCAGCAGGTCGCGGGCGTGCCCGTCGTCGGCGAGCAGGCTCGCGGGCGTGACGTCGGCGACGCCGAGGAAGACCGACGCGACGGCGCCGACCGCCAGGAGGGCGACGCCGACGGCGAGCCGACGGTGCGCGACCGGGCGCCGGCCGGTCCGGACGGACGGTGCCGCGCCCACGGGCGGGGCGACCCCGACGACCCCGGCGGGCGCGCCCGCCAGGGCGCCGGCGACCGTCACGCCTGGTCGGCGGCCAGCACCCCGGCCACCTCGTCGAGCAGGTTCTGCACGCCGACCACCCCCGTGCCGGCGATGTACCAGGAGGTGGTGTCGACGAAGACGATCCGGTCGTTCTGGTACGCCTGCGTACGCCGGACGATCTCGTTGTCCAGGACGGCGCGCGCGGCCTCGCCGCCCGACTGGATCGCGGCGTCGCGGTCGATCACGAACAGCCACGCCGGGTCCGTCTCCAGGAGGAACTCGAAGGAGATCGCCTGCCCGTGGCGGCCGTCCTCGGTGATGGCGGCCGCGGGCGCGAAGCCGAGCGCGTCGTGCACGATGCCGAAGCGGCCGCCGGGACCGAACGCCGTGACGTTGCCGCCCGTGGTCAGGACGACGAGCGCGTCGCCGGCGTCGGCGCTCGCGGCCCTGACGGCCTCGAGGCTCGCGGCCAGGTCGGCGACCAGCGCCTCCGCCTCGGCCTGGCGGCCGAAGATCTCGCCGAGCTGACGGGCGGTCGCCTTGGACTGGGTGACGTTGTCCGTCGCGTCGATCGTCAGGTCGATGGTCGGGGCGATGCGGCTGAGCTCGCCGAGCATGGGCGCGGAGCGCTGGGCCACGATGAGGAGGTCGGCCGGGTCGGCGGCGATGGTCTCGAAGTCGGGCTCGAAGAGCGTGCCGACGTCGACGACCGCCGGGTCGGCGGCGAGGTCCTCGAAGCCCGGGGGCACGATCCTCTTCGGGACGCCGTGCACCGGCACGTCGAGCGCCTGGAGCACGGCGACGACGTCCCAGGAGAACGCGAAGACGGTCTCCGGGACGCCGTCGAGCGTCGTCGTGCCCTGCCGGTGCTCGACGACGATCTGCTCGGCGGCGCCCGCGGCGGCGTCCGGTGCCGGCGAGGCACCGGGCTCGGCGGAGCAGGCGGACAGGGCGAGGGCTGCCAGGGTCGCGGGCACGACGGCGGTCGCGATGCGGCGCAGGGCGGTGCGGGGCTGGCTCACGGGACTCCTCGGTTCGGCTGGGCCCGCGAGCGGCGCTGCCCGCTGGGTAAGTGATGCCTAACTTAGGGTCGCCTTACCGGAGCGGCTGCCGGTGCTGGCGCGTCCCGCACCGCGTCGCGCGCGCCCGGTGGCCCGTCGTACGGTCGGCGCGTCCGTCAGGACCCCGCGGCCAGCGCCCCGAGGATCCGGCGGGTCTGCCCGACGAACCCGCCGCCGAACAGCACCGCGTGCGCGGCGACCGGGAAGAGCTGGTGGAGGGTCACGCGGTGCTGCCAGCCGCGGGCCAGGGGATGGGCCTCGCCGTACCCCGCGACGATCTCGTCGAGGAACGACGTGCCGAACAGGGCGAGCATCGCCAGGTCGGCCTCGCGGTGGCCGCCGTGGGCGGCCGGGTCGATGAGCACGGCCTCGACGGCGTCGTCGTGCGGGCGGCGCACCCACAGGACGTTCTCGGACCAGAGGTCGCCGTGGAGCCGGGCGGGGACGTCGTCGGCGGCCGGGCCGGCGAGGTCGTCGAGGCGGGCGACGACGGCCGCGAACGCGGCGGCGTCGGAGCCGTCGAAGACGCCGCGACGACGCCCGAGGTCGAGCATCGGCAGCAGCCGGGCCTCGCCGTAGAACCGCGCCCACGTGCCCCACGCGCCGCCGGGCATGGGCAGCGGCTCGTCGAGCGGGCCGAAGAACCCGGCGTCGACGCCCGGCGGGAGCGCGCCCCACGCGGGCGCCCCGGCGTCGTGCAGCGTCGCGAGCCGGCGGCCGAAGTCGCGCGCCGCGTCCGCCGTCGGCGGCACCTCCGTGAGGCGGTCGAGCGTGAGCGACCCCGGGGCGACGACGCGGACGTGCACGACGCGCGGCCCGCCCGGGACGGTCAGCCAGCGCAGGCCGGCGGCCTCGCACGCGAAGTACCCGTGCGGGGCGTCGGGGCGGGCCTTGACGAACGGTTCCATGACCAGCCCACGGTAGAACGCGCGCCGGCCCACGGTCACCAGCCCGCGTCCGTCGTCACCTCGACGCCGCCCGCCCAGCGCCGGGTCCGGCCGTCCGCGCCCACGAGCAGCCCCGACCGGGTGCCCGCGTCGCGGACCCAGGTCAGGTCGTCGCCCGCGACCGCCGCGGCGGTCGCCCACACGTCGGCGTCGGCGAGCGTGTCGGCCACGACCGTCGCCGACAGCACGCCCCGCGCCCGGCCGCCCGTGCGCGGGTCCACCAGGTGCGCGCCCCGCTCCGCCGTGCCCGAGGTCGCGACGGCGCCGTCCGCGAGGCGCAGCCGGGCCACGGTGCGGCCGCGGTCGCGCGGGTCGGCGACGCCGACGGTCCACGTCCACGAGGACCCCGGGCGTGTGCGCACGCACAGGTCGCCGCCCACGTTGAGTCCGACGGCGGCGACGCCCTCGAGGTCGAGCAGGTCTGCGAGGTGCGCGTCCATGGCGCGGTCCACGGCCCAGCCCTTGACGTAGCCCGTCGGGTCGAACCAGCCGCGCCACCAGGCGGAGAACCGGCCCGCCGTGGTGCGCAGCGCCGCCCGGCACGCCGCCTCGACCTCGCGGACGTCGGGGTGGGCGTCGTCGAGCGCGAGCTCGCCACGGGCCAGGCGGCGGACCTCCGAGGCGTCGCGGTACGTCGAGAAGCGCCGGTCGGCGTCGTGCAGGCTCGCGAGCGCCCGCGCGACGGCGTCGTCGACGTCGAGGCTGACGAGCGACGGGAGGCCTTCGCGCACGATGACGTGCACCGACGCACGCGTGCCCATGACCTCGTCGACCGTGACGTCGCGGCGCAGGCCGTGTCGGCCCGCCAGCGCGCTCATGGGCGCGCCTCGTCCAGCGCCGCCTGCAGCGAGCCCACGTAGCCCTCGCTCGTGTAGGTGGCGCCCGTGACCATGTCGACCTGCTGAGCATCCTGGACGCCCACCGACTCCTGCTCGAGCACCGGGATCGCGGAGGCGTTGATCTGCTGGTCGCGGCGGCTCTCGGTGGGGTACGCGACGGCGGTCGCGGCCGTGACGGCGCCGCCCTGGACCGTGATGCGCACCTGGACCGGGCCGAACCTCGTGTCGGCGGCGGCGCCGGTGTAGGTGCCGTCCTGGAGGCCGCCGGCTGCCCCGCCCGTCGACCCGCTCTGCGTCGACCCGCTCTGCGTCGACCCGCTCTGCGTCGCCGGTGTCGAAGCCGCCTCGGTCCCGGCAGGCGCAGGCTCGGCCGACGGCATCACCACCTGCGTCGACGTGCGGTAGCCGAACAGCAGCACGACGCCGGCGGCCGTCGCGGCGAGCCACGTCAGGATCCTCTTCACGGGGTTCTCCTTCCTAGACGTCGAACGACTCGGCGTGGATGCGGGCGGCGGGCACGCGCAGCGCGGCGAGGTCGCGGCGCACGGCGTCCATCCACGGCAGCGGCCCGCACAGGTACACGTCGTGGTCGCCCAGGTCCCGCCCGACGACGCCGCGCAGCAGCTCCGGACCCGACCACGCCCCGTACGCGGCGGGCAGCCACGCCGGCCCCTGGGGCGCGCGCGGCCCGTCGAGCCGGAACCAGCGCAGGCCCCGCCGCTCCACGAGCTCGGCGAGCGGCCCGGTCAGCAGGGCGTCGTCGGGGCGGCTGTCGCGCGTGACGAGCGTGGCCTCGCCGCCGGCCCACGGCTGCTCCTGGAGCAGCGCGACGAGCGGGGCCACGCCGGCTCCGGCGCCAAGCATGAGCAGGTGCCGCGCCCGCCGGGACTCGCCCGTCATGGTGCCGAAGGGCCCCTCGACGAGCACGCGCGTCCCCGGCCGCAGCGTGGCCAGCCGCGACGTGCCGTCGCCGACGACGCGGACGGCGAGCGCGAGCCCGTGGGGGCCGGGCGCGAGCGCGACCGAGAACGGGTGCCCGCGCGTCCAGCCGGGCCCGTCGAGGAACCGGAACACGAAGTGCTGCCCGGCGCGCGTCCCGAGCCGCTCGAGCCGCCGCCCGGTGAGCAGCACGCGGAGGCCGCGGTCGCCGTCCGGCGTGACGGCGGCGACGCGGAGCTGGTGGCGCGCGGAGCGGACCAGCGGCACCGCGACGCGGAACGCGAGCACGCACGCCAGGGCGAGCGCCCACAGCGTCCACCAGTAGACGGTCAGGGGCAGGGACACCAGGAGGTCGCCACCGTTCCAGAGCTGGTGCGGCACGGCCAGCCCCACGCCCAGGTACGCGTACAGGTGCAGCAGGTGCCACGACTCGTAGCGCAGCCGGCGCCGGGCCGCGCGGACCGACAGCGCGACGACGGCGACGAGGAGCACGGACCCGGCCGTCGCGAGCAGCATGCCCGGGTAGGTGACCACGAAGTCCCACAGCTGCGTCCAGGCGCCGACGCCACCCGTGGCGGCGTACCCGACCGTCACCAGGAAGACGTGCGCGAGCAGCAGCCAGAACGACCAGAACCCCGTGGTGCGGTGCGCGCGGACGAGCGCGTCACGGCCCAGGCCGCGCTCGAACACAGGCACGCGCGCCATGAGCAGCACCTGGTAGAGCAGCAGGTTCGCCGAGGTCAGGCCCGCGAGCCGGCCGAGCGCGGTGACGGCCTCGCCGCCGCCGGCGGCCAGCGACGCCAGGCCGCCGCCGTGCAACCACGTGACCGCGACGACGAGCGACGTCACCCAGACCACGGCCTGCGCCCCCGCGCGCCACCAGCGGCGGGTGCTCCTCGTGCCCGTGCGGAGGTGTCCGCGGGCGACCGCCGTCGACGTCATCGCGCCAGCGTCGTCCGGCCACCTCGCCGCAGGCTCGGAGCATCCTGGGAACTTGCCGTGGCCCTCGCCCGGGTGCGCGTGGCGCGCCGGTGGTTACGCTGCGGGGAGCCGCCAGGATCGGAGCCGTCGTGAAGCTGCTGCTGTCGTCCGCGGGCGTCAAGAACCCGAGCATCCGCGCGGCTCTCGAGGCGCTGCTGCCGAGGCCGGTCGGGGAGTGCACCGCGCTCGCGATCCCGACGGCGATGTACGGCCACCCGTGGGCCGGTCCGGGTCGGAACGTGTGGGAGTTCGCCGCCGGCCGGTCCGCCGAGCCCATGGTCGAGCTCGGGTGGAGGTCCGTGGGCCTGCTCGAGCTGACCGCCCTGCCCAGCATCCCCGCGGACCGCTGGGTGCCGCTCGTGCGCGAGACCGACGTCCTGCTCGCCTCCGGCGGCGACGCCGTCTACCTCGCGCACTGGATGCGGCAGACCGGGCTCGCCGACCTGCTCGGCGAGCTCACCGACACGGTGTGGTTCGGCATGAGCGCGGGCAGCATGGTGATGACGCCGCGCATCGGCGAGGAGTTCGTCGGCTGGGAGGCCCCGGACGGCGGCGACGAGACGCTCGGCGTCGTCGGGTTCTCGATCTTCCCGCACCTGGAGCACCCGAGTCTGCCCACCAACACGCTCGCCGCGGCCGAGGCGTGGCAGGAGAAGCTCGGCAACCCGGCGTACGCGATCGACGACGACACGGCGATCACCGTCGTCGACGGGGACGTGACAGTCGTGTCCGAGGGGCGGTGGCGCCACCTGGCCGGCTGACGGACCCTCTCTGCGGGCAGCCGCCGTCTCCTACGGGCAGCCGTCGTCGAGGAGCCGGCGGGCACGCGGCCGGTTGCCCGGGTCGGGGTCGGTCGCGGCGAGGTCGGCCAGCGCCTCCCGCGCGGCGGCGGGCCACGCCGTCCGCGGCCACAGCGACAGGGACTCCATGGCCGCACCGCGGTGACGCGTCCCGGGGGAGCAGAGCCCGGCGAGGAGCAGGTCGCCGCCCACGCCCGGGTGCTCGCCGAGCGCCTGCAGGGACCACTCCAGCGCGCGGTGCGCGGCGGGCGCGCCCGACGCGCACCGCGCGTCGAGGCCGCCGCCGGTGAGCTCGTCGAGCGGCAGCAGGTCGCGCGTGAGGGACGCGAGCAGCTCGGCGCGCATCGTGTCCGCCTGCGCCCAGGCGCGAAACCAGCTGCACCCCAGCGGGTCGCGGACGATGCGGGCCACGTGCACGTCGAACGTGTCGATGCCGAGCTCCGCGGCGGCGGAGTCCGCACGCGCGAACACCCGGCGGTCGTCCGAGCGCAGCCCCTCGGCCACGAGCGCGGGCCAGTGGTCCCGGCGCAGGATGTCGGTGCAGAACTCCTCGACGATGCGCGCGCGGACGGGCGACCATCGCGCCCGGGCCGCGGTGGCCCACGCCCCGTCGTCCTGGAGGAAGTCGTAGATGGCCTCGACCGCCGCGAAGTCGTCGAGCGTCCCGTCGTCGGCCACGAGGTGCTCGACGAACAGGCCGACGGCCTCCTCGCCGTCGTCGTACGTCCCGATGTCGGACGTAGGGCCCTCGCTCAGCAGCGCGGTCAGGATCTCGCCGGCGGCCGTGAGCTGCTCCCGGTCGGGGTCCGCGCGCAGCACGCCCACGAGGTCGCCCGCGGTCGCGGCGGTCCACGCGAGGTACTCGACCATCACGGTGTTGCGGAACCCGTCGCGCAGCAGCCAATCCTTGATGCGGTCGTCGTCGACGGTGGCGAGCCGCTCGACGCAGTGGATGCGGCCCCAGCCGTGCAGGCGCCGCGCGAGCTGCCACAGCATCTCGTCGGGCTTGTCGTCGTTGCGGGCCAGCGCGACGGACGCGAAGAGGGTGAACTCCTCGTGCAGGGCGAGGGTCCACACGACGTCGGCGTCGTCGGCGTCGAACCCGACCATGCCCAGCAGGGCGATGCCGATCTTGACCGCGCGGCGGTGCGGCGACGTCGTCACGAGCCAGCGCGCGACGGCGTGCAGGCCCTCGGGGCTGGGCTCCGCGCCTGCCACGGCGCCGAGCAGGTCGTCGACGTAGCCGAGCGGGGAGACGCGGGACAGCTCGACGTGCAGCGCGCGCAGGTTCCGCTCCGACGGGTCCGCCGCCGCGTCCACGACCAGGCGCGTCGTGCACGGCACCTGCGCCGCGGCGACGCCGTCGCAGCCCGACGTGTGGTGGGTCATCACGCCGTCGACCGCGCCCGGCGCCCAGCGGACCGCCCCGGGAGCGACCAGGGCGTCGTCGGGCAGGTCGAGCAGCGGGTCGTCGAGCTCGCCGGTGCGCGTCAGGTGGCTCCGGACGACGTCGTAGATCGACGGTCCGTCGCTGAGCCGGGGGAGCATCGCCTGCATGCCAGGCATCCTGCCCAAGCGGCGCGTCGTGCGTGGTCGATGGCGCTGGACGCACCGGAGCCGCGCGGGAGGCGGGCCGCTGGCGCGCCCGGGAGGATGCCTGGGCGCGGGTCGCGCGGTCCCCGGGGACGCGGCGGGCGGGCCCCGGAGGGCCGACCTACGCTGGCAGGCGTGACCACGCCCCCGACCACCCCGGACGACGTCGCTGCGCAGGCCGTCATGGTGCCCATGCTGCCGTGCGCCGACGTCGACGCGATGGTTGCGTTCTGGACGGCGCTGGGGCTGCGGCAGACCTACCGCCAGCAGCGCCCGAACCCGTACGTCGCGGTGGCGCTCGGCCGCATCGACCTGCACTACTACGGCCTGGACGCGTGGGACCCGGAGCACTCGCACTCGACGTGCGCGATCGTCGTGCCGGACACGCGCCCGCTCTTCGAGCTGTTCCAGGCGGGGCTACGCGAGCTGTATGGCAAGGTGCCGGTGACGGGCTTCCCGCGCATCACGCGCCCGCGCGAGCGGGCCAACAACGGCGGCCTGTCCGGGTTCTCCGTCATCGACCCGGCGGGCAACTGGGTGCGGGTGTCGCGCACGCCCGCCGAGAGGGCCCCGGCCGCGGGCGACGCCGTGGCGTGGACGTCCGCGGGCGGCTCCCGGCTGGCGAAGGCCGTCGAGAACGCCGTCGTGCTCGCCGACTCGCACGGCGACGTGCCGCAGGCCCGCAAGGCGCTGCTCGGCGCGCTGCGCCGCGCGCCCGGCGACGTACGGCCCGTGGACCGGGCCCGCGCGCTCGCGTTCGCGATCGAGCTCGCGGTGCGCTCCGGCGACCCCGAGGACGCCGGGGAGCTCATGGCCGCGCTGGAGGACCTCGTGAGGAAGACGCCGAGCCGGGCCGCACGCACCGCCATGGCGGAGGCCCGGGCGACCCTCGACGAGGCGTGACCGCGGCGGGCCGCCCCTGTGGACAGGGTGCGGTGCGGCGTCGGTGGGTCTGGGTAGGGTTCCCCGGGTGACGACCCAGACGACCAGCCCCGCGCTCGACGTGCTGCGGCGCGTCTTCGGGTACGACGCGTTCCGCGGCGAGCAGGCGGCGATCATCGACACCGTCGTCGGCGGCGGCGACGCGCTCGTCCTCATGCCCACGGGCGGCGGCAAGTCGCTGTGCTACCAGATCCCCGCGCTCGTGCGGGAGGGGACGGGCGTCGTCGTCTCGCCGCTCATCGCGCTCATGCAGGACCAGGTCGACGCGCTCGCGGCGCTCGGGGTGCGGGCGGCGTTCCTCAACTCGACGCTCACGTCCGACGAGCGGCGCGCCGTCGAGCGGGCCCTCGTGGCCGGCGAGCTCGACCTGCTCTACCTGGCCCCCGAGGGCCTGCGCAGCCGCGCGACGCTCGACCTGCTGGACCGGGCGACGATCGCCCTGTTCGCGATCGACGAGGCCCACTGCGTCTCCCAGTGGGGCCACGACTTCCGGCCCGACTACCTCGAGCTGTCGATGCTCCACGAGCGCTGGCCCGCGGTGCCCCGCATCGCGCTGACCGCGACGGCGACGGCCGCGACGCGCGCGGAGATCGCCCACCGCCTGGACCTCGAGGGCGCCCGGCACTTCGTCTCCAGCTTCGACCGGCCCAACATCACCTACCGGATCGTCCCCAAGGACCGGCCGGAGAAGCAGCTGCTCGACCTGCTGCGCACCGAGCACGGCCACGCCGAGCACGGGCACGCCGAGCACGGGCACGCGGACCACAAGGACGTGGGCGGCCGCGGCGACGCCGGCATCGTCTACTGCCTCTCGCGCGCGTCCGTCGAGAAGACGGCGGCCATGCTCGTCGCGAACGGGATCGAGGCCCTGCCGTACCACGCGGGCCTGCCGGCCTCCGTGCGGGCGGCGAACCAGGCGCGGTTCCTGCGCGAGGACGGCGTCGTGATGGTCGCGACCATCGCGTTCGGCATGGGCATCGACAAGCCCGACGTGCGCTTCGTCGCGCACCTCGACCTGCCCAAGTCGGTCGAGGGGTACTACCAGGAGACGGGCCGCGCGGGCCGCGACGGGCTCCCGTCGACGGCGTGGCTCGCGTACGGGCTCGCCGACGTCGTGCAGCAGCGCAAGCTCATCGAGACGTCCGACGGCGACGCCGCGCACCGGCGCAACCTCGGGATGCACCTCAACGCCATGCTGGCCCTGTGCGAGACGGTCGAGTGCCGCCGCGCGCAGCTGCTCGCGTACTTCGGGCAGACCCTGGCGGAGCGGTGCGGCAACTGCGACACGTGCACGGCCCCGCCGGAGGCGTGGGACGGCACGATCGCCGCGCAGAAGGTGCTCTCCACGGTGCTGCGCCTCGCGCGCGAGAAGGGGCAGAGCTTCGGCGTCGGGCAGGTGGTGGACATCCTGCTCGGCCGGGACACCGAGAAGGTCCGCCGGTTCGGGCACCACGAGCTGTCCGTGTTCGGCGTGGGCACCGACCTGGCGGAGCCCGAGTGGCGTGCCGTGGTGCGCCAGCTGCTCGCCCAGGGCCTCCTGACGGTCGAGGGCGTGCACGGCACGCTCGTGCTCACGGAGGCGTCGGGGGAGGTGCTCGCGCGGCGTCGCGAGGTGCGCATGCGGCACGAGCCCGTCCGCCCGGTCCGCGCCGCCAAGGCGCGGAAGGCCGCGGTCGCCGAGGACCTCCCCGCGGCCGGTGCCGCGCTCTTCGAGGCGCTGCGCGCGTGGCGGGCGGGAGAGGCCAAGGCGCAGGGCAAGCCCGCGTACATCGTCTTCGGCGACGCGACGCTCCGCGGCATCGCGGCGTCCCGGCCGGGCACGCTCGAGGCGCTCGCGCGGGTCAGCGGCGTCGGCGAGAACAAGCTGGAGCGGTACGGCGAGGCCGTGCTCGCCGTCGTGGCCGACCAGGGGACGGACGCGCCGCCGGACGACGGTGACGTGCTGTTCGCCGACGGCTAGCGTCGCGCCCATGGAGCTCCTGGCCCGCGGGCGAGACGCCGACGTCTTCGTGCTCGACGAGGCGCGCGTGCTGCGCCGCTACCGCGACGGCCGGTCGGCGCGGCACGAGGCCGACCTGATCGGCCGGCTCGCGGACGCCGGCTTCCCCACCCCGCGTGCGGTCGCGTACGAGGGACCGGACCTGGTCCTGGAGCGCGTCGCCGGCCCGGACCTCATGACCGCGGTCGGCGCCGGGCTCCTCAGCCTCGACGACGCGGGCGTCGCGCTCGCCGACCTGCACCGCCGCCTGCACGCGCTGCCCTGGGACGGCGGCACGCTGCTGCACCTCGACCTGCACCCCTCAACGTGCACTGGAGCGCGGGCGGCCCCGTGCTGCTCGACTGGACGAACGCCCGCGTCGGCGCGCCCGGCCTCGACGTGGCCGTGACGGCGACGATCCTCGCGCAGGTCGTGGTCGCCCCCGACGCGTACGCGGACACGGGCGTCGACGAGGACGTCCTGCGCGGCGCGTGCGCCGGCCTGCTCGCCGCGTTCGCCGCGGCGGCCGAGCCGTTCGCGGACCACGTCGACGAGGCGACCGCCTGGCGCCGCCGGAACCCGAACGCCAACCAGCGCGAGCGCGAGACGCTCGACGACGCGGCTGCGCTCGTGGCCCGCTACGCCGCGGCATGACGACGGCGGCCGCGGCATGACGGCGGCCGCGGCACGCGGCACACCGGCGGGATTGCGCGCGGGCGGCGGGTGACGCTGAAAGACTAGGGACGACTCGGCCGCCCACCGAGCGAGCCCCCAGGAGGTCGGCCGTGCCCCACCGTGCCAAGCTTCGCGTCGTCGTCGCCGGCGGCCACGGCAAGATCGCGCTCACCCTCACGCGCACGCTCGCCAACCGCGGGCACGACGTCGTCGGCATCGTCCGCAACCCCGAGCACGTCGCCGACGTCGAGGCCCTGGGCGGCACCGCCGTCGTGCTCGACCTGGAGCACACCGACGTCGAGGCGGTCGCGCAGGTGCTGGAGGGCGCGGACGCCGCGGTCTTCGCGGCGGGCGCCGGGCCGGGCTCCACCGCCGAGCGCAAGTACACCGTGGACCGGGACGCCTCGATCCTGCTCGCGGCCGCCGCGGAGCGGGCGGGCGTGCGGCGGTTCGTGCAGATCTCGACGACCCGGGCGGGCGCGCCCGCGGCGCAGGGCTCGACGCCCGTGTGGGTGGCCTACCTCGACGCGAAGACCCAGGCCGAGGAGGCGCTCAAGGCGACGGGCCTCGACTGGACCATCGTGCGCGCGGGCGCCCTGACGGACGGCCCGAGCACGGGCCGCGTCACGCTCGCGGGCCGGCACGTGCCGCGCGGCAGCGTGCCGCGCGCGGACGTGGCGATGGTGCTCGCGGAGCTCGTCGTCTCGGGTGCGGCGGTGCGCCGCACGCTGGAGCTGACGAGCGGGCTCGTCCCCGTCGCGACGGCGGTGGCGGCGACGGGCACCTGACCCGGCGTCCTCGTGCGGACCGGCGCGAGCGCCCGCCCGACGACGAAGGCCGCCGACCCGCGCGAGCGGACCAGCGGCCTTCAGACCTGGCTGGGCGGGGCCCGACCAGAGAGCGCAAGGTCAGCCGCTCTTGCGGCGGAACATCTTCTGCCCCGCGGGGCCCGTGGTCTCCGACCCGTGCACGGTGCCGGTGTTGCGCTGGCCGTCGTTGTGGCGGTGCTGGGCCGCGTTCTTCTTCTCCAGCGCGGCGCGGAACCGCGCCTTGGCGTCCTCGCTCGCCGCGGCCTTGGCGTCGGGGTTGTCAGCGGACGGCATGCGACCACTTCCTCTCTGCAGTCTTGCCCGGATGGTGCCCGCCCCAGGCTGCCAGCCCCAGGTCCGGGGTGCCCATCGTAGTGGCGGCGGCGCCCGTCGTGTCGGTGGCCCCCGTCGTGTCGGTGGCACCGTGGAGGATGGGCGAGTGAACCGCGTCCTCACCGAGCACGACCGCCAGGCGTCCCTGCCCGACGTCGTGCGTGCCGGCGAGGGCGGCGCGCCGTCGCCCCGCTGGACGTGGGACGACACGAACCGCTGGTACCCGGGGCTGCTCGACGACGGCGTCCGCGTCGAGCGGGCGCACGACCTCCGGCTCGCGCACACCGTCCTGCGGCGCTCGCCCCTGACGGCGCGCACGCCCTTCGCGCGGGCCGAGCCGGGGCCGTGGGACCGGCTCGACCCGGCCCCCGCCGGGCCGCCGCCCGGCGTCCCGCGGCTCGAGCCCACGCCCGAGGGCCTGTTCGATCTCGGCGAGGTCGCCGCCCCGGCGCCCGACCCGTACGCCGCCCTCGACGAGACGCGCGAGCTCGCCGACCAGGAGGCCGCCCTCGCCGCCGCGACCGACCCGGGCCGGCTGCGCTTCCTGCTCGCCGCCGAGTCCGCCGGGGCGCTCGTCGCCGCCGAGATGCACCACACGGGCCTGCCCTGGCGCGCCGACCTGCACGACCGGATCCTCACCGAGCGCCTCGGCCCGCGGCCACCCTTCGGGCAGCGTCCCGCACGGCTGGAGGCGCTCGCCGTCCGCATCCGCGAGCTGGTCGACGCCCCGCCCACGCTCAACCCGGACTCGCACCCCACCCTGCTCAAGGCGCTCCAGTACGCGGGCGTCGGCGTCAAGAGCCTGTCCAAGTGGGAGCTCCAGGAGGTCGACCACCCTGTCGTCGCGCCGCTGCTGGAGTACAAGAAGCTCAGCCGCCTGCTCACCGCGAACGGGTGGAGCTGGCTCGACACCTGGGTGCGCGAAGGCCGGTTCCGCTCGGAGTACGTGGTGGGCGGCGTCGTCACGGGACGCTGGTCGAGCGTGGGCGGGGGAGCGCTGCAGCTGCCCAAGGACGTGCGCCGCGCCGTCGTGGCAGACGACGGGTGGACGTTCGTCGTCGCCGACGTCGCCCAGCTGGAACCCCGCGTGCTCGCCGCGATGAGCGGCGACGAGGCCATGGCCGCGGCGGGCCGCGAGGGCGACATGTACGCGGGCATCGTCGCCTCGGGCGCGGTCGCGACGCGCGACCTGGCCAAGGTGGGCATGCTCGGCGCGATGTACGGCGGCACCACGGGCGCGAGCGCCCAGGTGCTGCCGAGCCTCGCGCGCGCCTTCCCGCGCGCGATCGCCCTCGTGGAGGAGGCCGCCCGCGCGGGCGAGCGCGGCGAGGTGGTCTCGACGTGGCTGGGCCGCGGCTCACCGCGCCCCGGCGCCGACTGGGAGCGCGTGCAGGCGGGCGCGTACGACGCCGACGACGGCGCCCGCGCCCGCTCCTACACGCGCTCGTTCGGGCGGTTCACCCGCAACTTCGTGGTGCAGGGCACGGCCGCCGAGTGGGCGCTGGCGTGGCTCGCGTCGGCCCGGCGCCGGCTGTGGGCGCTCGGCGAGGCGGGGCCGGCAACGCGCGACGGCGTGTTCGCGCGCCGCCCGCACCTGGCGTTCTTCCTGCACGACGAGGTGGTGGTCCACGCCCCCGCGAGCTCGCCGACGACGTCGCTCGTGAGCTGCGCGCCGCCGCCGCGGAGGCCGGGCGCCTGCTGTTCGGCGACTACCCGGTCGAGTTCCCGCTCACGGTCGCCGTCGTCGACACGTACGCCGACGCGAAGTAGCGCCGCTCAGCGCACGCCCGGCCGCGCCGCGGCCGCGGCTCGCGCGACGTGGGAGCGGGCGTGCTCGACGGCGTCGTCGAGCGACGCGAAGAGGTGGCGCTCGTCGCGCAGCTCGTCGAGCACGCCGACGGTGCGCAGCAGGCCGAGGTGCGCCGGCTTGATCCCCTTGACCAGCACGGTGACGCCCCGGCGCTCGAGCTCCTGGACCAGCTCGGCGAGCGCCTTCGCGCCCGTGGCGTCGACCATGCGCAGCCCGGACAGCCGCAGCACGACGACGCTGACGCCGTCGCGCCGCGAGTCCTCGGACACCTGCGACAGCACCCGCTCGGCCGCGCCGAAGAACATGGCGCCCTCGAGCCGGAACAGGGCCACGTGCTCGTCCCCGGGCAGCGCCGGGCCGGGCAGGGGCTCGCGGTGGACGCCCGCCGCGCCGGCGACGGCGCGCAGCGCGAAGAACGCGGCCACGAGCACGCCGATCTCGACGGCCTCGATGAGGTCGAACGCCACGGTGATGACGGCGGTGACGGCGAACACGACGGCCGTCGACCGGCTGGCGCGCACGACCCGCAGCACCGTGCGGGCGGGGATCATGCGCGTCGTGGTGACCATGAGGACGCCCGCGAGCGCCGCGAGCGGGATGCGCCCGACGGGCCCGGTGGCGAGGTAGATGACGGCGAGGATGACGAGGGCGTGGACGATGGCGGCGAGGCGGGTGCGGGCGCCGGAGCGCACGTTGACGGCGGTGCGGGCGATGGCGCCGGTGGCGGGCATGCCGCCGAACAGGCCGCTGGCGACGGACGCGAGGCCCTGGCCGACGAGCTCGCGGTCGGGCTGGTAGACGCTCCCGGTGCCCGCCGCCATCGTCGCGGCGACGCGGGCGGACAGGAGCGACTCGATGGCGGCGAGGGCGGCGACGGCGAGGGCGGACCCGAGCAGGTCGCGCAGGGCGCCGGCGCTCGCGGAGGGCAGCACGGGCAGCGGGAGCGACGCGGGCAGCGCGCCGATGCGGGCCACGGGCGCGTGGAGCGCCTCGGCCAGCACGGTGACGAGCGCGACGCCGACGAGCGAGGCGGGCACGGCCGGGGCGACGCGCTGGAGGACGAGCATGACGGCGGCGACGGCCGCGGCGGCGCCGAGCGTCCACAGGGTGGCCGTGTCCGCGGACGCCGCGGCGGCGGTGACGGACCGCCACGCGGCGACGGCGGGGTTGAGCCCGGCCGTCGCGGGGACGCCGACGGCGTTGGGCACCTGCTGGAGGAAGATGACGCACGCGATGCCGAGCGTGAACCCCTCGACGACGGGCCAGGGGATGAAGGTGACGAGCCGGCCGAGCCGGAGCGCCCCGGCCACGAGCACGACGACGCCGGCGAGCACGGTGACGAGCGCGACCGACCCGAGCCCGTGCTGCGCGACGACGGGGGCGAGCACCACGGCCATCGCCCCGGTGGGGCCGGACACCTGCACCCCGGAGCCGCCGAACACGGCGGCGACGATGCCGGCGACGACGGCGGTCACGAGCCCGGCCGCGGCCCCGACGCCGGACGAGACGCCGAACGCGAGCGCGAGCGGCAGGGCGACGACGCCGACGGTCAGCCCGGCGACGAGGTCGGCCCCGAAGGTGCGGGGGCGCAGGTCGTAGTCGCTGCGCGCGGGGAGCAGGGCGCGCAGGCTCACCGGGACGCGTCCTCGAAGAGGGCCTCGGCGGCGTCGAGCACGGCCCCGGCGGTCGCGCCGGGCAGGGCGGGCAGGTGGCGCGCGGCGTCGAGCTGGGCCGGTGTGGCCGTCTCGGCGAGGCGCGTGAGCAGGAACGCGCGGGCGACGACGAGCAGCTCGGCGACGAGCGGCTCGGTGAGCCGGTAGTCGACCACGTTGCCGGTGCGCGTCGAGTCGACGACGCCCGCCCGCTTGAGGACCGCCAGGTGCTGGGAGAGCGCCGACGGCTCCGCGCCGGTGGCCTCGAGCAGCCGGGCGACGGGCGCGGTGAGCCCGGGGTCGGCGGCGAGGACCTCCAGCACCTGGAGCCGGGCGGGGTGGGCGAGCGCCTTGAAGAGCTCCGCCTTGATCGCGTAGAGGGGCTGGGTGTGCACGGCCAGTGACTTTAGCAGTTGCTGAAACCGCTGGCGGCGTCGCGGCGCCGTACTGTCGGGGCATGAGCCTTCCTTCGCTCGCCGACGTCGTCGACGTCCTCGAGGGCCTGTACCCGCCCGGCACCGCCGAGGGGTGGGACTCCGTCGGGCTCGTGTGCGGCGACCCGGCCGCGACCGTCGGCAAGGTCCTCTTCGCGGTCGACCCCGTGGCCGACGTCGTCGACGAGGCCCTGGAATGGGGCGCCGACCTGGTCGTCACCCACCACCCGCTGTTCCTCAAGGGCGTCCACTCGGTGGCCGCGACGACGTTCAAGGGCTCCGTGGTGCACCGCCTGCTCACCGCGGGCGTGGCGCTGTACAACGCGCACACCAACGCCGACGCCGCCCCGCGCGGCGTGGCCGACGCGCTCGCCGACGCCGTCGGGCTCGTGGACCGGGCGCCGCTCGTGGCGCTCGCGGAGGGTGCCGAGACGGGCATCGGCCGCGTCGGCCGGCTCGCCGCGCCGACGACGCTGCGCGACTTCGCCCAGCGCGTCGCGGACGCGCTGCCGGCCACGGTCCAGGGCGTCCGGGTCGCGGGCGACCTCGACGCGCAGGTCAGCACGGCCGCGGTGCTCGGCGGGTCCGGCGACGGGTTCTTCGACGCCGTCCGCGCCGCCCGCGCTGATGTCTACGTGACCAGCGACCTGCGCCACCACCCCGCCTCGGAGCTCCGCGAGCGCGCCGTCTTCGAGGGCGGCACGCCGTACCTGGTCGACACCGCGCACTTCGCGTCCGAGTGGCTGTGGCTGCGCTACGCGGCGACGGACGTGGCGGCGGGGGTGAGCGCGCTGCTGGCGGGTCGCGGAGAGCCAGGTACCGTGACCTGCAAGGTCTCCACGCGCGTCTCGGACCCGTGGACCGCCGTCGCCCACCCCAGGAAGGACCCGCAGTGACCACTGCCGCCCCGCAGGACCAGCTTCGTCTCCTGGACCTCCAGGCGCTCGACACGCGCATCCAGCAGCTCGCGCACGCGAAGAAGACGCACCCGTCGCTCGCGCGCATCGCCGAGCTCGAGAAGCAGATCGGCGACCTGCACGGGTCGCTCGTCGACTCGCGCACCGCCGTGAGCGACCTCCAGCGCGAGGTCGCCAAGGCGGAGGCGGACGTCGCCCAGGTGGTGGCACGGCACGCGAAGGACCAGCAGCGGCTCGACTCCGGGGCGCTCGGCGCCAAGGACGCGCTCGCCGTCACCGAGGAGATGGCGTCGCTGGAGCGGCGTCAGGGCACCCTCGAGGAGGCGCAGCTCGAGGTCATGGAGAAGCTCGAGGCGCACCAGGACGCGCTCGCCAAGGTCGAGGACGCCCACCGGCAGCTCGTCGACGCGAAGACCGCCGCCGAGGGCGAGCGGGACGCCGCGTTCGAGGAGATCAACGTCAAGGGTCGTGCGCTCACGGTGGAGCGCAAGGACGTCGCGGGCGGCATCGACGCGGGCCTCGTCGCGGTCTACGACCAGCTGCGCACCCGCCTCGGCGGCACGGGCGCCGCCGCGCTGCGCGCGGGGCGCTGCGAGGGCTGCGGCCTCGAGCTCAACCCGGGAGACCTGGCCGCCGCGCACGCCGCGGCTCCCGACCAGGTGGTGCGCTGCGAGGAGTGCGGCCGCATCCTCGTGCGGCCCGCCGAGTCGTGAGCGCCGGCCTGGTCGTCGAGGCGGACGGCGGGTCGCGCGGCAACCCCGGCCCGGCCGGCTACGGCGCCCTCGTGCGCGACGCGGCGACGGGCGCGGTGCTCGCCGAGCGCGCCGGCTACCTCGGCGTCACCACCAACAACGTCGCCGAGTACACCGGGCTGCTCGAGGGCCTGCGCGCCGCGCGCGGGATCGACGCGGCGGCCCGCGTGCACGTGCGCATGGACTCGCGGCTCGTCGTCGAGCAGATGAGCGGCACGTGGCAGATCAAGCACGACGCGCTGCGGGCCATCGCCACGCAGGCGCGGGCCGTGCTCCCGCCCGGGCAGGTCACCTACGAGTGGATCCCGCGCGCCCAGAACTCCGCCGCGGACGCCCTGGCGAACGAGGCCATGGACTCGCGCGAGCCGAGCATCGCCCGCGACCTCGCGCACGCCGTCGCCGAGCCCGGCGAGACCCTCGGCACGCCGGAGGGCACCCCCGAGCCCGAGCCCGCGTGGCGCCCCGCGGGCGCCTTCTCCGCGCTCGACCCCGCGCAGGCGCTCACGCTCGTCCTGGTCCGCCACGGCGTCACCCCGATGACGCTCGTCGGCGGCCTGTCGGGCGGCGACGTGCCCGGCCCGCCGCTCACCGCCCAGGGCCGCACGCAGGCCGCCCGCGCCGCCGACGCCGTCCACCGCCTGCACGAGACGTGGCACGACCTGCCCCGCCCCACCCACGTCGTCGCCTCCCCGACGGTCCGCACGCAGGAGCTCGGCAGGGCCATCGGCCGGCGCCTCGGCCTCAAGGTCACCGTCGACGAGCGGCTGCGGGAGATGGAGTTCGGGCAGTGGGAGGCGCTCACGCCGGCCCAGGTCGAGGAGCGCTGGCCGGGCGACTTCGCCCGCTGGTTCTCCGAGGGCACGTTCGCCCCGCCGGGCGGCGAGTCCTACGTCCAGGTCGGCGAGCGCGTCGCCCAGGCGGTCGAGGACCTCCGAGCGGCCGGGACGGGCCGCACCGTCGTCGTCGCCGGGCACGCCGCGATGATCCGAACGTTCGTCGGCCGGGCGCTGCGGATGCCGCCGACGACGTGGTCGAGCCTGCGGGTCCCGCCGTGCTCGCTGACGATCCTGCGCTACTTCCCGACGACGACGGAGGTCGTCACGGTCGGGTACCCGACCTGACCGAGCGCGCTCTCGGGTTCTTGGCCGGCCTCGCCCGTGCCGCCGCGACCCCCGTGTCGACCCACCAGGCGAGGGCGTCGTCGTCCGCGACCGCCTCGTCGGGCACGGTCACCCAGCCGCTCCGCTCCATGGGGACGGCGCCGTGCTCCAGCGCGGCGGCCTCGCCGCCCGCGCCGACCGTCATGATGAGCCCGCCGCCGTGGTGCAGCCCGACGGCCATGTGGGTGTTCACCAGGAACACGAGCCCGCCGAACATCTTCTTCTCGTCCGCGGGCCCGCCGGCCCGGACCTCGACGGCATCGCGCACGCGCGCTGCCAGCTCCTCGTCGAACGCCATGCACCCAGCATGCCGTGCGGGTCCGACACGCCCCCGGGGGCGGGTCCGTCAGCTGATCAGGAGCTCGAGCGTCGCGGGGGAGGTCCGGGTCCGGGCCGGTTCGAGCGTCGCGTCGCGGAGCGTGTAGCTCAGCCCTGAGCCGACCTCCGTCCCGACGACGGTGCCCACGAGCTCGCCGGCCGCGTCGAGCAGCTCGCTCGCCGACCGGGGACACGTCCAGCTCGCCGACCGGGGGCGCGTCCCGCCCGCAGACGACGGCGCGGCGTCCCGGCGCAGCAGGTGCCCGGTCAGCACGCCGCGCGTGTGCTTGGCGTTGTGCGAGACGACGGCCCGCTTCCCGCGCACCTCCCGCACGACGCGCACGGTCACCCACTCCGCGGCGCCCGGTCGCGGCTTCCAGGCCGCCACGTACGTGGCCGACCGGCAGTCGACGACGACGTCTCCGGCCGCCCGCGCGTCGAGCGCCGCGCCCAGCGGGCCGCGCCACGCGGTGGCGAGCCTGCCGACGCCGGGCAGGTCGACGCCCATCGACAGGCGGTAGGCGGGGATGCGGTCGGCGGGGGAGACGGCGCCCCACAGGCCCGAGAGGATGCGCACGGAGTCGGCGGCCCTCCGCGCGGGGGTGCCCTCGAGGTCCGCGAGCCCCGCCGCGGCGTACAGCACGCCGGTGTAGACGCGGGCTGCGGCGTCGGCGGGCTCGGCGTGCAGCCGCGTGTTGCGCTCCACCTCGGCGGCGAGCGACGCGCCGACGCCGAGGACGTCGTGGGCGTCGTCGGACGCGCTCACCTCGGCGAGCGCCGCGAGCACGGCCTGCCGCTGCGCGGTCAGCGCGTCCGACCCGGACAGCGCGGCGAGGTCGAGGGGCGCGGCGCCGTCGGGCGCGGGCGTCTTGCCCTCGGAGGGCGGCAGCAGGAGAAGCACGGGAGAACGGTAAGTCCCGCCGCAACGCGATCGGAGCGTGCGTTCGGTATCGGAACGTGGATCAGGTCACACGTTCCGATACCGAGCGCACGCTCCGATCGGACGTCGCCGGCCGCCACGCCGCCGGCCGCGCCCTACGCTGCGCGCCGGTACGCTCGGAACGCGGCCGTCGCCAGCCACGTCATCACGACGGCGAGCGCCGCGAGCAGCCCCAGCCGGCCCCGACGAGCCCCCAGTCGGGTGTCGCGGAGAGCGCCTCGCGCCCGGCCACCACGGCCCAGTCGAAGGGGTTGAACCGCGCGGCCGTCTCGACCCAGCCCGCCGAGAGGCGCGTGTCCATCACGGCCGACGACAGGAACATGAGCGGGATCGTCAGCCCTTGCGAGATGCCGATGAGCGCCTCCTGCTGCCGGGTGAGCAGCGCGACGGCGTTCGACATCGCCGCGAACACGCAGGTCAGCAGCACGACGCCGGCGAGCATGACGGCGACGCCGGTCAGCCCGCCGTCGAACCGCGCCCCGCACAGCCAGGCGACGCCCAGCACGACGAGCGCCTGGACCGCCGCGACGACGGAGAACCAGACGAGGCTGGCGAGCTGGATCGCGACCCGGCTCGCGGGCGAGGCGAGCAGGTGGTCCATGACGCCCCGCTCGGAGTCCTCGACGATGCCCGTGCCGGCCCAGGCCGCGCCGAACATGGCCGTCATCATCACCACGCCCGGGGTGATGAATTCGAGGTAGGTGGCGCCGGGTGACGAGAAGCCCGGGATCTCGACCACGGACTCGAAGAGCTGCCCGAACAGCAGCAGCCAGATGAGCGGCTGGACGATCTGCATGCCCGCGAACACGGGGATGCGCATCGTGCTGCGCCGGGCGCGGGCCGCCAGCATCGCGGTGTGGGTGAGGGCGCTCATGCGCGTACTCGCTTCGCTCCGTGCGCGCATGAGGCACGTCGCGCGCTGTGCTTCCTGATTCGCTCGCTGCGCTCGCTCATGCTGCCACCCCTGCCGGCTCGGTCGTGCCCGCCTCGAAGGTGCGCCCGGTGTGGTGCAGGTACACGTCGTCGAGGCTCGGGCGGGCGATCCCGGCGGCGAGCACCGGGACGCCGTCGGCGTCGAGCGCACCGAGCAGCACGGGCAGCGCCGCGGCCCCCGACGTCGCCCGCGCCCGCAGCCGGCGCCCGTCGACGCCGACCTCGCTGAGCCCGCTCACGCGCGCCGCCACGCCGGCGGCCGCGGAGGCCGCCTCGACGGACGGCAGGTCGACGGTGATGCCGTCGCCGTGGAGCTGGTCCTTGAGCTCGTCGGGCGTGCCGCGCGTGACGACGCGCCCGCGGTCGACGATGACGACCTGGTCGGTGAGGCGGTCGGCCTCGTCGAGGTAGTGGGTCGTGAGCAGCACGGTCATGCCGCTCGCCCCGGCGAGCCGGGACAGCTCGGCCCACAGCTCGGCGCGCGCCTCGGGGTCGAGCCCCGTGGTGGGCTCGTCGAGGAATAGCACCGCGGGGGAGTGCACGAGCCCGACGGCGACGTCCAGCTTGCGGGCCATGCCGCCGGAGTAGGTGCGCACGAGCCGGTCGGCCGACTCGGTGAGCCCGAACGCGTCGAGCAGGTGCTCGGCCCGGGCGCGCGTCTCGCGGCGGCCGAGCCCGTGCAGGCGCCCGGCGAGCTCGAGGTTCTCCCGGCCGGTGTCCATGGCCCGCGTGACGGGCTTCTGGGACACGTAGCCGATCGACCTCCGCACGGCGGCGGCGTCGCGCACGACGTCGTAGCCCGCCACGCGCGCGGTCCCGGAGTCCGGGAGGGACAGTGTGGCGAGGATGCGGACGGTCGTGGACTTGCCGGCCCCGTTGGGGCCGAGCAGCCCGAGCACGGTGCCGGGCGCGACCGTGAGGTCGACGCCGTCCAGGGCGCGCACCTCGCGGTGCCGGGCCCGGTAGGTCTTGGTCAGTCCGACGACGTCGATCGCCGGGGTCGTGGCGGGCATGGTTCTCCCTCTCTGGGTGGTCCAACGGTGGTGGTCCATCGAGAGAGCCCGGAGCGCACCCGTAAGGTGGGAGTGCGTCTCGGATCCGGCTGCGTACCGGGCTCGGGTGCGGTCCCCGGGCGGTGGCAGCCGCCCGGGGACTTCTTTCCTCTGTCAGCTCGCGCCGTCGGCGTCCTTGCGGCCGAAGCCCATGCGGGCGAGCATCACCATCATCACGATCCAGGCGGCCACGTACGGCAACCAGGCGTACCGCCAGCCGACGGCGAACCCGAGCACCAGGCTCACGAGGAACGCGCTCACCCAGATCGTGGCGGTGTAGATGCCGAACCGGGCGGCGACCGCCGGGTCCTTGCTGAAGTTGTCGATGCTCGCGGTGGCGCTCGACAGGTGACGGGTCCAGGCCTTCTTGCGGTTGGTCTGGGTGACGCCGAGCCAGGTGAACAGCACGGCGCCGACGACGACGAGCAGCCCGCCCCCGACGATCCAGGCCACGGCGAACCGGTCGTCCCAGGTGGGGACCGCGATCAGCCCGAGCCCGGCGCCGGTCGCCACCAGCGCGCCGGCCAGCCCCCAGGCGGCCGCGCGCTCGCGGGGGAGCGGGTGGTTCGTCGTCGTCTCCTGGGCGAGCGCGCTGGCGAGGATCCACCCGACGGCGAGGCCGAGGACGACGGCGAGCACCGGGAGCAGCGCCGTCGACCCGTCGAGCGCGACCAGCGTGTACGTGACCACGGCGCCTGCGGCGACGAGGCTCGCGAGCACGACGCCGCCGACGAAGCCCGGGCGGGGGCGCACCTTGTTGAGGGCGACGAGGTCCCGGTCGGCGGACCAGGCCTGCCGCGGCGTCGAGCGCGTGTCGCGCGCGGCGGCGGGAGCGGGCGCGGGAGCGCCGCCGTCGTCGTCGAGCAGCGCGTGGATGTCGCCCAGCTCGGCGACGGCGCTGAGCGCTGCCTGCTCCTCGGGGACGCCGGACGCCTGGAGCTCGGCGACCCGCTCGACCAGCCCGGTGCGGAGCTCCTCCTTGAGGTCGGCGGCCTCGGGGGTGAGGGGGATGTCGGCGAACGCCTGGTCGAGCAGGCGGTGGACGGAGGTCATCGGTTGCGGCCCTTCTGGGAGGTCACGGCATCGTGGTGCGGCGTGTCGAGCAGCGTGTTGATGACGTCGCGCGTGGCGACCCACGCAGCGACGTTGGTGCGGTAGACGGCCCGGCCCGCGTCGGTGAGCCGGTAGTACTTGCGGCGGCCGCCCTGGGACTCGTCGCCCCAGTAGGCCTCCACGAGACCGTCCTTCACGAGACGGCGGTAGGTCGCGTAGAGCGTGGCTTCCTTGATCTCGTGGCGGCCGCCGGTCGCGTCCCGGATGGCCTTGTAGATCTCGAAGCCGTAGCGGTCACCGCCGCGCAGCGCGCCGAGCACGATCGTGTCGGTGTGCCCGCGCAGCAGGTCGGCGGCGAAGGCGTCGTCGGCGAGTTCTTGTGTCACACCAAGTACTGTATGACATCAAGTACTCGACGACAACACCCTCTCGTCGGACTGCGGGGCGGGCTGCCCGGTCGTCACCGCCGCCGAGGTCGGCGGGGCGTCCGCGGTGCGTGGACGACGCCGTCCGCGCACCGCTACCGCGTCGAGCCCCGGGTCACGCGCAGTTGTCGCACACGCCCGTCCCGGGGAGCTGCGTGAAGCACGTCGGGCAGATCGCCGGGGGCCGCTCCTCGGCCGCCGCGCGCGGGGCGGGGCGGGGGGCTCGTGCCGCTGCGGGCCGCGCTGCGGCCCGCCGGGCGGGCGCCTTGGCGCCGGCGCCGGGCCGGCTCGCGCCGTCCTTCACCTCGAAGCCGTGCTTGCGTAGCAGCGCCTCGACGCCGTCCGCCTGCTTGCCGAGCTCGTCCGACATCGCGACCCGGCCCGTGGCGTACCGGTGGGCCACGCCGACGACGGCGGCGGCGTCGTACGAGCGCCCCTCGTGCACGAGCGACTCGGTCGTGGACGGCTGGAGCCCGTACACGCCGATGAAGGCGTCCTTCCCCCGGTCGTCGTACTCGGCGATCGCGGTGAGCAGGTGCGGGCGGGTGACGGCGGAGAGAGTAGCCACCCCTCGAGGGTAACCGCCGCCGGGGTGGCTCCCGACCGTCGTCAGGCACCGTATCCTTGACGACGCGGACGAGTCGGTCGGACGGTCGCGTGGCCTGGCACCAGGTCCCGAGGAACGTCCGGGCTCCGAAGGGCAAGGTGGTGGCTAACGGCCACCCGGGGCGACCCGCGGGACAGTGCCACAGAGAACAGACCGCCTCCGTCGGGCGACCGACGGCGGTAAGGGTGAAACGGTGGTGCAAGAGACCACCAGCGCCCCTGGTGACAGGGGCGGCTAGGTAAACCCCACCTGGAGCAAGGTCAGACAGACTGTGTTGGAGGGCGGCCCGCCCGATTCTCCTCGGAGAAGCGCAGTCGGGTAGACCGCTCGAGCCCTGCGGCAACGCAGGGCCTAGATGGATGACCGTCACCCGGCCCCGGGCAACCAGGGCCGGGAACAGAACCCGGCGTACAGACCGGCTCGTCCGCCCCATCCTGTGCCCCGCAAGAACGCCCGGAGCGGGAGCCGACGGTGTCCCGCTAGCCGCAATGCCGCGAAGTTAGGGCTCTGACCTGGCTGTCAAGGGGTGTTGGTGCTGGTCATAGCAGCGAAGCTCCTGTAGTTGAGGGCTGTCCGCCAAGACATGCCTTCACCACAGGAGCTTTGCCGTGCCGCAGTCTGCCATCGATCGTGTCGCTCGCGCCTTCGCTCCGGGGCACCTGGGCGAGTTGAGCGCCCTGGTTCCCGTCGAGCTCGTCGATGAGGTGCTGGCCCGTCACCGGGCGACCGAGCAGCGCGTACGGCTGCTGCCCTCACGGGTGGTCGTCTACCTGCTGGTCGCGGGTGCGTTGTTCGCGGGCCTGGGCTGGCAGCAGGTCTGGGACCGGCTGGTCGCCGGCCTCGGGCATGTCGATTCCTGTCCGTCGCGCACCGCGATCGCGCTCGCGCTGCGCCGGGTCGGGCCCGGCCCGTTGCGGTCGCTGTTCGAGGTCCTGGCCTGCCCGGCACCAGGCTCGACCCGGTGGCGGGGACTGCTGGTGTGCGCGCTGGACGGGACGGTCACCTCGGTGCCTGACAGCCCGGCCAACACCATCCGGTACGTCAAGCAGCGCGGCGGGCCCACCGGCGGCGGGTCCTACCCCGGGCTGCGGCTGGTCGCGCTCGTCGCGTGCGGGACCCGCACCCTGATCGATGCGACGTTCGGCCCGACCACGACCGGGGAGACGGTCTACGCGCAGGTCCTGACTCGCTCGCTGCATGCCGGGATGCTGCTGCTGGCCGACCGCGGCCTGAGCTCGGCGGCGCTGGTCGCCGCAGCCCACGCGAGGGGAGCCCACGTGCTGGTGCGAGCACGTACCGCCGCCGCCAACGGTCCCGCCCTGCCCGTCACCCGAGCGCTGGACGATGGTTCGTGGCTGTCGATGCTCGGCGCCACACGGGTGCGCGTCATCGACGCTCAGATCACCTCGGCCACGACGGCTGCGACCACGACCAGCCACTACCGCCTGGTCACCACGCTCCTGGACCCCCGCACCCACCCGGCCGACCAGCTCGCGGGCCTGTACCACCAACGCTGGCAGGTCGAGACCGCCTACCTCGAGCTGAAGTCGACCATCCTGGGCGGGCGGGTCCTGCGCGCCCGGACCCCCGACGGGATCGAGCAAGAGGTCTACGCCCTGCTCATCGCCTACCAGGCCCTACGCACCGCCATGGCCGACGCGACCACCACCACCGCGATCCCGCCCGACCGCGCCAGCTTCACGATCGCGCTGAACGCCGCACGCGACCAGATCACCGCCAACCGGCACGCCGACGCCACCGATCCCCGATCGAACTGCTCGGCGTGATCGGCGCCGCGGTCACCGCACGACCACTGCCAGCAACCCGCCCCCGCACGAACGCCCGCACCGTCAAACGAGCGATCTCCAAGTACAACGCCCGCGGCCCCAACATCGACCGCAAGACCTACAAGACCACCCTGACCATCACGATCTTGACAAAACCGACGCCCACCTAACTTCGCGGCATTGCCGCTAGCCGCCGGCGGCTCGTCCGGCGTCCTCCGTCGCGCGGGCCACGAACACGTGCTCCTTGCCGGGCCGGTCGGGCGCGTCGCGCACGTCCACGACGTCGAACCCGTGCTCGGCCAGGTCGCGTTCGATCTCGCCCCGCTCGCGGAACCGGAGCGTCGACGTCGAGCGGAGCACCTCGGCGCCGATCGTCGTCGATCCCATGAACGTGACCAGCGGCAGCGCGACCTCCGTCACGGTGCACTGCACGACGGCGCTGCGCCCGTCGGACGTGGTGACCTGCGTGGGAGGGATGGTCCAGGTCTCCCAGTCGTGCACCTCGGGGCGCCGCGTCTCGAAGACGAGCCAGCCGCCGGGCCGTAGCGCCCTGCGGACGGCGTCGAGGGTGTCGGACCAGTCGTCGTCGGAGACGAACACCTGGGCGACGTTGCCGGTCATGACGGCCAGGTCGGCGCCGTGGCCCAGGCCGTCGAGCGCGGTGGCGTCGCCGTGGACCCACGTGACCCGGTCGGCGCCGGGCTTGGCCCGGGCGACGTCGAGCGACGCCCCGGCAGGGTCGACGCCGACGACGTCGAACCCCGCGCCGGCGAGCCGCACCGCCAGGGAGCCGGTCCCGCAGCCGACGTCGACGACGCGGCGCGCCCCGACCTCGTGCGCGACGGCCACGTAGGCGTCGAGGTCGGCCCGCGTGTGCTCGTCCCCGTTGAAGATGTCGTAGACGGCAGCCTGGCGCGGGTCGGCGAAGGTGGCATCGGGCTCTCGCATCGTCGCCATCGTAGGACGGTGCCGCGCGGGCGGCGACGCCGGCCCGCACGGCGGGGTCCCGGCCCGCGCCACGGACCGGGACCCCGCAGGCGGGAGCCTCCTACCTGTCGAAAGCGTCCTTAATGGCGTCCTTGGCCTTGTCGGCGGCCTGCTTGACCTTCGCGCCGGCCTGCTCGGCCTTGCCCTCGGCCTCGGTGGACTCGTCGTCGGTGGCCTTGCCGTAGGCCTCCTTCGCCTTGCCCTTGAGCTCCTCGGCCTTGTGCTTGATGTCGTCGTCGAGACCCATGACTGCCTCCTCGGCGTCTGCGGCGTCGTGCCGCGGGTGGCGGACGCCCTGCCCCGACGCCCTCGTTCCAGGCCACCACGGGACGCCGCAGCTCGCACCCGCGCCACGCACCGCACCCGCGCCACGCACCGCTGGGGCGCCCTCGGACCGACGCGGGTCCGAGGGCGTCGGACGACACGCCCGACATCTTGCGCTGAACGGCCTGACCACAACGCTTGCTCAAGGCACGATGTCCCGCGGAGGTGGTACATCGTGACGATCCTGATGCTGCTCGGGGGCCTGGCCGCACTCATCGCCGGTGCCGAGATCATCGTCAACTTCGGCACCAGGCTCGCCCGCATGCTCGGGATCTCCCCGCTCATCATCGGGCTGACGATCGTCTCGATCGGCACCTCCGCGCCGGAGCTCGCCGTCGGTATCGACGCGATGCGGCGCGACGCCGGATCCTTGGTGCTCGGCAACATCGCGGGCACCAACCTCGTGAACCTGCTGCTCATCCTCGGCCTGTCCGCCGCGATCCGGCCCATCACGTTGCAGAGGCAGACCTTCCGCCTCGACCTCCCTGCGATGGTGGGCTCGTCGATCCTCCTGCTGCTGCTGTCGCTCGACGGGGGCTCTCCACCCTCGACGGTGCCCTGCTGCTGGCGGTCGCGGTCTTCTACACGGGCCTGCTGCTGCGCACGGCCCGCCGCGAGGCCGGCGCGGAGCGGCTCGCCACCGAGGTGGACCACTCGCACGACGAGCCGCCGCGCCCGGTGGCGCGCAGCGGGAAGCGCATCGCGCGCGACCTCGGCCTGACCGTGGTCGGCATCGCCGTCGTCGTCCTGGGGGCCGACTGGCTGGTCTCGGCGGCCGTGGACATCGCCACCCACTTCGGCGTGTCCGACACGCTCATCGGCCTCACCGTCGTCGCCATCGGCACGTCGCTGCCCGAGCTCGCCACGACCATCACCGCGACCGTGCGCGGCGCCCGGTCGATCGCCGTCGGCAACCTCATCGGCTCCAGCACGTACAACCTGACGTTCATCCTCGGCACGTCGCTGCTCTTCGGGCCGTCCCGGGTGGAGGTGGACTCGCAGCTCATCGGCGTGGACCTGCCGCTGATGATCGGCGCGGCCCTGCTGTGCATCCCGGTGTTCGTGTCCGGGCGGCGGATCGCCCGCGTCGAGGGCGTCGTGTTCGTCCTCGCCTACGCGGCGTACATGACGTCGCTGATCGCCCTGCGCGCCTGACCGCCAGCGCTCCCAGGAGGCCGCGGGCTGCCATGGCCTCCTCTTGACCTGGGGCGGCCGCAGCCGGTGGAGACCCGGCAGCGTGCCGGGCGCCCGGACCGGTCGAAACTGGCGCAAGACGCGCGCCTCGCGTGCGCGATCCGGTCGTCGTGTCCGGGAATGTCCCAGCGTCCTGGCGGGTCGATTGCTGCCGTGACCTGACCGTGACCTGCGGCGTCACGGTCTACGGCTGGTCGAGCACCCGTCCGGAGTGCAAACAGACCGCAAAGGCCGGTTCCGCTGACCGCCGTCAGGGGTGTACGGTCGCAAACAGCGCGGCAAGGATGCCGCCGGGCACGCATCCCGCCCCTGAGGCAGACGGGCGACGGAGCGAGCCAGAGTGAAAGGACAGAGATGACTGTCACGAGCACGCGAGGCGGCGGGATCGACCTCGTCCGAGGGTCCGACGCCAGCGTGGTGGAGATGTGGGGCGAGATCGACGCGGCGCTGCGCGCGGAGGCCGGCATGGCCCTCGCCGGAGCGCTCGAGCGAGACCTTCCCGTCGTCGTCGACGCCACGCGCGTCGAGTTCATCGACTCGGCCGGCGTGGCGTTCCTCGTCCAGCTGTGCGCGCTGGGCCGGGACGAGGGCCTGGCCGTGTCGCTCCGCAACCCGCCGTCGGTGGTCTCCGAGGTGCTGCACCTCGTCGGCTGCGACAGCGTGATCTGCAGCGAGCGCCTGCCCGCTGCGTGACCTGTCCGGGACGGGGCGGTCGCGCCGACGACGTCGCCGCCGCTCCGGCCCCGTCCTGGCGGGACCCGTCCAGACCTCAGTGCTTGCGCTTGCGGCCCTTCGAGGCCTCCGTGTCCGCCATCGCGGCGGCACCCACGATGCCCGCCGCGTTGCGCAGCTCCGCCGGGATGATCGTGGCGCGCAGGTTCAGCAGCGGCAGGAACTCGGCGTGCTTCTTGCTCACGCCGCCGCCGACGACGATGAGGTCGGGCGACAGCAGCATCTCCACGGTCTCGAAGTACCGCTGCAGGCGGTCGGCCCACGCCGGGAAGTCGAGGCCCTCGCGCTCGCGCGCGGAGTCCGCGGCGCGCGACTCCGCGTCGAACCCGTCGATCTCCAGGTGGCCGAGCTCCGTGTTGGGCACCAGGACGCCGTCGACGATGAGCGCCGACCCGATGCCCGTGCCGAGCGTGACCACGAGCACCGTGCCGTCCTTGCCCTTCGCGGCGCCGTAGCGCTGCTCGCCGATGCCGGCGGCGTCGGCGTCGTTGACGGCCGTGACCTGGCGGCCGGTCGTCTCGTGCAGCAGCTCGGGCAGGTTCACGCCCTTCCACGACTGGTCGAGGTTCGCGATGAACCGGACGACGCCGTGGTCCATGGGCGCGGGGAACGCGACGCCGAGGGGCGCCTTCTTCGGCAGGTCGAACGAGCTGACGAGCTCCGCGAGCACCTGGGCGACCGCCTCGGGCGTGCTCTCGGCGGGCGTCGGGATGCGGAGCCGGTCGGCGGCGAACTCTCCGGTGTCGAGGTCGACGGGGGCGCCCTTGATGCCCGAGCCGCCGATGTCGATGCCGAAGGCGAGGTCGTGTGCCATGGGGGACATCCTGGTGCAGGATCGGAGCATGAGCGAGGAGAGCGACGCGGACCGGGCACCGCGGTACTGGTTCAACACCCGCACGGGCCGGGTCGAGGAGGGTCGGCAGTCCGCGTGGACGGAGCTCATGGGGCCCTACGACACGGCCGAGGAGGCGGCGCGGGCGCTCGACTCGGCCCGCCGGCGCACCGACGCCTGGGACGACGACGACGACCGCTGGCGGGGCACGGAGAAGACGTAGGAGGGGCGCCCGTGGCGTCGTCACTTCCCAGCAACAAATCTCGGGCAGGATGAGCGCATGGACAGGCAGCAGGAGTTCGTGCTCCGCACGGTCGAGGAGCGCGACATCCGCTTCATCCGACTCTGGTTCACCGATGTTCTCGGAGTCCTGAAGTCGGTGGCGGTCGCCCCCGCCGAGCTGGAGCAGGCGTTCAGCGAGGGCATCGGGTTCGACGGCTCCGCGATCGAGGGCCTCACCCGCGTGTACGAGGCCGACATGATCGCCAAGCCCGACCCCACGACGTTCCAGGTGCTGCCCTGGCGCGGCGACCGGCACGGCACCGCCCGCATGTTCTGCGACATCCTCACGCCCGACGGCGAGCCGTCCCTCGCGGACCCGCGCAACGCGCTCAAGCGGGCCCTGGCCAAGGCCAGCGACAAGGGGTTCACCTTCTACACGCACCCCGAGGTCGAGTTCTACCTGTTCGAGCAGATGGCCAGCGCGACCGACCCGCTCGTCCCGGTCGACAACGGCGGCTACTTCGACCACCTGGCGCGCGGGTCGACGCACGACTTCCGCCGCGCGGCGATCACGATGCTCGAGTCCATGGGCATCTCGGTGGAGTACTCCCACCACGAGGCCGGCCCCGGCCAGAACGAGATCGACCTGCGCTACGCCGACGCGCTGACCACGGCGGACAACCTCATGACGTTCCGCACGGTCGTCAAGGAGGTGGCGCTCGAGCAGGGCGTCTTCGCCACGTTCATGCCCAAGCCGATGCCCCACCACCCCGGGTCGGGCATGCACACGCACCTGTCGCTGTTCGAGGGCGACCGCAACGCGTTCCACGAGCCCGGCGCCCAGTTCGAGCTGTCCAAGACGGCGCGCCAGTTCATCGCGGGCCTGCTCGTGCACGCGGCCGAGGTCACCGCGGTGACCAACCAGTACGTCAACTCGTACAAGCGCCTGTGGGGCGGCCAGGAGGCGCCGTCGTACGTGTGCTGGGGCCACAACAACCGCAGCGCGCTGGTGCGCGTGCCGATGTACAAGCCGGGCAAGGGCAACTCCTCGCGCATCGAGTACCGCGGCATCGACTCGGCGGCCAACCCGTACCTGGCGTTCGCCGTCATGCTCGCCGCCGGGCTCAAGGGCATCGAGGAGGGCTACGAGCTGCCCGACGCCACCGAGGACGACGTCTGGGAGCTCACCGACGCCGAGCGCCGCGCGCTCGGCATCACCCCGCTGCCGCAGGACCTCGACGCCGCGATCGCGATCATGGAGCGTTCCGAGCTCGTGGCCGAGACCCTGGGCGAGCACGTGTTCCGGTACGTCCTGGCGAACAAGCGGGCCGAGTGGGACGCCTACCGCGCCCAGGTGACGCCGTACGAGCTGAACCGGTTCCTGCAGTTCCTGTGACGCCCGCCGGACGCCGCGAGAGCCCCACCCGCCGCCTGCTGCGGGCGGGGTTCGCCGACCTGACCCGGTCGGCGTCGCTGTGGGACGACGCCGCCCTGGCCGCCGTGCTGCCGGAGGACCCCGACGGGGTCCTCGACGCGCTCGCCGGGTCCGCCGACCCGGACCTCGCGCTCCTCCAGCTCGTGCGGCTCGCGGCGACGCCCGCGGCGCCCTCGCTCGCGGGGCTGCTCGCGCTGCCCGCCGACGACGACGCCCCGCGGCGTCGGCTGCTCGCGGTGCTCGGGGCGTCCGAGGCGCTGGGCGACGAGATCGTGCGCCGCCCGGCGCTGCTCGCCACGCTCGCGGAGCGCGGCGTCGGCGCCGACCCCGACGTCGTCCGGGCGGAGCTGCTCACCGCCGTCGGCGCCATGCCGTCCGACGACGCCCCCGTGGCGGGCGACACCTGGCCCGACGACGGCGCCCGCACCGCGACCGACGCGCTGCGGCGCGCGTACCGCGCCCGGCTGCTGCACGTCGCGGCGGACGACCTCACCGCGGGCGAGCCGCTCAGCGCGCTGCCGGGCGTCGCGGCGGCGCTCGCCGACCTGGCCGCCGCCGCCCTGGAGGCAGCGCTCGCCGTCGCCCGCGCGCAGCACCCCGACCACACCCTCGTGCGCCTCGCCGTCATCGGCATGGGCAAGACCGGCGGCCGCGAGCTCAACTACGTCTCCGATGTCGACGTCGTCTACGTCGCCGAGCCGGGCATGACGCCCGACGGCGAGGCCGCGGACGAGACCGCGGCGCTGGCCGTCGGGGCCCGCCTGGCCTCCACGCTGCAGAAGGTGTGCGGCGGCGCGTCCGGCGAGCCGGCGCTGTGGCAGGTGGACGCCGCGCTGCGCCCCGAGGGCAAGGCCGGACCGCTCGTGCGGACCCTCTCCAGCCACCTCGCGTACTACGACCGCTGGGCCGCGACCTGGGAGTTCCAGGCGCTGCTCAAGGCCCGGCCCGTCGCCGGGGACGCCGCGCTGGGGCGCGCCTACCGCGCGGCCGTCGACCCGCTCGTGTGGAAGGCCGTCGCGCGCGACAACTTCGTCGAGGACTCCCAGGCGATGCGCCGCCGCGTCGAGGCCAACGTGCCGGCCGCCGAGGCGGACCGCCAGATCAAGCTCGGCCGCGGCGGCCTGCGCGACGTCGAGTTCACCGTCCAGCTCCTCCAGCTCGTGCACGGGCGCACCGACCCGGCGATCCACTCGCCCAACACGATCGCCGCGCTCGCCGCGCTCGCCGGCGCCGGGTACGTGGGCCGCGACCACGCGAGCCGCCTCGCCGTGTGCTACCGCTTCCTGCGGGCGCTCGAGCACCGCGTCCAGCTCTTCCGCCTGCGCCGCACGCACCTGCTGCCCACCGGGGAGGACGACCTGCGCCGCCTCGCCCGCGCGCTCGGCATGCGCGCCGACGGCGTCGAGGGGCTCACCGAGCGCTGGCGGTCCACGCGCCGCGAGGTGCGCTCCCTGCACGAGGCGCTCTTCTACCGGCCGCTGCTGCCCGCGTACGCGCAGCTCTCGGAGGACGAGGTGTCCCTCGCCCCCGAGGCCGCCCGCCAGCGCTTCGCCGCCATCGGCTACCGCGACCCCGACGGCGCGATGCGGCACGTCAACGCCCTCACCGAGGGCATGTCGCGGCGCGCGGCGCTCCAGCGGCAGCTGCTGCCCGTGCTGCTCGGCTGGTTCGCCGAGGGCGCCGACCCCGACGGCGGCCTGCTCGCGTTCCGCCGCCTCTCGGAGGAGCTCGGCTCCACGCACTGGTACCTCAAGCTGCTGCGCGACTCCGGCTCGGCCGCGCAACGGCTCGCGCACGTCCTCGCCTCGTCGCGCTACCTGGCGGACGCCATCGGGCGCTCGCCCGAGTCCGTCCAGTGGTTCGACGACGCCACCGGCCTCGAGCCGCGCGGCGCCCAGCGGCTCGCCGGGGAGGCCGACGCCGTCCTCCAGCGGGCCGACGACGCCCGGGCCGCGGCGACCCTGCTGCGCGCGATGCGCCGCCGCGAGCTCGCCCGCACGGGCGCCGGCGAGGTGCTGCGCGTGCTCGACCCCGTCAGCGCCGCGGCCGCGATCTCCGACGCCGCCGACCTCGCGCTCCAGGGCGCGCTCCGGGTCGCGGAGCACGTCGCGCGCGGCGAGCTCGGCCTGGAGGAGAGCCCGACGACGATGGTCGTCGTCGCCATGGGACGCCTCGGCGGCCGCGAGATGGGCTACGGCTCCGACGCCGACGTCATGTTCGTGCACGACCCCCGCCCCGGGGTGGACGCGCAGGTCGCGTCGAAGTTCGCCCTCACCGCGGCGACCCGGCTGCGCGAGCTGCTCGGCAGCGTCGGCGCCGAGCCCGCGCTGCCCGTCGACGCCGACCTGCGCCCCGAGGGGCGGCAGGGCCCGCTCGTGCGCACCCTCGCCTCGTACGCCGAGTACTACGAGCGCTGGTCGTCCGTGTGGGAGGCGCAGGCGCTGCTGCGGGCCCGGGCGCTGGCCGTGCTGTCCGGCGAGGCCTCCGCGGACTCCGCCGAGCACGCCGCGTCGGTGGCGCTCGCGGAGCGGTTCACCGCCGTCGTCGACCCGCTGCGCTACCCGGACGGCGGGCTCCCCGTCGCGGACGTGCGCGAGGTGCGCCGCATCAAGGCCCGCGTCGAGGCGGAGCGCCTGCCCCGCGGCGTCGAGCCGACGCGACACCTCAAGCTGGGCCGCGGCGGCGTCGCCGACGTCGAGTGGACCGCGCAGCTGCTCCAGCTCCAGCACGCGCACGACGTCCCGGCGCTGCGGACCACGGGCACGATCGCCGCGCTCGACGCCGCGGTCGGCGCCGGGGTGCTCGACGCCGACGACGCCGCCTCCCTCACCGACGCCTGGACGCTCGCGTCGCGGCTGCGCTCCGCCGTCGTGCTGTGGTCGGGACGCGTGACCGGGGCGCAGGCCGACGTGCTGCCGCACGACCGCCTCGCACTCGCGGGCGTCGCCCGGCTGCTCGGCGACGTCGGTACGGGCAGCGACCTGGAGGACCACTACCTGCGCACCGCCCGGCGGGCGCGGACCGTCATGGAACGGGTCTTCTACGGCGCCGACGCGCAGCGCTGACGGGCTGGCCCCGGCGGGCGGCGCCGGACGGCGTCAGCGCCGTCGGGCCCGTACGAGGCGCACCACCACGAGAAGCACGACGACCGCGACGAGCAGCAGCGGCTTGCTGCTCGGCGGCAGGAGGAAGAGCCGCGCCGGGACGGCCGCCGTCAAGGCCAGGGAGTGCACGCGCTCAGGCTACGCGCCCCGTCAGGACGCCAGCGCCGGCGTCGCTCGCGACCAGACGCCGTCCTCCAGGTGGAAGCCCACGCGCGTCAGGTAGCGCGCGTCCGTGCGCGAGGTGGGCGGCACGACCAGCCGCGTGAAGCCCTTCCCGGCGACGATGCCCGACTCCCGGTACACGAACTCCCCGGGCGTGAAGTCGCGGAACCGCCGGCTCACCCAGTCCAGGAGCACGACGCCGGTGCCGCCGCCCTCGTCCGCGATCTCGACGACGCCCACGGTCTCGTCGCCCTTCTGCACGAGGAACGCGGCCCGCCGCTCGCCCGCGGCGGGTACGGCCGCGAACCCGGGGGAGAACCCCGCGATGTCGTCGGCGTAGGTGCGCAGCACGTGCAGCAGGTACGCGTCGTCGGGCTCCACCTCCACCACCTGGTACGTCGCATCGTCGTGCCGGGTGCGGTGCAGCCGCCACAGCCAGTACGCGTCGATGAGCGCGATCGCAAGGTTCATCGCGAAGAACGGCCAGATCCCGACGATCGCGTTGTACGCCGTCGCGAGGACCGCCCCGACGAAGTTCAGCCAGCGGAAACGGAGCACGCGGGCCTGGGTCAGCGACCAGACGACCAGGATGGAGCCGAGCCAGCCGAAGGCCTCCAACCATGGGTTCATGGCCCCACGCTACGGGGCGTCGGCTAGGGTCGCCGGATGACGATGACGGTCCGGTCCCTGCGGCGCTACCCCGTGAAGTCGATGGGAGGGGAGGCGCTCGACGCCGTCGTGGTCGACGCGCGAGGCCTGGTCGGGGACCGCGCGTTCGCCGTCGTCGACGACGAGGGGCACTTCGCCTCCGGGAAGAACACGCGCCGGTTCCGGCGTCGGGACGCGGTGTTCGGCTACACCGCCGCCACGTCCGGGGACGGCGTCGTCGTCACGGGGCGCGACGGCCGGTGGGCGGTCGGCAGCCCGGCGCTGGACGCCGAGCTGACGCGGGCGCTCGGCGTCCCGTCGCGCGTGCTGCCCGAGGCCGGGACCCCGCACTTCGACGCGTGCGCGGTGTCCCTCGTCGGCACCGCGACGCTGGCCTGGTGCGCGCAGCGGTGGGGGATCGACGCGGACCCGCGCCGGCTGCGGGTCAACCTCGTGGTCGACACCGACGAGCCGTTCGTCGAGGAGACGTGGGTGGGCTCGGGCATCGCCGTCGGCGAGGTCGAGCTGCGCGGCGTCGAGCGCATCGAGCGCTGCCGCACGATCGACCTCGCCCAGGACGGGGCGTCCGGCGCCGGGCGCTGGCTCAAGCCGCTCGGCGCCGAGCGCGGCCTGTGCCTCGCCGTCTACGCGGACGTCGTCGTGCCGGGCACGGTGCGCGTGGGGGACGTGGTCAGCACGGCCTCGGAGCGCGCTGCCGCGCCTGGCGCACCCCGGTGATCACGACGCGCATGGCCGCCCAGGCGATGCCCGCGGCGTAGAACCCGACGGCACCGATGCCCACGGCGGCCCCGTCGTGGCGCCCACCGTGGGCCTCGACACAGGGTGCGCCGGGGGGTCGTCAACCAGGCTCGCCCGCCGGACGCCGTGAGGAACCCAGCGTCAGGCGCACGGCGGCGACGTCACCGACCGCGAGGCCCTCTGCCGTCCGGACGACGTCCTTGAGCGGCAGGAGGTAGGTGCCGTCCTTCGGGAAGAGCGCGGTCTCGAAGGTCGTCGCCCCGATCGTCGCGGTCACGGCGACCTGACCCCAGTAGATCAGCCCGCGGGCCTCGTCCTTGAGGTCCGCGGCGTCGTCGGGCGGCAGGGGCAGGTAGTAGTAGGGCGCGGGCCCGCGCCACTCGACGACCTCGGCGGTGAACTGCCAGTGCACGGAGCCACTGTGCCACGCGCCGGGCCGGAGGACCGGGAACGAGAGACGGCGGCCGGTCTGCCCGAGCACCTTGCGATGCTCAGGCAGACCGGCCGCCGTCTCAGCGTGGCGTCACGGGGCCCGTCGAGGGCCGCCCGTCACACGTCGTAGTACAGCTCGAACTCCTTGGGGGTCGGCTGCAGCTGCACCGGCTCCACCTCGTTCTTGCGCTTGTACTCGATCCACGTGGCGATGAGGTCCTCGGTGAACACGTCACCCTGCGTGAGGAACTCGTGGTCGCGCTCGAGGTTGTCGAGCACCTCGGAGAGCGAGCCCGGGACCTGCGCGATCAGCGCGTGCTCCTCGGGGGGCAGTTCGTAGAGGTCCTTGTCGATCGGCGCGGCCGGCTCGATGCGGTTCTTGATGCCGTCGATGCCGGCCATGAGCTGGGCGGCGAAGGCGAGGTAGGCGTTGGCCGACGGGTCCGGCACGCGGAACTCGACGCGCTTGGCCTTGGGCGAGGAGCCCGTGATCGGGATGCGGATGCAGGCGGAGCGGTTGCGGGCCGAGTAGACCAGGTTGACCGGGGCCTCGTAGCCCGGCACCAGGCGGCGGTACGAGTTGACCGACGGGTTGGTGAACGCGAGCAGCGACGGGGCGTGCTTGAGCAGGCCGCCGATGTACCAGCGGGCGAGGTCCGAGAGGCCGCCGTAGCCCTTCTCGTCGTAGAACAGCGGCTCGCCGTTCTTCCAGAGCGACTGGTGCGAGTGCATGCCCGAGCCGTTGTCGCCGAACAGCGGCTTCGGCATGAACGTGACCGTCTTGCCGGCGTTGTAGGCCTCGTTGCGCACGACGTACTTGAACTTCATCAGGTCGTCGGCCGCGTGCAGCAGCGTGTTGAAGCGGTAGTTGATCTCCTGCTGGCCGGCGGTGCCCACCTCGTGGTGCGCGCGCTCGACGTCGAGGCCGACCTTGCCGAGGGTGTCGCACATGTCGTCACGCAGGTCGGCGAACTTGTCCGACGGGGAGACGGGGAAGTAGCCACCCTTGACGCGGGTCTTGTACCCGAGGTTGCCGCCCTCCTCCTCGCGGCCCGTGTTCCACGCGGCCTCGACGGAGTCGATCTTGTAGGACGACCCCTGCATGCCGGTCTGGTACTGGACCGAGTCGAACAGGTAGAACTCGGCCTCGGGGGCGAAGTACACCGTGTCGGCGATGCCCGTGGAGGCGAGATAGGCCTCGGCCTTGGCGGCGATGGTGCGCGGGTCGCGCGAGTAGGCCTCGTCGGTGAACGGGTCGACGATCGAGAAGTTCATGACCAGCGTCTTCCGCTTGCGGAAGGGGTCGATGAACGCGGTCTTGACGTCCGGGACCAGCTTCATGTCGGACTCGTGGATCGCCTGGAAGCCGCGGATCGACGACCCGTCGAACATGAGGCCCTCGGTGAACGAGTCCTCGCTGAACTGCGAGGTCGGGATGTTGAAGTGCTGCCACACGCCCGGCAGGTCGACGAACCGGACATCGATGAACTCCACCCCTTCGTTGCGGGTGAAGGCGATGGCCTCCTCGGCGTTGTTGAACATCCATGCTCCTTAGAAGTGGGTGCCGACGTCATGCGGCTGCCCCGAACGTAGGGCGCCGTGATTACCCTGGCATGCCACTCATGTTTCGAGCATGTAACCGAGGCGCTCGCCGTCCGCACAGTGAGATTTCGTGGACGTTCGCGGCCCCTGCTG
Organism: Xylanimonas protaetiae; assembly: GCF_004135385.1. Lineage (NCBI taxonomy): Bacteria > Bacillati > Actinomycetota > Actinomycetes > Micrococcales > Promicromonosporaceae > Xylanimonas > Xylanimonas protaetiae. Next base: position 3,433,850 of record NZ_CP035493.1, on the reverse strand, counting down.
TGATGCACGGAACACGCGCCGCGGCCCTCGTCGGGCGACGGCGATCGGGGGCGTCGACGACGCCGCCTACGCTGGAGGCGTGGCATCACGTGAGGACCTCGGTTCCTGGCTCGAAGGCGGCGCGACCCCGTCGGGCGACGGCGCGACGCGACTCGGTCTCCCCGCGGACGGCCCGGGCGCGATGGCGTCCCTCGGGCCCCGCGTCGTGGCCCTCTGCGTCGACTGGGCGGTGGCGTGGGGTGTCGCCGCGCTGGTCGCGCGCGGCAACGAGTTCGTGCCGCTCGCCGTGCTGGCGGTCATGAACGTGATCCTCGTCGGGTCGCTCGGGTTCACGATCGGCCACCGGCTGCTGGGCCTGCAGGTGCGCGTGCTGGGCCGGCCGGGGGAGGGCGCCGTCGGCGGCGCGTTCGTGGGCTTCCGGCGGTCGCTGATCCGCACGGTGCTGCTGTGCCTGGTGATCCCCGCCGTCGTCTGGGACGGCGACGGCCGCGGCCTGCACGACCGCGCGGCCGGGACCGTCATCACGCGGCGCTGACCTCGGAGCGCGACGCCCGACCTGGAGGACGACGGAGGGCCGGATCCCCGCGGGGATCCGGCCCTCCGTCGCGACGGCTCAGCGGCCGCGCATGCCCTTGCGGTCGGGCCGGGTCTTGAACGGGTCGATGCCCTTGGGCACCGGGAGCTTCTGGCCGCCCAGGGCGCGCAGGCGCTTGGACACCTCGGCCACCTCGGGCCGGGTCAGCGACGGCTTGAGCTTGGAGACGGCGCGGCCGAGCTTCATGAGCTCCACCTGGCCGGCGTCGTCGCCCATCTGGATCAGGTGGATCGGCACGTTCGGCAGCACGCGGGCGGTGCGCCGGCGCTCGTCCTCGAGCAGGCGGGTCACGCGGGTCCCGGGGCCCTCGGAGACGAGCACGACGCCGGGGCGGCCGACGCCGCGGAACACGAAGTCCTGCGTGCGGGCGCTGACGGCCACCGGCTCGTCCTCGAACGTCCAGCCGCCGCGGACGGTGCCGAGCGCGGCGCGCGCGGCACCGGGCTGGCCCTTGATCCTGCTGTACGCGGCGCGCTCGGCACGGCGCGTGAGCATGTACATGGTGGCCAGCGCCGCGAAGGGCACGGCGACGATCGTCGCGTAGACGGGCGCGTCCGTCGCGAGGCCGATGGCGAGGCCGACGAGCAGCACGCCGACGAAGATCCCGAGCAGCACCCACGTCACCGACGGGTCCTGCTGGCGCGTCATCGTGTACGCCTGCCAGACCTGGTGGTACCAGCGCTGCTTCTTGGGCTTCTTCGCCTTCGTGGCGTCCGCGGACGCGTTCGATCGTGCCATGGGCCTGATCCTATCGGCGGTCGGTGCGGCGCGCGGTCAGCGTGCGAGGAGGCTGGCTGCCTCCTGGCGCGCCGTCGTCGGCTCGGCGAGGTGGGCGAGGGCGGCGGGGATCTCCATGCCGCGCTTGCTCATGGCCTGGCCCCACAGGCGGCCCGCGCGGTACGACGAGCGCACGAGCGGCCCGGCCATGACGCCCAGGAACCCGACCTCCTCCGCGAACTGCGACAGCTCGACGAACTCCTCGGGGCGCACCCACCGGTCGATCGGGTGGTGGCGCAGCGACGGGCGCAGGTACTGCGTGATGGTGATGAGGTCGCAGCCGGCGTCGTGCAGGTCGACGAGCGCGGCCTTGATCTCCTCGATCGTCTCGCCCATGCCGAGGATGAGGTTCGACTTGGTGACCAGGCCGGCGTCGCGTGCGCGGGAGAGCACCTGGAGCGACCGGTCGTAGCGGAACGCCGGGCGGATCTGCTTGAAGATGCGCGGCACGGTCTCGAGGTTGTGCGCGAGCACCTCGGGGCGGGACTCGAACACCTCGTCGAGCAGCTCGGGGATGCCGTTGAAGTCGGGGATGAGGTTCTCGACGCCCGTGTTCGGGTTGAGCTCGTGGATCGCGCGGACCGTCTCGGCGTAGAGCCAGGCGCCGCCGTCGGGCAGGTCGTCGCGCGCGACGCCCGTGATCGTCGAGTACTTCAGGCCCATCTGCTGGACGGACTCGGCGACGCGCCGCGGCTCGTCGCGGTCGAGCGCGGCGGGCTTGCCCGTGTCGATCTGGCAGAAGTCGCAGCGGCGCGTGCACTGCTCGCCGCCGATGAGGAACGTCGCCTCGCGGTCCTCCCAGCACTCGAAGATGTTGGGACAGCCGGCCTCCTCGCACACCGTGTGCAGGTTGCCGCCCTGGACCAGGTTCTTCATGTCCCGGTACTCGGGGCCCATGGTCGCCTTGGTCCGGATCCACTCCGGCTTCTTCTCGATCGGCGTCTCGGCGTTGCGCGCCTCGATGCGCAGCATGCGGCGGCCTTCGGGAGCAATGGTCACGTCGGTCAGCCTACGGCGACGACGGCGGGTGCTGCGGCGCCCGCGGTGACGGGACCCGTGACCTCGGTCACGAGCGGGGCCAGGTGGCGCTGGAGCGCCTCCGCCAGGAGCGGGCGCACCTCGGCCACGGTCACGTCGCGCCCCAGCTCCGCGGACAGCGACGTGACGTCCGCGTCGTCGATGCCGCACGGCACGATGTGGCCGAACGCCTCCAGGTCCGGGTCGCAGTTGAGGGCCAGCCCGTGCATCGTCACGCCGCGCGCGACGCGCGCGCCGATGGCGCACACCTTCCGCTCGCGACGGGTCGCGCCGTCAGGCCCGACGACGCCGGGGGCGTCGGCCGCCAGCCAGACGCCGGAGCGGCCCTCGACGCGGATCGTCGCGACGCCGAGCTGCGCGCAGACGTCCATGACGGCGGCCTCGAGCGTGCGGACGTACTGCACGACGTCGACGGGCGAGACGAGGTGCGCGATGGGGTAGGCGACGAGCTGGCCGGGGCCGTGCCAGGTGATCTTGCCGCCGCGGTCGACGTCGACGACGGGCGTGCCGTCGGTGGGGTACTCGTCCTTGTGGGTGCGCTTGCCGGCGGTGTACACCCCGGCGTGCTCGAGCAGGAACGCGACCGGGCGGTGCTCCCCGGCGCTGACCGCGGCGTGCGTGCGCCGCTGGAGATCCCAGGCCTCGTGGTAGTCGACGTGCCCGGACAGGTGCTCGATCTCGATGCGCGGTTCCGTGCTCACGGCGGTCCAACTTACGCCCGGTCTCCTGGCGGCCGGCAACCGGCGCGCTGTGACGTCCGCCCGGGGCCGGTCCCGGGCCGCGGGGCGCGCCGCGGCCGCGGACCCGGCGTCGGCGGGGCAGCATGGGCGCATGGCTGCGCTGCGCATCGCGATCGTCGGGTACGGGGGATCGGGCCGTGGGATCCACGCCCGGCTGGCGAAGGAGGTGGGGCTCACGGTCGCCGCCGTCGTCACGCGGGACGCCGGACGCCGCCAGCAGGCCGCGTCCGACTGGCCCGGGGCGCGGCTGCACGACGACCTCGACGCCCTGGTCGCGTCGCGCTCCGCGTTCGACCTCGTCGTCGTGACGTCGCCGACGTCGCTGCACGCGGACCACGCGGCGCACCTGGCCCGCGCCGGGATCCCGTTCGTGCTGGACAAGCCCGTCGGCGTCGACGCGCACGAGGCGCGCGCCGTGGTGTCCGAGGCGGCCGCGACGTCGACGCCCTTCACGGTGTTCCAGAACCGGCGCTGGGACGCGGAGCAGCTCACGCTCGCGGCGCTGCTCCGCCGTGGCGAGCTCGGCGACGTGCACACGTTCGAGCGGCGCTGGGAGCGCTGGCGGCCGCAGCCGCAGCAGCGCTGGAAGGAGAACGACGTCGTCGGCGGGGGGCTGCTGCTCGACCTCGGGCCGCACCTCGTCGACTCCGCGACCCAGCTCTTCGGGCGCGTGACGAGCGTCTGGGCGCAGACGCGCAAGCTCACCACGACCACCGAGGACGACGTGTTCCTGGTGCTCCAGCACGAGCCCGGCGGGGGCATCGCCCGCTCGCCGCTCGCCGTGACGTCCCGGCTGTGGGCCGGCTCCGTCGTGGGCGCGCCCGGGCCGCGCACGCGCGTGCTCGGCCGCGCCGGTGCGTACCTGGTGACGTCGTTCGAGCAGGACGCCTCGCCCTTCGAGGTGTTCGACGCCGACGCGCCTGCCGGCACGGAGGGTTGGCTCACGCGCGGCCGCGACCGCACGCCCGTGCCCCGGGCACCGGGCGGGCACGCCGACTTCTACCGCGCGCTCGTCGAGTGGCTCACCGGCGACGGCGAGGTGCCCGTCGACCCCGCCGACGCCGTCCGGACGGCCGAGGTGCTGGACGCCGCCCGCATCGCGGCACGGGAGGGACGCACCGTCACCGTGTGACGGGACGCCTGTGGACAGCCCGCACGGGGGTCGCGCCGGTGCGGTTTCATCGGGCGGGTGACGAACACCCGGCCCGACGGCCACCCAGTCCCGCCTGGCGTCGTCCTCGTGCCCGTACCCGCCGACGCCGCCGCCCGGGCTGCCCTGACCGCACGCGTGACCGTGCTCGCCGGCGTGCGGCACCCGCACCTGGTCGCCGTGCTCGAGGTGCGGACGGTCCGCGAGGGCGCCCTCGACGTCGTGCACGCGCGCGGCGAGGCCGCCGACCTGCCCGCGGTGCTCGCGGTGCGGGGGCGGCTCGCGGCCGGGGAGGCCGCGGCCGTCGGGGTGCACGTGGCCCAGGCGCTCGCGGCGCTGCACGCGGCCGGGGTCGTGCACGGGCCCGTCGAGGCAGGCGACGTCGTGCTGCGGCCCGGCGGGGCGCCCGCCCTGCGGCCCCGGGCCGGCGTGCCTCCCGAGGAGTGGACGGCCGCCGAGGACGTGCGGGCCGCGGCCCGGCTCGTGGACGGGCTGCTCGGGTCGCGGCCCGTCGCCGGGACGCCCGCCGGGCGCCTCGACGGAGACCCGCTCGCCGACCCCGACGGGGCGCTCCGCGACGCCCTGCGCCCTGCGCTCGGCGCCGACGCGAGACGCCGGCCCGAGGCGGGGACGCTCGCGGCGCTCGTGGACGCCGCCTGCGAGCCCGCCATGGTCGGCCTGCCCGACCCGGCGACGCTGGCGGGCGCGGCGCTCGCCGGGGCGCGGCGCGGGGTCGTGGGTGGGGCGGCGGACGTGGGCGCCGGGACCGGGCGGCGGTTCCGGGCGACGCGAGGCGCCGTGCCCCGGGCGGGATCGGCGGCCCGCGTGCGGGCCGTCCCCGGTGCTCCCCGGGCGCGCCGGCTGCCGTGGTCCAGGCCCGGCGGACGCTCGCCGGCGGCACGGCCGGCGCTCGTCGTCGTCGGGATCGGGCTCACCGTGGGGCTGATGACGGGAGCCGCGCTCGAGCTGAGCGACCGGGCACCGGCGGGTGCGGACGCGTCGGCGCCCGCGGACGCCGCGGGCCCGACGGCGCCTGCCCGCGGTACGGACCCCGTGCTTGCCCGTGACGAGCCCGGCGCCGCGGCGGCGGCGTTGACCCAGCGACGTCTCGACCTGCTCGCGGCCGCGGCGGACCACCCGGACCTCGGCGCGGTCGACGTCGCGGGATCGCCCGCCTACGCGGCGGACGCGGCGCTCCTCGCCCGGCTGCGGACGGCGGGCACGCGGCCGCAGCAGCCGCGGGCGGCCGTGACCAGCAGCGAGGTCGTCGCGGCGGACGGCACCTCCGCGACGGTGCGGCTCACGTACGCCGTCGAGGCGCACGAACAGGTGGCCGCCGACGGCACGCGCACGGCCGTCCCGGCGTCGGGCGCGCGGACCGCGACGCTCGACCTCGCCTGGACCGACGACGGGTGGCGGGTCGCGGGCGTCGCATGACGTGCGCGACCCGCTACGGTGTGCGGCGCGAGACGACGACGTCCGGCAGGCAGAGAGGTGGACCGGTGGCGAGAGACCACGACTACGACGTCCTGGTTGTCGGCTCGGGGTTCGGCGGCTCCGTGGCGGCGCTGCGCCTGACCGAGAAGGGCTACCGGGTCGGCGTGCTGGAGGCCGGCCGCCGGTTCGCCGACCACGAGCACGCCGCCAGCTCCTGGCGCCTTCGCTCGTTCCTGTGGGCGCCCGCGCTGGGGTGCTTCGGCATCCAGCGGGTCCGGCTGCTGCGCAACGTCCTGGTGCTCGCGGGCGCCGGCGTCGGCGGCGGGTCGCTGGTCTACGCGAACACGCTGTACCGGCCGCTCGGGCCGTTCTTCGCCGACCCCGCATGGGCGGGCATCACGGACTGGAAGGCCGAGCTCGACCCCTACTACGACCAGGCCGAGCGCATGCTCGGCTCGGTGCGGTTCCCAGGCCAGACGCCCGCCGACGACGTCATGCAGGGCGTCGCCGAGGCGATGGGCGTGGGGGAGACGTTCACCCCGGCGAACGTCGGCGTCTTCTTCGGCCCGGGCGGACGCCAGACGCCGGGGGAGGCCGTCGCCGACCCGTTCTTCGGCGGGGCGGGCCCGGAGCGCACCGGGTGCACGCAGTGCGGCGAGTGCATGACGGGCTGCCGCCACGGAGCCAAGAACACGCTCGTCAAGAACTACCTGCACCTGGCCGAGGCGGCGGGCGCCGTCGTGCACCCGCTCACGACGGTCACCGCCGTCGTCCCGATCGACGCGCCGGCTGACGACCCGGCCGACGGGTCCGTCGACGGACGGGGCAGCGGCCCGGGCGACGGCTCCGGCGACCGGGCGCCCGCGGGCGCCGGGTTCGTCGTCGAGACGCGCCGGACCGGGCGGCGTGGCGGCCGGCAGCAGTTCACCGCCCGGCAGGTCGTCCTCGCGGCGGGGACGCTCGGCACGCAGGAGCTGCTGCACGCCATGCGGGACACGGGGACGCTGCCGCACCTCTCGGACCGGCTCGGGCACCTGACGCGCACCAACTCCGAGGCGCTCCTGGGCGTGTCCGTGCCGCACCGCGGGCCCATCGGCCCCGACGGCTGGCGCGACCGCACCCGCACGGCGCCCGACTACTCGCGCGGCGTGGCCATCACGTCGTCGTTCTACCCCGACGCGTCGACGCACGTGGAGCCCGTGCGCTACGGGCACCGCTCGAACGCGATGGGGCTGCTCCAGACGGTCCTCGTGGACGGCGGCAGGGCCCGCGGGCGCCGCTGGCTGCGTGAGCTCGCCCGCCTGGGCGCGCACATGCCCGACCTGCTCGACCTGCGTCGCTGGTCCGAGCGCACCGTCATCGCGCTCGTCATGCAGGCTCGCGACAACTCCCTGACGACGTTCACGCGCCGCGGCCTCGCAGGCCGACGACGCCTGACGTCTCGCCAGGGCACGGGCGAGCCCAACCCGTCGTGGATCCCGGTGGCGCACGACGCGGTGCGCCGGATGGCGACGGCCATGGGCGGGCGTCCCGGCGGCTCGCTGGGCGACCCGTTCGACATCCCCATGACCGCCCACATCCTCGGCGGCTGCACGATCGGCGCGACGGCGTCCGACGGCGTCGTGGACCCTTACCACCGCGTGCACGGGTATCCCGGGCTGCACGTCGTCGACGGCTCGACGGTGACCGCCAACCTGGGTGTCAACCCGTCGCTGACCATCACCGCGCAGGCCGAGCGGGCGTTCGCGCTGTGGCCCAACCAGGGGGACCCGGACCCGCGCCCGGCGCCGGGGACGGCCTACGCGCGCGTCGTCCCGGTGGCGCCGCGTCGTCCCGTGGTGCCGGCGTCCGCGCCGGGCGCGCTGCGGCTGCCGCTCGTCGAGATCCGGCACGCGCGCTGAACGAGGCCGAACGAGAACGGCGCCTCCGGTCCTCGAGGGACCGAAGGCGCCGTTCTCGTTCAGCGGGGGACCGTCAGAGACCGACCTCGGCCTCGAACGCGCCCTCCTCGATGCGGGCCTTGACGGCGGTCAGGAACCGAGCCGCGTCAGCACCGTCGACCAGGCGGTGGTCGTAGGAGAGGAACAGGTACGCGAACTGGCGGATCGCGATGACGTCCTCGCCGTCGACGTTGATGACGGCCGGCTTCTTCGTGATCGTGCCGGTGCCGAGGATGGCGACCTGGCCGCCGGGGACGATCGGCGTGTCGATGAGCGCGCCGCCCGAGCCGGTGTTCGTGATCGTGAAGGTCGCGCCCGACAGCTCGTCCGGGCCCACCTTGTTGGCGCGGGTGCGGGCACCCAGGTCGCCGATCTGGCGGGCCAGGCCGGCCAGGTTGAGGTCGCCGGCGTTCTTGATGACCGGCACCACCAGGCCGCGCTCGGTGTCCACGGCGATGCCGATGTTCTCCGAGGCGTGGTAGGTGATCTCGCCCTTCTCCTGGTCGATCGAGGCGTTGATCTTCGGGAACGCCTTGAGCGCCTCGGTGGCGGCCAGGGCGTAGAACGGCAAGAACGTGAGGTTCGCGCCCTCGCGCGCCTTGAACGACTCCTTGGCCTTCGCGCGCAGCTTGGCGACCTTGGTGACGTCCACCTCGACCACGGTGGTCAGCTGGGCCTGCGTGTGCAGGGCCTCGACCATGCGCTCCGCCACGATCTTGCGCAGGCGGGACATCTTCTCCGTGGTGCCGCGCAGCGGCGAGACGGCCGGGACCGTCGCCGGCTTGGCGGCGGGCGCCGCCGGGGCGGCCGCGGCCGGTGCAGCAGCAGGGGCGGGGGCCGGGGCCGCCGCCTTCTCGGCCGCGGCGAGCACGTCCTCCTTGCGGACGCGGCCGCCGACGCCCGTGCCGACCAGGGTGGCCAGGTCGACGCCCTTGTCCGCGGCGAGCTTGCGCACGAGCGGGGTCAGGTACGACTTGCCGTCGGCGACGGGCTCGGCCGGAGCGGCCGGAGCCGGAGCCGGGGCTGCGGCGGGCGCCGGGGCCGGGGCGGCCGCCGCGGGAGCCGGAGCCGGAGCGGCCGGAGCCGGAGCGGCCGGAGCCGCAGCCGGCGCGGGGGCGGCCGGGGCCGGGGCGGCGGCCGCGGCGGGCGCACCCGAGCCGACGATCGCCAGCACGGCACCGACGGCGACCGTGTCGTCCTCGTTCACGAGGATCTGCTGCACGGTTCCCGCGACGGGCGAGGGGATCTCGGTGTCGACCTTGTCGGTGGAGACCTCGAGGAGCGGCTCGTCGACCTCGACCGAGTCGCCGACGGCCTTGAGCCAGCGGGTCACGGTGCCCTCGGTCACGGACTCGCCCAGCGCGGGGAGCGTGACCTCGGTGCCCTCGCCGGCCGGGGCGGGCGCGACGTCGGCGACGGGCTCCGGGGCGGCCACGGGCGCGACCTCCGGGACGGGCGCGGGGGCGGAGGCGGCGGCCGGCTCGGCAGCGGGAGCGGCGGGGGCTGCGCCCGCACCGGACCCGTCGCCGATGACGGCGAGCACCGCGCCGACCTCGACGGTGTCGTCCTCCTGGACGAGGATCTGCTCGAGGACGCCGGCGACGGGCGAGGGGATCTCGGTGTCGACCTTGTCGGTGGAGACCTCGAGCAGCGGCTCGTCGACCGCGACGGTGTCACCGACCTGCTTGAGCCAGCGGGTGACGGTTCCCTCGGTGACGGACTCGCCCAGGGCGGGCAGCTGCACGTTCTCAGACATGACCTGTGGGGTCTCCTTCGATCGGAGTGTTCGGCCGTCGCTGGCCTGGTGCACACGCACTGCGTGTCATCTTGTCACTTGGCATCCCCCTGTCCCAAAGATCGGCACACGGGGATCCTGTGACGCTCGGAACAGTCGCACCTGGCGCAAAAAGGTCAGACCACACCGGTCGAGGGCGTCCTCAGCCGACCTTCGACTCGAGGTAGGCCAGCAGCGTCCGCACGCCGACGCCCGTCCCGCCCAGCGGCGTGTACCCGAACGCGGCCTTCTCGTTGAACGCCGGACCGGCGATGTCCAGGTGCGCCCACGGCGTCTCGCCCGTGAACTCCTTGAGGAACACGGCCGCCGAGAGCATGTGGCCGCCGCGGTCCGCGGACGAGTTGACGATGTCCGCCACGTTCGACTTCAGGCCGGCCCGGAGCTCCTCCGGCATCGGCATCGGCCAGAACTGCTCGCCCGCGTCGTCGGCGGCGGCCTTGACCGCGGCGACGACGTCGTCGTCGCCCATGAGGCCCGAGATGCGGTTGCCGAGCGCGACGATCTGACCGCCGGTCAGCGTGGCGATGTCGATCAGGACGTCGGTGCCGTCCTCGACGGCCAGGGCCATGCCGTCGGCCATGACCAGGCGGCCCTCGGCGTCGGTGTTGGTGATCTCGACGGTCTTGCCGCTCTTCATCGTCAGCACGTCGCCCGGACGGGTCGCGCCGCCGCCCGGCATGTTCTCGGCGAGGCACAGGTACCCGGTGACCGCGACCGGCAGGCCCAGGCGGGCCGCGGCGACGACGGTGTGCAGCACGGCGGCGGCGCCCGACATGTCGGAGGTCATGGCGTGCATGCCGGCGGCCGGCTTGATCGAGATGCCGCCCGTGTCGAACGTGATGCCCTTGCCGACGAGCGCCACGCGCGTCGTGGCCTTCGACGGCGTGTACGCGACCTTGACCAGGCGCGGCGGGCGGGCGGAACCCTGCCCGACGCCGACGATGCCGCCGTACCCGCCCGCGGCGAGCTGCCTCTCGTCGAGCACGGTGACCTTGACGGCCCGCGTGCCGAGCTCCTTGACCGCCGTCTTCGCGGCCTCGGCGAACGCCGCCGGGAACAGGACGTTCGGCGGAGTGTTGATGAGGTCCCGCGTGCCGTGCACGGCCGCCGCGAGCACCTTCGCACGCTCCGCCGCCGTCTTCGCGCGGGCCGAGCGGGCGAACGAGGTGACCACCTCGACCGACGACACCGGCTGCTGCTTGGCGACGCCGTCGCCCGTGCGGAAGCCCGTGAACGCGTACGCGCCCAGCAGCGATCCCTCGAGCACGGCGACCAGGTCCGCCTCCGTCGCCGTCGGCAGCGCGACCGCGACCGACTCCGTGCCGGCGAGGTCGCGCACGGCGGCGCCCGCGGCGCGGCGCAGCGTCTCCGGGGCGAAGGTGCCGTCCGCCTCGCGCTCGCCCAGGCCCGTGAGCACGAGCAGCGACGCCTTGACGCCGCCGGTCGCGGGCAGCTTGCGCACCTCGTCGCGCGCCCCGGTCACCCCGAGCAGCGGCGCGAGCGTCTCGATCTCGTGCACGAGGTCGGTGGGGAGCTGGTCGGCGACGACGGCCAGGCCGTCGGACGTCTTGCACGTCCCGACGACGAGCGCGTCGACCTTCAGCGCGGACGGGTTCTTGCTGGAGAGGGTGAGGTCAGCCACGCTCGCGATGCTAGCGCCGACCGCCCGCGCCCGCCGGGCCTTCGTCCGGTGACGTGCCAGGTAGTCTCGCGTCGTGCTCCTCCCCCTCCTGCTCGTGCTGGTCGCCGCGTGCGTGGCGCTCGCCGCGTGGGCGCTCGCGTTCCTGGTGCGCGACCGCGCGGTGATCCTGCGGCAGCTCTTCGGCGCCGCCGTCGTCGAGGCGCTGCTGGTCGTCCAGGCCGTCGTCGCGGGCGTGCTGATCGCGCGCGGCCACGTCGTCGACGGTGCGCTGTTCTGGGGGTACGTGGCGACCGCGCTGCTGCTGCTGCCCGTCGCCGCGGCGTGGGCGTTCGCCGAGCGGACCAAGTGGTCCTCCGTGGTGCTGATGGTCGCGTCACTGACCGTCGGGTTCCTCGCCTTCCGCATGTGGCAGATCTGGGGTGCAGCATGAGCACGACGCCGACGGCGCCGCGCGCGACCGGCAAGGGCTTCGGGCGTCTGGTCGTGACGGTCTACGGCATCCTCGCGTTCGCGGCCGTGCCGCGCGCCCTGGTGCAGATCGGGCGCGAGTGGCCCGAGCCGCCGCTCGCCTTCGTCCTGTCGGGCGTCGCCGCCGTCGTCTACGTCGTGGCGACCGTCGCGCTCGGCGTCGGCCGAGGCCGCTGGCGCGGCCTGGCCTGGGCGACCGTCGGCATCGAGGCGGTGGGTGTCCTCGTCGTGGGCGTCCTGTCCCTCGTGAGCCCCGAGCTGCGGCACGACGGGTCCGTCTGGGGCCTGTTCGGCATCGGCTACGGCTTCGTCCCGCTGGTGCTCCCCTTCGTCGGCCTGTGGTGGTTGCGCCGCACGCGCCCACGCCCCGACGACGTCGCCGACGTCGCCACCCACCCGTCCGACCAGCCGCTCGAGAGCGAGGCCTGACCCGTGAAGCCCTACCACCTGTTCTTCGACACCGTCTTCAAGCGCATGGACCCGGAGGACGCCCACCACCTGGCGTTCACCTGGATCGGCCTGGCCGGACGGGTGCCCGTGCTGCGCGACGTCGTCCAGGGCGCCCTCGCCCCGTACCTGGGCCGCGGCCTCGGCGGGCCGGGCAGCGTCGAGGTGCTGGGCAAGACGTACGGCGCGCCCTTCGGGCTGGCCGGCGGGTTCGACAAGGACGCCCGCGCGGTGCGCGGCCTGACGATGCTCGGCTTCGCGTACGTCGAGGTGGGCACCATCACGCCCCGCCCGCAGCCGGGCAACGAGGCGCCGCGCATGTTCCGCGAGCTCGAGCTGCGCGGCCTGCGCAACCGCATGGGCTTCAACAACGAGGGCGCCCACGCGGCCGCCGCGTCGTTGCGCCGCCTGCGCGGGACGCGCTCGGGCCGAGCGCTGCGCATCGGCGTCAACATCGGCAAGAACAAGACGACGACGGCTGAGAACGCCGCCGCCGACTACGCCCTGTGCGCGCGCGTGCTCGCCCCCTACGCCGACTACCTCGTGGTCAACGTCTCCTCGCCCAACACCCCGGGCCTGCGCGACCTCCAGACGACGGCCGAGCTGCGCCCCATCCTCACCGCCGCCCGCGAGGCCGCCGACGCCGCGACCACCGCGGCCGGCCTGCCGCGCGTGCCGCTGCTCGTCAAGATCGCCCCGGACCTCGCGGACGAGGACGTCGACGCCGTCGCCGACCTCGTGCTCGAGCTCGGGCTCGACGGCGTCGCCGCGGTCAACACGACCATCGGCCACGACCTCGGCCCGGGCGGCCTGTCGGGCCCGCCGCTGCTGCCGCGCGGCCTCGAGGTCGTCGCGCGCCTGCGCGCCCGCCTGGGCGAGCGCCCGGCGATCATCGGCTCCGGCGGCATCACGACGCCCGACGACGCCCGCGCCTACCTGGCCGCCGGCGCCAACCTGATCCAGGGCTACACGGGCTTCATCTTCGAGGGCCCGTTCTGGGCCGCCCGCCTCAACCGCACGCTCGCCGCGGACGCGAAGGCCGGCCGGTGAACGCTCCCGAGAAGCCCGTCATCCGCCCGCGCTGGGAGTGGGTGCTCGTCGACGAGGCGGGGGAGCGGCTCGAGCCGTCCCTCAGCCCGGTCTTCACCACCCAGTACGACGCCGAGGAGTGGCTCGGCGAGCGCTGGCGCCAGCTCGCGGCCGCGGGCGCGACGGAGGCCCGCCTGATGCACGACGGCATCCTCGCGACGCCGCCGCTGCCGCTGCGGGTGCCGTAGCCGGCTCAGGCTGCCACCCGGCCCCACGCCCGCACCAGGCGGGGCAGGGCCCGTTCCAGGTCCGCGACCGAGCGCCCGAACGTCAGACGCACCCGGTCGGTCGCGGAGCCGTGGGGCGAGAACGTCGGCCCGGCGTTGACGAGCACGCCCTCCGCGGCCGCCGCGCCCGCGAACGCCTGCGCGAGCGGCGCCCCGAGCGACGGCCACAGGCTCAGCCCGCCCGCGGGCCGCGGCACGTCCCACGGCAGGGCGGCGCGCAGCCCGTCCACGAGCACGTCCCGCTGGGCGCGCAGGGTCGCACGCCGGCCGGCGAGCACCTCGTCGCGGCGGGCGAACAGCTCGACCACCGCGAGCTGGTCGAGCAGCGGCGACGCGATGTCCACGGCCCCGCGAGCCCCGGCGAGCTGCGCGACGACGTCGGGGTGGGCGCGCACCCACCCGATGCGCAGGCCGCCCCAGAACGTCTTCGACGCCGACCCCACGCTCACCACGTGCGGGCTCGTCCCGTCGCCGGCGAACGGCGGCGGCGCGTCGTGCTCGGCGGCGGGCCCGCCGCCGGGTCCGTCGAGCACCAGGTCGGTGAGGGTCTCGTCGCCGACGACGGTGACGCCGAACCGGTCCGCCGCGGCCCGGACGGCAGCGCGCTCGGCGACCGTGAGCGTCCCGCCCGTCGGGTTGTGGAAGTCGGGGACGAGGTACGCCAGGCGGGGTCGCGACCGCTGCAGCGCCGAGGCGAACGTGTCGACGTCGAACCCGCCCGCCGTCGACGGCACGCCGACCAGCCGGCCGCCCGCGCGCCGGAGCGCCTCGAGCGCGTGCACGTAGGTCGGGTCCTCGACGACCGCGGCGTCGCGCGGGCGGACGAACGTGCCCGCGAGGAGGGCGATCGCGTGCTGGGCGCCCGTCGTGACGAGGATCTGGTCCGGCGACGTCGGCGTGCCGCGAGCCGTGTACCGGTCGGCGATCGCGGCGCGCAGCGGGGCGACCCCGTACGGCTCGTACCCGCCGCGCGCCAGGTAGGCGGGCAGCGCCTCGAGCGCTCGCGCGAACGCGTCGTGCAGCTCCGGCGGCGCCGCCGACGTGGCCTGCGAGAGGTCGACGACGTCGTCGACGCCGGGGGCGGGCGGTCCCGCGGGGGCGTCGCCGCCCGCCTCGCGCGCGGACGGCGACGCCGGGCGCGGCAGCACGGCGACCGTCCCCGAGCCGGTGCGCGCGACGGCGAACCCGACGTCGCGCAGCCGCCGGTACGCGGCCGTCGTCGTCGCGCGGGACACGCCCAGCGCGACGGCGAGCTCGCGCTCGCTCGGCAGGCGGGTGTGCGGGGCGAGCGTGCCGGCCAGCACCGACTGCCGCAGCGCGTCGGCGAGCGCCGCGTACGCGGGGCCGCCCGCGTGCCACGCGCCCAGCAGGCGCACGGCCGCGGCGGGGGACAGGTGGCGGTGCACGGGCGGGGGAGTCACCGGGCCACTCTCGCGCGATTGGCTATGGAAATCCAGTCCACTCGGCGCGCAGGATGCTCGGCATGACCACGACGCCCCCGGTGCTGCGCCGCGCCACCCAGCTCCTCCTCGGCCTGCTCGGATACGCCCTGTCGATGGCGCTCATGCTCCACTCGGGCCAGGGCGGCATGCCGTGGGACGTGCTCCACCAGGGCGTGGTCCGCCGCACCGGGCTGCCGTTCGGCGGCGTCGTCGTCGCGGCGAGCGTGCTCGTGCTGCTGGCGTGGATCCCGCTGCGGCAGCGGCCGGGCGTCGGCACGATCGCCAACGTCGTCGTCATCGGCGTGAGCGTGGACCCGTTCCTCGCGCTGCTCGACCGGGCGCTGCCGCACCCGGGCGTCGCCGTCCAGGTGGCGCTGGCGCTGGCGGGCATCGCCGTCAACGGCGTAGCGACGGCGGTCTACCTCGGCTCCCGCCTGGGCCCCGGGCCGCGCGACGGGCTCATGACGGGGCTGGTGGCCCGCACGGGCCGGCCGGTGCGCGTCGTCAAGACGGCGATCGAGGTCGCCGTGGTGCTGGCCGGCTGGGCGCTGGGCGGGACGTTCGGCTGGGCGACGGTCGCGTACGCGCTGGGCGTCGGCCCGGTGGTCCAGCTCGCGGCCCGCCGCCTGGCACCGGCGCTGGCGGGCGCGGCCACGCCGGCGCGCACGGCGTCGCTGGCGGGCGCCGGAGAGCCGGAGCCGATCGGAACGTGGGCCCGGGATCGGAACGTGCCTGTCGTCGCACGTTCCGATCCCGGAGACACGTTCTGATCGGCTCGGAGGGGTCCGGTCAGCTCGGGCGCTTCGTCGGGTTCGTCTTCTGCGTCATCGACGCGTCGCGCTCGACGACGTCGCCGAGGGCCTCGTCGATCTTCGCCATGAGCTCGGCCGGGATCGTCACGCCCGACGCCTTGACGTTCTCGCGGACCTGCTCCGGGCGCGAGGCGCCGACGAGGGCCGCGGCCACGTTGTCGTTCTGGAGCACCCAGGCGACGGCGAGCTGCGCCATCGTGATGCCGAGCTCGTCGGCCACGGGGCGCAGGTTCTGCACGCGCGCGAGCACGTCGTCGTTCATGAAGCGGGCGATCATGTTCGCCCCGCCCTTCGCGTCGGTCGCGCGCGACCCGGCGGGCGCCGGCTGACCCGGCACGTACTTGCCGGTGAGCACGCCCTGCGCGACGGGCGACCAGACGATCTGCGAGAGCCCCTGCTCCTTCGACGCGGGCACGACCTCGTCCTCGATGACGCGCCACAGCATCGAGTACTGCGGCTGCGAGGAGATGAGCGAGAAGCCCAGGTCCTTGGCCAGGTCCTGGCCCTGGCGGATCTGGTCGGCGGTCCACTCGGAGACCCCGATGTACAGCGCCTTGCCCTGGCGGACGACGTCGGCGAACGCCTGCATCGTCTCCTCGAGCGGCGTCTCGTGGTCGAAGCGGTGGGCCTGGTACAGGTCGACGTAGTCCATGCCGAGGCGCGTCAGCGAGCCGTCGATGGACTCCATGATGTGCTTGCGCGACAGGCCGGAGTCGTTGGCGCCGCCCGGCCCCGTCGTCCAGTAGACCTTCGTGAACACCTCGAGCGAGGCCCGGCGCTGACCCTTGAGCGCCGCGCCGAGCACCGACTCGGCAGCCCCGTTCGCGTAGACGTCCGCGGTGTCGAACGAGGTGATCCCGGCGTCGAGAGCGGCGTGGACGCACGCCGTGGCGACGTCGTTCTCGACCTGAGAGCCGTGCGTGAGCCAGTTGCCGTAGGTGATCTCCGTGATCTTCAGACCACTGTTGCCGAGGTACCGGTAGTTGACCATGCGATCACCCTAACGGCACGGCTCGAATCGCTTCGACCCGAAGCGACCCGCGAGGCGCTCACTCGGGCCAGACGCCGTGCTTCTTGTACGTCGGGCGCGGGATGCGCGAGCGGCGGATCTGGAAGGCACGCATGACGGCGTACATCGCCGTACCCTTCTCGACCGTCCCGAACTTGGCCTTGAGCTTGCGCTTGAGCCGGAACCAGAGCACGACGCCGTCCGCCACGGCGACCAGCACCACGACGTACAGCGCGACGAGCACGAGGAACGCGGCCGCCTCGCCGAACTGGATCACGACGAAGTTGAGCACGATGAACGCGAACGCCACGGGGAGGAAGAACTCGCCGAGGTTCCACCGCGCGTCGACCCAGTCGCGCACGTAGCGACGCTGCGCACCCTTGTCGCGCGCCGGCAGGTAGCGCTCCTCGCCGCGCTGCATGCCCTCGTAGGACCGGGCCCGGCTCTCCTTCTGGCGCGAGCGGGCGTCGCGCTGGGCGGCGCGGCGGTCGGCGGGCACCAGGGGTCGCTTGTTGGCGGCCTCGGACACGGAGCGCTTCGGCGTCGGCCGGCCCTTGCCGGCGGCGCCGGCCTGCTCGATCTCGGCAGCCTGGGCGACAGGGTCGGTCGAGGCGGGGGGCGCGGGCTTGTTGCGGGAGAACACCCGAGAAGTCTAGTCGGCCATCGCCCAGGTCTGGCCCGCCGGGTCCGGGTAGCGTGGCCGCGTGACCGCCGAGAACACCACCCCCGCCTCCGCCCCGGACGACACCGTCGTCGAGACCCTCCGCGCCGTCGTCGACGAGCAGTTCCCCGCCCTCCAGGCGGACCTCGTCTCGCTCGTGCGCATCCCGAGCATCGCGATGGCCGCGTTCGATCAGGCGCACGTCGAGGCGTC
Source organism: Xylanimonas protaetiae (assembly GCF_004135385.1). NCBI lineage: Bacteria > Bacillati > Actinomycetota > Actinomycetes > Micrococcales > Promicromonosporaceae > Xylanimonas > Xylanimonas protaetiae. The sequence continues at coordinate 3,416,368 of NZ_CP035493.1, read as the reverse complement.
CGCCCAGGCGGTGGCCGACCTGCTGCGCGGCGCGGGCCTGCCCGAGGTGCAGGTCCTGCGCTCGCCGCGCCCCGACGGCGAGCCTGGCGCCCCCGCCGTCGTCGCACGCCGCCCCGCCCCCGAGGGTGCGCCGACCGTGCTGCTCTACGCGCACCACGACGTGCAGCCCGTGGGCGAGGGCTGGGAGACCGACCCGTTCGAGCCCGTCCAGGTGGGCGAGCGGCTGTTCGGCCGCGGGGCTGCCGACGACAAGGCGGGCGTCGTCGCGCACCTCGGCGCGCTGCGCGCGCTGACCGCCTCGGGCCTCCTGCCCGAGGTCGGCGTCACCGTCTTCGTCGAGGGCGAGGAGGAGGACGGCTCGCCCTCGTTCCGCGCGTTCCTCGAGGAGCACCGCGAGCTCCTCGCCGCCGACGTCATCGTCGTCGCCGACTCCTCCAACTGGAAGGTCGGCGTCCCGGCCCTCACGACGTCGCTGCGCGGCCTCGTCGACGGGTTCGTCGAGGTCCAGGTGCTCGACCACGCCGTGCACTCGGGCATGTTCGGCGGCCCGGTGCTCGACGCCCTGACGCTCCTCTCCCGCCTGGTCGCCACGCTGCACGACGACGCCGGTGACGTCGCCGTCGCGGGTCTCGTGCACGCGCCCGAGCCGGGCGTCGAGTACGACGAGGCCGCCTTCCGCGAGGAGTCCTCGGTGCTCGACGGCGTCGCGCTCGCGGGCACCGGCTCCCTCGCCGCGCGCATGTGGACCAAGCCCGCGCTGTCGGTCATCGGCATCGACGCGACGCCGGTCGCGCACGCGTCCAACACCATCACGCCGAGCGCGCGGGCCAAGCTCTCGCTGCGCCTGGCCCCGGGCCAGGACCCGGCCGCCGCCGCGGCCGCGCTCGAGGCGCACCTGCTGGCGAACGCGCCCTTCGGCACGAAGGTCACGTGGACCACCAAGGAGCAGGGCAAGCCGTTCCTGGCCCCGGCGGACTCTCCGGCCATGCGCGCGGCCCGCGCGGCCTTCGCCGCGTCGTGGGGCACCGACGCCGTCGACACCGGCATCGGCGGCTCGATCCCGTTCATCGCCGACCTGCTCGAGGTGTTCCCGCAGGCCGCGATCCTCGTGACGGGCGTCGAGGACCCGGACTCGCGCGCGCACGGCGCCAACGAGTCCGTGCACCTCGGCGAGCTGAAGAAGGTCGTCGTCGCCGAGGCGCTGCTGCTCACGCAGGTGGCCGCGACGCTCTGAGCACCGCGCGGTGGCCGGGCCCACCAGGCCCGGCCACCCGGAGCCGTCAGCGAGGGGCCACGTCCACGGCCCGCGCCCACGCCGCGACCTCCGCGGGCAGCGCGGGCGAGGCGGCGGGGGCGTCGTCGCCGAGCAGCGCGACGACGTCGTGCGGCGCGATGCGGGCCCCGTCGCGCGACAGGAACCGCCCGGCGATCCACGCGGTGGCGCACAGGTCCGCGCCGCGGTGGAACACCTGCTCGAGGTAGACGACGCGCTCGTCCCACCCGAGCACGCGCGAGGTGATGCGGAAGCGCTCGCCGAGCTGGAGCGAGCGCCGGTACTTCACGGTCGACGCCGCGACGACGGGGTACCAGCGCTTCGCGTTCAGCCGGTGCATCCCGCCGAGGTCGGCGATGTAGTTCCACCGCGCGACGTCGGCCATCTGCAGGTACGTGCCGTTGTTGACGTGCCAGAGGATGTCCAGGTCGCCGACGTTGACGCGCATGTCGGTCACGGACGGGTCGAGCACGCCCCGCCCCGGCACGGGCCTGCGCGGGCGGAACGTCTTCCAGGCGAGCTGCAGCACACGAGTCATCCGCCGCACGCTAGACCTGCGACGCGCGGTACTAGGTATCGGTCTCAGAGACCGTCGTCGACGTCCGTCGTCGACTCGTGCGCGAGCAGCCGCCGCACCGCCTGCGCGACCTGCGGCGACTCGAGGCGCGCGACCAGGTGCAGGGCCATGTCGATCCCGGCGGTCACGCCCGCCGAGGTGACGACGTCGCCGTCGTCGACGAACCGCGCCTCCGTGTCGACGACGACGGACGGGTCGATGGCCACGAGCTCGTCGTAGTGCTCGTGGTGCGTCGTCACGGGCCGCCCCGCGAGCAGCCCCGCGGCCGCGAGCACCAGGGCGCCCGTGCACACGCTCGCCAGGAGCGGCGTGGTGGTCCGTGCCGTGCGCAGCCACGCCAGGTACGCGGGGTCGGCGACGAGCGCCGAGGTGCCGACGCCACCCGGGTGCACCAGCAGGTGCAGCGGGCCGACGTCGTCGCGCGCGCCGCTGGGCACGAGCCGCAGCCCGTGCGCGAGGCGCACCCCGCCGCCGTCGTGGGAGAACGTGCTCACGGTCGGCTGGAGCGCGGAGTGCGCCGCCCACGCCGAGAGCACGCTGAACGGTCCGACGACGTCGAGCTCGTCGGCGCCGTCGAACACGACGATCCCGACGTGGGGGCCGGCGCTCGTGGTCACTGAGCCATCGTCGTGCCACGATCGGCCTCGTGCATGTGCTGCTGCTCGCCGCCGACGCGCGGCTGGCCGGTGACCTGGCCGCCGCCTGGGCGACCGCGGCGGCCGGGTCGGTCGGCCCCGCGGTCCTGCCGGCGCGGTCGGCCGCGCCGGCCCCGTCCGGCGTCTTCGTGCCCGTCTCCGCCCTCGGCCTGTCCAGGCGCCCGTCCGCCGCATCGGAGGAGGAGCGGCTGCGCGCGCTCGTGGCGGACGCGGACGTCGTCGTCGTGCACGTGGACGTGCTGGACGCGCCGGCGTTGCACGAGGGCCCGCTGCCGCTCGTCGCGCGGGTCGCGGGGGAGCGGGCGCTGCCCGTCGTCGTGCTGGCGGGGCGGGCCGAGGCAAGCCGTCGGGAGTGGTCTGCGGCCGGCGTCAGCGGCGTCCACGAGGTCGGGGAGGAGCCCGGTGACCGGGCGACGGCAGTGGCCCGCGCGGGCCGAACCTGGGCGCCCTCCTGGCCGCGGACGTGATCGCGGCCCCACCGAGGGCATTTTCGTGCGTAACATCGGGAAGAGCGAGAACCATCCCGTCGTTGGAGGAAGCATGACCGACACTCTCGAGACCGCCACGCACGGCGTGGTCCTGACCGACGTCGCCGCCGACAAGGTCCGCAGCCTCCTGGAGCAGGAGGGCCGCGACGACCTTCGCCTGCGCGTCGCCGTGCAGCCCGGCGGCTGCTCGGGCCTGATCTACCAGCTGTACTTCGACGAGCGTCTGCTCGACGGCGACGCCGTCGTGGACTTCGACGGCGTCGGCGTCGTGGTCGACAAGATGAGCGTCCCCTACCTCGAGGGCGCCACCGTCGACTTCGCCGACACCATCGAGAAGCAGGGCTTCACGATCGACAACCCGAACGCCGGCTCGTCCTGCGCGTGCGGCGGTTCGTTCGCCTGACATCCCCCGCAGCGGACCTCACGGCCCGGCCACCTCACGGTGGCCGGGCCGTCGTCGTCCCGGGGCCTTTGCGCGGGTTCCCGCGCTCGCGTGGAGTTGGTCACAGGCGTGCGGACGCGCGGAGCGCGTCCGTCAGCACGCGGCCCGACGACGACGAACGGCGACCGACGATCTGACACTCTCGCTGGCGGTGTCGTGACCAGCGCGAACGTCACCCCTCGGGCGTGCTCGAGGAGCGGTGCGGGAGCGGTGGGCGCGCTAGGCTGCCCCATATCGAGGACGAGAAGGACCCGCAACTGTTCTGTCGCGCGCTGCGTCGTTTTGCTGACGCGCGGTGACCGGGGCAGGACGCGGGTCGTGACGTGAAAGGCCTCCCTTGCAGTCGAAGCCCCCTACCCGCGCCACGCGGGCCATCCTGCGCGCGACGGCCGTTGCCGGCGCGGTCGCTGTGCTGGCCTCTGGCTGCGCGAGCGACACCGTCAAGCGCGGATACCTGCCCGGATATGCCGACGGGGAGGTGACCAACCACACCGAAGGCATCGCCAGCCTCTGGGTGGGCTCCTGGGTCGCCGCCCTCGCCGTCGGCGTCATCACCTGGGGTCTGATGCTGTGGTGCGTCGCCGCGTACCGCAAGCGTCGTGACGACCACCAGCTCCCGGTGCAGACGCGCTACCACGTGCCGCTCGAGCTCATGTACGTGATCGTGCCCCTGGCGATGGTCCTCGTGCTCTTCCACCACACCGACCGCGTGATGACGGACGTCACCGCGGTCTCGGGCGACGCCGACGTGCACGTCCAGGTGATCGGCAAGCAGTGGAGCTGGGACTTCAACTACCTGGACGACGACGTCTACGACACGGGCCAGCACCTGAACGACGTCGGCGGCCAGACGGCCGCGGACGAGGTCGACGGCGCGCCCGGCACGTCGAAGGCGCTGCCCACCCTCTACCTGCCGGTGGGGGAGAGCGTCGAGTTCACGCTCGACTCGCGCGACGTCATCCACTCGTTCTGGATCCCGGCGTTCCTCTACAAGGAGGACATGATCCCGGGCCGCACCAACACGTTCGAGGTCACGCCCGAGCGTGAGGGCACCTACGCGGGCAAGTGCGCCGAGCTCTGCGGCGAGTTCCACTCCGGGATGCTCTTCAACGTCAAGGTCGTCTCCCGCGACGAGTACGACGCCCACATGGACGCCCTGCGCGACGCCGGCCAGACCGGCGAGCTCGGCCTCGACCTCAACCGCCACCAGGAGGCCCCGGCCTCCGCCGAGACCGAGGAGGGCGCGCACTGATGACCGCGACCACCCACGGCGCCGAGCTGGTCCCGGGCCTCGCGCCCCGGCGCCAGAACCTCGGCCGCACGGTGATCAAGTGGATCACCTCGACCGACCACAAGACGATCGGGTACATGTACCTGATCACGTCGGTGATCTGGTTCTGCATCGGCGGCGTGCTCGCCCTGCTCATCCGTGCCGAGCTCTTCGAGCCCGGCATCCAGATCGTGCAGAGCAAGGAGCAGTACAACCAGCTCTTCACGATGCACGGCACGATCATGCTGCTGCTCTTCGCGACGCCGCTGTTCGCGGGCTTCGCGAACATCATCATGCCGCTGCAGATCGGCGCCCCCGACGTCGCGTTCCCGCGGCTGAACATGTTCGCGTTCTGGCTGTTCTTCTTCGGTGGCGCGATCGCCGGCGCCGGGTTCTTCACGCCGCAGGGCGCTGCCTCGTTCGGCTGGTTCGCCTACGCGCCGCTGTCGAACACGACGTTCAGCCCGGGCCTCGGCGGTGACCTGTGGGTCTTCGGCCTCGCGCTCGGTGGCTTCGGCACCATCCTCGGTGCCGTCAACTTCATCACCACGATCATCACGATGCGCGCGCCCGGCATGACGATGTTCCGCATGCCGATCTTCACCTGGAACACGCTCATCACGAGCCTCCTGGTGCTGATGGCCTTCCCGCCGCTGGCCGCCGCGCTCTTCGCGCTCGGCGCGGACCGCCGCCTCGGCGCGCAGGTGTTCAACCCGGACAACGGCGGCGCCATCCTGTGGCAGCACCTGTTCTGGTTCTTCGGCCACCCCGAGGTGTACATCATCGCGCTGCCGTTCTTCGGCATCGTGTCGGAGATCCTGCCGGTGTTCAGCCGCAAGCCGATCTTCGGCTACAAGGGCCTGATCTACGCGACGATCTCGATCGCCGCCCTGTCGGTCACCGTGTGGGCCCACCACATGTACGTGACCGGTGCGATCACGTTGCCGTTCTTCTCGTTCATGACGATGCTCATCGCGGTCCCGACCGGTGTGAAGTTCTTCAACTGGATCGGCACGATGTGGCGCGGGAAGCTCACGTTCGAGACGCCCATGCTGTGGTCGATCGGCTTCCTCGTGACCTTCCTCTTCGGCGGTCTGACGGGCGTCATCCTGTCGAGCCCCGCGCTGGACTTCCAGGTCTCCGACACCTACTTCGTCGTCGCCCACTTCCACTACGTGGTGTTCGGCACGGTCGTGTTCGCGATGTTCGCCGGCTTCTACTTCTGGTGGCCCAAGTTCACGGGCCGCATGCTCGACGAGCGCCTGGGCAAGTGGCACTTCTGGCTGCTGTTCATCGGCTTCCACACGACGTTCCTCATCCAGCACTGGCTGGGCGTCATCGGCATGCCGCGTCGCTACGCGGACTACATGCCGGAAGAGGGCTTCACCTGGATGAACCAGGTGTCGACCGTCGGATCGTTCATCCTCGGTGCCTCCCTGCTGCCGTTCTTCTGGAACGTGTACACGACGTGGCGTCGCGCCCCGCTCGTGACCGTCGACGACCCGTGGGGCTACGGCCGCTCGCTCGAGTGGGCCACCTCGTGCCCGCCGCCGCGCCACAACTTCACCTCGCTGCCGCGCATCCGCTCCGAGTCGCCGGCGTTCGACCTGCACCACCCGGAGGTCGCCGCGATGGAGCACCCCGAGCTGTACCCGCAGTACGCGGGTGCCGCCACCACGACGATCGAGGAGTCCGGGAAGTGAAGATCGAGACCAAGCTCTTCCTGTACCTGGCACCCTTCTTCGTCATCGTCGGGGTCGTCTACGGCTTCATGACGCACTGGCAGGAGCCGGTCGGCTTCCTCGGGATGCCGCTGCTCGGCGGCCTGGTGGCCATGGTGGGCGCGTACCTCGCGCTGACCGCGCGCCGCATCGACCCGCGTCCGGAGGACGACGAGCACGGCGAGATCGCCGACGGCGCCGGCGACCAGGGCGTGTTTGCCCCCTGGTCGTGGTGGCCGCTGGTCATCGGTGCCGCTGCCGCACTGGCCTTCCTCGGCCTCGCCGTGGGCTGGTGGGTGCTGTACTTCGGCTTCGTGCTCGGCGTCATCGGCCTGGTCGGCTGGGTGTTCGAGTTCAGCCGCGGCCAGCACGCGCACTGACCGCACGACTCCGCGGCCGGCGCCCGCCACGAGGCGACGCCGCGGCCCGGCGCCACGAGCCGACATGAAGGCCCGCTCCCTCAGGGAGCGGGCCTTCATGCTTTGCTCTCTCAGGCGCGACCGGGTCCGCCGCATCGCACCGCACCGCGCCCGTCCACCCAGCCTTGGCGTTGCTGTCCTCGCCGGGTGCGGCCCGTTCCTGGCGCTCGGGCGAGTGGGCCTGACCGGCCCCGCCGGGGCCCCCGCCACGGCCGCCGAGCGGCCGCCACGGGCAGCGCACAGGCCCCCTGCGGCGGCCTTCCCCACCGTGGGGCCGACGACGGTGAACCTGGTTGGCTGTGAAACCTGGGCAGAGACGCACGAACGCCCCTGGTGCCGGGCAGGCGCCAGGGGCGTTCGTGCGTTCGGGGTCAGAGCGACGGGACGATGAGCCCAGCCGTCTGCGACTTCGCGCGGGCGAGGCGGGCGTCCGCGTCGGCCCAGTTCACGACGTTCCACCACGCGGAGACGTAGTCGGCACGCACGTTCTGGTAGTCGAGGTAGTACGCGTGCTCCCAGCAGTCGAGCAGCACGATCGGCACGAGGCCGAGCGCGATGTTGCCCTGCTGGTCGTACAGCTGCACGATGATGAGCTTCTGGCCGATCGAGTCCCAGGCGAGGATGGCCCAGCCGGAGCCCTGCACGCCCGCGGCGACGGCCGCGAAGTGCGCCTTGAACTTCTCGAACGAGCCGAAGTCCGCGTCGATCGCCGCGGCGATGTCACCGGTCGGCTCGCCGCCGCCCTCGGGGGAGAGGTTGGTCCAGAACGCCGAGTGGTTGACGTGCCCGCCGAGGTTGAACGCGAGGTTCTTCTCGTGCAGGTTCACGGCGGCCAGGTCGCCCTTGTCGCGGGCCTCGGCGAGCTTCTCGAGAGCCGTGTTGGCGCCGGTCACGTAGGCGGCGTGGTGCTTGGAGTGGTGCAGCTCCATGATCCGCCCCGAGATGTGGGGCTCGAGGGCCGCGTAGTCGTAGCTCAGGTCAGGGAGCGTGTAGACAGCCATCAACATCCTCCTGTTGCAGGTCCGGCCGTCGGACGGCGGCCGGTGGGGATAGACGACGACCCGTGCGGTCCTCCGGGTGGAGGGCTGCACGGGCCGTCGTCGTCCGTCAGGTCAGAGCTCAGCGCTCCTGCTCGGTGCGGGTGGCGCCGGCCGGGAGAGCGGCGTGCTCGTCGTGGCTCGCCTCGATCGCGTCGTGCTCGCCGTGCGCGTGCGCGGCCGCCAGCTCGGCGGGCGTGACGGGCTCGACGCGGTCCTCGTAGAAGAACCTCGAGACCTTGTGCCAGATCTTCTCGGAGGCGTAGCCCTTGCGCTTGACGCCGCGGGCGTCGGCCGCCGGGGCCAGCTCGAGGGGCTTGCGGGTCTCGTAGCTGACGCGCAGCCAGCGCTCCTGCTCGTCCAGCGGCGTGTGCACCTCGATGTACTCGCCCGAGGCGAACCGCACGATGCGGCCCGACTCGTGGCCGTGGAGCACCAGCTCGCGATCCTTGCGCTGCAGACCGAGGCAGATGCGTTTGGTCACCCAGAATGCGAACCACGGGCCGAGGAACAGCAGCACGCGGAACACCCACGTGATCGAGTTGATCGACAGGTGGAAGTGCGTCGCGATGAGGTCGTTCGAGCCGGCCAGGGCCAGGATGATGAACGCCGTCAGGAAGGCGACGCCCAGCGCGGTGCGCACCGGGACGTTGCGGGGGCGGTCGAGCACGTGGTGCTCGCGGTGGTCACCGGTGACCTTCGCCTCGAGGAACGGGTAGGTGAGGAGGAAGGTGAACAAGATGCCCGGGATGACCACGGCAGGGATGAGCACGTTGAGCGAGAGCGTGAAGTTGCCCCACGTGACGATCTCGGCCTGACCCGGCATGAGTCGCAGCGAGCCCTCGAGGAACAGCATGTACCAGTCCGGCTGGGCGCCGGCAGACACGGGCGACGGGTCGAACGGGCCGTAGTTCCACACCGAGTTGATCGACAGGGTCGCGCCCATGAGGGCCAGCACGCCGAAGATGAAGAAGAAGTTGCCGCCCATCTTCGCCGCGAACACGGGGAGGGCCGGGACGCCGACGACGTTGCTGTCGGTGCGGCCGCCGCCCGGGTACTGCGTGTGCTTGTGCAGCACCATGAGGAACAGGTGCAGGCCGATGAGGGCGAGGATCAGGCCCGGCACGAGCAGGATGTGCACCGTGAACAGGCGGGCGATGATGTGCTCGCCCGGGAACTCGCCGCCGAAGATGAAGTACGACATGTACGACCCGATGATCGGGATCGACTTGACGACACCGTCGGTGATGCGCAGGCCGTTGCCGGAGAGCACGTCGTCGGGGAGCGAGTAGCCGGAGAAACCGGCCGCGAGGCCGAGGATCATCAGCGTCGCGCCGACGAGCCAGTTGAGCTCGCGCGGCTTGCGGAAGGCGCCGGTGAAGAACACGCGCAGCATGTGCACGACGATCGACGCCATGAAGATCAGCGCGGCCCAGTGGTGGATCTGGCGCATCAGCAGGCCGCCGCGCACCTCGAACGAGAGGTCGAGGGTGGAGGCGAACGCGGCCGACATGAGCTGGCCGTGCAGCTGGGGCAGGTCGCCGTCCCAGCGGACCAGGGCCATCGACGGCTGGAAGAACAGCGCGAGGAAGACGCCCGTGATCAGCAGGACCACGAACGAGAACAGCGCGATCTCGCCGAGCATGAACGACCAGTGCTCCGGAAAGATCTTGCGCGCGAGCTCCTTGACCAGCACACCGATCTTGGTGCGCTGATCAAGGTAGTCGGCCGCCTTGCCCGCCGGCGTGGTCGGTTGCGTGGGCTTCTTCAGGGTCTTCGGGGTCGTGGTCGCGGTGCTCACTTCAGGCGCTCCCAGAAGCTCGGGCCGATCGGCTCGGAAAAGTCGTCCTCAGCGACAAGGTACCCCTCGTCGTCGACGGTGATGGGCAGCTGCGGGAGCGGACGCCTGGCCGGGCCGAAGACCACCTTGGCGCCGTCGGCGATGTCGAACGTCGACTGGTGGCACGGGCACAGCAGGTGGTGCGTCTGCTGCTCGTACAGCGCGACGGGGCAGCCGACGTGGGTGCAGACCTTCGAGTACGCCACGATGCCCTCGTAGGAGGCGCCCTCGCGCTGCTCGGAGCGGATGTCCTCCGGGTTGAGGCGGACGAGCAGGACGATCGCCTTGGCCTTCTCGGTGATCCACTCCTCGGTCTCGCGCTCCTCGGCCGGGACGTCCGGGATGATGTGCGCGATCGAGCCGACGGTGAGGTCGGAGGCCTTGAGCGGACGCCCGTCGGGGTCCGTCGCGAGACGCACGCCCTTCTTCCACAGCGTGTGGCGGAACTTGCCGACGTTCCAGTCGTTGCCCACCGAGCTGATCAGCGGCACGGCCACCGTCAGCGGGAAGAGCGCGAGCGCGCCGACCGCGGCACCCTTGAGCACGCCGCGGCGGGCGAGGCCCGCGTCCTCGACGCCCTGCTGGAGGGCGACGACGGCGACCTCGCGAACCTCGGGGGACGAGGGGGTGGGGTGACGCTCGTCGATGTACTCGTGGTTCGACATGAGGGTCTTGGCCCAGTGGATCGCCGCGACCCCGATGCCCAGGAGCGAGACGGCCATGGCGACGCCGAGGAGCACCGTGGACAGGCGCACGCCCTCGGTGGTGCCGTCCGGACGGACCGCGAAGTACGCGACGAGGGTGCCGAGGGTGCCGAGCGCGGAGAGCACGAAGAGGATCGTGATGATCCGCTCGCTGCGCTTGGCGGCCTTCGGGTCGGTGTCCGTCAGGCGCGGCTTGTGCTCCGGGACGCCGGGGTCCGGGAAGCGGTCGGCGTGGACCAGCTCGCCGGCGGTGTGCGCGCCGACCTCGGTCGACGTGGGGTGGTTCTTGCTCTCGCTCACGAGGACTTCGCTCCGATCCAGACGGCGCCGCCGATCATGACGGCCAGGCCCAGCACCCACGCCCAGAGGCCCTCGGCCACCGGGCCGAGACCGCCGAGCGGGTTGCCGCCGGCGGTGCCCTTGTCCTGCTCGGCGAGGAAGGCGATGATGTCGCGCTTGCCGTCGGGGGTGATGGTGGCGTCGTTGAACACCGGCATCGACTGCGGGCCCGTCAGCATGGCCTGGTAGATGTTCCGGTCCGACGTCGCCAGCAGCGACGGGGCGAACTTGCCCTGGGAGAGGGCACCGCCCGCGCCGACGGCGTTGTGGCACATCGCGCAGTTCGTGCGGAACAGGGCCATGCCGTTCGCGGGGTCGCCCTTCGTGGCGTCGACCTGCTGGTCCGTCGGGATCGCGGGGCCGGCGCCGAGCGACGCGACGTAGGCGGCGAGCGCGGCCGTCTGCTCCTCGTCCATCTGGCGGGGCTTGGCGATGGCCTGCGGGCCGTCCATCTGCATCGGCATGCGGCCGGTGGACACCTGGAAGTCCACGGCTGCGGCGCCGACGCCGACGAGCGACGGCGCCACCTCGGTGCCCTCGGCGCTGGGGCCGTGGCAGGTGGCGCAGTTCGCCTGGAACAGCTTCTGGCCGGTCTCGATGTCCGCGGTGCTGGCAGTCGCGGCTTCCGCCGGACTGGGCGCGAAGGCGGCGTACACGCCGCCCGTCACCAGCAGCGCCAGCAGCAGCAGCACGACCGGGGCGGCCCGGTGGTGCCGGCGGGCGGCGAGTGCCTTCACGAAAGTGACCTCGTCTCGTGGCTCGGGTGGGGTGGTCTGGGGGTGGTGTCCTGGTGCGTCACTGGAGCAGGTAGATGACACCGAAGAGCGCGATCCAGACGACGTCGACGAAGTGCCAGTAGTACGACGTCACGATCGCGGTGGTGGCCTCGTGGTGGCCGAAGCGCCGGGCCGCGAAGGAGCGGCCGAGCAGGAAGAGGAAGGCGATGAGGCCGCCGACGACGTGCAGGCCGTGGAAGCCGGTCGTCAGGTAGAACACGGAGCCGTACGGGCTCGACGAGATCGTCAGCCCCTCCTGGACGAGAGAGGCGTACTCGAAGATCTGGCCGCCGATGAAGAAGGCGCCCATGAGGTACGTCAGCGTCATCCACTCGTGCATGCCCCACTTGGTGAACTGCCACAGCGAGCCCGAGCGGACCGGGCGGAAGCGCTCGGCGGCGAGCACGCCCATCTGGCAGGTGGCGGAGGACAGCACCAGGACGGTGGTGTTGAGGAGCGCGAAGGGGACGTTCAGGCGCTCGGTCTGCGCGGCCCACTCGGCGGGGTCCATCACGGAGCGGACCGTGAAGTACATCGCGAAGAGACCGGCGAAGAACATCAGCTCGGAGGCGAGCCAGACGATGGTCCCGACCGACACGGGGTTCGGTCGGTTGACGCTCACGTGCTGGTGAGCAGTCGGGGCAGCAGCCGTTGCGGTCGTGGACACGGTGTCATTATTGCCGACCCGGACACACTTCTGGCCACGCCAAACGGCACCTCAGCGGCTGAAGTCCGCGGAAATCCGCGGTTTTTCGCCGAAGTGCTCGCGCTTGCTGACGATCGATGGGAGAGTGCCACGAAAAGACCACGTTTCGCTGGTTCTCGTCGTGACGCTGCTGTGCCACGATGCCAGCAAAACGGGGGGAAGAACGGCCGCCGGGCGCGCTTCGTCGCACGTGGTGGCCCCGACTTGGAGGCAGGACGCAATGACGGGTGCTGAGCCGCAGCCCACCGGGCCTCGGATCCTTCTGTACAGCGACGACCGCACCGTGCGCGAGCAGGTGCGGCTCGCGGTCGGACCGCGCCTGCGCGCGCACGCCCCGGCGATCGACTGGCAGGAGGTGGCGACCGCCGCGGCCGTCGTCAAGGCCGCCGACACCGAGCGCTGGGACCTCGTGGTGCTCGACGGTGAGGCGGACAAGGCCGGCGGCATGGGCCTGGCCCGCCAGCTCAAGAACGAGATCTACGAGTGCCCGCCCGTGCTCGTGCTCACGGGACGCGCCGAGGACGCGTGGCTCGCGTCCTGGTCCCTCGCCGACGCCGTCGTGCCGCGCCCGCTCGACGCCGTGAGCGTGCAGGGCACCGTCGCCGGGCTGCTCGCGGGAGCCCGCGCCTGACCGGGGGGCGCTGACCTGGACACCGACGGCGGCGCTGCCGCACGACCCGGTAGCGTTCGCCATGCCCGCGCGAGCGCACGCGCTGCGTGCGGGTCTCTGCCCGACACGAGCGAAGGACACGCGTTGACCCAGCCTGCCGTCGACCCCGCACCCGCGACCGACCCCACGCTGGCGTGGCCGTTCGTCCTCAACCAGCTGGTGGCTCGCCAGGACCTCACGGCGGCGCAGACCGCCTGGGCGATGGACCAGGTCATGTCGGGCGAGGTCTCCCCGCCGCGCCTGGCCGGGTTCCTCATGGGCCTGCGCTCCAAGGGCGAGACGGTCGACGAGCTCGCCGGGCTCGCCACGGCCATGCTCGACCACGCCACGCGCATCGAGGTGCCCGGCCGCACGGTCGACCTCGTGGGCACGGGCGGCGACCGCGCCCACACCGTGAACATCTCGACCATGGCCGCGATCGCCGTCGCGGGCGCCGGGCTGCGCGTGGTCAAGCACGGCAACCGCGCCGCGACGTCGGCGTCCGGCTCGGCCGACGTGCTCGAGGCGCTCGGCATCCGCCTCGACCACACACCGGCGCGCGTCGCCGAGATCGCCGCCGAGGCCGGGATCACCTTCTGCTTCGCGACGGTGTTCCACCCGTCGATGCGGCACGCCGGCGTGGCCCGCAAGGAGCTCGCCGTCCCGACGGCGTTCAACTTCCTGGGCCCGCTGACCAACCCGGCGCTGCCGGGTGCCACCGCCGTCGGCTGCGCCGACCTCCGGATGGCGGGGCTCATGGCCGGCGTGTTCGCCGAGCGCGGCACGTCGGCGCTGGTGTTCCGCGGGGAGGACGGGCTCGACGAGCTCGCCGCCACGGCCGGCACCGCCGTGTGGGAGGTCCGCGACGGCCGGGTCGTCCCGGCGCGTCTCGACGCCGCGGAGGATCTCGGGCTGCAGCGCATCGCGGTCGCCGACCTCAAGGGCGCGGACGCCGCGCACAACGCCCGCGTGGCCCTGGGCGTGCTCGACGGCACCGACCGCGGTCCGGTGCGCGAGACGGTGCTGCTCAACGCGGCCGCCGCGATCGTCGCGGACGGGAGCCTGCCCGGGACCGGCGAGGGCACGCTCACCGAGCGGCTCGCCGCGGGCATCGCGCTGGCCGCGCGCAGCGTCGACGAGGGCCGCGCGTTCGCGGCGCTCGAGCGCTGGCGCGCGGCCTCGGCCTGACGCCGGAGGGCGGCTACTCCAGGCCGAGCGCGAACGCCTGGTCGAGGTCGACGCTCGAGTACGCGCGGAAGGCGATGAGCGTCTCGGTGCGCACCACGCCGGCGACCTTGCTGATGCCGTCGGCGATGACGTCGGCGAGCTCCTCGTGGCTGCGCACGCGCACCATCGCGACGAGGTCGGCCTTGCCGGTCACCGAGTACACCTCGCTGACGCCCTTGAGGTTGACGACCTTGTCGGCGACCTCGGGGATCTTGTTCGGTTCGGTGTCGATCAGGACGATGGCAGTCAGCATGGGTCCACTGTAGTTAGTCGAGCGCCGTCGTGATCTGCGCCCTGACCTCGCCCGAGACACCCGCGAGGTCGGCGTGCGAGAGCGCGGACCGCACGGGGACCGCCCACGGCTCGCTGGTGTGCACCAGCCGGACGCCGGGAGACTCCAGCCAGTCGATGACCAGCGCGGCCTCCTCGGGGTGGCACGCGGGCGCGGGCGGCACCGGCGGGTCGACCGTCTCGGCGGTCGCCCGCAGAGCGGCGACGACGGGCAGCGGGTCATCGTCCGGCCGGGTCACGGCCGTCCCGGCGAGCCGGGCGTGGCGCACCACGACGAGCTCCCACCCGCCTGCGGCCGTCGGACGGGCGGCCACGAGCTCGGCGCACGCGGCCAGCGGGGCGAGGCGCTGGGCGCGTCCAGCGCCCTGGACGTAGGCCCGCAGCCGGCCGGTGACCTGCCCGGCCTCCTCGAACCGCTCCTCGGCGGCGAGGCGGCCGATACGGGCGGCCAGCGCCTCGACCACGGGGGACGGGTCGCCCTGGAGAACCCCGGCGGCGGCCGCGGCGACCGCCGCGTACGCGCCGTCGGGGGCGGCGACGGCGACGCACGGGGCCGAGCAGCGGCCCATGCCGGCGAGCGCGCACGGGCTGCCCGGCGTGCGTGAGACGACCGCGAGGCGCAGCGAGCACTGCCGCAGGGGGAGGGCGTCGTGCAGCGCGTCGACGGCGTCCTGCGCGACGCGCCGCGAGCCGAACGGGCCGATGTGCGGGGCGCCCGCGCGGACCTCGCGCACCACGGACAGGCGGGGGTACGGCTCGTCGGTGAGGCGCACCCACGTGTGCCGCTCAGGGTGCTTGGACCGCCGGTTGTAGCGCGGCTCGTGCTCGGTGATGAGCCGCAGCTCGCGCACGGCGGCCTCGAGCGGCGTCGCGCACACGACGGGCGTGACCTTGTCCGCGATGCGCACCATCTCCGTGATGCGCCGGCGCTTCTCGGCGGCCGTGAAGTACGAGCGCACGCGCTTGCGGATGTTGGTGGACGTGCCGACGTAGAGCACCTCGTCGCCGGGACCCTTGAACAGGTAGACGCCGGGAGCCTCGGGCAGGCCGTCCGCGAGGTGCCGCTTCCTGCGCACGTCCGGCGGCACCGGGTCCGCCGCCGTCGCGAGGTCCTCCAGATGCTGGACACCCATCGTGCCCAGGCGGTCGAACAGGGCGTGGAGCACGTCGACCGTGGCGCGCGCGTCGGCCAGCGCGCGGTGGTCGGGCGTGACCTGGGCGTGGAAGAGGTTCGCGAGCGTCGAGAGCTTGTGGTTGGGTGCCTCGTCCCGCGTGACGACGCGCCGTGCGAGCGGCACGGTGTCGACGACCGGGAAGCCCGGCCACGGGTAGCCGAGCTCCTTCGCGGCGGCCTTGAGGAACCCGACGTCGAAGGGCGCGTTGTGCGCGACGAGCACGCAGCCGTGCGCCCACTCCAGGAAGCTCGGCAGCACCAGGTCGATCGCCGGCGCGGTGGACACCATGGCCGTCGTGATCCCCGTGAGGCGGGCGACGAACGCCGGCACCTCGCGTCCGGGGTTCACGAGCGACTGGAACTCGCCCAGCACCTCGCCGCCGCGCACCTTGACCGCGCCGATCTCGGTGATGCCGCAGTCGCCGGCGCGCGTGCCGGTGGTCTCGAGGTCGACGACGACGAACGTCACGTCCCGCAGCGGGGTGCCCAGGTCCTCGAAGGAGGGCTGCACGGCGCCACCCGGGGGCGGTGGGGTCGCGAGGGTCGTCATGGCCCGCACGCTAGGGCGAGCCTCCGACAAGGACCTGGGCCCGCAGGGCCGGACGGTCAGACGTGCAGCGTCTCCCGGTCCGCCGACGGGGCGTAGATCGTCTCGATCTGGGCGGCGAAGTCGCGCAGCACCTGGGCCCGCTTGAACTTCAGCGACGGGGTCAGGTAGCCGTTCTCGACGGTGAAGTCCGTGTCGAGCACGGTGAACTTGCGGATCGACTCCGCCTTGGAGACGGCCTTGTTGGCCCGCGTGACGGCCTCGTCGAGCGCGGCGAGCACGTCGGGGTCGGTCCGGGCCTCGTCCACCGACATCGCGGGCTTGCCGTGCATCGACAGCCAGCCGGGCAGGCCCTCCGGGTCGAGCGTGACGAGCGCGCCGATGAACGGCCGGTTGTCGCCGACGACGACGCACTGGCTCACCAGGGCGTGCGCCCGCAGCCGGTCCTCGAGGACGGCGGGAGCGACGTTCTTGCCGGCGGCGGTGACGATGATCTCCTTCTTGCGGCCCGTGATGCGCAGGAACCCCTGGTCGTCGAGCGTGCCGAGGTCGCCCGTGCGGAACCAGCCGCCGTCGAACGCCTCCGCCGTGGCCTGCGGGTTGTTGTGGTAGCCGCGGAAGACGTGGTGGCCCTGGAGGAGGATCTCGCCGTCGTCGGCGATGCGGGCGGCGCACCCGGGCAGCTGGAGCCCGACGGACCCGATGCGGATCGCGCTGGGGCGGTTGACGCACGTGGGAGCGGTCGACTCGGTCAGGCCGTAGCCCTCGAGGATCGTCAGCCCGATGCCGCGGTAGAAGTGGCCGAGGCGCTCGCCCAGCGGACCGCCGCCTGAGACTGCGTATCGCGCCTGGCCGCCCAGCGTCGCGCGGAGCTTGGCGTAGACGAGCCTGTCGGCGACCGCGTGCTGGAAGCCGAGCCACGTCGACGGGCCCCCGGCGGCGTCCAGCGCCTGCGACCAGGCGATGGCCGTCGCGGCGGCCCACCGGAAGATCTTGAGCTTGCCGCCCGCCGCGGCCTTCTGCTCGGCGCCGTTGTAGACCTTCTCGAACACGCGAGGCACGGCGAGGATGTACGTCGGCCGGAACCCCCCGAGGTCCTCGACGAGCGACCTGATGTCGGGGGAGTGGCCCAGCACGGTGCCGCTCGTGATCGCGAGGACCTCGATGAAGCGCGCGAAGACGTGCGCCAGCGGCAGGAACAGCAGGGTGCGCCCGCCCGCGGCGCCGAACACCTCCGGCACCTCGACCACGGTGTTCGCCGTGAGGGACGCGAAGTTGCGGTGCGTGAGCTCGGCCCCCTTCGGGCGGCCCGTGGTGCCCGAGGTGTAGATGATCGTCGCCACGTCGTCGAGCGTCGCGAGCGCGCGCCGGCGGGCGATCTCCTCGTCCGGCACCGTCGCCCCGGCCCTGGTCAGCGCGCCGACGGCGTCGTCGTCGATCACGAGCACCTCGCGGCACGCGGGCGCCTGGTCGCGGACCTCGGCCACGGTGGCGGCGTTCTGAGCCGACTCGACCACCGCGACCGTCACGGCCGCGTCGGACAGGATCCACTGCACCTGCTCGGCGCTGGAGGTCTCGTAGATCGGCACGGGGACGGCGCCGGCCGACCAGGCGGCGAAGTCGAGCAGCGTCCACTCGTAGCGCGTGCGCGACATGATGCCCACGCTGTCCCCGGGCTGGACGCCCTTGGCGACGAGGCCCTTGGCGACGGCGACGACCTGCGCGTCGAACTCCCGCACCGTCACCGGCTGCCAGGCGCCGTCGCGCCGGACCTCCGCGAGCACGTCGTCCGGGCCGCGTCGCAGGCGGTCGGAGACGACGTCGTTGAGGTTCGACGCGAGGGGAAGCTCGAGCCGCAGCGGGCTCCGGGTCTCGTCCATGCTGGCTCCAGTGACAGTCGGGCGGTCGTGCGGCGACACGGTACTCCGTCTCACGGCGTCGTGTGACCACCGTCACCGAACTGAGACGAGGTCGGGACGTCGGGGCGTTGCGCCACCGCCCTGGATGTGGCTGGCTAGGCTGTGCCGAGCCCGCCGTCGAGGGCGCGCACCGACCACCCTTCCGCAACGGCGCGACGAGCCGTGAGAACGAACGTGAGGACCCAGCCCATGCACGCGATCGGCGTCGACATCGGTGGCACGAAGATCGCCATCGGCGTCGTGGACGAGGAGGGGCGGATCCTCGCCCAGGTCCGGGTCGAGACGAACCCCGACGACGCGGCGAGCATCGACCGCGCCATCGCCGACGCCTGCAACGAGCTGGCCAAGGAGCACGCCGTCGGCGCGATCGGCGTGGCGGCGGCGGGCTTCGTGAGCTCCGACCGCACCACCATGGCCTTCGCACCGAACATCGACTGGCGCGACTACCCGCTCGGCACCAAGATCGCAGGGCTCGTCGACCTGGACGTGCCCGTCGTCGTCGAGAACGACGCCAACGCCGCCGGGTGGGCCGAGTTCCGGTTCGGCGTCGGGCGCGACGTGAGCGACATGCTCATGCTGACGATCGGGACGGGCCTGGGCGGCGCCGTCGTCGTCGACGGGAACCTGGTGCGCGGGCGCTGGGGCGTCGCGGCCGAGGTCGGCCACATGCGCGTGGTGCCCGGCGGGCACTACTGCGGCTGCGGGCACGAGGGCTGCTGGGAGCAGTACGCCTCGGGCAGCGCGCTGGTGCGCGACGCGAAGGCGGCCGTCGTCGCCCTCCCGCACAAGGCCGGGCGCCTGCTCGAGCTCGCCGGGGGCGACCGCCGCCGGCTCAAGGGGCCGCACGTCACGCAGGCCGCCCAGGAGGGCGACGAGCTCGCCGTCGAGCTGGTCGCCAAGCTGGGCCGCTGGATCGGCGAGGGCGCGGCCTCCGTGGCCGCGCTGCTCGACCCGGAGCTCATCGTCGTCGGCGGCGGCGTGGCCGCGGCGGGCGACCTGCTGCTGGAGCCCGCGCGCGAGGGCTTCGTGTCGCAGCTCTCGGCGCTCGGGCACCGCCCCGTCGCGCGCATCGAGCTGGCCGAGCAGGGCAACGAGGCGGGCATCGTCGGCGCGGCGGACCTCGCGCGCCGCTGAGTGCCCGCGCGCCGCTGAGCACCACCGCGGACCACGGCGGATCGCCGGGCGCGGGCCGGGAGACCGGCCCGCGCCCGGCGCCGTGTCAGACGACGGCGCCGTTGCCGTGGTCGTCCGGGTCGCGGCGCTGCGGCATGCGCCAGACGAGCACGCCGACCGACGCGAGGAAGACGACCACCGCGGCGGGACCGACCCACCCCGGGGCGTGCACGGGGACGAACGAGCGGACGACCAGCGCCACCACCGCGAGCAGCGGGATGCCGACGGCGCAGGCCCAGGCGAGCGTGCTGAGCGGGTCCCGGCCCGTCACCACCGGGCCGGGGTCCGGGGGCGTGAAGTGGCTCTCGGCGTCCTCGAGCGCCTCCACGTCCGGGGTCGCGGGCCAGTCCCGGGGGCCGGGAGCCCGGGCCACGACGTGGCCCGTGGGCGCCGGGGGACCGGCCTTGTCGGGCGTGTCGGCCGGGGCGGCGCCGTCGAGCTCGCCGAGCTGCGCGACGATGTCGGCCCACCGCGCCTCGACGTCGGCGTCGCCGAGCTGGTCGCCCTCGCCGTCGTGCCGCGCGCCGGCGTCGTCCCGGGCGTCCCGGGCGTCGTCGCTCTGGGCATTGTCGCTCTGGGCATCGTCGTCGCGACCGACGCCGCCACCCGTGCTCGTCCCGGCCATGACAACACCTTAGAGTTCTTGCGACGCCGTGCGCTGCCCCCTGCGCGCTTTCGGTCCGAGGAGGACGCTTGTTCTACTGGCTCATGAGGCACGTCCTGGCCGGGCCCCTGCTGAAGGCGTACTTCCGCCCCTGGACGAAGGGCGTCGAGCACGTCCCCGCCGAGGGCGGGGCGATCCTCGCGTCCAACCACCTCGCGGTCATCGACTCCTTCGTGCTCCCGCTCGTGCTCGAGCGCCAGGTGCAGTTCCTCGGCAAGTCGGACTACTTCACGGGCAGCGGCGTCAAGGGCCGGCTCGTCGCGGGCTTCATGCGCGGCGTCGGCACGATCCCCGTCGACAGGGCGGGTGGCAAGGCCAGCGAGGCCGCGCTCAGCACCGGCCTGCGCGTGCTCCAGCAGGGCGGGCTGTTCGGCATCTACCCGGAGGGCACCCGCAGCCCCGACGGCCGCCTCTACCGGGGCAAGACGGGCGTGGCCCGCCTGGCCCTCGAGTCCGGTGCCCCCGTGGTGCCCGTCGCGATGATCGACACGAACAAGGCGCAGCAGGTGGGGCAGGTGATCCCCAAGCCGATGCCCATCGGCGTCGTCATCGGCGAGCCGCTCGACTTCTCCCGCTACAAAGGCATGGAGAACGACCGGTTCGTGCTGCGCGCCGTCACCGACGAGATCGTCTACTCGATCCTGCGCCTGTCCGAGCAGGAGTACGTCGACGTCTACGCGGCCACGGCCAAGGCCCGCATCGCCGCCGAGAAGGCTGCCGAGAGGCGCGCCGCCGACGACGCCGACGCCGCGGCACGGACGCCCGACGACGCGCAGCCCCACGCCTGAGGTCTCACGGTGCGCCGCCCGGCGGCCGGGTCCGCGCCGGGGCTCTAGGATCGAGAACAGCCCCACCCCCCACACCGAAAGGTGCCTGACATGGCTGTTCGTCGCGTGGCCCTCCTGACGGCCGGCGGCTTCGCCCCGTGCCTCTCGTCCGCCGTCGGCGGGCTCATCGAGCGGTACAACGAGCTCGACCCGTCGATCGAGATCATCGCCTACATGCACGGCTACCACGGCCTGCTGACCGGCAACAAGATCGTCATCGACGAGGAGGGCCGCAAGCAGGCCGGCATCCTCCACCAGTTCGGCGGCTCGCCGATCGGCAACTCGCGCGTCAAGCTCACCAACGTGGCCGACGCCGTCAAGCGCGGCCTCGTCAAGGAGGGCGAGAACCCGCTGACGGTCGCCGCCGAGCAGCTCAAGGCCGACGGCGTCGACGTCCTGCACACCATCGGTGGCGACGACACCAACACGACCGCCGCCGACCTGGCCGCCTACCTGCACGACAACGGCTACGAGCTCACCGTCGTGGGCCTGCCGAAGACGATCGACAACGACATCGTGCCGATCCGTCAGTCGCTCGGCGCGTGGACCTCGGCCGAGCAGACCGCCCTCTTCGGCGAGAACATCATCGGCGAGCACCGCTCGGGCCCGCGCATGCTCATCGTGCACGAGGTCATGGGCCGTCACTGCGGCTGGCTGACCGCCGCCTCGGCCGCCAAGTACCGCGAGCGTCTCGCCACCAAGCGGTTCGCCCCCGCGCTCGGCCTCACGAAGGAGCGCTGGGACATCCACGCCGTGTTCCTGCCGGAGCTCGCGATCGACATCGACGCCGAGGCCGCGCGCCTCAAGGCCGTCATGGACGAGCAGGGCAACGTCAACATCTGGCTGTCCGAGGGCGCCGGCATGCACGAGATCGTCGAGCAGCTCGAGGCCGCCGGCACCCCGCCGGCCCGTGACCCGTTCGGCCACGTCCGCCTCGACGAGATCAACCCCGGCCAGTGGTTCGCCAAGCAGTTCGCCGAGAAGCTCGGCGCCGAGAAGGTCATGGTCCAGAAGTCGGGCTACTTCTCGCGTGCCGCGGCCGCGAACGCCGAGGACCTGCGCCTCATCAAGTCGATGACCGACTACGCCGTCGAGTGCGCCCTGCGCGGCGAGCCCGGCGTCATCGGCCACGACGAGGAGGACGGCGACAAGCTCAAGGCCATCCCGTTCCCGCGCATCGCCGGCGCCAAGGCGTTCGACGTGAACCAGGAGTGGTTCACCGCCCTGCTCGGCGAGATCGGCCAGCCGTTCAAGCCGGCCGCCCCCGCCGCGCACTGACACGCCCCGTCGGTGGTCGAGCCCGTCCCGTAGGGTTTCCGACAGGCTCGACCACCGGAGGAACTTCCAGCATGAGCACCGCCGTCGACGCACCGTCCGCCGCCTTGGCACAGGACCTGGACAGCTTCCGCACGCTCCCTGCGCTGCAGCAGCCCACCTGGCCCGACGCCGCGGCGCTCGCGGCCGCGACCGCACGCCTCGGGCACGCCGCCCCGCTCGTGCTGCCCGCCGAGGCCGACGGCCTGCGCGCCAAGCTCGCCGCCGCGAGCCGCGGCGAGGCGTTCGTGCTCCAGGGCGGCGACTGCGCGGAGATCTTCGCGGAGGCCAACGCCACCCGGATCCGCAACAAGATCCGCACCATCCTCCAGATGGCCGTCGTCCTCACGCACGGCGCGTCGACGCCCGTGGTGAAGATCGGCCGCATGGCCGGCCAGTACGCCAAGCCCCGCTCGTCCGACGACGAGACGCGCGACGGCGTGACCCTGCCCGCCTACCGCGGCGACATGATCAACGGCTTCGAGTTCACCCCCGAGGCTCGCACGCCCGACCCGGCCCGCCTGGAGCAGGCGTACCGGATCTCGGCCGCCACCGCGAACGTGGTCCGCGCGTTCACGCAGGGCGGGTATGCCGACCTGCGGCAGGTCCACGAGTGGAACCGCGGCTTCATGCGCAACCCCACCTACGCGCGCTACGAGCGCACCGCCGCCGAGATCGACCGCGCCATCCGCTTCATGGAGGCCTGCGGCGCCGACTTCGAGGCGCTGCGCAGCGTCGACCTGTACCTGTCCCACGAGGCGCTCGTCCTCGACTACGAGCGTGCCCTCACCCGCGTCGACGCCCGCACGGGCCAGGCGTACGACACGAGCGCGCACTTCCTGTGGATCGGCGAGCGCACCCGCCAGCTCGGCGGCGCGCACGTCGAGTTCCTGAGCCGCGTCGCCAACCCCGTCGGCGTCAAGCTCGGCCCGACGACGTCGCCCGACGACGCCCTGGCGCTCGCCGCGAGGCTCAACCCCGAGAACGCCCCGGGGCGCCTGACGTTCGTGGCCCGCATGGGCACGGGCAAGGTGCGCGACGTGCTGCCCGGCCTGGTCGAGAAGGTGACCGCCGCCGGCGTCGCGGTGACGTGGATGACCGACCCCATGCACGGCAACACGATCACCTCCGGGACGGGCTACAAGACGCGCCGGTTCGCCGACGTGCTCGACGAGGTCCAGGGCTTCTTCGAGGTGCACCGGGCGCTCGGCACGGTGCCGGGCGGCCTGCACATGGAGCTCACGGGCGACGACGTCACCGAGGTGCTCGGCGGCTCGGAGGCGATCGACGAGGCGGGCCTGGCTCGCCGCTACGAGACGCTCGTGGACCCGCGCCTGAACCACCAGCAGTCGCTGGAGACGGCGTTCCTCGTCGCGGAGATGCTGCAGGCGCGCTGACCGGTGCGGCCGGGCATGGCTGGGGCGAGCCTGGTTGCGGCAAACCTGGTCACCACACGGTGATCTTGACGGTCGAACCCTTCGGGGCCGTCCCCTCGGGGTCCTGGAACCGGACGGTGTCGAGGATCCCGCCCAGGTACTTCACGGTGTCGACCTCGAACCCGGCCCGCGTCAGCGTGTCCGTCGCGGCGCCGGTGCGCATGCCCACGACGTTGGGCACGTCGATGATCGGCGGCCCCGACGAGACGGTGAGCGTCACCGTGTCCAGCCGGTGCGCCTGCGTGCCGCTCGTCGGCGTCTGGCGGATGACGCGGCCCGCAGGGACCGTCTCGGACGCCTCGTCGGCCGTGAACGCGACGGCGAAGCCGAGGTCCTCCAGCGCCGCCTGGGCGTCTGCGCGGTCGCGGCCCACCTGCTGCGTGACCGTCGCGGGCGCCGGGCCGCCCGAGACCGTCAGCGTCACCACCGTCGAGTGCGGCACGGAGGCGTTCGCCGCGTGCGAGACGTCCATGACCTCGCCGACGGGCACGGTGTCGGACCACTCCTGGTGCGCGGGGCCGGCCTCGAGATCGGCCGCGGCGAGCGCGGCCTCCGCGTCGGACTGCTGGGACCCGACGAGCCCGTCGGGCACCGTGACCATGCGGACGCCGAGCGACACGACGAGCGCGACGCTGCCGTCCCTGCGGACCTCGGCGCCCTCGCCCGGGTCCGCGGACACCACCGAGCCCGCGGGCACCGTGTCGTCGTACGCCTCCGTGCTGCTGGACGTCAGGCCGTGCGTCGTCAGGATCGCGGTCGCCTCGTCGAGCGTCACGTCCTCGATGCCGGCGGGCACCGTGGTCCAGGCGCCGGGGCCGTCCTCGAAGTACCACCAGGCGCCGTAGCCGGCGCCGCCCAGGAGCACGACGAGGCCGAGCACCCAGGCGAGGACACGCGGCCAGCGCCGGCGGTGGCGCGGCGGGGCCGTCCCGGCGGGGCTCGCGGCGGCAGTGCTCGCGGTGGCGGGCGTGGTCACCCGCGTCGTCGGCTGGTCGACGAGGGGCTCGGTGGCGTGGTCGGCGTCCTCGGCCGGGAACCACGCGGAGATGCCGTCAGGCGGCGTCGTCACCGGGACGGGCTCCGCGAGCGGCCCGACCGCCGCGGCGACCGGGATCGCGTCGAGCTCGTCGGCGTCGAGGGCGTCGGCGCTGTCGGAGGCCGCCGCGCCGTCGGGCACGGGCGCGGGCGGCACGAACCCGGCCGGGGGCTCCGCGCGACGTGCGAGCACCTCGGGCGCGAGCGACGCCCGCACGGCGCGCAGCGCGTCGAGCGCGGCGCCGCCGTCGGCGGGACGCCGGCCCGGTTCGCGGGCCGCGAACCGGGTCACCAGGTCCGCGAGCTGCGCGGGCAGCCACGGCTCGCGCTCGGCGGGCGAGGGGATGTCGTCGTGCACGTGCTGGAACGCGACCTGGATCGGCGTGGCGCCGTCGTGCGGCAGCGTGCCGGTGAGCATCTCGTACGCGAGGACGCCGACGGCGTAGACGTCGGTGCGGGCGTCGCACGCACCCGTCGCGATGACCTCGGGGGCCAGGTAGGCGACGGTCCCGAGGACGGTGCCCGTCGTCGTGCTGGTGACCTCCGTGACCGCGCGGGCGAGGCCGAAGTCGGCCACCTTGACGTGCCGGCCCTCGGTCGTGACGAGCACGTTCTCCGGCTTCACGTCGCGGTGCACCAGGCCCTTGCGGTGCGCGGCGGCGAGGGCTCCGAGCACCTCGCCGAGCACGTCGAGGGTCCGGCCCACCGTCAGGGTGCCCTCGGCGCGCAGCTCGCGGCGCAGGTTGCTGCCGGGCACGTACTCCATCGTGAGATAGCTGGTGTCGCCGTCGAGGCCCTGGTCGTAGACGGCGACGACGCCGGGGTGCGCGAGCCGGGCGGCGGCCCGTGCTTCGCGGCGGAAGCGGGAGACGAACGCGGCGCCGTCGACGCCCTCGGCCAGGTGCGGGTGCATGACCTTGAGCGCGACCTCGCGGTCGAGCCGCCGGTCGACGGCGAGGTACACGGTCGCCATGCCGCCGCGCGCGATACGCGACGTGATCTCGTACCGCCCGTCGACGAGGCGGCCGAGCAGAGGGTCGGTCGTCACCTGGGCCACCTCCCGATTCTACGAAGGGCGGGCGCCCGCGCCCGGGAGGGTGCGTGGCGGCGCGCCTTCGCCAGGCGCGCCCCGCCGCGGCCCGTGTCGCACCGTAGGCTTTCCGGCGTGAGCACCGATCTCGACGTCCTCGTCCCCGCCTGGCTGACCCTGCCCGACCTCGCCGAGAGGCTCGACGCGGACATCTCGCGCGTGCGCGGCCTCGTGCGCGACCGAGTCGTCGTCGGGGTCAAGCGCGGCGAGCGGACGACGTTCCAGGTGCCCGAGGCGTTCCTCGTGCCCGACGAGGACGGCGGCGAGCAGGTGCTGCCGACGCTGCGCGGCACCGTGGTGGTGCTGGGCGACCAGGGCCTGACGGACGAGGAGATCCTCGTGTGGCTCTTCACGCCCGAGGACGCGCTCGGCGTCGCGCCCGTCGAGGCGCTGCGCGCGGGCCGCCGTGCCGAGGTGCGACGGATCGCGCAGGCGCTCCCGTACTGACCGCGCGGCTCAGTACGCGCGGTCGACGGCCGCGTGGGCCAGGTCGAGGAGCACGTCCTTGCCCGGCGCGACCAGGTCGGCGGCGGCCAGGCGGACGGTCGCGTCCTTGGCCAGCTCGTCGATGAGCGTCTCGACGCCGTCCACGGCGCCCGAGGCGACGACGGCCTCGCGCAGCGCGGCCACCTCGCCGTCGGACAGGTGCGGGTCGCCGAGGCGCTCCGTGAGGAGCGTGCGCTGGGCGGCGTCGCCGCGCGCCATGGTGCGCGCGGCGAGCACCGTGCGCTTGCCCTCGCGCAGGTCGTCGCCGGCGGGCTTGCCCGTGACCTCGGGGTCGCCGAAGACGCCGAGCAGGTCGTCGCGCAGCTGGAACGCCTCGCCGAGCGGGAGCCCGACGGCGTCGATCGCGGCGACCTGCGCCGCGTCGGCGCCCGCGAGCAGCGCGCCGACGACGAGCGGCTGGCGCACGGAGTAGGAGGCCGACTTGGCGCGGATCACGGCGCGCGCGCGGTCCTCGTCGGCGGCAGGGTCGACGCCCCACGGCTCCGCCTGGACGAGCACGTCGAGGTACTGCCCGACGATGACCTCGGTCTGCATGGTGTCGAACGCGGCGCGGACCGCGTCGGCGCGCTCGCGGGGCAGCGGGGCGAGCGCCTCCGCGATCTCGCGCTGCGCCGCGATGAGGCACAGGTCGCCCAGCAGGATCGCCGCGGACTCCCCGAAGCGGCCGGGCTCGCCGGCCCAGCCGGCCTCGGCGTGGCGGGCCTCGAACGCCCGGTGGGCGGTCGGCAGGCCGCGGCGGGTGTCGGAGGCGTCCATGACGTCGTCGTGCAGCAGCGCGGCGGCCTGGAAGAGCTCGAGCGCCGCGCCCGTGCGCACCGCGGCCTCGCGCTCGGGGCCGGCGTCGGCGCCGCCGTGAGCGCGGAACGACCAGTAGGCGAACGCGGCCCGCAGCCGCTTGCCGCCCGTGAGCAGCGCGGCCGCCTGCGCGGTGAGCGCCGTCGCGGGGGAGCCGAGCGCGGCGACCTGCACGGCGAGGCCGTCCAGGTGGCGGACGACGGCGGCGTCGACGTCGGTGCGGAGGTTCTCGAGGTCGACGACGGCAGGCATGCGGGCAGCCTATGTCAGCGCCTCGGGCGGAGGGCTCAGCCGTGCGGGGCCTGCACGGTGCCGCTGACGGACACGAGCCGGCGCGTGCCGTCGTCCAGCACCCCGACGAGCAGCGTCTCGACGAGCGTCCCCTCGGGGCGGTCCGTGCGGCGCGTCCACGCGGTCTGCGCCGTCAGCCCCGACGCCGCGGCGGGCGCGGACTGTGCGAAGCCCGCGGCGGCGAGCGGGGCCCCGAGGTCCGCGAGGATCTCGTCCGCGGTGCGCGGCGTGGCGAGGTTGAGGGAGAGCCGGACCAGGCCGCCGTCGACCGGCTCGGCGGAGCTCGCGATGATCTCCGCGTCGTCGGGGGCCCGGACGAGGTCGGACGGGAAACCGGCGGCGTAGTCGCCGACGGCGGTGGACGCGTCGAACGTCGGCAGGGGCGTCACGGCCGCGCGCGGCGTGGGCTGGACGGTCGGGCCGTCCTGCGGGGCCGTGTCGAGACGGCCCGACGGTGCGACAGTGCAGCCCGCGACCAGGCCGGCCGCCACCAGCGCCGTGACGGCGGCGGGGACGCGAGGGCGGCGGGTCATCCGCACACCGTAGCGGGCGCTCCTGCACGGTCTCGGTGCGCAGGCTGCCGCGCGCGGTGTGGCTGGACGGTCGCCGCGTGGGGGTTCCGGCGTCCGGACGTGTCCACAGGGCCCGCGGTCCGCGAGTCGTGGACAGGGGCTGCGGTGGGACCGCTCCCCGGGCGCGGGCTGCGCTGGGATCGGCCGCATGACATCCACCACGGCACCGGCCGTCCCCATCGTGCGGGTGCGCGACACGCGCGACCTGCTGTCCGTCGTCCCGTACGCGCTCGGCTACCGGCCCGCCGAGTGCCTTCTCGTCGTGTGCGTGCGGCACGGGGGCGGCCTTGGCCTCGTCGCCCGCACCGACCTGGCCGACCTGCGCCGCCCCGCCGCTCGCGACGAGGTCGCCGGGCTGGTCGCCGCCCGCGCCGCCGAGGACGGCACCACGGCCGCCTGGGTGGTCGTGTACACCGCGGACGTCGGCCCCGGGTCGACCGCCCGCGCCGCCGTCGACGCGTTCGCCGCCGCGCTCGACGCCGTGGTGCCCGAGTGCGAGTCCTGGGTGGTGGGCCCGGCGCGCTACCGCTCCCTCGACTGCACCGACCCCGACTGCTGCCCGCCCGACGGGTATGGCGTCGACGAGCTCGAGTCGACCGCTCCGGGCGCCGAGCTCGTGCTCGCCGGCCGGGCGCCGCTCGCCTCGCGCGAGGAGCTGTACCGCGTGCCGCGTGCGGACCAGGCGCAGCGCGACCTTGCGGGCCGGGCTGCGGGCCGGTGGGCCCGGGCGCGTACGGCGGCGGGTGACGCGGTGGCGGGTGACGCAGCGGCGGGCGATGCAGCGGCGGGTGACGCGGGGCTGCGGGGGTGGCGCTCGCGGTCCTTCCAGACATGGCGCGAGGCGGTGGCCGTCGCCGCCCGCGGCGGCACACCCTCGCCCGCCGTGCTCGGCCGGCTGGCGTGCGCGCTGGAGGACCGGTCGGTGCGCGACGGCGTCCTGCTGTCCCTCGTCCCCGGCGCCGAGGCGCACGCCGCGGCGGTCGCGACGGGAGAGGACGCGGACGGTGCGACGGACGCCGCGGTCGGCGACGCCATGGCGGCCGTCGTCGACCCGGCCGCGGCGCGGCGGCCCGACGCGGCGCGCACGAGCGCGGGCGTCGCCGTGCTGGAGGCGGTGGTCGCGCACGCGGCCCGCCGGCGGACCGCGGCGCCGCTGACCCTGCTCGCGTTCCTGGCGTGGTGGTCGGGGGAGGGAGCGCGGGCGGGCTTCCGGTGCGACGAGGCGCTCGCCGTCGATCCCGGCCATCGCCTCGCGCAGCTGCTCGCCGCCGCGCTGGACGCCGCGCTGCCGCCCGGATGGGTCCGCGCACGGAGCGTCGCGGGGCTCGGGCGAGGCAGCGGGGGCGACCTCGGGTAGCGTGCGGCACATGACGGTCGTGGTCTCCCACCTGAGCAACCCGGAGGGCCAGCACGCGCTGGCCACGGCCATCGCGGAGGCACGGTCGCGCGGCACGCGCCTCGTCGTCGTCGCCCCGGCGCCCAAGGCAGGCGCCGGGCGGGACGCGGCGCTCGACGAGCTCGACGCGCGGCTCGAGCAGGTGGGCGTCGAGCACGAGATCACGGAGGTCGCCGGCGACCTCGCCGAGGGCCTCGTGCTGACCGCCGCACGGACCGACGCGGAGCTCATCGTCATCGGGCTGCGTCGGCGCAGCCCCGTGGGCAAGCTCATCCTCGGGGCGGGGGCACAGCGCATCCTGCTCGAGGCCCCGTGCCCGGTGCTCGCGGTCAAGTCCTGACCGCGAGCACCGGTCGGCTCGCGGTCCGGGTCGGCTCGCGGTCCGGGTCGGCTCGCGGTCCCGGTCGGCTCTGGGGGCGGCCTGACCGTGGCCTCGAGGGCGCCGGCGTGACGCGGTTGTGGTGCGACGGTGTGGTGCGGCGCTGCGCGGCGCGTCGTGCGCGATAAGTCGTCGTCCCGCGCCCGGTCCGTGCGCGCAGGGAATCAACGGGGCCGCTGGCCCGTTGTCACCATGACCGGCAGCACGCCCGTCGGGCGGGTGAACGTGGGCACGAGTGCCGCACGACATGCCCGTCCGGGTCGGGTTGTGCAGGTCGCGACGGTACAATATCCAAGTCCGCCGGAGCCTCGACGGTCCGCGCACGGCCTCAGGGCCGCACCTATCCCCGGCGGGACACCGCCCCCTCGAATGCCGAAAGGTCGGTTTGTGGCGTCCACGTCCCAGAGCACCGCACAGCAGAACATCACGCTGCCCCGCGAGTTCGAGCACCCTGGTCTGAAGGAGCTCCTCGCACGTGGCACGGCCGAGGGCCGCGTCGACGCCGAGTCCTTCCGCACGGCGTGCGAGGCTGCGGGCGTCGGCGACGCCAAGCGCCTCAAGGCGGTCCTCAAGGCGCTGTCGCTCGCGGGCGTCGAGGTGGGCATGCCGACCGTCTCGAAGGTCGCCGCCGCGACGACGACCCGTTCGACGTCGGCGCGCGCCAAGGCGCCCGCCACCCGCACGAAGGCGGCCCCCAAGCCGGCCGAGACCACCGACGCCGAGACCACCGACGCCGCCGAGACGGCCCCGGCCAAGAAGGCCGCGCCCGTCCGCAAGACCGCAGCCAAGGCTCCCGCGAAGAAGGCCGGTGCCACCAAGGCTGCCAAGTCCGACGAGGGCGAGGACGACGTCGAGGTCATCGAGGACGACGTCGAGATCGACGAGACCGAGCTCGAGGACGTCGAGGTGACCGACGACCCCGAGGAGACGACGACCGACGACGCGGCCGAGGAGGGCGAGGAGAAGCCCGCCACCGACAAGCCCGCCGAGAAGGACGAGGACGACGACAAGGGCTTCGTCGTCTCCGACTCCGACGACGACGACCAGCCCGTCCAGCAGGTCGTCACGGCCGGCGCGACGGCCGACCCGGTCAAGGACTACCTCAAGCAGATCGGCAAGGTCGCGCTGCTGAACGCCGAGCAGGAGGTCGAGCTCGCCAAGCGCATCGAGGCCGGCCTGTTCGCCGAGGAGAAGCTCTCCAAGGAGTTCGCCGACTTCGACAAGACCAAGGCGGACGCCGACACGCGTCGCCTGGTGCGCGACCTGCAGTGGATCTCCCACGACGGCAAGCGCGCCAAGAACCACCTCCTCGAGGCGAACCTGCGACTCGTCGTCTCGCTCGCCAAGCGCTACACGGGCCGCGGCATGCTCTTCCTGGACCTCATCCAGGAGGGCAACCTCGGTCTGATCCGCGCGGTCGAGAAGTTCGACTACACCAAGGGCTACAAGTTCTCGACGTACGCCACCTGGTGGATCCGTCAGGCCATCACGCGCGCCATGGCCGACCAGGCCCGCACCATCCGCATCCCGGTGCACATGGTGGAGGTCATCAACAAGCTGGCCCGCGTGCAGCGCCAGATGCTCCAGGACCTGGGCCGCGAGCCCACGCCGGAGGAGCTGGCCAAGGAGCTGGACATGACCCCCGAGAAGGTGGTCGAGGTCCAGAAGTACGGCCGCGAGCCCATCTCGCTGCACACGCCGCTCGGCGAGGACGGCGACTCGGAGTTCGGTGACCTCATCGAGGACTCCGAGGCCGTGGTCCCGGCCGACGCCGTGTCGTTCACGCTGCTCCAGGAGCAGCTGCACCAGGTGCTCGACACGCTCTCGGAGCGCGAGGCCGGCGTGGTCTCGATGCGGTTCGGCCTGCAGGACGGCCAGCCCAAGACGCTCGACGAGATCGGCAAGGTCTACGGCGTGACGCGCGAGCGCATCCGCCAGATCGAGTCCAAGACGATGTCGAAGCTGCGCCACCCGTCGCGCTCGCAGGTGCTGCGCGACTACCTGGACTGAGACGTCTCACGAGAGGCCCGCACCCCTGGGGTGCGGGCCTCTCGCGCGTTCTCAGCCCTCGGCGTCCGCCTCCCACGGCGCCACCAGCACGCCCTGCGGGTCCAGCGCGGCACGCAGCCGCGTGATGCGCCCGTAGGACTCCTCGCCCCACGCGACCCGCAGCGCCTCCGCGGTCCGCGCGTCCCGGGGGTCGCCCAGGTCCAGCGTCGTGCCGCGTGTCGCCCACGAGGCGACCGCGTCGACGACGGCGTCCGCGTCGGCCTGCGCGGCGGCGGTGGCACGCAGCGCGAAGGCCGCGTCGCGCCCGGGCACGGACCCGGGGAACGGCCCGGAGCGGGCGATCGCCCCGCCGCGCAGCTTGAGCAGCGCCGTGCTCCCGGGTGGCGCGCTCGCGGCGGCAGCGACGACGGCGTCGAGGGCCTGGGCGGGCAGTCCGGGCAGAAGCGCCCCGCGTGCTGCCGCGGGGACGCCGCCCTCCGCCTCGCGCAGGTGTCCGGAGTCCCGGCCGACCCGCAGGTGGGCGACGGTGTCGCGGGCCGGTGCGGGCACCTCGTCGGCCAGCTCCGCCAGGAGCGCCGCGCCCTCCGCAGGCTCGCCGACGTGCGCGAACCGCAGCGCGACCGCGACCTTGCCGTCGCCGGTGGCGGTCAGGGTGGCGCGCGTCGACATGGACTCGGGAAGGTCGGCCAGCCAGGCGCGCCAGCGGTGCAGCAGCGCTGCGGCCTCCGGCGCCGGGGCGGCGTCGAACCACCAGGTGCCCGCCCGCAGGTCGGTGAGGGCGGGCATCCCGAACGTGAGGGTCGTGACCACGCCGAGGCCGGCCGCTCCGCCGCGCAGGGCGCGGAACAGGTCGGCGTCGGCGTCGGCGGTGACGGTGCGCAGGGCGCCGTCGGGGGTGACCAGGTCCGCGGAGAGCACGTGATCGGCCGCGAGGCCGAACGTGCGGGCCACCGCGCCGATCGCGCCGGACAGCGCATGGCCGGGCGCGGTGCGGCCCGGGTCGTCGCCGGGGAGCACCGCCAGCCCGTGCGGCGCGGTCTGCGCGACGAGCCGCGCCCACGTCACCCCGGCGCCGACGCGCACGGTCCGCTCGACGGGGGCGACGGACAGCGTGTCGAAGGCCGACAGGTCGAGCAGCACCGTCCCCGGGC
This sequence comes from Xylanimonas protaetiae, assembly GCF_004135385.1. Classification (NCBI taxonomy): domain Bacteria; kingdom Bacillati; phylum Actinomycetota; class Actinomycetes; order Micrococcales; family Promicromonosporaceae; genus Xylanimonas; species Xylanimonas protaetiae. The sequence goes on along the minus strand of NZ_CP035493.1, from coordinate 3,383,673 downwards.
CGGCGGGTGCCGTCGTCGTCACACGGTGGCCCGACGCCGCGGCCTCGCCCAGCACGCGGGCGACGTCCGCGGGGGTGCGGGCGCGGACGCGCGCGCCGGTGCTCTGGACGGTCTCGCGGGTGGGCGCAGCAGCGCGTCCGACGCCGTGTTCGGCGCCGTCACCCACGAGCGACGGGCGGACTGACATGCACATGACCTCCGGCCGCATCTTGACGGACTCCCTCTGCAGAGAGAAGAGGGTGGCGCGTTCGTGACACCTGCCGGACAGGACGAAGGCCCGCATCTGCGGACAGATGCGGGCCTTCTCGGCGTCGAGCGCCGGGGTCAGCGGGTGCCGTGCTCCTCCAGGAGGCGGTCGCGCTCGTCCTGGACGAACGTGGCGACGTCGGCGTAGGCGGGGGCGTGCTCACGGGCGTGGTGGCCGCAGAAGAGGAGCTCCCCCACGGGCAGGACCACGCGAACGTACGCCTGGGCGCCGCAGCGGTCGCAACGGTCCAGCGCGGTGAGCGGTTCGGTCGTCAGAGTGGTCACGTGACTATCCAACCAGCCGCGCGGCGTGGCATTCCCCGGACGGGGGCCGGGTTCGCCGTCGGCGTAGCGAGGCGCCGTTTTCATGCCGAGATCGTGACGATGCCACGACAACCGTCACGACCGCGCAGCGGCGGTCACGGTGGCGGAGCGTCGTCGGTCAGCGTGTCGGGGGCGTCGTCTACCCTGCAAGGCGTGACCACCACCGCCTCCCCGGAATCGAGCTACACCGCCCGGCACCTCTCCGTCCTGGAGGGGCTGGAGGCGGTGCGCAAGCGTCCGGGCATGTACATCGGGTCGACGGACTCCCGCGGCCTCATGCACTGCCTGTGGGAGATCATCGACAACTCGGTCGACGAGGCGCTGGGCGGGTTCGCCACCACGATCGAGGTCGTGCTGCACGCCGACTCGTCGGTCACGGTGACCGACGACGGGCGCGGCATCCCCGTGGACGTCGAGCCCAAGACGGGCCTGACGGGCGTCGAGGTGGTCTTCACCAAGCTCCACGCGGGCGGCAAGTTCGGCGGCGGCTCCTACACCGCGTCGGGCGGCCTGCACGGCGTCGGTGCGTCCGTGGTCAACGCGCTCTCGGCGCGCCTCGACGTCGAGGTGGACCGCGGCGGCAAGACGCACCGCATGACCTTCCACCGCGGCGAGCCGGGCACGTTCGCCGACGGCGCGGGCGGCCCCTCGCCGGAGTCGGCGTTCGCGCCCTTCGTCGAACGCAGCGAGCTCGCCGTCGTCGGGCGGGCCACGCGCGGCGCCACGGGCACGCGCGTGCGCTACTGGGCCGACCGGCAGATCTTCCCGAAGTCGGCCGTGTTCAGCTACGACGAGCTCGTCACGCGCGTGCGCCAGACGACGTTCCTGGTGCCGGGGCTCGCGATCACGGTGCGCGACGAGCGTGGCCTGCCCGGCACGCCGGGCGCCGACGGCCCCCACGAGGAGGTCTTCCAGCACCACGGCGGCGCCGTCGACTTCGTCGACTTCCTCGCCCCCGACACCCCCGTCACCGCGACGTGGACGCTGCGCGGCAGCGAGACGTTCACCGAGACCGTCCCGGTGCTCGACGAGCGCGGCCACATGACGCCGCGCGAGGTGCAGCGCGACTGCGAGGTCGACATCGCGCTGCGCTGGGGCACCGGCTACGAGACGGAGGTGCGGACCTTCGTCAACATCATCGCCACGCCCAAGGGCGGATCCCACCTCACCGGGTTCGAGCAGGGCCTGGTCAAGGTGGTGCGCAAGCAGGTCGAGCTCAACGCCCGCCGCCTCAAGATCACCGCGAAAGACGGCGGCGAGCGCATCGAGAAGGACGACATGACCGCGGGCCTCACCGCCGTCGTCACGGTGCGCCTGGCCGAGCCGCAGTTCGAGGGGCAGACCAAGGAGGTGCTCGGCACCGCGCCCGTGCGCGCCATCGTGGCCCGCGTCGTCGACCGTGAGCTGAGCGCGATCCTCACGTCGACCAAGCGCGACGACAAGGCGCAGTCCGCGCTGCTGCTCGACAAGATCGTCGCCGAGATGCGGGCGCGCGTCAGCGCCCGCAAGCAGAAGGAGATCTCGCGGCGCAAGAACGCGCTCGAGACGTCCTCGCTGCCCGCCAAGCTCGTCGACTGCCGGTCCGACGACGTCGACAAGTCCGAGCTGTTCATCGTCGAGGGCGACTCGGCCCTCGGCACGGCGAAGCTCGCGCGGTCCAGCGACTTCCAGGCGCTGCTGCCGATCCGCGGCAAGATCCTCAACGTCCAGAAGGCGTCCATCAGCGACATGCTGCGCAACGCCGAGTGCGCGGCGATCATCCAGGTGCTCGGCGCGGGCTCGGGCCGCTCGTTCGACCTCGACGCCGCCCGCTACGGCAAGATCGTGCTGATGACCGACGCCGACGTCGACGGCGCGCACATCCGCACCCTGCTGCTCACGCTCTTCTACCGGTACATGCGGCCGCTCGTGGAGGCCGGGCGCGTGTTCGCGGCCGTGCCGCCGCTGCACCGCATCGAGGTGTTCGGGGCGCGTGGCAAGGGCGCCGAGTACATCTACACGTACTCCGAGGCGGAGCTCCAGGCCACGCTCAAGCGGCTCGACCGCGCGGGCAAGCGCTACAAGGACGACATCCAGCGCTACAAGGGTCTCGGCGAGATGGACGCCGACCAGCTCGCGGAGACGACGATGGACCCGCGCCACCGCACGCTGCGCCGCGTCACGGCCGAGCACGCCGAGGCGGCCGAGCGGGTGTTCGAGCTGCTCATGGGCACCGACGTCGCGCCGCGCAAGGAGTTCATCGTCTCCGGCGCGGAGTCCCTGGACCGCTCGCGGATCGACGCGTAGGCGCGCCCGCGCCGCTCGACCAGCGCAGGCGAGCGGCGCTGCATCGGCGGTGCATCGGCGGTGCCGGAGCGGGCGTCCTGAGACGCCGCCTGGACGGTCGGGGCGTCCCACGTAGACTCACGGCCCGTGACGTCTCGTACCCGCCTTGCCCGCGTTCTCGCGCTTCCGGCCGCCTCCGTGCTCGCGCTCGGCCTGCTCGCCGGGTGTTCCGACGACGGCGGGGCGGTCGACGACGCGCCCGCGGCCCAGTCCGCGACGGCCTCGCCGTCGGCGGACGCGACGTCGTCCGGGCTGACCGTGAGCGCGGACGGCACCGAGGTGTCGTACGACGGCGTGGCCGGCCTGACGGCTCTCGAGCTGCTGCTGCGCCTCGACCCGACAGCGACGGCGACGGGCGAGGGCGCCAACGCCTTCGTCACCGCGATCGGCGGTCGCGCGGCCGACCCGACCAAGAACGAGTTCTGGGCCTTCTACGTCAACGGCGAGCAGGCCCAGGTGGGCGCGGGCACGTACGAGATGCAGGATGGCGACAAGATCACGTGGAAGCTGGAGACGTTCTGATGGAGAAGCGCGACCTGTCCCTGCGCGACCTGGCCCGCCGCTGGTGGCGGCCCACGATCGTCGTCCTCGCCGTCGTCGGGGCCGTCGCGTTCCGCCGGTACAAGGACGACCTGGGCCTGTGGCCGAACGTCGAGCTGCTCACCGCGACGGCGTTCCTCGCCGCGGGCCTGCTGCGGAACCGGTTCGCCGCGGTCGCGCCGCTCGCCGTCGTCGCCGTCAGCGACCTGGCGATCGGCAACACGAACATCCTCGCCTTCACGTGGTCGGCGTGGGCCGTCATCGGCCTCGGCTCCCTGCTCACGCGCCACGCGCGGGGCTGGCGCCGGTACGTCGCCGCGCTCGGCTTCGGCGTCGGCGGCACCGCCCTGTTCTTCCTGTGGACCAACTTCGGCGTGTGGGCGCTCGGCGACGGGGCGTGGTTCCCGCGCACCTGGGACGGGCTCCTGGCCTCGTACGCGGCCGGCGTGCCCTTCGTGCGCCCGCAGCTGCTGGCGAACCTCGCGCTCGTGCCGCTCGCGGCCGGCGTCGTCGCGCTCGTGGAGCGCGCCGAGCGTGCGCACGCGCTCGCGGGCGGGGTCGTCGCCGCGCGCTGAGCCGCGGCACGGCGGACGGTCGTCGGCGGCGCGGCGCACGGTCGTGGTCGCGGCTCGGCACGGTCTGCGGGGCGGCGCGTGTCGATCGGGTGACGTTCGACATCCATCCTTGCTCCGCGCGGCACCCCGGGAGACCGTGGACGCATGAGCGACGACGAGCGGGCAACCGGGTTCCTGGACGAGCCCGCCGAGCTCACCGAGTCCGCGCGGGCCCTGTACGCGGAGGACGTCGACGACGTCGGGTACGTGATGAACCTGTCGCGCGCCTGGGCGCACGACGCCGACACGCTCGAGACGCTGCTCGGCCTGTCCCGCACCGTCGCGGCCGGCGCGGGGCTGACGCCGCGCGAGCGCGGCGTCCTCGTGCTCGCGACGACGTCCACCATGGGCGACGCCTACTGCTCGCTCGTGTGGGGCGGGCGGCTGGCGGGCTGGGCTTCGCCCGACGTGAGCGCAGCCCTGCTGACCGGCCGCGACGACCTGCTCGACCCCCGCGAGCGGGCGCTCGCGACGTGGGCGCGCGCGGTCGTCTCCGACCCGAACGGCATCCAGGCGGCCGACCTGGACGAGCTGCGGTTCGCGGGGTACGACGACGCGCAGATCCTCGCGATCACGTGCTTCGTGGCGCTGCGGCTGGCGTTCGCCACCGTCAACGACTCCCTCGGGGCGCGGCCCGACGCGGCCCTGCGCACCACGACGCCCGCCGTCGTCGTCGATGCCGTGACGTACGGGCGGCCGATCGCCGACTGAGCCGCCGGACGTCGGGTGACCGGATGTCGAGGACCGGGCGGCGGCTCCGTCCCAGGGGTGTCGGCGGTGACAAGCACCGCCCCGCACCCGAGGATGGCTGACATGCCCAGGTACCTGTTCCTCAAGCACTACCGCACCGGTCAGACGCCGCACCCGAACGCGGCGGACCGGTGGACCCCGCAGGAGATCTCCGACCACATGGCGTTCATGGACGCGATGATCGAGGACCTCAAGGCCAACGGGCAGTTCGTCGGCGCGGAGGCGCTGTCGCCCCGGGGGACGTTCGTCCGGTACGGCGGGGAGGGCAAGCCGCCCGTGACGGACGGGCCGTTCGCGGAGACCAAGGACCTCATCGCCGGCTGGATGGCCGTCGACGTCGAGTCCGAGGAGGAGGCGTACGCGAAGGCGGCCTACCTGTCGTCGGCGCCCGGGTACGGCGGCAGGCCGCTGTACGAGTGGATCGAGGTGCGGCCGTTCCTCAGCGAGGCCGACACGCCCGACCTCGGCTGAGCCGTGCTCGGGGCCGAGCTGCTGCGGGTGCTGGCCCCGCAGGTCCTAGGCGTCCTCGTCCGCCGCGGGGCCGACTTCGCGGCGGCCGAGGACGCCGTGCAGGACGCCCTGCTCGACGCCGTCCGCCGCTGGCCGGGCGGCGCCCCCGACGACCCCAGGGCGTGGCTCGTCACGGTCGCGTGGCGCAGGTTCCTCGACGCGCGGCGGGCTGCGGTGGCCGCGTTCCTGCAGGAGCGAGCCGGGAACCACGCCGAGGCCGCGCGGCTCTACGTCGCCGCCGGTGACGCCGTGAGCTCCGCCGAGCGGACCCACCTGCTCCGGCAGGCGGCCCGGCTCGCGGAGCGGTGACCGGAGCGTGCCACCCGAGGTGGCTATCGACTATCGAGAGACTATTCTCGACAGTCGATAGGTCGTCCCGATGGAGGAACGCCATGAACAAGCACGTGACCCGCGTCCTACGGGCCGTCGACAGCATCCTGTCCCGGGAGGCGTGGGCCGGAGAGCACCCCGTGCTCGCCCTGCGGCTCGTGCTCGTCCTCGTGTTCGTCGGCGTCGTCGTCGCGCAGACGCTGGTCTTCCCGATGCTCGCCGCGGACCTCGCGTCCAGCTATCCGGAGGCGACGTCCCTCCGGTGGCCCCTGCTGATCATGGTCATCGTCGGTCTGGCGATGGTGCAGGTCGCCATCGCGTGCATCGGCCGGCTGCTGACGGTGGTCGCGGAGTCGACGGCGTTCAGCCGCGACGCCCTCCGGTACGTCGACGGGATCGTCGTCGCCGGGACCGTCGCCACGGTGCTCGCGCTCGCGGCGATGGTGGTGCAGGTCGCCACGGAGATGCTCCAGCCCGGCCTCATGCTCGTCACCATGGCCGCCGTCGTCTGCGGCGCCGGCATCACCCTGCTGGTCGTCGTGCTGCGGGCGCTGCTCGTGCGGGCCGTCGCGCTCGACGAGGAGACCGACGCGCTGCACGCCGAGCTCGGCGAGGTGATCTGATGCCCGTCGTCGTCGACATCGACGTCATGCTCGCCCGGCGGCGCATGGCCGTCGGCGAGCTTGCCGAGCGCGTCGGGATCACGCCCGCGAACCTCGCCGTGCTCAAGAACGGCCGGGCGCGTGCCGTCCGGTTCACGACGCTGGACGCCCTGTGCTCCGCGCTCGAGTGCCAGCCGGGAGACCTGCTGCGCTGGGTTCCCGCGCCGGACGACGCGGACGGGGCTACGCGCGCCGGGACGTGAGCGCGAAGCCCTCGACCGTGCAGGTCGCGACGACCTGCCGGTCCACGAGGAGCGACGTCGTCAGGTCCACGACGGGGCCGAGGTCGGTGGGCCAGGTCGTGCCGAGGTCCGTCGTCGCGGACAGCTCGCCGGTGGCCGTGGTCGTGACCCCGACCTGGTCCACCTCGGTCGAGTGCCCGCTGACCCCGGACCGCTGCGTCCTGCTCTGGCCGTCGGGGCCGGTCGCGGTCAGCTCGATCGCGAGGTCGCCGCCCGCCGACGCCGTGGTCCACGTCCACGTCGCGGAGTACGAGCGGTAGACGTCGACGACGCGGCGGGACCACAGGCGCCGCTCCTCGATCCGCGCCTCCAGCCCCGTGAGGCGCACGGGCTCGACGGCGCCGACCACGTCGTCGGGCGCGGCCGGCGAGGGGAAGCACGTCGCCTCGGCCCGCGCGTCGGGCGAGCCCGGGGTGGTCCAGGGCACCGTGAGACCTGCGCCGAGGAGGCACAGCACCAGGGCCCCGCCCGTCAGGAGCCTGCCGCCACGGCCCAGGCCGGCGGGCCGCCGCCGCACGACGACGGTGCGCATGACCGAGTCCGCGAAGGTGCGGCGCTCGCGGTGCCACAGCGGCCGCAGGTACCCGACGAAGAGGATCGTGTCGAGCACGTGCACGGCCCAGCGCAGCAGGGTGCGCAGGAGCCCGATCGGGCGTCCGTCCCGGTCGCTCACGACGGCGATGCCCACCACGAGCTTGCCGGGGGTCCAGCCGGTCCACGCCTGGAGCGCCAGCACGGCCAGCAGCGCGGCGGCCACCCAGCCCGACCGGTGCCACGAGGCGTCGGCGTCGAACGCCGAGGGCATGCCCAGCGGGAGCGCCGTGTGCGACGCGGCGTCGCCGAGCGCGAGCCAGCCGACGCCCGTGAGGATCGCGCCGTCGAGCAGGTCGCCGGCGACACGCCGTCGCCAGCTCGCGTACGAGGTCCCGCCGCCGCCGGCGGGGAGCCCGGCGAGCGCGAGCGGAGGTGGGGGCTCGACCGTCCCGGGCAGGGTCATGCGCGCATCATCGCAGCATGCCCGACCTGCGGAAAGGGCTCACAGCGACGGGACGACCACCAGGACGCCCCAGGAGGCGACGGGTGCGACGACCACGAGCGCCGCGCCCCACCGCAGGAACTGTCTGTAGGCGTTGTCGCGCTCCCGCTCCTCGGTGTACGCGACCATGAGCGCGCCGTTCGTGGAGAACGGCGAGCAGTCCACCACGGACGCCGAGACGGCGAGCGCCGCGACGAGGCCGATCGCCCAGACCTCGCCCGTCATGAGGAACGGGACGGCGAGCGGCACGAGCGCGCCGAGGATGCCCGTCGTGGACGCGAGCGCGCTGACGACCGCCGCGATGAAGAGGATCAGGAGCGCGGCGAGCAGCGGCGCCCCGATCGCGGCCACCGAGCTGCCGAGCCAGTCGACCACGCCCTGGCTCTGGAGCAGGTTCACGTACGTGACCACGCCGCACACGAGCAGCGCGGTGGGCCAGCAGACGTTGCTGACGGCGCCCTGGGCGGTCTTGGAGAAGATCGCCGAGAGGACGACGACGAGGAGCAGTGCGACGAACCCGACGTCGTGCTGGAACACGAACGCCTCGACGCCCAGGGCGACGATGGCGACGAGCGACCAGACGAGCTTGGCGTCGACCGTGGGCCGGTCGAGCACGGGCGCGTGCCCGGCGTCGGTGCGGCGGTCGGCGCGGACGAGCGCGAGGCCGCCGAAGGCGAGGAACGCGACAGCGACGGTGGCCAGGATGAACGCGAAGCTCACGCCGAACAGGAGCGCGGGGTCCGACGGCAGGTCGTGCTTCGCCACGATCGTGTTGATGACGACGCCGTAGACGCCCATGGGGGAGAACGACCCGGCCGACGCGCCCTGGATGACGGCCATGCCCATGAGCACGGGGTGGATCTTGTGCCGCTTGGCCAGCCCCATCGCGATGGGCCCGACGATCGCCGCGGCTGCCGGCGTGAGCGCGCCGACCGACGTGATGAGCGCGGTGACGACGAACATGACCCACGGGATGAGGCTGATCCGCCCGCCGACCAGGCGGACGGCCGCGTAGACGATCGCGCTGATCGCCCCGGCCTTCTCCGCGAACGCGAACAGGTAGGTCACGCCGACGAGCGTGAGGAAGAGCCCGGCCGGGAAGCCGGCGACGACCGTCTCGACGTCGACGCCGAACACCAGGGTGCCGACCAGCCAGGAGGCGGCGAGGGCCGCGGCGCCCAGGTGGACGTTCCGCACCGTCGCGACGACGAAGAGCGCGGCGAGGACGAGGACCGAGATCACTTCTGGCGACATGCGAACGGCCTCCGGTGGCGGGCGGAAACGCTGGTCGGACCAGTGTTTCCCGGACCACCGGAGGCCGTGGTGGCGAGGGCGCCTTTTGGGCCCGGGCCGTGGCGTCGGTTCGTGTCTCCCGGCGGGTCAGCCGGTGGGGCCGACGAGCGTGCGGTCGGCCCACGGGAGCTCGTCGAGCCACAGGTCGGCGTGCACGCCCGCGTCGGGCAGCTGGCTCTCGAGCAGGGCGAGCGCGACGTCGGGGACGTCGGCGCCGAGCTCGGCGAGCAGCGGCAGCAGGTGGGTCTCGCCCGCGTGCTGGTGCCCCGGGCTGGCCGACACCACGAGCGGGACGGCGGGGACGCCCGCCAGGCCGTCGGGTCCGTACAGGTCGAGGAACGCCTTGAGCAGCCCCGTGTACGAGCCCTTGTAGACCGGGGTGGCGACGACGAGCAGGCGGGCGGCCGCGACCGTCCGCAGCGCCTCGTCGGCGCGCGGGTGCGCGGGTGCGAGGACCTCGCCGGCCAGGTCGGCCAGCTCGACGGTCGTGGGCGCGCCCGCGATCCGCAGGCGCGTGGCGACGCGCTCTGCGACGGCCTCCGCGGCCGCGCGGGTGCGGGAGCCGGGGCGCGGGTTGCCGACGAGGACGACGACGCCGGTCGCCGGGGCGCTCATCGGGCACCGCCGGCGGTGGCGAGCAGCGGAGCCGCTGCGGGGACGAGGAGGGCATGGCGAGGCGAACGCATGGTCGATCAGCTCCTGGAGGTGGGGGCCCGCGTGGTCGGGCGGTGGTCGTGGTCGGGGTCAGCCGCGACGACGACAGCCGAGGGCGAGGTGCCGTCGGCGGGCGGCGACGAGTCGACGCGAGGAGCGCATGCCAGGACCGTACGACCGAAGTGGAGCGAGGGACTCCAGAAGGGGCAGGTGTCTTGCCGGCTGAGACGGGTCAGCGCGGGGAGCGCTCCGCCGCCCGCACCACGGCGCGGCCGTTGGGCCGCGTGCGCCACGCGTCGTCGCCCGCGAGCAGCGCGTCGACGGGGGCGGGCATCGTCCCGGCCAGCACGTCGGCGAGCGTGACGACGTCGAGCACCGACCGCATCGCGACCCGCAGGGCCACCCACACGTCCCGCACCGGTGCCGACGCGCCGGGGTAGGTGACGTCCTCGACGTGCCGGCCGCCCAGGCTGGCGAGCGGGCCGTCGATCGCACGGATCACGTCGGCCACCGCGATCTCGACCGGGGGAGCGGCGAGGCGCGCCCCGCCGTCCGCCCCGCGCCGCGTCTCCACCAGGCCCGTCTGCTTGAGCGTGTTGAGGAGCCCCAGCACGTAGTTCGCGGGGATCTGCTGCGCCGTCGCGAGGTCGTCGGACTTGGCGTACTGGCCGCCGTCGTACCGCGCGGCGAGCTCCACGCAGAGGCGGACTGCGTAGTCGATCTTGGCCGTGATGCGCACGTGCCGAGTGTCCCACGGGTGCGGGCGCCGTTCGGCGACGCGGCACCGCGCGCGGGGCGGTCAGCGGGCTCGCGGCCCGGCGCCGGCGTCGGGCATCGTAGGGCTCCTCGCCGCGAGAGCGGTGGGAGCCCGCAGGGCGGTCCGGAGGCGAGAGCCGACGGGCCGGCCGGCCCCGGTCATGACAGGGGTGCGGGAAGACCTGCTTTCCCGAGGTCGTCTGGCTACGTGCCGGGCCCGGGGACCGTCGGCTCGGCCGGTCGGCGGCGGTGGGCGACCCAGGTTCGACGGGCACCGGTGACAACTGGCGCCCGCGGGCCCCGAGGTCACGGCCTTGGAAGAACGGGTGGGTCTCGCGACCGCCCCTCGTGACGGCGAGGGAGCGGGCGCCCGCGACGGCGGAGCGGCGAGGTCGAGCGCAAGGCCCCGGACGCGTCCTCGCGCGCGCCGGGGCCTTCGTGCGCCCGGAACACGCCCGGCACCGCGCAATCGGTGCCGAACCGACGCTCACGGCGCACACCGGCCCCTGAGTGGCGACGCAGCGGGCGGTCTACTGGACCCGACCCCAGCGCCGCGCCCGGCGCGAGCCCAGCGCCCGAGAGGTGTTCCCGTGAGCACGTTCCGCAAGTCGATCGCCGTCGCCGTCGTCGGCGTGCTGACGGTCACCCTCGCCGCCTGCGGCGGCGGCACGTCCGACGCGGACGGCACGACGACGCCGACGACGTCGGTGACGCCTGAGGAGGGCCGCACGACGGTCGACGTGACCGTCAGCCGCGACCTGCTCGACCCCGACGGCTCCTGGACCGACGAGGACGTCGTCGCCGAGGCGATGAGCCAGGGGATCGCGGCGCGCGTCACCGCCGACGGCGACGTCGTCTACACCATGACGCCCGCCCGCCACCAGGAGATGCTCGACGGCTTCTCCGGCGCGATCGACCAGGCGATCACGGAGCTGACCAGCGGCGACAACTCGTTCACCGCGATCGAGGCGAGCGACAGGTTCGACCGGTTCACCGTCCGTGTCGACGGCGCGCGCTTCACCGACTTCGAGCCGTTCTACGCCGTGAGCCTGTTCCTGGTGGGCGGCCTCCACCAGCAGTTCGACGGCGTCGCCGCCGACGACGTCGACGTCACGGTCTCGTTCGTCGACGACGCGACCGGCGAGACGCTCACCTCGACGACGCTCCAGGAGTTCCTCGCCGGCGACGACGCCTGACCGGCACGCGACGACGGGCCGCCCCACCGGAGAGCGGGCGGCCTGACGGCGGGTCCTCAGTCGAGGCAGAACTCGTTGCCCTCGACGTCGAGCATGACGATGCACGACTCGTTCTCGTCGTCGGCGAGGAGCGTGCGGAAGTGCGTCGCGCCGAGCGCCTCGAGCCGGGCCCGCTCGGCCTGCAGCGTGGCGAGGCGCTCGGCGCCCACCAGGCCCGAGCCCACGCGCACGTCGAGGTGGACGCGGTTCTTGACCACCTTGCCCTCGGGCACGCGCTGGAAGTAGAGCCGCGGCCCGACGCCCGTGGGGTCCACCGCGTTCTCCGAGCCCTGCGGCTCGTACCCCAGCACCTCGCACCAGAAGCGGACGAGGTGCTCCGGGTCGGCGCAGTCGAAGGTCACCTGGAACGTCCTGACGGCTGCCATGCGAGCACCGTAGCGGGGGGTCTCACCCGCCGTCGATCACCGTGAGCGGGCCCTCGTCCGGCGTGGGCGGCTCGAAGTGGTCGACGTACAGCGCCGCCGTCGCGGCGTCGAGCCGCACGTCGTTCGCGGTCGCGCCGTCCCGCGCGGCGACGCGACGCAGCACGACGTCGCGCGGCGTCGCCAGGTACACCGTCTCCGGGACCACGCCCGTCGGGGCGAGCAGCCCGCGGTACGTGTCGCGCATGCGCCGCGACCAGAACGACAGGTCGACGACGACGTCGGCGCCCTGCGTCGCGAGCGTCACGAGGCGTTCCTGGACCTCGCGCTCGAACGCCTGCCGCACCGGCTCGGGCAGCGGCTGCTCGCGGTGCCCCGCAGCCCACGCGGCCTCGTCGATCGACAGCCGCACGTACCCGGCCTGCTCGAGCCGCCGCGCGTACGTCGACTTGCCCGAGCCGGCGGGGCCGCACATGAGCACCACGCGCCCGGTCGCCACGGCGGTCGCCGCCTACGCCGGCATCGAGGTGAGCAGGCGCTCGCGGACCACGCGGCGCATGACCTTGCCGATGGCCGAGTGCGGCAGCTCCGTCACGACGACGAGGCCGCGCGGCAGCGCGTACCTCGCGAGGTTCGCGGAGGCCCACTCGCGCACCGTGGTCAGGTCGAGCGACGTCACGCCCTTGGCGAGCACGATCGCGGCGACGACCCGCTCGCCGAGGTCACCGGCGGGCATCCCGACGACGGCGACGTCCTCGATCTCGGGCATGGCCCGCAGCCGGTCCTCGACCTGCGACGGGTAGACCTTGAACCCGCCCGTGACGATGACCTCCTTGGTCCGGTCGACGAGGGTCACGAACCCGTCGTCGTCGACCGTGACGATGTCGCCGGTGCGCAGCCAGCCGCCGGGCAGGAGCGCGGCCGCGGTGTCCTCGGGCCGGTTCCAGTAGCCGTCGAAGACCTGCGGGCCCGCGATGAGGAGCTCGCCCCGCTCGCCGGGGGCGACGTCCAGCGCGGGGTCGTCGGGGTTCGCGACGCGGATCTGCGTCGAGGGGAACGGCAGGCCGAGCGCGCCGGGGCGCCGACGCTCGTCGAGCGGGCTGCCGAGCGCGACGGGCGACGTCTCCGTCATGCCGTAGCCCTCGATGACGAGGCCGCCCGTGAGCGCCTCCCACGCCTGCGCGGTCTCGGCGGGCAGGGCCATCGAGCCGGAGATCGCGATGCGGAAGCTGCCGAGGTCGGCCTGCTTCTCCCGCGCGGCCGTCGTGAGCCGGGCGAGCATGGGCGGGACGGCGGGCAGGAAGGTGCCGGGCCGGCGACGCTGCGCTGCGAGGAACGTGCGCACGTCGAACTTCGGCAGGACCACGACGGTCGCGGCCACCACCGTGGCGTAGACGAGGCACAGCTGCAGGCCGAACGCGTGGAAGTAGGGCAGCACCCCGTAGAACACCTCGGCCGCGGCGGCGTCGTGGCCGGTCCACGCCTGGCCCTGGACGGCGTTGACCGTGAGGTGGCGGTGGCGGAGCATCACGGCCTTGGGGTCGCCCGTCGTGCCGCCGGTGTAGATGAGGACGGCGAGGTCCTCGGGGGCGGGGGAGGGGTGCTCGCCCGGCAGGGGCGCGGCGGCGGCCACGAGCGCATGCCACCGCGCGCCGTCCGCGGGCGGCGTCCCGACGAGGGCGTCGCGCTGGGCCCGCGCGGAGCGGACCGGGAGGCGCAGCGCCCACTGCTTGACCTTCGGCAGGTCGCGGCTGACGTCCACGGTGACGACGTCGGCGTCGGGCAGCTCCGCGGCGACGCTCGCCGCGGTCTTCGCCCAGGCCAGGACGACGTGCGCGCCGGAGTCCGCGACGAGGCGTGCGGTCTCGGCGGCGCCGAGGGTCGGGTTGAGCTCGACGACGACGCCGCCGAGGCGGAGCACCGCCCAGAACGCGACGACGTGGCTGGGGCTGTTGGGCAGGGCGATGGCCACCCGGTCACCAGCCCGCACGCCTCGTGCGGCGAGCACGCTCGCCGCACGGGCGACGGTGTCGGCGAGCTGGCGGTAGGTCGTCGCCGCGCCGAAGAAGTCGAGCGCGACGCGCTCGGGGTGCTCCCTCGCCGCCCGGTCCAGGACGGCGGGCAGCGGCCAGTCGGGGACGGCGACGGTGTGCGGGGTGGCTTTCACGGTCCAACGGTAACCTACGGTGCCGTAGGTTACGCCACCGTAAGTTTGTGTCGTCCGCCTCGCCAGCGGGTTTGCCGCCGCCGAGAGACGCCGGAGCGCGACGACGCCCCGCCGCGAGACCGTGCGTCTCGCGGCGGGGCGTCGTCGACCGGGGTCAGCCCTGCGCGGGCGGGACGTCCGTGGGGGCCGGCGCGGGCGTCGCCGGGGCGTTGCCGCTCCCGGTCGCCCCGCGCTCGGCGCCGCTGCCGGGCGTGCCGGGCACCACGATGCCGAACCGGTGCCCGGGGTGGACCGACTCCGTGCCCGAGCGCTCGGAGGTGCGGCCCTCGAACGGGTGCCAGACGCCGCGCTGGCCGCGCTCGGTCGCGCGGTCCCCGTCGCGACGCATCGCGACGCGCGCCGGGACGTCGTCGAGCACGCCCATCTTGGCGTGGCCGGCGATGACGGCCGTCACGCCGAGGGACGACAGCAGCAGCCCGCCGGCGACGACGATCCCGCCGATCAGCAGGGGGATCTTGCGGTCACGCGTCGTGCTCATCGGGCGTCTCCCGTCGTCTCGGCGGCCGGTGCCGGTGTCGTGCGCTCGAGCGCCGCGACCGAGCGCTCGTAGGTCTCGACGTCGACCTCGCCGAGCGCGAGCCGGCGCTGGAGCGTGGCGAGGGGGGTCTCGCCCGCGGTCGCCCTGGACGGCGTCTCGGCCGCACGGCGGGCGCGCAGCGCCTTGGCGAGCGCGACCGACATCCACACGATCGCACCGACGAGCACCAGCCAGAACCCGCACAGGACGGGGGCGACCAGCCACCACGTCGTCATACCCATCTCGTTCTCCTCACGTCTCTGCCTTGCGTTCCGGCGACGGTAAGGAGCGAACCTGGCAGGGCCCTTGGGAACGGGCGCCACGGGGCGAAACCCGCCCGGGAACGAGGCAGACGGCGCCGGAGCGGGCCCCGCCGCGTCACGCGACCTGATGCCCCGCGTCGGCGAGCACGTCGACGGCGGTGGCGAGCCGGTCCTCGGGGACCAGCACCAGGTCGGCGTGGAAGGTCGACGCCACGAACACGGGAACCCCGGCGGCGGCGAGCGGCCCGACGACGGCGGCGAGCATGCCGGGCACGTCGAGCCCGTGCGGATCGCCGTAGACGCCGGCCCACCGCTCCCCGTCCCTCCCGAACGGCGAGGCGTGGGCGACGACGGTCAGCCCCTCGGGCGCGCGCACCAGCGCGACCCACTCGTCGTCCTCGGGGAACGTCGCGGCGGGCAGGTGACCGACGACGAACCGGTCGGGCAGGACGCGCAGGCTCAGGGACGACATGCGGGAAACCTAGCCGGGCCGTCCGACACGCTGCGGCCGCGTCGACGGCGTGCGACGTTGGACGCATGGCGCGGACGGTCTACGACGCGATGGGCGGCATGCCCGTGGTGCTCGCGCTCGCCCGGGCCTGGCACGCGCGCGTGCTGGCCGACCCCGTCGTGGCGCACGCGTTCCACCGGCCGGTCCACCCGCGGCACGACGAGCGGCTGGCCGCGTACTGGGCCGAGCAGCTCGGCGGCCCGGCGACGTTCACGGGCTCGACGGGGGCGCACGCGTCGGTCGTGGCGGTGCACTCGGGCAACGGCCCGCACGACGAGATGGACGCCCGGGCGGTCGCGTGCTTCGAGCTCGCGCTCGACGACGCCGCGGTCCCGGACGACGACGCCCTCCGCGCCACGCTCACGCTCTGGTTCACGTGGGCGACGCAGGTGCTCAACCACGAGTACGAGACCGTGGAGTCGATCCCCGCCGACCTCCCGATGCCGGTGTGGACGTGGGACGGGCCGCCGCCGGGACCGCGCGCCCCGGCGGCGTCGTCAGCGGACGACCATCGGCATGACGAGGATCAGCGCGACCGCCGCGAGGGCGAGGACGGCCATGGCCACCCGCAGGACCCGCGCGATCGTGGCTGACTCGTTGGCGGCGTTCTCGATCGACGCGTGAGCCAGGCCGGAGCCGATGCTGTCCACGGCGAACTCTCCGCCGCTGAGAATGGGGCTGTGCATCCTGGCGAACTCAAAAGGTGCTGGTCCGGACATCGTGCGCTCCTCTCGGGAGAATGGGCCTGGCACCCATTCTAGGAGAGGTCCTTGTCGTGCTCCGGGCGGGTGTCGCACCCTGCCGCAAGGCGAGCGCGTCCTCGCATTCTGCATCATGGGTGAACCAATTTCGTCACCCTGTGTGGTTCGCAGCGTGGACTCGTCCGCGGCGTGCGCACCACGGACGAGGCCGCGCCGGGGGAGCCTGGCGGCGGGTCCTCAGGCCTTCGCGGTGAAGGTGAGGCAGTCCGGGTGCTGGGGGCTGTCCTGACCCGCGCCCACGCGGATCTCGCTCGCGCCGCACTCGAGGTGGTCGTTGTACGCGCACTCCATCCGCTGGCAGGCGCCGACGTGGGCGAGGACCTTCTCGAGGCCGCCCTTCGTGCTGAGCGGGATGAACGTGGCGCACGAGGCGTCGCCCGTGTGGCCGGCGATGGTGACGGCGCCCGCGTGGCAGCCGTGGTCGTGGTTGAAGCCGCAGCCGTCCACCGAGCACTCGGTGACCGTGGGCATGTCCATCAGGGTGCTCATGAGCGTCGCTCCTCGGGTCTCTCTCCGGATCGGGCTCAGCGGCGTACCGCGTGTCGCTGATAGCACCGAGAATAGCGAGGAAATGCCGCACTGCACCTGGGTGGCGCTGACAATCCCGACAATGCGAGTAACGGCACGCGATCCTTTCCTATTACTTGTCGCCATGGGTGCGGCAGATCACCGCGCCGCCGTGACACGACGTAGCGCGTGGGGCAGGCTGGTCTCCCAGCAGGCCGCGTCGTGGCCGCCGTCGTACTCCTCGTAGCGGAGGGCCTCGCACCGGTCGGCCAGGACCGCCCGCAGGCGGCGCGTCGGCTCGAGCAGCACCCACTCGCCACGCCCCACCTCGAGGTGGACCCGCCCCAGCCGGACGCCGGAGCGGGCGATCGTGCGCGTGAGCCACTCGGCCGGCTCGCCCCCGGCGGGGTTGGGCCACCACAGCGACCCGGACTGGCACACGGAGACGCCGAACCGGTCCGGCGCGAGGCACTGGGCGTAGAGGGCCGTGAGCCCGCCGAGCGACTGCCCGGCGATGGTCGTGCGCCTCGGGTTGCGGGTCACGGGGGCGCCGAGCGTGCCGGGGGCGTCGTCGACCAGCCGCAGGACGTCGGCGACCAGGCGCGGGTTGCAGGTGAGGTCCGCGACGCGGTCCTCCAGGGGGCCGTGGCCCAGCAGCAGCGTGGCCGTGGGCGGCAGGACGCCCGAGGCGGACCACGCGTCGAGGGTCGCCGTCTCGCCGGCGACCCGCTGCTCACCGTCGAGCAGCACCAGGACGTCCCAGCCGTCCGGGCCTGGCTCGACCGCGGGCACGTGCCACCACGCCGGCCGCGGTCCGCCGCGGACGGGCACGAGCCGCCCGGCGCGCGGTGCCGGCAGCAGCGGCACCGGCCGCGGCGCCTCGGGTCCGGACGCGACCGAACCCTGCCGCCCGCGCTCCCGTGCGTGCGGGTCGGGCCGGGTGTGGAGGAGCAGGTCGTACCACGCGTCGACGGCGGCGTGCCGCTCGGGCTCCGTGACCGCGCGCGACCGTGCCCGTCGCTGCTCGAGGACGGCCTGCGCGGACGCCGTGACCGACGGGGCGCCGCCGTCGTCGACCGCGAGCGTGTAGCTGCCGCGCCAGCCGGCCCCCAGGCGCAGCGTCAGGGCCCAGACGTCGGTGCCCGCGACGGGCTCGAGCAGCGCCTCGGTGAAGGTCGTGTCGTCGACGAGTTTGTTGACCACGACGGCGACCCGCCGCGCGGCGCCGCGGTGCACGAACGTGTAGTCCCGGACGGGTCCCGTGCCCTCGACGAGCGGCGTGCCGCGCTCCGTGACCTCCGCCCAGAAGGCCTCGACGGCGTCCCTGCCGGCGCCGGCCGCCAGGGCGGCCCGCAGCGCCTCGACGCGCGCGGACCGGCCGTGGGGGACCGCGGCGGGGCGTGCGACGTGCGGCGGGATCGAGAGCGCGCGGGCGGACGCCCCGGCGGGCGGGGTCGCGAACGGGGAGACCATGCGGTGCAGGCTATAGGGAAGGCTTTCCTAACTTCGATCCGGTGTTGTGGGCTAGGCTCGCGCGGTGACCACCACACCTGCCCTGGACCGTGACGCGCGCGCCGTCGTGCGTCGTCCCGTCGGCACGCTGGGACGCCGCGTCCTGCACGTCGTGCGCGTCGAGGACGTGACGCCGCGCTACCGCCGGGTCGTGCTGGGCGGCGCCGACCTCGACGCGGGCTTCCCGTGGGCGGACCTCGCGCCGACCGACCACGTCAAGGTCGTGTTCCCGGACCCGGCGACCGGCGAGCTCCTGCTGCCCCAGCCGGGCCCCGGCGGGCTGCGGAACCCGGACGGGACCCGCCCGGCCGTGCGGGACTAC
Organism: Xylanimonas protaetiae; assembly: GCF_004135385.1. Classification (NCBI taxonomy): domain Bacteria; kingdom Bacillati; phylum Actinomycetota; class Actinomycetes; order Micrococcales; family Promicromonosporaceae; genus Xylanimonas; species Xylanimonas protaetiae. The sequence continues at coordinate 3,365,153 of NZ_CP035493.1, read as the reverse complement.
ACCGTGCGGGCCTGGGACGCCGAGGCCCGCGAGCTCACGCTCGACCTCGTGCTCCACGGGCACGGCGTCGCGAGCCGATGGGCCTCGTCCGCGCGGCCCGGGGACGGCCTCGGGGTGCTCGGCCCGCGCGGCAACGTGCTCTTCCCGCACGGCTACCCCTGCTACCTCGCCGTCGGCGACGCCACGGCCCTGCCCGCGATCTCCCGCCTGCTGGAGGAGCTGCCGGACGGCGCGCGGGCCACCGCGATCCTCGAGGTCGAGGACGCGGCCGAGGAGCAGCGGATCGCGTCGCGCGAGGGCGTCGAGATCGTCTGGGTGCACCGCGGCGCGCACCCGGAGGCGGACCGGCTCGAGCGCGCGCTGCGGGCCTGGACGCCGCCGCAGGACGACGACTGGTTCGCCTTCGCGGCCGGCGAGGCCACCGCGATGCGGCCCGTGCGCCAGTACCTGCGCCACGAGCTCGGCCTGCCGAGGGCGCAGGTCCACGTGGACGGCTACTGGAAGCGCGGCGAGGCGGGCCTCGACCACCACGCCGTCGACCTCGGGGACGACTGAGGCGCGTGTCCCCGCGCCCCGCGGAGGGCGTGTGCCAGAATCGGCCGCGATGAACACCTCGTCCGGATCTGACCGTGCCCGTCGCGCGTTCGCGTACCTGCGACGGCGCATCACGTCGGGGGAGTGGCCCGTCGGCTCCCGCATCCCGGTCGAGACCGAGCTCATGGAGCTCCTCGGCGTCGGCAAGATGACGGTCCGTGAGGCCGTCCGGTCGCTCGCGAGCATGGGGATGCTCGAGACGCTGCCGGGACGCGGCACCTACGTGCGCGCCCGCACGCCCGTGGCTGCGGTGCTCGCCGAGTCCGTCCACGACTACGAGCTCGCCGAGGTGCTCGCCTACCGCCGGGGTCTCGAGGTCGAGGCGGCCCGCCTCGCCGCGCGGCACCGCACCGACGACCACGTCGCGCGGCTCCGGGCGGCGCACGAGGCGAACGACCGGCTCGGCGCAGGGGCGCCCGCCGAGCGAGAGCAGGGCCGGACGCCGCAGGAGTTCCACGCGCTCGTCTTCGAGGCCACGGGCACGCGCCTGCTGCCCGACGCCTACGCGGGTGTGCTCGCCGCCCTGCGGAAGGTCATCAGCCTGGGCGTGGTGATCTACGCCTCGGGCGAGGAGAGCCGCCGCCACGACCACGGCCAGATCCTCGCCGCCATCGAGGCCGGCGACGCCGAGCGCGCGGCGCTCCTCATGGCCCAGCACGTCGCGGACGACCTGGAGATCGCCGGCCCCGGCCGCTGACGCCGGGCCCGGCGACCCGGGTCAGGCGCGCGCCCGGCCCGCTCGGCGGCGGAGCCCGCGGTCCGCGGCGAACGCCAGGGCGGCGACGGCGAGCAGCCCGGCGACCCACGCGACCGCCGGGGCGTCCTCGATGCCGGTCTGGGGGAGCTGCCCGCCCGCCGCGGCCGCGGCGCTCGTCGTGCCGCCGCTCGTGCCGCCGCTCGTGGGCGCCGCCGTCGGCGTCGGGCCAGGCGTCGGGTCCGCCGCGGCCGCGGCCGCGATCTCGAACATGGCGTGCACGGAGCGGTTCGGCGCCATGTCCCCGGGGCGCTCGAGCCCACGAGGACGCGGACCCACGCCTTGCCGCACGCGGCGTCCACGACCGTGGCCACGTCGTCGGCGGGCAGGTCGGCGAGGCTGAGCGTGCCGGAGACCGCGCCGTCGTCGTCGGCCTTGAGCGTCGTGGACCACTGGAGCTGGTCGTTGAGCTTGAACGCGAGCGTCTGGCCGAGGCCGTCGGTGTCGGTGCGCTCGAACCCGGTCCCGGTCACGGCGACGGTCCCGCCGGGCGCGACGACGCCCGAGGTCACCGTGAGCGTGGCCCCGGACGGGCTGTCGGCGCGGGGCGTGGTGCACTCGGCCGCCTGCGCGGCGTGCTGCGGGCCGGCGACGGCGCCGGCGAGGACGGTGGCCGCGGCGAGGGCGAGCGCGCCGACGGCGCGACGGGCACGAAGGGTCTTCACGAAGAGCTCCAGGGGTGGGGTGGTCAGCCGACGAGGTTGTCGTCGACGTCGGTGAGGATCTGCCAGGCGGCCAGCGGCCCGCCGGCGCTGCCCCAGGCGCTGCCGTCGACGGGCACGACGCGCCCGGACCGGTAGGCCGTGAGGTCGGTGAAGCCGACCGCCCGTGCGGCGGCCGTGGCCAGGGCGGCCTCGCTCGCGGCGACGCCGGTGGCCCCGCCGCCGTCGGCGGCCGTCTCGGGTCCGGCCGCGCCGCCGAGGGTGCAGAAGAACATCCAGTCGCCGTCGAGCACGCCGACGTTCTCGGCGCTGACCTGCTCGGAGTGGCCGTTGCCCGCGACGTCCTGGCCGGCCGGGCGGGTCAGCCCGAGGTCGGCGAGGATCTTCGCGGGGAAGGTGCTCTGCGGCAGGAACGCGCCGGTGGACAGTCCCCAGCGCACGATCGACACCCGCGCGCCGGCGTTCGCGCCGAGCCCGTCGCGGACCCGGGCGGCCTCGGCGTCGTAGCTCGTGACGAACGCCGTCGCGGCGTCGGCCTTGCCGAGGGCGTCGCCGACGGCGCGCAGCCCGGCCTGCCAGTCGGTGTTGCCGGCCTCGCCGACCCAGAGGGTGGGCGCGATGGCCTGCAGCTTGCCGAGGAGGACGTCGTCGTTGACGGCGGTGCCGTCGGTGAGGATGAGGTCAGGGCCGAGCGCCACGAGCTGCTCGAGCTGCGGCGAGCCGAGGCTGCCGACGACCGTGACGTCCGCCGCCTCCGCGGGCAGGTAGCCCGCGAGCCGGGCCGCCTGCCCGCGCGCCGCCGTGGCCCCGACGGGCACCACGCCGATGGCGAACGCGGCGTCCGTGGTGGGCTCGCTCAGCGTGACCACCCGGGCGGGGGCGACGGGGATGTCGACCTCCCGGCCCCGGGCGTCGGTCACGGTCCGCGTCGGCGCCGAGGACGACGCCCCCGGTGCCGGGGAGCAGGCCGTGAGGAGGGCGACGACGGCGACGAGGGCGGCGGCGACGCGGCGGCTCCCCGCGGTGAGACGGCGGCGATGAGGGTTGGACACGTTGGTTAGCCTAACCTCACCTTCAGCGGACCATGCTCATCGTCCGCCACCGCGAGACCCGCGGTGAGACCCACCGTGAGAACCGACCAGGAGCACCCCTTGCGCACGATCGTCCGCCGCACCCTCGCGCCCACCTTCGCCGTGGCCGCGGCGCTCCTGGCCCTCGCGGCACCCGCCGTCGCCGACGACACCCCCGCCGCCGAACCCGCGCCCACGACGTGGCAGGTGGCGCCCTCCGGGCAAGGAGGACCCGGCCAGCGGCCCTACTTCGTGCTCGAGGCGGCCCCGGGGGCCGTGGTCTCCGACGTCGTCGGCATCACGAACCTCTCGACGCAGGAGATCACCCTGCGGGTCTTCGCCACTGACGCCCGCACCGCGGCGAGCGGCGACTTCGACCTGCTCGCCAGCGCGCAGGAACCCCAGGACGTCGGCGCCTGGACCACGTTCGACTCCCCGGACGTGGCGCCCGACGGGACGCTGACGCTCCCCGCCCGGTCGCGCGTCGACGTCCCGTTCCACATCACGATCCCCGCGAACGCCACCCCGGGCGACCACGTGGGCGGCATCGTCACCTCGCTGCCGAGCGTGCGCACCACGGGCACCGGGGAGCAGGTGGTCGTCGACGCGCGCGTCGCCGCCCGCACCTACCTCTCCGTGACCGGCGACCTGGTGCCGCGCCTCCAGGTGGGCGACGTGCGCGCACACCGCACGGGCAGCTTCTGGAACCCGTTCGACGGCGACGTCGAGGTGACGTGGACGGTGACAAACACCGGGAACCTGCGCCTGACCGGCACCCAGCACGTCGCCGTCGACGGCGTCCTCGGCTGGGGCGCGGCGGACGCCGCCGGGCCCGCGCTGCCCGAGCTGCTGCCCGGGAGCGCCGTCGAGCAGACCGCGACCCTGCACGGCGTGCCGGCCGCCGTGCTGCTGACGCTCACCGGCTCGCTCCAGCCGGTCGACGCGACCGGCCGCGTGGCCGCCGTCACGGCCGTGCCGTTCACCGCGACGCTGCACGCGTTCCCGTGGGTCGCGCTCCTGGCGCTCGCGCTGCTCGCCGCCCTCGGGTGGCTCGTGGTGCGGGCGGTGCGACGGCGCCGCGCGACGGCACGGCAGGTCGCGGAGCTGCAGGAGCGGCTCGCGGCGGCGGCGTCGGGTGGTGACACGGCGGAGACGTCGGGTGGTGAGCCGGCGGCGGCGGACGCGCCCTCCGGTGACCGGGCATGACCGTGCGCCGGCGCGCAGCCCTCACCGCGGTGCTCGTCGTCGTCGGCCTCGCGGCGGGGGTCGCGCCGCGAGCGCCGCCGACCCGCCCGTCCCGGCCCCGGCCACCCCGGCCCCCACCGTGCAGGTCGCCGTGACCGAGGTGCGCGTCGGGCAGCCGGTCGACGTCACGCTCGCCGGCTGGCCGGCCGGCGTGGTCTCGGTGGCGTTATGCGGGGCGGGGGCCGCCGCCGGGTCCGCGGACTGCGCGACCGCGCAGTCGACGGTGGTCGTCGTCGGCGAGGACGGGACCGGGACCGGGACGCTGCTGGGCGTGGCCCCGCCGTCGTCGTGCCCGTGCGTGGTGCGGGCCACGACCCTGACCGGGCAGGTGACCGCGACGCTGCCCGTCGTGGTCCCCGACGTCGCGACCGGCGCCGTCGCGCCCCGGCCGATGACCGTGGTGCCGACCTCGCGGCTCGTGGTCGCTGCGGCCGCGGAGCGGGTGGGCGGCTGGCGCGGTGCGGTGGTCGCGGCGCTCGGGGGTCCCGCGGACTACCGCGTCGCCGTCACGGTGCAGAACGCCGGGGACCTCGCGTCGACGGCACGCACGGTCGACGTCGTCGCGGGGCGCGACTCCCTGGGCGGCGAGGTGGTCGGGCGGCTCGACGTCGCCGCGGTCGACCCGGGCGACGCGCTCACCCGCGAGCTCGTCGTGCGCGTCCCCGCGCCGCTCGCGGGCGCGTACGTGCTGCACGGCGAGCTCGACCCGGCCGACCACGGGTCGGTGTTCGTCGCCGAGGTGGAGTCCTGGCCGGTGGTCCCCGCGGCCGTCGTGCTGTTCCTCGCGGCCTGGCTGCTGCTGCGCCGGCGGGTGCTGCGCGCCGTGGCCGTCACGGCGCTCGTCGGCGCGCTCGTCGTCGCCGGGCACTGGGGGCTGACGCGGTGGCTCGAGCACAGCCGCGCCGAGCGGGCGCAGGCCGCGCTGCTCGCCGGGTTCGCCCCGGCCCTCACGTCCGACGAGACCCCTGCCGCTCCTGCCGAGCCCGTGACGGGCGACCTCGTCGGGGTGCTGCGGATCCCCGCGCTCGACGGCCTGCAGCTCGCCGTCGTCGAAGGGGTCGTGCCCGAGCAGCTCCGCCGCGGTCCCGGGCACTACCCGGGGACCGCCCTGCCGGGGCAGGTCGGCAACGTCGTCGTCGCCGGGCACAACGCGCGCTCCGGCGCCGGCGCCCCGTTCGTCGACCTGCACGAGCTCGTCGCGGGCGACGAGATCCGCTTCGAGACCCCGCAGGGCACCTGGACGTACACGGTGACGGGGACGCGCGTCGTCCCGCCCGCGGCCGTGTCGGTGCTGCTGCCCGTCCGCGACCGGCCGCAGGCCGTCCCGACGACGTCGCAGCTCACCCTCGTCACGTGCGACTACTCGCTGGGCGGGAGCACGAACCGCCTGGTGGTCGAGGCGGAGCTGGCAGAGGCCGGACCGGCAGGGCGGGCGGTGGGCGGGTGAGCGCCGTGCCGACGGCCCGTCGCACGGGCCGTGCGGTCCTCGCCGCGGCCGGGCTGGTCGCCGCGCTCCTGGTGCTCATGGCGCTCGGCCTGCTGGTCGGCTCGCGGCCCGTCCCCGTCGCGGACGTGCTCGACGCGCTGCGCGGCGGGACGGCCGAGCACGCCCTCGTCTGGGAGCTGCGGCTGCCGCGGACGCTCCTCGCCGTCGTGGTCGGGCTCGCGCTCGGTGCCGCGGGCGCTCTCATGCAGGCCCTCACGCGCAACCCGCTGGCCGACCCCGGGCTGCTCGGCGTCAACGCGGGCGCGGCCGTCTTCGTCGCCGTCGGCCTCGCGCTGTCCCTCGCGACCACCGTCGTCGACACCGTCGCGTGGGCGATGGCCGGGGCGATGGTGGCCTCCGTGCTGGTGCAGGCGCTGGCGCGGCGCGGGTCCGACCCGGGAAGCCCCACGAGCACCGTGCTCGCGGGCACCGCGATCAGCGCGGCGCTCGTCGCGGCCACCCAGGGGCTGGTGCTGTCGTTCCCCGCCGCCTTCGACTCGTTCCGCTTCTGGGCGGTCGGGTCGCTCGAGGGGCGCGGGTCCGCCGTGCTGAGCGGCGTGGCCCCGTTCGTCGCCGTCGGGCTGCTCCTCGCCGTCGGGCTCGGGCGCGCGCTCGACTCGCTCGCGCTCGGCGACGACGTCGCGCAGGCCCTCGGCGTGCACCTGCGGCTGGTGCACGCGCTCGGCGTCCTCGCGATCATGCTCGTGTGCGGCGCGGCGACCGCCGCCGCCGGACCGATCGGGTTCGTCGGGCTCACCGTCCCCCACGTGGTGCGCCGGTGGGCGCCGTCCTCCCAACGCTGGGTCACCGCTCTCTCCGCGCTCGGCGGGGAGTGCTCGTGCTCGCCGCCGACCTCGTCGGCCGCGTCGTCGCACGGCCGGGCGAGCTCGAGGTCGGCATCGTCGTCGCCGCGGTCGGCGGGCCCGTGTTCGTCCATCTCGTGCGACGGCGGCCGGGGCGACGACGGCGTGGACCGTGGCCGAGGCGCCCGCGGGGCGCACAGGTCTCGCCGCGCAGGAGCCCCGCATGAGCGCGGTCCCGCCCGTGGCGGGGCTGGCGGCCCGGCTCGCGGCACGGCGACGCGCCCGGACCGCCGTCGTCACGGCGTCGGTGCTCGGAGCGCTGCTGGGCGTCGTGCTCTTCGGCCTCGTCGTGGGCGACGTCCCGACGTCGCCGGCCGAGGTGCTGGCCGCGCTGCTCGGCGGCGGCGACCAGCGCACGCAGCTCGTCGTCGTCGGGCTGCGGCTGCCGCGCCTCGTCACCGGTGCCGTCGTCGGGGCCGCCCTCGGCGCCTCCGGGGCGCTGTTCCAGTCCTTGACCCGCAACCCGCTCGGCAGCCCGGACGTCGTCGGCTTCACGGCGGGCTCCGCGACCGGCGCCCTCGTCGCGATCGTCGTGCTGGGCGGCGGCACGGCCGCCGTCGCCGGCGGTGCGCTGGCGGGCGGCCTGGCGTGCGCGCTGGCGGTGCTCGCGCTCTCGTCGTCCGGGGGCACGACGACGGGGCACCGGTTCGTCCTCGTCGGCATCGGCACCGCGGCGGTCCTCACCTCGGCCAACGGCTACCTGCTGACGCGCGCCTCGCTCGGGGACGCCACCGCCGCGCAGACGTGGCTGGTCGGCAGCCTCGACGCCCGGGGCTGGGAGACCGCCGTGCCGCTGCTCGTCGCCGTGGGCGTCCTCCTGCCCGTCGCGCTGGCCGCCCAGCGGACGCTCGCGCTGCTCGACCTCGGCGACGACCTGGCCGCCGCGCTCGGCGTCGACGTGCCCCGGGCGCGCCTGGGCGCGGTGGTCGTGGGGATCGCGCTGGCCGCGGCCGGCACGGCTGCGGCCGGCCCGGTGGGGTTCGTCGCGCTCGCGGCGCCGCAGCTCGCCCGCCGCCTGACGCGCGGGTCCGGGGCGGGAGCGGGGGCCGCGGCGGCCCTGGGGGCGCTGCTGCTCGTGACGTCCGACGTCGTCGCCCAGCGGGCGCTCGCGCCCGTGGTCCTGCCGGTCGGGGTGGTCACGGGGCTGGTCGGCGGGGTGTACCTCGCGTGGCTGCTGGGGACCGGCCGCGCACGCTCCGGCCCGCGCTGACGCGGTGTGACGTACGGCACCGTTGCACAAACGGACAAGTCTTGCCTACATTTCATCCGACCAAGGTAAGGCTAACCTTTCAAAGCAAGGGGACTCGGATGACAACCACCGTCCAGAGACGGACGGCTCGCGTGGGTGCGGGGGCGCTCGCGGCGATCCTGGGCCTGGCGGCCCTGACCACCGCGGCGCCCGCGTTCGCCGACCAGGGCACCTGGCTCACCGGTGCGGGCGGCTCGGCGACCGTGTCGGTCGCCGACAACGTCACCGTGGGCGACGCGATCCACCTCGAGGGCTCGGGCTGGACCGCCCCGGACGGCGCCGGCTCGTGGATCGCCGTGAAGCTCGGCGCCGCGGGCGGCGTCGAGGCCGACGTCCTGACCGTCGAGCCCGCCGCGGGCCGCTACACCTTCCCGGGCGCGGGCTCGTCGACGGCCGCCATCTGGACCGGCATCCAGGCCGACGCGGACGGCGGCTTCAGCGTCGACGTCCCGTTCCCGACGCCCGCCACCACCAGCCCGGCGCTCGCCGCGGCGTGGGCGCCCGGCAGCACCCACCACCTCCAGCTGCTGTCGGGCTCGATGAAGCCCGGCGGCGACACCCCCCGCTCCGTGTACGTGACGTTCACGGTCACCGCGGACACCGTGACCGTCAACGCCTCGGCCGGCGGCCGCGGCGCCCCCGCCGACCAGGTCACGCTCAGCGTCGCCGCCGCGGCCGGCACCTTCGCCGCGGGCGAGGCTCTGACGGCGACGGTCGACGGCGCCGACAAGGCGTGGACCGCGGGCGGCACCGCCTCGGCCACGGGCGCGCTGACCGGCTCGACGCTCGTGTTCGCCCCGGGCACGCTGCGCGCGGGCGCCCACACGGTGACCCTCACCGGGCCGACGTCGGGCACGATCACGCGCGCGGTCACGACCGCCCCCGCCGCCACCTTCTCGGCCCTCGCGCAGGGCGCCTCGGGCTCGCTGACCCTGAAGAACCTGCCCGCCGGCTCCACGGTCGCGTCGGTCGCGTTCGAAGGCGCCGACGTCGCCTTCACGGGCCTGCCTGCCGCCGCCGACACCGCGGGCGCGACGACGGTCGCGTACTCGATCGCCGCGGACGCCGCGCTCGGCACCCACCCCGTCGCGGTGACGCTCGCCAACCCGGCCGGCACCTTCGACCTGCCCGGCCAGAAGATCTCGCCGGACTCGTCGCCGGTCGGCGGCGAGGACCGCTTCACGCTGACGTCGAACGGCGACGGCATCGCCCAGGGCCTCTACCAGTCGGCCTACAGCGCCGCGGAGGACGCCCTGTTCGCCACCGCGGCCGCCGGGACCGGCGCCGCCGAGGACGGCTACCTGTACAAGGTCGACCCGGACACGCTCGCCGTCCTCGGCTCGGTCCACCCGAAGGACGTCACCGACCCGAGCGGTGCCGCCGGCCTCGCGCCCTACGGCATCGGCGTCGACGACGTCCACGGCACCGTGTGGGTGACCAACACCCGCACCAACGCCGTCGCCGTCTACTCGGCCGCCGACCTCACGCTGCTCAAGCAGCACCCCGCCGGCACCGTCACGCACTCGCGCGACGTCGTCTACGACCCGAGGTCCGACCGCGTCTTCGTCAGCTCGGCCAGCGAGGGCACCACGGGCGACGGCTCCATCGCCGTGTTCGAGGGCGGCGACAACGACGGCGACGGCACCCCGTACGAGAAGATCACCGACATCCCGACCGGCCCCCGCGCCGAGTACAGCCCCATGTCGCTCGCGCTGAGCGACGGCGTGCTGGTCTCGCCGAGCCTGTCGAGCAACAAGGTCGTCAAGGTCGACACGACGACGCTTCAGACGTCGTTCCTGACGGTCGAGGGCATCGACGTGGGTGGTCGCGGCGCGTCCGGCATCGCGTACGACGCCGCCGCGAACCGCCTCTGGATCGCCAGCCAGAACAGCGACGACGTCGTCATCGCCGACGCCACCACGGGCGCGACGCTCGCCGAGATCCCCACGGGGGCGGGCGCGCTCAACACCGCCTTCGACCCGGTGCACCACCTCGTCTACGTCACCAACTTCGGCGGTACCACGGTGACCGTGCTGGAGGCGGACGGCACCAAGGTGGCCAACCTGCCGATCGCGCGCGCCAACCACGTGAGCGTCGACGGCCTCGGCAACGCCTACGTCGTCGACAAGGCGACGGGCAACAAGGTGTGGAAGATCAGCGCCGGCGACGCGGGCCCAGGGGAGCCGGGCCAGCCCGGGGAGGAAGGCGGCAGCTCCGCTGTCGAGGTGCTCGTCGAGATCCCGGCCGCGGGCGGGCTGACGCTCTCGGTCGGCGGCGCCACGGCCGACCTCGGCACCGCCGAGCTCGACGCCACGGCCGAGGCCTTCGTCGCGGACGGCACGCTCCCGACCGTCACGGTCGCGGACGTCCGCACGGCCGACGTCGGCTGGAACCTCGTCGGCCAGGTCTCGGACTTCACGTCCGGCGCGGCGACGTTCCCTGGCTCGGCGCTCGGCTGGACGCCGTCGGTGCTCTCCGCGAGCCCCGGCCAGGTGGTCGCGGCCGGCGCCGCGAAGGCGACCGGGCTGGACGTCACGTCGCCGCTCGCGTCGGCCGCGGCCGGCACGGGCCGGGGCACGGCCAAGGTCGCCGCCGGGCTCACGCTCCGGGCACCGACGACGGTCACGCCGGGCGGCTACGCGGCAGTGCTGACGCTCACGCTGAGCTGACGCCGGAAGGGGGCGGTGCGGCGCGCCGCACCGCCCCCTTGCCGCGCCCCGGACGGGCGCGGGACGACACGTGCAGGGGACGACAGGCGTCGGGACGGACGCCGCAGACGACGGGGAGAGGTCGATGGACGTGGCAGGTGGCAGGACAGGCGGGACGGCGGGGACCGTGCTGGTGACGGGGGCGGCGTCGGGGATCGGGCGGGCGACGGCCCTGCGGCTGGCCGCCGCGGGAGCGGCGCTCGCGCTGCTCGACCGGGACGTCGCGGGCCTCGCGTCGACGGCGGAGCAGGCCGTGGCGGCAGGGGCGCGCCATGCGCTCGCGCTCACCGCGGACGTCGCGGACCCCGGCGCCGTCGGCGACGCCGTGACCGCGGCGGTCGCGGCGCTCGGCCCGCTCGACGGGATCGCGTCCGCGGCGGGCGTCCTCGAGCCGGGCGGGCTCACCGAGGTCACCGACGAGTCCTGGCACCGCCACCTCGCCGTCAACACCAGCGGCGTGCTCCACGTGCTGCGGCACGGCACCACCGCGATGCGCGACGGCGGCTCCGTCGTCGTCGTCAGCTCCAACGCGGCGCGCGTGCCCCGGGCGGGGATGATCGCGTACGCCGCGTCCAAGGCCGCGACCTCCGCGCTGACCCGCTGCGCCGGGCTCGAGCTCGCCGCCCGGGGGATTCGCTGCAACGTCGTCGAGCCCGGCTCCACGGACACCGCGATGCAGCGCGACCTGTGGCCGGACGCCGAGACCGGGGCCGCCGCCGCGATCGGCGGCGACCCGGCGCGGTTCCGCGTCGGCATCCCGCTCGGCCGGCTCGGCGCCCCGGAGGACGTCGCCGCCCTGGTGTGCTTCCTGCTGTCGGACGACGCCCGCCACGTGACCCTGCAGCAGGTCTACGTCGACGGGGGTGCGTCCCTGTGACCGCCGTGACCGAGCCCCGCGACGTCCTCGCGACCGACCCGGCCACCGCGCACCGTGCGACCTTCGCCGGCGCGGACGCCGTCGCCGCCGGGCTGGTGGTCGCCACCACGACCACGACGTTCGCCGACCGCCGCTGGGCCGACGAGGTGACGGCCTCGCTAGGCGCGGGAGAGAGGGCGGTCGTCGCCCTGCCGTTCGAGCACGGCGGCACGGCCGTCGCCCACCGGGTGCGCCCGGAAGCCGACTCCGCGGACGTCGCCGACGTCCCACCGCCGGCCCCGTCCGCGCACGCCGCGACGCCGGAGCCCTCGGAGGCCGCGTACGCCGCCCGCGTCACGGCCGCGCTCGGCCTCATCGCGGCCGGGGACCTGCGCAAGGTCGTGCTGGGCCGCTGGGTGGACGTCGTGAGCGACCCGCCCCTGGACCCTCGCGCGGTCGTCGCGCGGCTGCTCGACCGGCGTCCCGGCCGCTACGTGTTCGGCGTCCCGCTGACGGCCGACGCGGCCGGTCCCGTGCTCCTCGGGGCGAGCCCTGAGCTGCTCGTGCGGCGCACGGGCGACGTCGTCACGTGCTTCCCGCTCGCCGGCTCCGTGCCGCGGTCCGCCGACGAGCGCGAGGACGCCCGGCGTGCGGCCGGGCTCGGGCGGTCGGCGAAGGACCTGGCCGAGCACGCGTTCGTCGTCGACGCGATCACCGCCGCCCTCGCGCCGGTGTGCGTCGAGGTCGACGTGCCCGCCCGCCCCGTCGTCGTCTCGACGGACACGCTGCACCACCTGGGCACCCCCGTCCGGGCGCGGCTCGCCCCCGGTACCACCGGGTGGTCCGCCCTGCACCTGGCGCTGCTGCTGCACCCGACCCCTGCCGTCGGCGGGGTGCCGACCACGGCCGCGCTCGACGCCATCGCGGCGCTCGAGCCGGGCCCGCGCGGCCCGCTCGCCGGGGCGGTCGGATGGGTGGACGCCGCCGGCGACGGCGAGTTCGCCGTCACGATCCGCGCGGGCGTGCTCGACGGGCCCACGCTGCGGCTCTTCGCCGGTGCCGGGATCGTGGCCGGCTCCGACCCGGCCGCCGAGGTCCGGGAGACCGGCGCGAAGCTCGCGACGATGATGACGGCGGTCGGGCCGTGACCCCGCTCGCTCCGCGGTCGCCGCTCGCTCCGCGGTCGCCGCTCGCTCCGCGGTCGCCGCTCGCTCCCGTGCGCGGCTGGCCCGCGGAGGCCCGTGCGCGCTACCGCGACCTCGGGTACTGGACGGACGAGACCTTCGCCGTGTTCGTCGAGGACCGCACGGCCCGGTTCGCGGCGCGCGTCGCCGTCGTCGGGCAGGACGCGCGGGGGGTCGAGCGGCGGTGGACCTACGCCGACCTCGGCGACCAGGCCCGCGCGGCCGCGGCACGCTTCCGCGACCTCGGCGTCGCGCCGGGGGACCGGGTCGTCGTCGCGCTGCCCAACGTCGTGGAGTTCCTCGCCACGGTCCTCGGGCTGCTGCGGTACGGGGCGGTGCCGGTGTTCGCGCTGCCCAGCCACCGGGAGGTCGAGCTCACGCAGTTCTGCGCGCTCGCCGACGCCGCGGCGCTCGTCGTCGCGGCCGGCGCCGACGGCGTCGACCACGCCGCGCTGCACGCCGCTGTCGCCGGCCGGCTCACGGAGCGCGGCGTCGTCCCGCCGCGACTCGTCGACGTCACGGCCTGGGACCTGACCCAGGCAGCGCCGTCCGTGCTGCCGGTGCCGGACGCCGACGCCGGGCAGGTGGCGTTCCTCCAGCTGTCGGGCGGCACGACGGGGGTGTCCAAGCTCATCCCGCGCACGCACGCCGACTACCTGTACTCGGTGCGCGCGAGCGCGGACATCTGCGGCGTCACCGCCGCGACGGTCATGCTGGTGGTGCTGCCGGTGGCGCACAACTTCCCGATGAGCTCGCCGGGCGTCCTCGGGGTGCTGGACCGCGGCGGGCGTGTCGTCCTCGCCCGCGACCCGAGCCCGCGCACCGCGTTCCGGCACGTCGCCGCCGAGCGCGTCACGACGGTCGCGCTGGTGCCGCCGCTCGCGCACGCGTGGATCTCCGCGGCCCGCCGCCGCAGGCCGGACCTGGGCTCGCTCACCGACGTCCAGGTGGGCGGGGCACGCCTCGCCGACACGGTCGCGCCCGAGGTCCGCTCGGTGCTGGGCGCCCGGCTCCAGCAGGTGTTCGGCATGGCCGAGGGCCTGGTCAGCTACACGCGCGCCGACGACCCCGACCTCGTGGTCGAGACCACGCAGGGCCGGCCGATCTCGCCCGACGACGAGGTGCGGGTGGTCGACGCCGACGACATCGACGTGCCCGACGGGTCCGAGGGCGCGCTCCTGACGCGCGGCCCGTACACGATCCGCGGCTACTACCGGTCCGAGCACGCCGACCGCGACTCCTTCACCGCCGACGGGTTCTACCGCACGGGAGACCTGGTCCGGCGCCTGCCCTCGGGTCACCTTGTGGTGACGGGACGCCTCAAGGACCAGATCAACCGCGGCGGGGAGAAGGTCGCCACCGAGGAGCTGGAGGCGTTCGCGCTCACCCACCCCGGCGTGCTCGACGCCGTCGCCGTCGGGGTGCCCGACCCGTACCTGGGCGAGCGGATCGTGCTCGTCGTCCAGGCCGAGACCGGCCGGGACGCCCCGGCCGACCTCCCCGGGTTCCTGCGAGGACAGGGCCTGGCGACGTACAAGATCCCGGACGCCGTCGTCGTCGTCGACGAGCTGCCCGCGACGCACGTCGGCAAGAACTCCCGCCGCGAGCTGCGTGCGCTGCTCGCGGACCGCCTCGCCGCCCCCGCGGCCTCCGCCCCCGCGGCCCCCTGACCCGCCCCGCCACCCGAACAGGAACAGACATGGCCATCCCGTCTGGCATCGACTACGCCGCCCCGCTGGGCGACCTGCCCCGCTCGCGCGCCCCCTGGGCGCTGGAGCCGGCGCGCACCGCCGTGCTCGTGCACGACCTCCAGCGCTACTTCCTCGAGCCGTTCGCCCCGGGCTGCCCGGCGCTCGTCGGGGCCCTCGACGCGGCGGCGCGCATCGTCGCCGCCGCGCGCGAAGCCGGCGTGCCCGTCGTCTACACCGCGCAGACGGGCGACCAGGACGGCGCACGGCGCGGGCTCCAGGGCGACCTCTGGGGGCCGGGGATGCGCGCGGTCGCCGAGCACGTCGGCATCGTCGAGCAGGTCGCCCCGGCGCCCGGCGACATCGTGCTCGCCAAGCACCGGTACAGCGCGTTCGCCCTCAGCCCGCTGGCCGAGCACCTGGCCGCGGCCGGGCGCGACCAGCTCGTGATCGTGGGCGTCTACGCCCACATCGGGGTGACGGCGACGGCGCTCGACGCGTTCCAGCGCGAGGTGCGCCCGTTCGTCGTCGCCGACGGCGTCGCCGACTTCGACGCCGCGCGCCACCGGCTGGCGCTGGAGCACGTCGCGTCGTGCTCGGGCGTCGTCACGCTCGCCGCCGACGTCGTCGCGGCGCTCGCGCGGACCGCCCCGACGACCGCCCCGGCGACCGTCGAGCCCGGCGCGGCCTGGGACGCCGTCGTGCGTGAGGCGCTCGCGTCGCTGCTGCCCGCCGCGGGCGTCGACGCCGCCTTCGCGGACGCCGACGCCGACCTGTTCCTGCTCGGGCTGAACTCCCTGCAGGCGTTCGACCTGCTCGACGTGCTGGCCGACAGCGGCGTCGACGTCGACTTCGCGGCCTTCACCCAGCGGGCGACGGTCGCGTTCCTGCGCGAGCAGGGCCGGCTCCTTGCTCACTGACGACGGACTCACTGACGACGGACTCACCGACGTGGGGTTCGCTGCCGCGACGCCCGTCGCCGGCGTCCACGCCGGCGCGTGGCTCGCGCTGACCGCGGCGCAGCGCGGGCTGTTCTTCGCCCACCAGCTCGCCCCCGCGAACCCCTGCTACACGACGGCGGAGGTCGTCGAGCTCGACGGCGCCGTGGACCCGGAGCGGCTGCGGTACGCGACCGCGGCCGCGTACCGCGAGTTCGAGCAGCTCCGCGTCGCGTTCCGGCTCACCGCGCAGGGGCCGCAGCAGCGCGTCCAGAGCCCTCGGGCGCCCGCCCTCCGGGTCGTCGAGGTCGCCGACGCGGCCGCGGCGACCGCCTGGCTGGACGCCGACCTGGCCCGGCCGATGGACCTCGTGGCCGGTGACGTCGCCCGCTCCGCGCTGCTGGTCATGCCCGGCGCGACGTGGTGGTACCACGCCGCCCACCACGCCGTGCTCGACGGGTACGGCGCCCAGCAGCTGCTGCGCCGCGTCGCCGCCCTGTACGACGGCGCCGCCCCGCGCGACCCCGAGGTGACGCTCGCCGAGCTGGTCGCGGCGGACCCGCGGCAGCCGGGGTCCGAGGACTTCTGGGCGGCACGGCTGGCGGCCATGACGGGCACCGCGTCGCTCGCGGGGCGCACCGCACCGCCGGCGGCCCGCGCCGCTCGTCACGCCGTCGACGTCGACGACGCGGTGCAGCACGCCCTGGTCGCCGCCGCGCGCCGGCTCGGGACCACCTGGGCGGACCTGTTCACCGTGGCCGTCGGCACGTACACGGCGCGGATGACCGGGACGCCGAGCGCCCGCGTCGGGATGCCGCTCATGAACCGGTCGCTGCCCGGGACCGGTGCGCTGCCGAGCGCCCGCACCGTGTGCACCGCGATGAACGTGCTGCCCGCCACGGTGCCCGGCACGGGCACCCTCGCCGCGGCGCTCGCCGCCGCGCGCGGCGAGCTCGACGCCCTGCGTGCCCACCCCTTCGAGCGTCAGGAGGACCTGGCGCGGCGCCTCGCCCGGACCAGCGGGGCGCAGCTCTTCGGGACCCAGGTCAACGTGCTCCCCTTCGACCTCGAGCTGCGGCTCGGCGCCGCCGCGGGCACGGTCCGCAACCTCACCGCCGGGCCCGTCGAGGACCTCACGGTCGCGCTGCGGGGGACGCCGGGGCGCGGCCGGCGCGTGCGCCTCGAGATCGACGCGAACCCCGCCCTGTACGACGCGGCCGAGCTCGGGCTGCACGCGGACCGGCTGCTGCACTGGCTGGGCGTGTGCGCCGCGGCCGGCCCGGACGACGACGTCGAGCACCTGCCCCTGATGCCCGAGGCGGAGCGCCGGCTCGTCGTCGCCGCCTTCAACGACACGACGGTGCAGCGGGAGGCGGCCACGCTCGGCCGCCGGTTCCTCGACCAGGCCCGCGCGACCCCGGACGCGACCGCGCTCGTCTTCCGTGGCGAGCGGCGCACGTACGGGCAGCTGCTCGACGCCGCGCGCCGGGTCGCGGCCGGCCTCGCGGCCCGCGGGGTGGGCCCGGGCGACGTGGTCGCGGTCCGGCTCGACCGGAGCCTCGAGCTGTTCGCGGTGGTCCACGGGATCGCGCTGCGCGGGGCGGTCTACCTCCCGCTCGACCCCGACGTGCCCGCCGCGCGCGCCGCGACGATGCTGCGGGACGCCGCGGCGGTGCTCGTCGTGGACGGCGGGTCGGTCCCGGACGCGGCGCCGCTCGTGGAGGACGCCGTGCACGACGACGTCACCACCCCGGCGTACGTGCTGTTCACGTCCGGGTCGACGGGCCGGCCGAAGGGCGTCGTCGTCGGGCACGCCGCGATCGACAACCGGCTCGCATGGATGCAGCACCACCTGCGCCTCGCGCCGGGGCAGCGGGTCGCGCACAAGACGCCCCTCTCGTTCGACGTGTCCGTCTGGGAGCTGTTCTGGCCGCTCCAGGTCGGCGCGACCGTCGTCGTCGCCGAGCCGGGGGCGCACCGCGACCCGCGGGCGCTCGCGGACCTCCTCGTGGGCGAGGGCGTGGGCGTCGTGCACTTCGTGCCGTCGATGCTGCGCGCGCTGCTCGCCGACCGCCCGGCGCGGGAGCGGCTCCGGTCCGGCGTCGTGCGCGCCGTCGTGACGAGCGGCGAGGCGCTCACCGCCGACCTGGTCTCCGGGAGCGTCGCGTGGTTCGGGGTCGCCCCCGTCAACCTGTACGGCCCGACGGAGGCCGCCGTCGACGTCACCGTCTGGGACACCGTGCCGGGCGAGGAGCCGGTGCCGATCGGTCGCCCCGTCTGGAACACGTCGTGCCTCGTGCTCGACGCCGCGGGCGGCCCGGTGCCCGTCGGCGTCACGGGCGAGCTGTGGCTGGGCGGCGTCCAGCTCGCCGACGGCTACGCGAGCCGGCCCGAGCTGACCGCCGAGCGGTTCGTGAGCACGCCGTTCGGCCGGCTGTACCGCACGGGCGACCTCGCGGCCTGGCGGCCCGACGGCGCCCTGCGCTACCTGGGCCGCACCGACGACCAGGTGAAGGTGCGCGGGCAGCGCGTCGAGCTCGGCGAGGTCGAGGCCGCGGTGGCCGGGACGCCGGGGGTGACGGCGTCCGCCGCCGGCGTGGTCGACGGGCAGCTCGTCGTGTGGTTCGTGCCGGAGGACGCCGGCGCCGACGGTGTCGCCGTGGCCCGCGGCGCGCTCCTCGAGGCGGCGCGGCGTGCGCTGCCGCCGTCGTTCGTCCCGACGCACTGGGTGCCCGTCGGCGAGGTCCCGCTGTCCGCGAGCGGCAAGACCGACCGCCGCACGCTGGCGGCCGCCGCGCCGCTCGTCGCCGTCACGGACCACGGGACCGGGCCGGGGGACCTGCTCGAGCAGCGGCTGTGCGCCCTCGTCGCGGACGTCCTGGGGGTCGGCGCCGTGCCGGCCGACGCCGACTTCTTCGACCTGGGCGGCGACTCGCTGCGCGTGCTGCGGCTCCTGGCCGCCGTCGAGGACGACCTCGGGACGACGCTGTCGCTCGCCGACGTGTTCGCCCACCCGTCGCCTGCGGCGCTCGCCCGCCTGCTGCGCGCGGGGACGGGTGGCGACGGGCTCGCGGAGGTGCTCACGCTGCGCCCCGGGACGGCCGCCCGGCCGCCGCTGTTCCTGCTGCCTCCCGCGGGCGGGCTCGGCTGGTGCTACACCGGCCTGCTGCCCGGCCTGCCGCGCGACCTGGCCGTCCACACCGTCCAGGCGCCGGGCGTCCAGGAGGGTGCGCCGGAGCCCGCCCACGACCTGGAGGGCCTGGCCCGGCGGCAGCTCGCCGCCGTCCGGTCCGTCGTCGGGGACGGGGCGTTCCACGTCGCCGGATGGTCGCTCGGCGGGATGGCCGCGCACGCGGTCGCCGCGCTCGCCCGGGCCGAAGGGCAGGCGGTCGGCGCCGTGGTCCTCCTCGACGCGTACCCGTCGGAGCAGTGGTCGCACCTCGCCGAGCCGACCGCCGCCGAGGCGCTGCTCGGCATCCTGCGGCTGGCCGGCCTCGACGCCCCCGTGGGGGTGCCGCTCGACCGGGACGTGGTCGCCACGCTGCTGCGCGGCTCCGGCAGCGCGCTCGCACAGCTGCCCGCGACGGTGCTCGACGGGTGCGTCGCGAGCGTGGTCGAGTCGGCGCGGCTGGTGCGCAGCGGGACGCCCCGCGTGCTCGACGGCGGCCTCACGGTTGTCGTCGCGGGTGCCCCGCGCCCCGAGACGCACCTCGTCCCGACGGCCTGGGAACGGCACGTGACGGGAGAGGTCCGGGTCGTCGCGCTCGACGCGACGCACGGCGACCTGGTCCGCCGTCCCGTCGCCGACGCCGTCGCCGCGGTCTTGGCGGACCGGGTCGCCGCGCACGACAGGGACGCGCGGCCCGCCCGCGCGCCGGCGTGACCGTCGTCCGGTCCCGGCCGGTCGCCGACGCCGAGGACCCGACGCTGCTGACGGGTGCCGAGCGGGCCCGCCGGGACCGGCTGCGCGACCCGCGCGACCGGGCCGCGTACACGGCGGCGCACGTGCTGGCCCGGGAGTGCGTCGCCGAGCTGACCGGGCTGCGGCCCGCCGACGTCGTCCTCGTCCAGCGGTGCCCGGGGTGCGGCGGCGCGGACCACGGCCGCCCGTTCGTCGCCGGGCGCGACGACGTGCATGCGAGCCTGTCCCACGCCCGTGCCGTCGTCGCGGCCGTCGCGTCCTTCGCCCCCTGCGGGATCGACGTCGAGGCGCGCGGGGACCACCCGGCGCCGCGCGGCGCGCTCTCCGGGCGCGAGCGGCGCTGGGTCGAGGGGCAGGACGACCCGGGGCTCGCGTTCCTGCAACTGTGGGTGCGCAAGGAGGCGCTGGTGAAGTGCGGGGCGGGCTCCCTGGCGACGGCCGCGCGGCTCGACGTGCTGGGCGACGATGGGCCCACGGGTGCGTGCGGCCCGTTCGTGCTCCGGGAGTGGCGGGACGCCGCCGCCGTGGGGGCCTGGGCCGTCGCGGAGCACCCGTCCCGGTGAACCCGGCAGGACGGCACGAGGGGCGGCCCGCCGCGTGGCGGACCGCCCCTCGTGGTCGGCGGTGTCAGCCGCGCGCCAGGACCGTCATCGACTCGGCCCCGAGCCGCTGCGGCTCCTCGCCGGGCACGATCAGCAGCACGGGCCGCCGGGCGTCGTGCACGAGGGCCGCGGTGATCGACCCGTCCGCGAACTGCACGGCGTGCCCGCGCGGCGACCTGCCGAGCGCGACGGCGCGCGCCTCGACGGCGTCGGCGTGGGCGGCGAGGACGCGCCCCGCGGTGGCGTGGTCGCCCACCGAGTGCAGCACGAGGCCGGTCGCGGTGACGCCGCGCCGGGCGAGCCGCGCGAGGTGCGCGGAGACGGTCGCCGCCGCGGCGTCCGGCTCCTCGGCGTCGACGGCGAGCTCCTCGACGATCTCGGTCTCGCGCACGTGGACCACCTGGAGCGCGGCGCCCTCGCGCTGTGCCAGCTCGGCGGCGGCGTCGACGATCGCGGCGGCGTCGTCGGTGGCGCCGACGGCGACGATGACGGGCGCGGTCACGGGCGCGGCGGTCCCGACGGGCTCGAGGGACGGCGCGGCGACGTCGGCCTCCTCGGTGCCGCGCTCGGCGGCCTTGACGAACTTGGCGCCGCCGGCCAGGACGGGGATCGCCAGGGCGAAGGCGAGCGCGCCCACGAGGAAGGCGACGGACTGGTTGCTCGCCTCGGCGATCTTGCCCGCGACGAACGGGGCGAGGCCGCCACCGATGAAGCGCACGAAGCCGTACGCCGACGACGCGACGGGGCGCTCGACGGGCGCCACCATCATGACGGCCTGCGTGGTGAGGGTGTTGTTGATGCCGATGAAGATGCCGGACACGATGACGGCGACGATGACGACCGGCGGGTGGTGCACGCCCACGGCGATCGCGACGAGGACGAGCGCGAGCCCGGCGAGGTTGGCGTAGAGCGTCGCGACGGTGCCGAAGCGGGCCTGGAGGCGCGGGGCGCCCCACACGGAGAAGACGGCGAGGAGGATGCCCCAGCCGAAGAACACGAGGCCGAGGTGGTGCTCGTCGAGGCCCATCGGGTACGGCGCGTAGCCGAGCATCGTGAAGAAGCCCCAGTTGTAGAGCACCGCGACGAGGCTCATGACCAGGAGGCCCTTGTGGCTGAGGGCCTTGAGCGGCGCGCTGAGCGACGCCTTCTTCGCGGGGAGCGGCGTCTTGGGCACGAGGACGAGGGTCGCGATCAGGGCGATGGCCATGAGGGCGGCGACGCCGAAGAACGGCCCGCGCCACGAGATGCCGCCCAGGGTCCCGCCGAGCAGCGGCCCGACGGCGATGCCGATGCCGAGCGCGGCCTCGTACAGGATGATCGCGCCGCTGAACCCGCCGGACGCCGAGGCGACGATGACGGCGAGGCTCGTGGCGATGAACATCGCGTTGCCCAGGCCCCAGCCCGCCCGGAAGCCGACGATGCCCTCGATCGACCCGGAGTTCCCCGCGAGGGCGGCGAAGACGACGATGATCGCGAGCCCGGCGACCAGGGTCCACTTGGCGCCGATGCGGCTCGAGAGCCAGCCGACGCCGATCATCGCGATGGCGGTGACGACGAGGTAGCTCGTGAACAGCAGCGAGACCTGGGTGGGCGTCGCGTTCAGCTGCGCGGACAGCGCGGGCAGGATCGGGTCGACCAGGCCGATGCCCATGAACGAGATGACGCACGCGAACGCCACGGCCCACACGGCCTTGGGCTGCTTGAACGGGTTGACGGCTGTCCCGTGGGACGAGCTCATGAAGGATCTCCTTCGTGGTGGGAGTCGTGCTGGGGGGTGGCTGGTGCCTGCCGGACGTGCGGGCCGTCGCCTCGCTCGTCGGCCGCTGCCGTGAGGAGGCGGTCCAGGGCGGGCAGGGCGGCGGCGATCGCGCGCTGGTCGTCGTCGGGGACGAGCGCGAGGACGTCGGCCAGCGCCGTGCGGCGTTCGACGCGGCGCGACTCGAGCACCGTGCGGCCGTGGTCGGTGATCTCGATCAGCACGACGCGCTTGTCCTCGGGCGTCGCGGAGCGTGCCACGAGCCCTTCGTGGTCGAGGCGCGCGACGAGCTGGGACATGGCCGGCTGGGTCACGCCGGACGCCACGGCGAGCTCCGTGAGCCGGGAAGGCCCGGACCGCTCGAGGCGGCTGAGCACCGACACCGTGGTGGCCGAGAGGCCGCCCGCGGCGGAGATCTCGCGCAGCAGGCGCACGACGCGTTCGACGGTGGTGAGCAGCTCGCCGGCCAGGTCGGCGCCCGGCCGTAACTGTTGCATAAGGCGATTATGTATCCCTGGGCGCGCCGAGGCAAGCGGCCGTCCGTCGCGCGGGGTGCGCCTCGCGGTCCACCGTCACCACCGCGTGAAAGCGGGTGCCCCGGGCTCCGGCGCTGTGAGAGGGTCCCGCCATGTCATCGACCGAGACCCCGCCCGCCCGCCGCCGTCCGACCTGGCCGCAGCTGCCGGCACCGGTGCGCGCGGCCGTGGAGGAGCGCCTCGGAGAGCGCGTGACGCGGTGGACCTCGCACGACGGCGGCTACTCCGCCGGCCTGGCGTCGGTGCTCGAGACGGCGTCGGGCGACCGCGTCTTCGTCAAGGCCGTCGACTCCGGCAACGACTTCACGCAGCACCTGTACCGCGAGGAGGCCCGCCGGGTCGCCCTGCTGCCCGACGGCGTCCCGACCCCGGCATTCCGCTGGTCCGCGACGCTCGACGTCGTCGCCGGCGACCCGTGGCAGGTGCTCGCGTTCGACGCCGGCGAGGGGCGGTCGCCGCGCGTGCCGTGGGACGTCGACGAGCTCGGCGCCGTCGTCGAGCTCGCGTCGCGCATCGGGGCGTGCGAGGTGCCCGTGGGCGCCCTGCCCGAGGCGGCCGACGAGCTCCCGCAGGGGCGCTGGGAGGAGCTCGCCGCGCGGACGCACCCCGGGCTGGACACCTTCGACCCGTGGGTCGCGAAGAACCTCGACCGGCTCGCCGGGCTCGCCTCCGGCGCCGCGGACGCCGTGCGGGGTCCCGGCCTCGTCCACGGCGACCTGCGCGGCGACAACGCGCTCGTCGACCACCGCGCAGGGCGGGCGACCGCCGTCGCCGTCGACTGGCCCAACGCCGCGCGGGGCGCCGCGTACGTCAACGTCGTCGGCATGCTGCCTGCGGTCGTGCTCGAAGGCGGTCCCGCGCCGGAGGGCGTGCTGGCCGCGCACCCGCTGCCGCCGGGGACGGACGACGAGGCCGTGACCGCCTTCCTCGCGCTCGAGACCGGCTACTTCCTCAGCTCGTCGCTGCGCCCGCCGCCCCCGGGCATCCCGCACGTGCGGGCGTTCCAGCGTGCCCAGGGCGAGGTGTGCGTGGCCTGGCTCCGGCGTCGGCTGGGGGAGTAGGCGCCGCCGGGCTCAGCCCAGCTTCGCCGGGCCCAGCGCCGAGTTCACCGCCGCCGTGTAGGCCGGGTACCCGGCCGCGTTCGGGTGGAACGGTCCTGCCGGGTCGAGCGGGCCGTTGACCCACGCCTCCGGGGCGTTCACGCCGTGGCCTTCGAAGCGCGCGCGCACGTCGACGTGCTGGAACCCGGCGCGGGCGGCGGCGCCGGGCTTATGCCGGCTCGCCGGCCGTCACCTCGTTCGGTGCGCGCACGTGCTCGAGGTGGCGCTCGGCGGAGCGGGCCGCGGGCCCGATCGCCACCGCCGCGCCGACGACGACGAGCGCGATGATCACCCAGCCCGGGGCGCCGAGGGTCATCGCGAGGAACGTGTAGAGCGCCGGCGCCCAGACCTGCCCGAGCGTGTAGCCGAGCGAGGAGACGCCCTGGTAGTCGCCCAGCCGCTCCGGGTCGGAGAGCTCGGCGACCAGCCCCCACATGCCGGCCGACTGGAAGAGCTCCGCTCCGGTGACGGTCACGTGCCCGAGCCAGACGAGCGCGACGGTGAGCCAGCCGGTGGTGTCGTGGGTGATCAGGATGATGGCGCAGGAGGCGACGAAGCAGGCGGCGCCGCGGTACTGCGCGCGCAGCGACTGCGTGACCGTCGTGACGCCCCGGGCGGCGGCGACCTGGAGGAGGACGGCCAGCACCGTGTTGGTGCCGAACAGCCAGGCCAGCAGCACGCGGGGAGCGTCGGTCTTCTCGACGAGCCAGAGCGGGATGACCGTGTTGAGGAGCACGCCGTGGGTGCCCAGGACGCCGTTGAAGATCGACGTCAGCAGGAACCCGCGGTTGCGCAGCGCGCCGCCCTTCGTGCGGCCCGCGGCAGGAGCCCGCTCGCCGGGCCGCTCGACGACGAGGCGCGGCAGCCGCCAGACCCAGATCGTGTTGCCGACGAGCAGCGCGCCGGTCAGCAGCGGGACCAGCTCCATCGCGACGTCGGAGTCCAGAGCCAGGGCCATGCCGGCGAGCAGCGCGCCGAGCGTGTAGCCGACGTTGCGCGCGGCCCGCATGAACGCCTGCGACGCGACGCGCTGCTCGCGAGGGAAGACGGCGATCGTGTAGGCGTTGCGGCCGGAGCGCGTCGTCGACTCGACGACGCTCATCGCCGCCATCATCAGCAGGAACGTGAGGAAGTCGTTGATCGCGGGCCAGAAGAAGTAGAGCACCGCCTGCGCGGCGGCCGTCACCACCCAGGCGCGCTTGGCGCCCCTCCGGTCGACCCACCGGCCGGTGGGGACCGACGCGAGGAACTGCACGCCCGCGGCGACGGACAGCCCGACGCCGACCTGCTGCGCGGACAGGCCGACGAGCTGGGTGAAGTAGAACGCGGAGCCGGTGAGGAAGGCGCCGTCGCCGAACGCCGAGATGATCGACTGGACGGCGAGGCGGCGGGTGAGGTGGTCGTCGGGCACGAGGCCGCGCAGCAGGGTCAAGACGGACCTTTCGGGAGTATCTTGACGTCAAGATACTGGATGTCTCGCCTGGTCCGGGACGGGATATCGGCCCGCGGGCACCGCGGGGTCAGCATGGCGCCTCCGTCGTGCCCAGGGTGCCGACGGCGGGTGCCGCGGCCGGTAGCCAGGCCGTGACACCCGCCGTCGCGCGCTCAGGCGCCGACTCCCGCGGGGGTGGGGGTCGCCTTCGCTGCGGGCCGGGCCTCGCCGGGGACGGCGTCGGTCGGGATGGTGAGGTCCCGGTCGGCCGTCTCCGGGGCAAGGAGCGACGCGACGAGCGCGAACGCCATGGTGACCGAACCGTAGACGGCGATCGGGACCCACGAGCCGGTGGCCGCCAGCAGCGCCGCGCAGATGAACGGGGCGATGCCGCCGCCGATCACGGCCGAGAGCTCGCGGGCGATCGTGATGCCCGCGTACCGGTAGCGCGACCCGAAGAGCTCCGGGAAGTACGACATCTGGACGCCCACGGCGCCGTAGGCCGCGAACGCGAACCCGAGGAGGGTGGCCACCGCGACCAGGGCGACGGAGCCGGTGTCGAGGAGCGCGAAGTAGACGAAGGGCAGCACGACCCCGACGGCGGCGAGGCCGACGGTGACGGGCTTGCGGCCCACCGAGTCCGACAGGCGGCCCCACAGGAAGGCCGAGCCCATGCCGACCAGGGCGCCGACGAGCTGGATGTTGGTGATGGTCGACTTGGCGAAGAACTGGTCGGCGCCGTCGACCTGCCCGACGACGACCGAGGTGGTCACGAACGTAACGAAGAAGGTCTGGACCGTGTAGGAGTTGGTGTTCGGCCCCCAGTTCATGACGAACGCCCGCAGGATCGTGGGCCAGCCGTGGCGGACGGCCTGGACGAGCGGTGCCTTCTCGCGGTCGACCGCCTCGGCGGAGTCGCGCAGCTCGACGAAGACCGGCGACTCGGCGAGGTGACGCCGCACGAGGAACGCTGCCCCGGTGACGAGGAACGACATCAGGAAGACGACCCGCCAGCCCCAGGCGAGGAACTGCTCGTCGGTGGTGAGCAGCTGCACCAAGGAGAACACCGCCGTGCCCAGGACGGTGCCCGCGGCGGCGCCGACCATGACGGATGCCGACAGGCGCCCGCGGCGGCCGGCACGCGCCGTCTCCGTCAGCAGCGTCGCGGAGCCCGCCTGCTCGGCGCCGGCTCCTGCGCCCTGGAGGATGCGCAGCGCGAAGAGCAGGATCGGCGCACCGGGCCGTACCGGACCTCGCCGAGGCTGGTCTTCTTCCACTGCGGCTTCGAGACGATCTCGCCGCCGACGCACTCACGAGTCGGGATGGTCACGGCGACCTCCTGGTGCTCCACGCGGGTCCGTGTGTGGGTTCCGCTCCTGGAGGTCAGGTGTGCCGGGGCGCGCGGTCAGGTCGGCTTGAGGCGGGCGCGGACCCGCGCGGCGAACCGTGGGCAGTCGGCGGCGTCGAGGGCTTCGTCGAGAGAGCGGCCCTCGCCGCGCGCCCGCCAGTACCTCAGCTGCGCGCGAGTGACGGCGTCGACTGCGGAAGGCGTGACGTTGTCGACCTCGGTGAGGAACTCGTCAGCGGTCAGGGCCCGATAGCCGAGCGTGGCGCGCTGTTTGTCGTCGAGGTTGGTGAAGCCCGTGTCGGCGGTGATGACGAGGTCGATACCGGCCGCGACGGCAGCGGCGTGGACGTGGGCGTCGTTCTCGTCGGCGAGCGGGGACGTGTCGTCGATCTCGTAGTCGACGATCCGGTCGTCGAGCTGTTCGACGATGCGGTCGTGTACGGCTGCGATCTGCGCGCCGGACGCGCGCCGGTACCGGCGGCGGTAGCGGTAGATCGTCTCGGCGATGATGTCTTCCGTCGCCAGGATCGTGAACGCCTCGCCGCCGGTCTCGTTGCGCAGCAAGAACAGCCAGTCGCGCAGCGTCCGCGAGAACAGGATGTTCGCGTCGAGGAGGACCTTCGTCGGCGCGGCCGTGTCGGTCGGTGTCGGGCTCACAGGCCTTCGAGCTCGTCGTCGAGGGCTGCGAGCTCCTCGAACGCGGCGCGCTGCCGGGCAAGCCGGGCGCGACGGAACGCGACGACATCGGACGTCGCGATCCTGTGGTGCGTACCAACCTTCCTCGCGACCAGGTCACCAGCGCCGATCAGACCCATGAGCGTCGGGCGCGAGATGCCGAGCCTTGCGGCCGCCTGCGTGGTGGTCAGCTCCGCGGGTTGGGATGCGACGGTCACGGTGTCGCCGTCGGCGACGGCTTCGAGGACCTGGCCGAGGATCGCGACGACGTCGCTCGGGACCTCCGTGGCGGCATCTCCGGGGACCTCGAGGCGGAGCGCGCGAAGGTCACCGCCGACGCGTGCAATGAACTCCTGGGCGTGGCGCTGCTGCCGCGCGTGCGTCGTGACAGACCTGCGCGCCGGGGGCACCGTGAGGGACATCGTGACTGCTCCAGGGGTGGGGACGACCGTGGCTGCAAGCGTAACCGCAACTGCTCTACAGTTACAAGTGTAGCCGCAGGTCGCTGGCGCCGTCCGTCCTCGGTTGGGTCTCGTGTTCACTGTCGGTGGTGCTGCTGTTACCGGACCCACTCCTGGAGCGGCGCCCGCGTGGCGAGCGCGGACTCGGTTGCGTGCTGGTCCGTATGGAGCTGCTTGCGGTCCTTGCGGCTCCGCCAGGCCACCGCGTCGACGACCATGACGGGGGCGCCTGCCTCCTCCTCGGAGACCTTGACGGACCCGTCTGCCACCGTGAGGTCTGGCTTGAACCTGAGCACCTGTCCGATCGAACCGTTCAGGAGCTGGTACGTACGCTCGATCAGGGGTTCGGCGTCGCGCCACGAGTTCCGCTTGCCGACGGCGAGTTTGGTAGACGCGGTAGCCGTAGCGGACCCCCTGGCTCTGGGGGCGATCGACGTCTCGAAGCGCGCACGTGTAGCTGAGGTGGTCTCTGCCGCTGGACTCCGGTTCGAGGGGGATCTTGCCGCGGCTCCGCGGTGTGGAGGGCGCACGGTCGACCCCCCGCGCCGTGGACTCGATCTGGACCATGCCCGGCCACGTTGCGCAGGCAGGCGTCACACACGAGAGTATCGCCGCAGGTCACGGCGTCGGAGGCCCGATCGGGTGTTGGTGCTTCGCCGGACCCCGCCAGACGTGACGCGTTTATGACGCGCTTTGGTACGTTGGGGTCTGTCCAGCCGGCGGCTGGATACGTGACCCGCGAACTCCCTCGCAGGTCATGACCTGCATGAACGTCGCTCACCAGGCCACGCGCCCCGCCCGGATTCCTCAGACCGAGAAGTACTTCGCCTCCGGGTGGTGGAATACGAAGGCATCCGTCGAAGCCTCCGGGTGCAGCTGCAGCTCCTCCGACAGCACCACGCCCACCCGTCCCGGCTTCAGCAGCTCGACGACCTTGTGCCGGTCCTCCATGTTCGGGCACGCCGGGTATCCGAGCGACATGCGCGCCCCGCGGTAGTCGAGCTTGAACAGCCCTTCGACCGAGCCCGGCTCCTCGGACGCGAAGCCCAGCTCGGCGCGCACGCGCGCGTGCCAGTACTCGGCGAGCGCCTCGGTGAGCTGCACGGAGAGGCCGTGCAGCTCCATGTACTCGCGGTACTCGTTCGCGGCGAACATCGTCGCGGTGTGCTCCGCGACCGTGGCGCCGACGGTCACGAGCTGCACGGGCAGCACGTCGAACCGGCCGGTCTCCTCATAGAAGGACCGCGGGCGGATGAAGTCGGCGAGGCAGAGGTGCCGGTCGCGCCGCTGGCGGGGAAAGGTGAAGCGCAGCCGTTCGGTCCCAGCGATGCCGCCCGACCCTCCGTCCGGCCCGGAGTGGTGCGCCACGACGACGTCGTCGCCCTCGGACCAGGCGGGGAAGTAGCCGTAGATGACCGACGGGTCGAGGATGCGCTCGGTGCGGATCCGGTCGAGCCACATGGCGAGGCGGGGCAGGCCCTCGGTCTGCCGCAGCTCCTCGTAGGAGGCGCCGTCGTCGCCGCGACCCGGCTTGAGGCCCCACTGGCCGAGGAACACGGCGCGCTCGTCGAGGAACGCCGCGTAGTCGGTCAGGGGCATGCCCTTGACGATGCGCGTGCCCCAGAACGGGGGCTCGGGCACCTCGTTGTCGGCGGCGACGTCGGACCGTGCGGGCAGGTCCTCGAGCGGCGTCTCCGCGACGGTGACGACGCCGTGGCGGCGCTTCTTCAGCGGCGGAAGGCCCACCTCGTCCGGCGAGGCGCCGCGCGCGACGCGCACGAGCGGCTCCATGAGCCGCAGCCCTTCGAACGCGTCGCGCGCGTAGCGGACGGTGCCGGGGAACAGTCCGGCGAGGTCGTCCTCGACGTAGGTGCGCGTGAGGGCGGCACCGCCGAGCAGCACGGGCCAGCGCTCCGCGAGGCCGCGCGCGGCGAGCTCCTCGAGGTTCTCCTTCATCACCACCGTGGACTTCACGAGCAGGCCGGACATGCCGATGACGTCGGCGTCGTGCTCCTCGGCGGCCTCGATCATGGCGCTGATGGGCTGCTTGATGCCGATGTTGACGACCTTGTAGCCGTTGTTCGTCAGGATGATGTCGACGAGGTTCTTGCCGATGTCGTGCACGTCGCCGCGCACGGTCGCGAGCACGATGGTGCCCTTCGTCGTCTCGCCGCCGATCTTCTCCATGTGCGGTTCGAGCAGCGCGACGGCGGACTTCATGACCTCGGCCGACTGGAGCACGAACGGCAGCTGCATCTGGCCCGAGCCGAAGAGCTCGCCGACCACCTGCATGCCGCCGAGCAGGTGCTCGTTGACGATGTCGAGGGCCTTCATGCCCGCCCCGAGCGCCTCGTCGACGTCGGCCTCCAGGCCCTTCTTGTTGCCGTCGACGATGCGGCGCGCGAGGCGCTCGCCGATCGGCAGGGCCGCGAGCTCGGCCTCGCGCGCGTCGCGCAGCGCGGCGGCGTCGACGCCCTCGAAGAGGGAGAGCAGGTGGGCGAGCGGGTCGTGGACCAGCTCGCCGGCGTCGTCGTACTCCCGCTTGTCCCACACGAGCGCGAGCGCGGCGTCCCACTGCTCGTCCGGGATCGCGGTGCGCGGCAGGATCTTGGCCGCGTGCACGATGGCGGAGTCGAGCCCGGCGGCGGCGGCCTCGTGCAGGAACACCGAGTTGAGCACCGTGCGCGCCGCCGGGTTGAGGCCGAAGGACACGTTGGAGACGCCCAGCGTCGTGTGGACGCCCGGGTAGAGGCGCGTGATCTGGCGGATCGCCTCGATGGTCTCGATGGCGTCGCGTCGCGTCTCCTCCTGCCCCGTGGCGATGGGGAAGGTCAGGGCGTCGACGATGATGTCGTCGACCCGCATGCCCCACTTCTGCACGAGCGTGTCGATCAGGCGGGAGGCGATGGCGACCTTCGTCGCCGTGGTGCGCGCCTGCCCCTCCTCGTCGATCGTCAGGGCGACGACGGCGGTGCCGTGCTCCTTGACCAGCGGCATGATGCGGTCGAAGCGGGACCCGGGCCCCTCGCCGTCCTCGAAGTTGACCGAGTTGACGACGGCACGCCCGCCGACGAGCTCGAGGCCCGCCTGAAGGACCGCCGGCTCGGTCGAGTCGATGACGAGCGGCAGCGTCGACGCCGACGCGAGGCGCGAGACGACCTCGCGCACGTCGGCGACGCCGTCGCGACCCACGTAGTCGACGCACACGTCGAGCAGGTGCGCGCCCTCGCGCGTCTGCGCGCGTGCCAGGTCGACGATGTCGTCCCAGCGGCCCTCGAGCATGGCGTCGCGGAACGCCTTCGAGCCGTTGGCGTTGGTGCGCTCGCCGATGGCGAGGTAGCTGAGCTCCTGGGTGAGGTCGGTGGGGGAGTAGAGGGAGGCGACGGCGTTCTCCCGCTGCGGGGTGCGCGCCGCGAGCGACTGGCCCCGCACCGCCTCGACGACGGCGCCCAGGTGCTCCGGCGTCGTGCCGCAGCAGCCGCCCACGAGGCCCAGGCCGAACTCCTTGACGAACTGCACGTGGGCCGCGGCGAGCTCGGCGGGCGAGAGCGGGTAGACCGCGCCGTGCGGGCCGAGCTCGGGCAGGCCGGCGTTGGGCATGCACGTCACCGGCATCTCGGAGTGCTGCGACAGGTAGCGCAGGTGCTCCGACATCTTGTCGGGGCCGGTGGCGCAGTTGAGGCCGATGGTGTCGACGCCGATCGACTGCAGCGCGGTGAGCGCGGCGCCGATCTCGGAGCCCATGAGCATGGTGCCCGTCGTCTCCACGGTCACCGACACCATCACCGGCACGCGGCGCCCGACGGCGGCGAACGCGTCGTGCGCGGCCGTGACCGCGGCCTTGGCCTGGAGCAGGTCCTGCGAGGTCTCGATGAGCAGGGCGTCGGCCCCGCCCTCGAGGAGGCCGGCGGCCTGCTCGGCGAACGTCGCGCGCAGGTGCGCGTACGTGGTGTGGCCGAGCGACGGCAGCTTGGTGCCCGGGCCCATCGAGCCCAGCACCCAGCGGGGGCGCTCGTCCGTGGCGTACGCGTCGGCCCGCGACCGGGCGATCGCGGCGCCCGCACGGGCCAGCTCGCGGATACGGTCGTCGATGCCGTAGTCGCCCAGGTTGGACCAGTTGGCGCCGAAGGTGTTCGTCTCGACGGCGTCGACGCCCGCCTCCAGGTAGGCGTCGTGCACGGCCGCGATGATGTCGGGCCGCGAGACGTTGAGCACCTCGTTGCAGCCCTCGTGCCCCTCGTAGTCCTCCAGGGTGGGGTCCTGCGCCTGGATCATCGTGCCCATCGCGCCGTCGGCGACGACGACGCGGGAGCGCACCGCGTCCAGGAGGGCGGCCGCGCGGGCGTCGGCGGCAGGGTTCTCGGCAGGGCGGGCGTCGAGGGTGGTCACGCACGGAAGCCTACGGCGGGGACCCGCGCGCCGGGGCGGCTGTCTCGCCGCCCGCCGCACCGCCCCACGGCGGTCCCGGCGAGGCGAGCACTCAGCGCCACCTCTCGTGAACCCCGTCACAAACGCGCCAGGGTCCTTCAGGCAAGGCTTACCTCAGCCGTACGGTTCTGCCGTGGATCTGCGTCTGTGCCCCGCGGGCACCTCCGCCGAGGTGCGCTGGGTGGACCTCGAGGACGGCGAGCGCGCCCGGTTGCGCGAGCTCGGCCTGCGCGAGGGAGCCGTGGTCCACGTCGTGCACTGCAGCGCGTTCGGGGGCCGCGTCGTCGCCGTCGGCTCCGACCGCCTCGCCATCGACGGGCGCACGTGCGCCTGCATCGGCGTCACGCCGCTCACCCCCGAGCTCGCCGGGGCGTCGGCGTGAGCTGCCACGACGCGGCGCCCGGCGTCGTCGTGGAGGCAGGGACGCTCACCATCGGGCTCGTCGGCAACCCCAACGCCGGCAAGTCCACGCTCTTCAACACGCTCAGCGGCGCCCGGCAGGCCGTGATGAACGCGCCCGGCACCACCGTCGAGCTGCAGACCGGCACGTGGAAGCGCGGCGGTCGCCGCCTCGCCCTCGTCGACCTGCCCGGCACGTACAGCCTCACGCCACGCTCGCCCGACGAGCAGGTGGCCGCCGACTACGTCGCCGGGCGCGGCGAGCTCGGCCGCCCCGACGTCGCCGTCGTCGTCCTCGACGGGTCCGCGCTCGCGCGGTCCCTCTACCTGCTCGCGCAGGTGCACGAGACCGGCACGCCCGTCGTCGCCGCCGTGACCATGCTCGACGTCGCCGCCGCGCGCAGCGTCACGCCCGACCTCGACGCGCTCGCCACCGCCGCGCAGGTGCCCGTCGTCGCGCTCGACCCGCGCACCGGGAGCGGCGTGGAGGCGCTCGGCGTCGCCGTCGAACGCCTGCTCGAGACGACGCGGTGCCCGGCCGGGTGCGCGTGCGCGCAGGCCGACCGGCACGCGCACGGCGGCTGCCGCTGCGCGACGGCCACAGCCGCGCCCGTCGCGATGAGCGACGAGGAGCGCTTCGCCTGGACCGAGCGCGTGCTCGCGGCCGCCGTGCCGACGCCGCCCGCCGTCCCCGTGCGCTCGACGTCCGACCGCATCGACCGCGTCCTGCTGCACCCGTGGCTCGGCGTGCCGGTGTTCCTCGCCGTCATGTGGGCCGTCTTCGAGCTCACCACCGTCGTCGCGACGCCGCTCGTCGACGCCGTCGGCGGGTTCTTCGGCGGGCCCCTCGCGAGCGGGCTGCGGGCCGTCGTCCCCGGGCCCGCGTGGGTCGAAGGGCTGCTCGTCGACGGCGTGCTCTCCGGCGTCGGCACGGTGCTGTCGTTCGTCCCGCTGCTCGCCCTCGTGTTCGTCGCGATCGGCATGCTCGAGGACTCCGGGTACCTGGCCCGCGCGGCGTTCGTCGCCGAC
Organism: Xylanimonas protaetiae; assembly: GCF_004135385.1. Classification (NCBI taxonomy): domain Bacteria; kingdom Bacillati; phylum Actinomycetota; class Actinomycetes; order Micrococcales; family Promicromonosporaceae; genus Xylanimonas; species Xylanimonas protaetiae. The sequence goes on along the minus strand of NZ_CP035493.1, from coordinate 3,332,168 downwards.
CGGGCGCTGCGTTCCATCGGGCTGGACGGGCGGGCCATGGTGCCGCTCGTCATCGGGTTCGGGTGCAACGTGCCGGCCATGGTCGCCACGCGCACCATGCCCGACGCCCGCCGGCGCCTGCTGACCGGCCTGCTCATCCCGCTGACGTCGTGCCCCGCCCGCTTGACGGTGTACGTGCTGGTGGCGGGCACGTTCTTCCCGCGGTCCGCAGGCACGGTCGTCTTCGGGCTCTACGTGCTCTCCGGGCTGCTCGTGATCCTGGGCGGGCTCGTGCTGCGCTCGACGGCGTTCCGCGACCTGCGCCAGACCCGGCCCCTCGTGCTCGCCCTGCCCGCGTACCACGTGCCGCGCCTCCGTCCGCTCCTCCTGTCGACGTGGACGCGCGTCGCCGCGTTCGTCCGTGGCGCCGGCGGCATCATCGCCGGCACGCTCGTCGTGGTCTGGGTGCTCTCCGCGATCCCCGTGACCGGCGGGCACCCCGTCGGCGAGGTGCCGGTCCACGACTCCGTCTACGGCCGCGTCGCCGACGGCATCGCGCCCGTGCTCGCCCCGGCGGGGCTCGACGACTGGCGCCTCGCCTCGGCCCTGACCACCGGGTTCGTCGCCAAGGAGGTGGTGGTCGGCGCGCTCGCGCAGTCCTTCTCGCTCGACCCCGCCGACGTCGGTGCCGCCTCCGCCGACGGCGCCCTCGGCGACCAGCTGCGCGCCACCCTCGACGTGACGTCGGGCGGGCACGCGACCGCGGCGGCGCTCGCCTTCCTCGTGTTCGTGCTCGCGTACACCCCGTGCCTGGCGACGGTCGCCGAGCAGCGCCGCGTGTTCGGCGGGCGCTGGGCGTTCGGCGCGGTCGCGGTGCAGCTGACGTTCGCGTGGCTGCTCGCGGTGGCCGTGTTCCAGACCGGCCGGCTGCTCGCGTGAGCGTGCTCGCGGACGTGCTCGACGCCGTGCGGCGTGGCGTGCCGGGCGACCACGTCGCGGCGCACCTCGGCGTCGACCCCGGGCTCGCCGACCTCGCGCTCGACCACTGGGTGCGCCTCGGCATCGTCACCCCCGCGGGCGACCTGCAGCTCGGGTGCACCGGCTGCTCCGGCCTGGCGGGCGGCGCGCGCGTGGAGCGGGCCCCGAGCTGCGCGGGCTGCCCCTTCTCCCGCTGACCGACTCCCGCTAGCCTCGGGGGCGTGTACGACGACGTCCACGCCGGACCCGGGTTCGACCCCGAGCCGGTCCCCGACCCCGGAGGCGCGCTGCCCCGGGGCGTCCTGACTCCCGCGCTGCGCCGGATCGAGCCCTGGCTGCCGACCCGCGCCGCGCGCGGCTGGTTCGCCCTCTTCCTGCTGCTCGCGCTGGTGCACCTCGTCGCGCAGCTCGTGGTCCCCGGCGGGTGGGACGTCGCGCACGTGACGCAGTGGGTGCTCATGCCCCCGCTCGCCGCCGCGCTGTGGACGGCGACCGCGCCGCCGCGGCCCCGCCTCGTGCAGCTCGCGGTCGTCGCGCTGCTGTGCTCCTGGGCGGGCGACACGGTGCCGTCGTTCGTGCCCGGCGACGCGGCCTTCCCCGCGATGATGGGCGTGTTCCTGTGCGCACAGCTCGTCTACGTCGCCGCGTTCTGGCCGTACCGGGACCGAAGCGTGCTGCGGCGCGCCCGCGGCGTCGTCGCGCTCTACGCGGTGGTCTACCTGGCCGTCGTCGTGGGGGCGTCGCAGGGGCTGCCGCCCGGGCCTGCGGCCGTGGTGATGGTGGTCGGCCTCGTCGTGTACGGCGCCGCCCTCGTGACGATGGCGGTGCTCGCCACGGGCGTCGACCGGCTCGCCGCGGCCGGCGGGGCGGTCTTCCTCGTGTCGGACGGGCTCATCGGCCTGGCGCAAGGGCTGCCCGAGACGGTGGACGCGCTGCCGCCCGGCGGGCACGCGTTCCTGGTGATGCTCACCTACGTCGTCGCGCAGACGCTGCTTGCCGCGGGCGTGCGGCGGCGCTCCGTCGCCGGGCAGCGTGTCGGGGGACGTGGGTAGCGTGGCTGGCATGGACATCGTGCTGATCCCTGGATTCTGGCTCGACGCGTCCGCGTGGGACGACGTCGTTCCCGCCCTGGAGGCCGCAGGGCACACCGTGCACGCGCTCACGCTCCCCGGGCTGACGCCCGGCGCCGACCGGTCGGGCATCCACCTCTCCGACCACGTCGACGCCGTCGTCGCCGCGATCGACGCCGTCCCCGACGACGCGCCCGTCGTGCTCGTGGGGCACTCCGCGAGCGGGGGGCTCGCCTACGCGGCCGCCGCCCAGCGCATCGACCGCGTGCCCCGCGTCGTCTACGTCGACAGCGGCCCGATGGCGGAGGGCGACGCCGTCGACGCGGGGCTCGACCCGGCCGTCGTCGACCACGAGCTGCCGTCGTGGGACCAGTTCGGGGACGAGGACCTCGTCGACCTCACCGACGCGCTGCGGGAGCAGTTCCGCGCCCGGGCGGTCCCGCAGCCCGGCAACACGGTGCGCGAGGCGCACCACTACACCGGCAGCGCCGACGAGCGCCGCACGATCCCCGGCACCGTCATCGCGTGCGAGTACCCCGCCGAGGCGCTGCGCGCGCTCATGGGGCAGGACCACCCGTACGTGCGCGAGCTGTCGCTGCTCACGGACTACGAGATCGTCGACCTGCCCACCGGGCACTGGCCCATGCTCACCAGGCCTGCCAAGCTGGCCGAGGCGATCCTCGCGGCGGTCGACCAGGACGTCGACGAGGCCTGAGACCAGGCCTGAGACCAGGCCTGACTCGGAACGCCGCCGCCGGTCGGCCTCAGCCGATCGCGGTGATCGGCGCCGCCAGAGGAGCGCCGGAGCCGTCGCGGCGGTGGTCCGCGGCGGGCAGGTCGACGGGCTGTCCGGCGCCGCCGACGGCGCGGGCCGGGCCCTCGCCCACCCACGCGAGGACCAGCCGGTCCTCGCCCTTGAGGAAGCGGTGCGAGCGGACGCCGCCCGTCGCGCGCCCCTTGCCCGGGTAGAGCTCGTAGGGCGTGACCTTGACGGACCCGCCGCCGACGCCGGGCAGCTGCCCCTCGGTCCCGGCGACCGTCACGACGGCGAGCTCCGGGCGGACCGCGGCCCGCGCGGCGCCGAAGAACACGACGGTCTGCCCCGCGGCGAGGCTGATGCCCGCGATGCCGCCGCCCGCGCGCCCCTGGGGGCGCACCGCGGAGGCCGCGTAGTGCAGCAGGGACGAGTCGGACGCGACGAACACGACCTCGTCGTCGTCGGTCACCGGGGCGGCGCCGACGACGGAGTCGCCGTCCTTGAGCGTGATGACGGGCCACTCGTCCTTGTTGCCGGGGACGTCGCCCGCGGTCACGCGCTTGACCACGCCGCCCGCGGTGCCGAGCGCGAGCGTGGGCGCGTCGTCGGCCAACGAGACGACCGTGAGCGCCTCCTCGCCCGGGGCGAGGTCGGCCAGCTCGGCCACGGGGATGCCGCCGGAGAGCGACGGGGCGCCGTCGGTGGGCGGGATCGCGGGGAGCTCCAGCGCGGAGATGCGCAGCACGCGGCCCGCGGTGGTCACGAGCCCGATGTCGGAGCGCGACGTCGTCGCGACGTCGCCGCGCAGGGCGTCGTGCGCGTGACGACGGCCGTGGCGGGACACCACGCCCGTGCCAGGGCCGGCGTCGGGCTCGACGGCGTCGGGGAGGGTGCCCTCGCCCGCCGCGGCGGGCTCGATCGTCGTGCGCGCCAGCAGGCCGGTCGCGGACAGCAGCACGTGCGTGGGCTGGTCGGCGATCTCGAGGGAGATCTCGCCGACCTTGCGCCCGCGGGCGCCCGGAGCCGGGGCCGCCGACGTCGCCGTGCCTCCCGCGGCGTCGAGCAGCACGGTGCGGCGCGGGGTGCCGTAGGTCGAGGCGACCTCGCCCATCTCGGCGGAGACGACGCGGCGCAGCACGGCGTCCGAGCCGAGGATCTCCTCGAGCTCGGCGATCTCCTTGACGAGGTCGCTCTGCTCCTTCTCCAGCTCGATGCGGCTGAACCGGGTCAGGCGGCGCAGCTGGAGGTCGAGGATGTAGGTGGCCTGCGGCTCGGACAGGTCGAACACGTCCATGAGGCGCGCGCGGGCGATGCCGGCGTCGTCCGACGAGCGGATGACCTGGATGACCTCGTCGATGTCGACGATCGCGAGGAGCAGGCCCTCGACCAGGTGGAGGCGTTCCTTGCGCTTGCCGAGGCGGTAGGCCGTGCGGCGGCGGACGACGGCGATGCGGTGGTCCACCCACACCCGCAGCAGCTCGAGCAGGCCGAGGGTGCGCGGCTGCCCGTCAACCAGGGCCACGTTGTTGATGCCGAACGAGTCCTCGAGCGGCGTGGTGCGGTACAGCTGCTCGAGCACGGCCTCGGGGTCGAAGCCGGTCTTGACCTCGACCACGAGGCGCAGCCCGTGCGCGCGGTCGGTGAGGTCCTGGACGTTGGCGACGCCCTGGATCTTCTTCGTCTTGACGCCGTCGGCGATCTTCTCGACCACCTTCTCCGGGCCCACCAGGTACGGCAGCTCGGTGATGGTGATGCCGCGGCGGCGCGGCGTGATGTTCTCGATGCGCGCGGTGGCCCGGGTGCGGAACGTGCCGCGGCCCGTGCGGTAGGCGTCGCGGACGCCGTCGAGGCCCACGATCTTGCCGCCCGTGGGCAGGTCGGGGCCGGGGACGAACCGCATGACGTCCTCGAGCGTCGCCGACGGGTTCGTGAGCAGGTGCTGGCCCGCCGCGACGACCTCGACGAGGTTGTGCGGGGCCATGTTCGTGGCCATGCCCACGGCGATGCCGGACGCGCCGTTGACCAGCAGGTTCGGGATCGCGGACGGCAGCACCTCGGGCTGGGTCAGCTTGTTGTCGTAGTTCGGGACGAAGTCGACGACGTCCTCGTCCAGGCCCGCGGTCATCGCCGTCGACGGCGGGGCCAGGCGGGCCTCGGTGTACCGGGGGGCGGCGGGGCCGTCGTCGAGCGAGCCGAAGTTGCCGTGGCCGTCCACCAGCGGCAGGCGCAGCGAGAAGTCCTGCGCGAGGCGCACGAGCGCGTCGTAGATGGCCTGGTCGCCGTGGGGGTGCAGCTTGCCCATGACCTCGCCGATGACGCGCGAGGACTTCACGTAGGGCCGGTCGGGCCGCAGGCCCATGTCCGACATCATGTACAGGATGCGGCGCTGCACCGGCTTGAGACCGTCCCGGGCGTCCGGCAGCGCGCGCGCGTAGATGACGGAGTACGCGTACTCGAGGAACGACGACTCCATCTCGGAGGCGACGTCGATGTCGACGATCTTCTCGTCGAAGGGCTCGGCCGGGGCGGCGACGGGCTTGCGCGCCATGGGGTGCGGCTCCTGCGGGGTGGTCGGGCTGCGTTCGGACGGACGTTCGAGGCACCCTATCCCGCGCGTGCCGCGGGCTCGGCGACACGTGCACGGCGTGGCCGCCACGTCGCGAGGAACGCGCCGACGAGCACGAGCGGGAAGCCGACGACGATGCCCGTCGTGACGGGTTCGGACAGGAAGACCACGCCCGCGAGCAGCGCGACCGCCTGGTTGAGGTAGGTGATGACGGTGGCGGGCGCCGGCCCCACCTCGGCGATGAGCTGGAACAGCAGCACGAACGCGAGCGCCGTCGGCACGAGTCCCAGCAGCACGACGGACCCGATGACCCCGCCCGACGGCGTCGACGTGGGCCACGACGCGACCGCGAAGGGCGCGTAGACGATGGCGGCGAGGCTCAGCGCGACGGCGTTGACGGCGACGGGGGACACGCCGCCCAGCCGCCGCGCGATGATCATCGGCCCGATGGCGTAGCACAGCGCCGTCGCGAGCACCTGGAGCACGGGGCGCAGGGGAGCGCCCCCGGCGGCGTCGACCCCGGCGAGCGCGGCCACGCCGCCGAGCCCCACGAGCAGCCCGGTGACGCGCAGCGGCGACACGCGCCGGTCGATGCGCAGCGCGAGCGCGAGCACCGTGGCGAAGATCGGCGTCGCGGCGACGAGCAGCCCGGCGAGCGAGGACGTGATGTGCCGCTCGGCGTCGGTCAGCAGCCACCAGGCGAGCATGATCTCGACGCCCGCGTAGGCGAGCACCAGGGGCCAGCGCCGCAGCACCGCGCGCAGGTCGCCCGAGCGCAGCGCGAACGGCAGCAGCACGAGCGCGCCGATGACGCACCGGCCGAGCACGATCACGGGCGGTGACAGCTCCGCGACCGCCAGCCGGATGAACAGGTACGGGATGCCCCAGATGATCCCGAGGGCGACGAAGAGGAGTGCTCCGCGCCTGGTCAATGCAGCCTCCCTGGCGTTGCGCACGGCCGCTGCGGCCGGCACCCGGAGCGTAGACCTGCGCACCGACACGAGCGGCACGGATATCGGCGCGCGCGCCGCCCGCCCGGTTAGCCTGGGCGCGTGAGCGAGACGGCCGCGTACCCCGTCGCGTGGGAGGCGGACGTCGTCCTGCGTGACGGCACCACCACCCACCTGCGACCGATCCGCCCTGCGGACGCCGACGCCCTCCAGCGGTTCCAGGTCAACCAGTCGGAGCGGTCGTCCTACTTCCGCTTCTTCGCGCCCGTGCGCCGGCTCTCGGACCGCGAGCTCGCGCTCTTCACGCACGTCGACCACGTCGACCGCGCCGCGCTCGTCGCCGTCCGCACCAGCCCGGAGGACCCGGGCACGCAGGACATCCTCGGCGTCGCCCGGTACGACGTCGTCGAGCCGGGTCTGGCCGAGGTCGCGTTCAACATCGCCGACTCCGTGCAGGGCGTGGGCCTCGGGTCCGTGCTGCTGGAGCACCTCGCCGCCGCGGCGCGCGAGCGCGGCCTGCGCCGCTTCACCGCCGACGTGCTGCCGCAGAACGGCGGCATGCTCGCCGTGTTCCGCGACGCCGGGTACGACGTGCGCCAGCACCTCGACGACGGCGTCGTCACCGTCTCCGTGGACCTCGACCCGACGGAGCGGTCGCGGCAGGTCATGGCGGACCGCGAGCACCGCGCCGAGGCCCGCTCGATGCAGGCGCTGCTCACCGCGCGCCGCGTCCTGCTGGTCGGTCCCGGGCCGGACACGGGCGTCCCGGGCTGGGCCGCGTCCGCGCTGCTGGCCCAGCGCGTGCTCGACGCCGCGGCCGCCGACCCCGGCGACACCGAGCTGTTCGTGCTCGACCCGCCGGCGGCCCCAGGCCCGGACGCGCGGCACGTCCCGGCCTGGGACGACGTCCCTGCCGTCGACCTCGTCCTCCTCGCGGTGCCCGCCGCCGACGCCGTCGCGGCCGTCCGGCGGCTGGCGGGCACGGGCGCCCGGGGTGTCGTCGTGCTCTCGGCGGGGTTCGCCGAGACCGGCCCCGAGGGCCTCGAGCGGCGGCGCGAGCTGCTGCGCGTCGCGCACGGGCTCGGCATGCGCGTCGTCGGCCCCGCGTCCTGGGGCATCGTCACCACCCAGCCCGGCGCGCGGCTGCACGCGAGCCTCGCCGAGCACCCGCCGGCCCCCGGCGTCGTCGGCCTGTTCTGCCAGTCGGCGCCCGCCGCGGTCACGCTCGCCGCGACGCTCGTGCGCCGCGGCCTGGGCGTCTCCGCGATCGTGTCCGCCGGGCACCGCGCCGACGTCTCCGGCAACGACCTCATGCAGTACTGGCACGACGACCCCGCCACCAAGGTGGCCTGCCTGTACCTCGAGTCGATCGGCAACCCGCGCAAGTTCACGCGCGTCGCCCGGCGGCTCGCCGCCGAGAAGCCCGTCGTCGTGGTCGTCGCGGGCCGCTCCGGGCAGGTTGTCATGCCCGGCCACGCCGTGCGCGCCACGCACGCCCCGCGCGCCCTGCTCGACGAGCTGCTGCGCCAGGCCGGCGTCATCCGCGCCGAGAACACCCACCAGCTCATCGACATCGCGCAGGTGCTCGCGCACCAGCCGCTGCCGCGCGGCGGGCGCGTCGGCATCCTGGCCAGCTCCGCGGCCCTCGCCGCGCTCGTGGCCGAGGCGGCCGCCGCCCACGGCCTCGTCGTCGCGTCCTCCAGCGACTTCCTCGCCCCCGAGCGGTCCGCCGACGACGTCGAGCGCGTCGTCGAGTCCCTCTACGCCGAGGACGCGTGCGACGCCGTCGTCGTCGTCGACGTACCCGTCGTCATGGAGCGCGGCGACGTCGTCGCCCGGGCCGTCGCGCAGGCCGCGGCGCGCACGGGGCGCACCACGGTCGTGTCCGTCATCGGGCTGCACGGCATGCCCGACGAGCTCGCCGCGACCGCCCCCGACGGCACCCAGGTGCGCGTTCCCGCGTACTCCACGCCCGAGGACGCCGTCGCCGCGCTCGGCAAGGTGGTCGCCTACGCCCGCTGGCGCGAGCGCGACCACGGCGCCGCCGTGCAGCCGCCCGGCATCGACCGGCGTGCCGCGCGCCGCCTGGTCACGGCAGCGCTCGCGGCGGTCCCCGCGCCGGAGCGGGGAGAGCCGTGGGGGGAGGGCGTCGAGACGAGCGTGACGCTCGACGGCGCCGCCGCGGCCGAGCTGCTCGCCTGCTACGGCCTGCGGGTCTGGCCCGTGCGCCGCGTCCCCACCGCCGGCGACGCCGTGGCCGCGGCCGCGGCGCTCGGCTGGCCCGTGGCGCTCAAGACGGCCAGCCCGACCTTGCGGCACCGCACCGACCTGGGCGGCGTGCGCCTCGACCTCGCCGACGCCGAGGAGCTGCGCGAGGCGTTCGAGCGCATGCGGGCCGTCGCGCGGGCGGCGGGCCTCGACCCGCTCCTCGAGGTGCAGTCGATGGCCCCGACGGGCGTCGCCGTCGTCGTGCGGTCCGTCGAGGACCCGCTGTTCGGGCCGGTCGTCTCCTTCGGCCTCGCCGGCGACGCCGTCGACCTGCTCGGCGACGTCGCCTCCGCCGTCGCGCCGCTCACCGACGTCGACGTGCACGAGCTCGTGCGCGCGGTGCGGGCCGCGCCGCGCCTGTTCGGCTACCAGGGCGCCCCGCACGCCGACGTCGACGCGGTCGAGGACGTCGTGGCGCGCGTGTCCGTCATGGCCGACGACCTGCCCGAGCTCGCCTCGCTGGAGCTGTACCCCGTCGTCGCCGCCGAGCAGGGCGTGTCGGTGCTGCACGCGGCCGTGCGCCTGCGGCATGCCGCCGAGCGCCGCGACCCGCTGCGCCGCGTGCTGCCCGGCTGACCACGCGGCGCCGCCGCAGCGGGGTTTCCACAGCTCGGCCGCCGGCGTCGCGCCCCGCGGTGGAACAATGCTCCCGTGCCCCACACCGACTCGCCCGCCGACCTGACCGCATCGTCCGGACTGCCCGCCGACCTGACCGCCGAGCTCGTGCGCGCGGGCTACTACCCGCAGCTCGTCGCCGACGTCCTCGACGTCGCGCTCGCGGGGGAGGCCGTGGTCGCCCACCTGGTGCAGGCCGAGACGACCTTCGACTCCGAGGTGCGCCGCCACCTCACCGTGCTCGTCCTGACCGAGTCGCGCCTGGTCACCGCGCACGTCGACGACCACGAGGGCGACCACGCCAACCCGTCGTCGGCGGCCGCCACGACGGACGCCGTGCCGCTCTCGGAGGTGCGCTCGGTGTCGCTGACGCACGTCGTCGCCGAGCCCGCGTCCTACCGCAGCGGCGCCGGCGGCGACCACACGTCCGAGCTGAGCCTCGTCGTCGGCTGGGGCGCCGTGAGCCGCATCGAGCTCGAGCCCGCGACGTGCGGCGACCCGTCGTGCGACGCCGACCACGGCCTGACCGGCTCGATGCTGCCCGACGACGTCGTGGTCCGCGTGGCCGCCGCCGCGGAGGGCCCCGCCGCCGTCCGCCGCGCGGTGGCGTTCGCCCGGACGCTGTCCGCGGCGACGACGCGGCGCCGCTGACATGACGGACCTCGCGCTGCCGGACGGCCTGCTCGCGCCCTCCTACGGCACGGACTCGCTCGCGGCAGTGCTCCCGGGCGCGGCCGGAGCGCTGGGCGTCGCGATGACCACGTCGACCGGGCTCGACTCCGCGCAGTGCGCGACCGCGCTGGGCCTGCCGTCGGCGGAGCGCGTCGTCGTCGTGCTGTGCGACGGGCTGGGGTACCTCAACGTGGCCGAGCGCGCGGGCCACGCGCCCTTCCTGCGCGGGCGGCTGCCGGAGACGCGCCGGCTGCGCACCACGTTCCCGTCGACGACGGCCGCCGCCGTGTCGACCTTCGGCACGGGCACCGCGCCGGGGCGCACGGGCATGCTCGGCTACACGCAGCGCAACCCGGCCACGGGCGGCCTGGCGAACATGGTGTCGTGGACGGAGCAGTCCGACCCGTACCGGATCTCGCGGCCCGGCGGGCAGCAGCTCGCGAGCCCGCTCCCGGTGCCCGCCGACGTGCTCCAGCGCGAGCCCACGGTCTTCGAGCACGTCACCGCCGCCGGCATCCGCGTCACGTCCGTGGGCCCGTCCCGGTTCGCGGGCTCCGGCATGACGCTCGCCGCGCTGCGCGGCGCCCAGTACGTGGCCGCCGAGAAGCTCGAGGCCCGCGTCGACGGCGTCGTGCGCGCGCTGCGCTCCCCGGGGCTCGCCTACCTGTACTGGGGCGATGTCGACAAGGTCGGCCACCACCACGGGTGGCACTCGTGGCAGTGGGGAGACGCGCTCGAGGCGTTCGACCGCGAGCTCGCCCGCCTGGTCCGCTCCGTGCCCGCGGGCACGCTCGTGCTCGTCACGGCCGACCACGGCCAGGTGCAGGTCGACCTCGACGACCGGTTCGACGTCGCGACGACGCCGGCGCTCGCGGAGGGCGTCGCGCTCGTCGGCGGCGAGCCGCGCGCGGTGCACCTCTACGCGTCCGGGTCCCCGGACGACGTCGCCGCCCGCTGGCGGGACGTGCTGGGGGAGCGCGCCGTCGTCGCGACCCGCGCCGAGGCCGTCGCGGCGGGCTGGCTCGGCCCCGTCTCCGACCACGTGCTGCCCTGGGTCGGCGACGTCGTCGTCGCGCCGCGCGGACGCCTGACGATCGTCGACTCCCGCACGCAGACGCCGCCGTCGTTGGCGCTGCTGGGCGTGCACGGCTCGTTCACGCCCGAGGAGATGACGATCCCGCTCGTCGTGGCGTAGCCGCGCCCGCGACCTGGAAGGATCACCCTCATGGCCGAGCTCGTCTTCTTCACCGGCACCATGGACTCCGGAAAGTCCACCCTCGCCCTCCAGACCGACTACAACTACGCCGCCCGCGGGCGGGTCGGCCTGGTGTTCACGCGCCACGACCGCGCGGGCGCCGCGCGCATCTCGTCGCGGCTCGGTCTGGAGACGGCGGCCCGGGAGGCGGACGAGACCACCGACTTCGGGGCGGTGGTCGCCGACGAGCGCCGCCAGGGCCGCCCGGTCGACTACGTCGTGTGCGACGAGGCGCAGTTCTACTCGCCCGCGCAGGTCGAGCAGCTCGCGCGGCTCGTCGACGAGGTGGAGATCGACGTCTTCGCGTTCGGCATCACGACCGACTTCCGCACCCGGCTGTTCCCCGGGTCCGCGCGCCTGCTCGAGCTCGCCGACCGCACCGAGGTGCTCCAGGTGCCGGCCCTGTGCTGGTGCGGCCGCCCGGCCACGCACCAGGCGCGCACGGTCGACGGCGTCATGGTCGTCACGGGCGAGCAGGTGGTCGTGGGGGACACGGCGGCGTCGGCGGCCGTGGTGGCCTACGAGGTGCTGTGCCGCCGCCACCACATGCGCGGCATGACGGCGGCCGCGGCACGGCAGCACGCCGCGGCGAGCGACTCGCGGCTGGTGCTCTGACCGCGTGCGCCGACCAGGACCGCGCTGATCAGGACGGTTCGGCCAGGACGGCCCCGGCCAGGACGGTTCGGCCAGGACGGTTCGGCTAGGACGGTTCGGGGCGGGCGCCGAAGACGATCTCGTCCCAGCTCGGCACGGCCGCCCGGCCCTTGCGCCGGGCCGCGGGGACACCGCGCGCGGGCGTGCCGGGGCGCGGCGCCGCACCTACCGCGGCGGGCGACGCGGCGGAGCGCGCGTCGTCACCCGCGGGCTCGGCCGGCTCGGCGTCCCGGGAGGGCGCGCCTGACGGCGTGAGCAGCGCGGGCTGCGTCGCCCCGGGCCCGGCGCCGGGGGACACCGACTTGTCGCGCGGGCGTCGCGGGTTCCACCGGCCCAGGTCGACGACGCTCGCCCCGGCGGTGCGCTCCTCCGCCACGGGCTCCGGCGTCCGCACGGGGGTCCGTTCCCGCACGGGCACGTCCCCGAGCGGGATCACCTGGAAGCTGTCGTCGCCGTCGTCGGACCCAGCGGCGGGCGGCGTCCGCGGGGAGACCACGGGGATCGCCGACGTTGGCGCGCGGTGAGGGCGTCCGGCCGGGCGCTGGCCCCGGCGGCCCGCGAGGTCGTCGAGCAGGAGGTCCGTCTCGTCGTCCGCGGCCGGCAGGGCGCGGCGCGCGGCGAGCGACGGGACGCCGCGCACCTCGGGCGTCAGCGGGTCGTCGGGCTGGCCGAGCCAGCGCGCCTCGTCGTCGAGCGGCGTGACCAGGCGCCCGCGCAGGTCGAACGTCCAACGGGCGCTGCGCTCGCGGTCACCGGCGGAGAAGCGCACCTCCACGACCCACGGGGCCGTGCCCTCGCGGCGGGCCGTCCAGGTGGCGTGGTCGGGCTGCACGCCGCGCGCCGCGAGGCGCGAGTCGGCGATCGCGCCGAGCTCGCTCGTGCCGTCGAGACCGGGGACGTCGTGGGCGCGCACCATGCCGATGACGTGCTCACGCTCGGTGAGGACGGGCCACTCGTAGCGGCGCACGTTCTCCAGGGGGATGCCGGACTCGGCGGCGAGCTCCTCGGCGGTGGCGCCGGCGCGCAGGCGGGCCTGCAGGTCGCGGGGGCGCAGGGTGGGCCCCGCGGCGAGCGTCGTCGCGGGGCCGGGCGTGGCGGCGGGCGCGGGGTCCGCCGGGTGCGTGGCGCGCGCGACCGCGGCACGCAGCGCATCGGTGACGGGCAGGGCGTGTTCCGTGCCGTCGGCGTCGCGCAGGACGAGCGATCCACCGTCCTGGGCGAGCCTCACGAGCTCGAGCTCGGCCATGCTTCCTCCTCGGCGGGCCATGCCGGGCCCTGCGCCGGCGTACGTGACGGGTTCGAGCGTGCCACCGCCTTCCGCGCCATCGCGGCAGGCGCCCCGGTGTGCCGCCGATCTGGGCAGCGCCGGGACGGGCAGGATGACCCCGTGGACGGGTTCTCGGACTGGGTGGCAGAGCTGCCGTACGACCGTGCGCTGGAGCTCGCGGGGGTGTTCTTCGCCGCGCTGTCGGGCGGGCTGGCGGGCGTGCGCAAGAGCTTCGACGTGTTCGGCGTGCTCGTGCTCTCCTGGGCCGTCGGGCTCGGCGGCGGCGTGATCCGCGACCTCCTCATCGGTTCGACGCCGCCGGTCGGCATCTCCAACTGGCAGTTCGTGACCACGGCCCTGGCCGCCGGCATCGTCATCTTCTTCTTCCACCCGAGCGTGGCCCGCATGCGCCGCACCGTCATCATCCTGGACGCGTGGGCCCTCGGGTTCTTCGTCCTGCTCGGCACCACGAAGGGCCTCGCGTCGGGCGCGGGCCCGCTCGCGTCGGTCATGGTGGGCGTGCTGACGGGCATCGGCGGCGGCATGCTGCGCGACATCCTCGTGGGCGAGGTGCCGCTCGTCCTCGCGGACCGGCAGCTCTACGCGATCCCCGCGTTCCTCGGGGCGGGCGTCACGGCGGGGCTGTGGTGGGCGGGCTGGCACACCCTGTGGACGCAGATCGCCGTGGTGCTCCTCGTCAGCGGCATCCGGCTCGTCTCGCTCCGGCTCGGCTGGGTGGTGCCGTCGGCCGGCCCGGGCTGGAGCGGGCGCTGGGGTGCCCGCGACCAGTCCTCCCGGGAGAGGATGGGCCGGTGACCTCCGCGAACATCCCGCCCCTGCCCGACGACGTCACCATCGCGTCCCTGCGCGCGCTGGCCACGTCGCTGGCCACCGAGGCCGGCGCCGTCGTGCGCGCCCGCCGCCCGGAGCAGGTCGTCGTCGCCGACACCAAGTCCTCCGACGTCGACCCCGTGACCGCCATGGACCGTGCCGTCGAGGAGCTCCTCGTGGCGCGCCTCACGCAGGAGCGCCCGCAGGACGCGATCCTCGGCGAGGAGGGCGACGACGTGCCCGGCACGAGCGGGCTCACGTGGGTCGTCGACCCGATCGACGGCACCGTGAACTACCTCTACGGGGTCGCGTCGTGGTCGGTGTCCGTCGCCGTCGTCAGCGGGCCGCCGGACCCGGCCGAGTGGACCGTCCTGGCGGGGTGCGTGCACGACGTCGTCGCCGACCGCACGTGGACCGCCGGCCTGGGCGAGGGCGCGACGGTCGACGGCGTGGCGCTGCGCCCCGTGGAGCCCGCGCCGCTCGCCCGCAGCCTCACCGCCACGGGGTTCGGCTACGCGGCCTCCCGTCGCGCGGCGCAGGCCCGGGTGCTGACCCAGGTGCTCCCGCGCGTGCGCGACATCCGCCGGCTCGGCTCGGCCGCCGTGGACCTGTGCCTGCTCGCGCAGGGCTCCTACGACCTGTACTACGAGCGCGGCCTCAACCCGTGGGACATGGCCGCCGGGTCGCTCGTCGCGACCGAGGCGGGCGCCCGCGTCGTCGGGCTGCGCGGCGCCCGCGCCGGGCTCGCCATGACGGTCGCGGGGCGAGGCGCCGCCCTCGACGAGCTCGTCGACATCCTCGAGGCCGCCGACGCCGACGCCCCGGATGGCGCCTGACGCGCGTCCCGCTGGCGGGGAACGTGCCTGTGGTGATCCGTATCACCGCAGTTCACGGGGCATTTTTGGCGAAGTGGCCGAGAACACCTCGCGCGGACAGTCCACATGGGGCACAATCCGTGGGCCGACCGGGAACAAAACCCGCGGCCCAAGCATTATCAGCGCGTACCGATCCCGACTCACGGAGCGTGACCTCACAGATGGCAACCGACTACGACGCCCCCCGCAAGAACGACGAGGACGTGGAGTCCGACTCCATTCAGGAGCTCCAGGCCCGCCGTTCCGACAAGTCGTCGGGTGTCGTCGACGAGGACGAGACGGAAGCGGCGGAGGGCTTCGAGCTCCCCGGCGCCGACCTCTCGGGCGAGGAGCTCGCCGTGCGCGTTCTCCCGCGCCAGGCGGACGAGTTCACCTGCACGTCCTGCTTCCTCGTCCACCACCGCAGCCAGCTGGCCTACGAGAAGAACGGCCAGATGGTCTGCTCGGAGTGCGCGGCCTGACCGCGGACACCCGACGAACCGTGGAAGGCCGTCACGCCTCGGGCGTGACGGCCTTTGCGGTACCCGGGCCGTCCCCGGCGCCCTCACCCGTCCCGGCGCCCCGCTCCGTCCCGGCGACCTGGGCGCGCAGCGCCGCCGCGAGCTCCTCGGGGCGGCGCGACGAGACGATCCAGTAGGGCGTCGGGTCGGCCGGGTCGTGCAGGGCGACGCGCACCGCCGTCGGCACCGACGACACCAGCACGACGTGGGCCCGCGCGTCCAGGCGTGCCCCGAGCTCGGCGGCGCGCTGCTCGCGCGTCGCCAGCACGACGACGTCGCCCAGCAGCGCCGCGGGCACGTGCGCCCGCCCCGCCCGCAGCTCGCCCCCGGCGACCTCGACGAGGGGCGCCCGGAGCACGGCGGCGCCGACGCACACGACCGCCGCGGCCACGCCGGCGACCCACGCCGCGGTGGGCCAGACCGGCAGCATCACGATCAGCAGCAGCAGCCCCACCCCGGCGAGAGCGGCCAGCAGGCCGGGACCGGGCACGAGACGCTCGCGGAACTGCCTGGCGGTGGGGGAGACGGTGCTCATAGGCCCATCCTGCCCCGCCCGGGACACGGCCCGCGTACGCTTCGCCCGTGACCGACCACCCGCAGCCCCCGTCCGACACGACGGTCGACGTCCTGATCCGCCTGCTCGACGACGTCGTGCCGGTGCCCGCGTACGCCCACCCGGGCGACGCCGGCGCCGACCTGGTGACCACCGTCGACGTCGAGATCCCGCCGCAGGGCCGCGTCACCGTGCCCACGGGCGTCGCGATCGCGCTGCCCGACGGGTACGCGGCGTTCGTGCACCCGCGCTCCGGGCTGGCGGCCAGGCACGGCCTCACGATCGTCAACGCGCCTGGCACCGTCGACGCGGGCTACCGCGGCGAGCTGCGGGTCACCCTCCTCAACACCGACGTCGCCGAGCCCGTCCGGCTCCAGCGCGGCGACCGCGTGGCCCAGCTGGTCATCCAGAAGGTCGAGAAGGCGCGGTTCCTGCAGGCCGAGGTGCTGCCCGGGTCGCACCGCGGCGAGGGCGGCTTCGGGTCGAGCGGCGGCTGGGCGGCCGCGCGGGCGTGACGGGCGCGCAGACGTGACCCCACGGGGGTGACTCGGTGGACGCGGTGACCAGAACGCCGCGCATCCGGGCTACTGTGGAAATGACCATCTGGACGGTGCCGCGGCGCCTCCGGCAACCGAGTGAAGGAGCCCCGCGTGGGTCTGTTCCGGCGCAACGCGTCGCAGAGTGAGGACACCCAGCCGCAGGCCGAGGCCGTGGCTGACGAGCCCACCACCGAGACCACCCCCGACGCCGCGGCGCAGTCTGCGAACGCCGGGTCCGAGGCCCCGCAGCGCGGCCCGTTCGACGCCGCCGACGTGCGCACCATGGGTCCGCGCGTCGACCTCGGTGCCATCTGGCTCCCCGTCATGCCGGGCCTGGGCCTGCGCATGGAGATCGAGAAGACCACGCAGAAGGTCACCGGCGTCTCCGCGACGCTCGGCCAGTCGGTGCTCCAGGTGCAGGCGTTCGCCGCGCCGCGCACGTGGGGCATCTGGGACGAGGTGCGCGACGAGCTCGCCGCGTCCGTCACGCAGCAGGGCGGCACCGTGGACGACGTCCCCGGCCCGTTCGGCCGCGAGCTCCTCGCCCGCATGCCCGCGCAGATGCCCGACGGCAGCCCTGCCGTCCGCCCGGTGCGCTTCATCGGCGTCGACGGCCCGCGCTGGTTCCTGCGCGGTGTGCTGACCGGACAGGCCGCCGTGGACGTCGAGGCGGCCAAGCCGCTCGAGTCCGTCTTCGCGAACGTCGTCGTCGTGCGCGACGACAGCCCGCGCCCGCCGCGCGACCTGCTCGCGCTGACCATGCCGAACCAGGGCGGCCCCGCCCCGGCCGGCCCCGAGGGTGCCGCTCCCGCGACGCCCAGCTTCGACCCGCTCACGCGCGGGCCGGAGATCACCGAGATCCGCTGAGGAACCGGGACCCACGATGTCGTTGCGCACTGCCCTGAGGCAGGTGATCGCGTCCGCCGACACGGTGGCCGCCGGCGAGGAGCGCGTCGAGGCCGCCAAGTGGACGGGCTGCCGCGCCGTCGGCGACCTCCCGCTGCGGGAGCGCGGCAAGGCCGCGGGCGTGCTGCGCTCCGTCGTGCTGCGTCCCCGCCAGGGCGTGCCGTCGGTCGAGGCGGAGCTGTACGACGGGTCGGGCTCGCTCGACCTCGTCTGGCTGGGCCGGCGCACCATCGCCGGCATCGAGCCGGGCCGTCGCATCCGCGTGGACGGGATGGTGTGCGAGGCCGAGGGGCGCCGCACGATGTACAACCCGCGCTACGAGCTGAAGCCGAGGGCGGGCGAGTGAGCGCCCCGCCTCCCGAGCAGGTGCCTGCGGCGGTCCCCGCCGTCGCACCGCCGGCCGCGCGCCGCGGCATGCAGGCCGTCACGGGGGAGACGTTCTCGTTCTCGGAGGCCGTCGGCGGCGTGCGCGGCGTCGTCGAGGCGCTGCTGCCCGGCACGC
The DNA here is from genome assembly GCF_004135385.1 of Xylanimonas protaetiae. Classification (NCBI taxonomy): domain Bacteria; kingdom Bacillati; phylum Actinomycetota; class Actinomycetes; order Micrococcales; family Promicromonosporaceae; genus Xylanimonas; species Xylanimonas protaetiae. The sequence continues at coordinate 3,314,431 of NZ_CP035493.1, read as the reverse complement.
TCTTCGTCGTCGTCTACGTGGTCTCGGCCAACCTGAGCTGGGCGATCGGCTCCGCGGCCGGCGCCGCCCTCGTCGCCGTGGTGCTGCGGCTCGCGCAGCGCACGCCCGCGACGCAGGCGCTCGGCGGGCTCCTCGGCATCGGCGTCGGCGTCTTCTGGGCGTGGCGCTCGGGCGAGGCGCAGAACTTCTTCGCCTGGGGCCTGTGGACGAACGCGATCTACCTGGTCGCCGTGCTCGTGTCGATCGCGGTCCGGTGGCCCGCCGTCGGGCTGTTCGTCGAGATGCTGCGCGCCGGGCTCACCGCTGACACCGCGCGCGAGCAGGCCGCCGCCGGCGCCAACCCGCTCGCGGTGATGGTCGCCTGGCGTAAGAACCGCGACCTGGTCCGGCGCTACACGCTCGCGACGTGGCTGTGGGTGGGCATGTTCGCCCTGCGCCTCGCCGTGCAGCTGCCGCTCTACCTCGACAACTCGGTCGGGTGGCTCGGCACCGCGCGCCTGGTGCTCGGCGTGCCCCTGTGGGGCCTGGTGCTGTGGCTGACATGGGCCGTGGTGCGCGGGGCGCACACCGACCACCATGCGGCCGCTCCTGGCGAGCCCGAGCGGGAGCCCTCCGACCCCGCGCGGTGACGGACGTACGACGGGCGGCCCCGAGGATCCGATCCTCGGGGCCGCCCGTCTCGTGTGACGGAGCGGTTCTCAGGCCTGGCGGGTCTTGCCCACCAGCAGTTCCTGGAGCACCTCCGGCTCCACCTCGCGGCCGTTGACGAGCAGCAGCTCGTCGCCGGCCTCGAGCGTGTCGTCCGGCGTCGGGGCGATGGGCCGCGGGCCGCGCACGATGCAGGCCAGCACGGTGTCGGCGGGCCAGTCGATGGCACCCACGCGCGTGCCGACGAGCGGCGAGTCCGCGGGGAGCGTGATCTCGAGGATGTCCGCGCCCGACTGGTGGAAGGTGAAGATCTTCACGACGTCGCCGACGGCGACGGCCTCCTCGACCATCGCCGTCATGATGCGGGGCGTCGAGACGGCGACGTCCACGCCCCACGACTCGTCGAACATCCACTCGTTGCGCGGGTTGTTGACGCGTGCGACGGTGCGCGGCACCCCGAACTCCGTCTTGCACAGCAGCGAGAAGACGAGGTTCGCCTTGTCGTCGCCGGTCGCCCCGACGACGACGTCCGCGTCGGCCACCGCCGCGTTCTCGAGCGTCGGCAGCTCGCAGGCGTCCGCCAGCAGCCAGTCCGCCTCGGGCACCTGCGCGACACGCATCGCGGCAGGGTTCTTGTCGATGATCGTGACCTCGTGGTCGTGGCCCAGGAGCTCGCGGGCGATCGAGCGCCCCACGGACCCGGCACCGGCGATGACGACCTTCATCAGGCCTCCTTGGGATCGGGTGCCTGGGTCAGCAGGCGCTCGACGGCGTCGGCGTCGTCGGACCGCATGAGGACGTGCAGCACGTCGTTCTCCTGCAGCACCGTGTCGCGGGTGACCATGACGCCGTCCGTGTAGCGGGACAGGAACGCGACGCGCACGCCCGTGACCTCCTCGATGCGGCGCACCGACACCCCGGCCCAGCCGGGGTGGTAGTCGACCTGCGCGAGGCGCACCTGGCCGGACGGGTCGCGGTACTCGTCCGTGGCGCCGAGCGGGAGCATGCGGCGCAGCACCTGGTCGGAGGTCCAGCGGACCGTGGCGACCGTGGGGATGCCCAGGCGCTGGTAGATCTCGGCCCGCTTGGGGTCGTAGATGCGCGCGACGACGTTCTCGACGCCGAACGTCTCGCGCGCCACCCGGGCCGCCAGGACGTTCGAGTTGTCGCCGTCGGACACCGCGGCGAACGCGTACGTGTCCTCGATCCCGGCCTGGACCAGCGTCTCGCGGTCGAACCCGATGCCCGTGACCTTCTGGCCGCCGAAGTCGCCGGACAGCCGGCGGAACGCCTCAGGGTTCTGGTCGATCACCGCCACCGAGTGCCCGCGGGACTCGATCTCCTGCGCGAGGGTGGCGCCGACCCGGCCGCAGCCCATGATCACGAAGTGCACGTGCGGAACGCTACACGTCGGCCCCGGCCGTCGTAGATGCGTCCGCGCCGTCGGTGGACCTGTCGGGGATGCGGCGGCTCGTTCCGCCTACAGTTGCTGCTTGTGTCGGACATCGCGGACGCCGCCAAGCGGATCCTGCTCGGGCGCCCCATGCGCAGCGAGCACCTGGGGCACACGCTGCTCCCCAAGCGCATCGCGCTCCCCATCTTCGCCTCGGACGCGCTCTCGTCGGTCGCCTACGCGCCCGACGAGATCCTGCTGACGCTCGCGCTCGCCGGCCTCGCCGCCTCGACCATCTCCCTGTGGGCGGGCCTGGGCGTGGTGTTCGTGCTGGTCATCGTGGTGCTGTCGTACCGGCAGAACGTGCACGCCTACCCCTCGGGCGGTGGCGACTACGAGGTCGCGACCACCAACCTGGGGGCGCCCGCGGGCCTGTCGGTCGCCTCGGCGCTGCTCGTCGACTACGTGCTCACCGTGGCCGTGTCGATCTCGTCGGCCGCGCAGTACGCTGCCTCCGCCATCCCGGCGCTGCGCGGGCACGAGGCGCTCGCGGCCGTCGTCGCCGTGGTGCTGCTCACCATGATGAACCTGCGCGGCGTGCGCGAGTCCGGCACGTTCTTCGCCGTGCCCACCTACCTGTTCATGGCGCTCATCGGCCTCATGGCGGTCGTCGGCGGCGTCCGGTACTTCACCGGCACGCTCCCCATGGCCGAGAGCTCCGGCCTGACGGTCGTGCCGCAGGCCGGGTTCGACCAGGGCCTCATGGGCCTGGCGGGCGCGTTCCTGTTCGCGCGCGCCTTCGCGTCCGGCTGTGCGGCCCTCACCGGCGTGGAGGCCATCTCCAACGGCGTCCCGGCCTTCCGCAAGCCCAAGTCCCGCAACGCGGCCACCACCCTGGCAATGCTGGGCGGGATCTCGGCGACCTTCGTCATCTCGATCCTGCTGCTCGCGCAGGCGACCGGCGTCAAGTACGTGGAGGACCCGGCCCGGCAGCTCACGCTCGACGGCGGCCCGATCCCCGCGGACTACGTGCAGCACCCCACGATCGGGCAGCTCGCCGCCGCCGTGTTCCAGGGCTTCCCGGTCGCGTTCTACGCCGTCTCCGCCATCACCGGCATCATCCTCGTGCTCGCGGCGAACACGGCGTTCAACGGGTTCCCCGTGCTCGGCTCGATCCTCGCGAAGGACGGCTACCTGCCCCGCCAGCTGCACACGCGCGGCGACCGGCTCGCGTTCTCGAACGGCATCATCACGCTCGCCGTCGCGGCGATCCTGCTCATCGTGGCCTTCGACGCCCAGGTCACGCGGCTCATCCAGCTCTACATCGTGGGCGTGTTCGTGTCGTTCACGCTGTCCCAGCTCGGCATGATCCGGCACTGGGGCCGCGAGCTGAAGCGTTCCTCCGACCCGGCCGCGCGCACGCACATGCTGCGCTCGCGCGTCATCAACGTCGTCGGCTTCGTGTGCACCGGGACCGTGCTGATCATCGTGCTGCTGACCAAGTTCGTGCACGGCGCCTACATCGCGATCATCGCGATGGCGGTGCTCTACCTGGTCATGCTCGCCATCCACAAGCACTACGGCCGGGTGCGCGAGGAGCTCTCGCTCGAGGACGTCGCGGCCGCCCGCGCGCTGCCGTCGCGCGTGCACGCCATCGTGCTCGTCTCGCGGATCCACAAGCCGACCATGCGGGCGCTGGCCTACGCGCGGGCCTCCCGCCCGTCGGTGCTGGAGGCCGTCACCGTGGGCGTCGACCCCGACGACGTCGCCGACCTCACCGCCCAGTGGGAGGCGCTCGACCTGCCGGTGCCGCTGCGGATCCTCGACTCGCCGTTCCGCGAGATCAGCCGGCCGATCCTCACCTACGTGCGGTCGGTGCGCCGCGAGTCGCCGCGCGACCTCGTCGTGGTCTACATCCCCGAGTACGTCGTCGGCCACTGGTGGGAGCAGCTGCTGCACAACCAGTCGGCGCTGCGCCTCAAGGGCCGCCTGCTGTTCACGCCGGGCGTCGTCGTGGCGTCCGTGCCGTGGCAGCTCGCGTCCTCGGAGGGCCAGACCGGCCTGGAGGACACCACCTACGTCCAGGGTCGCCTCCAGCGCTTCTGACCTCCCGCGTGGGGGAGGATGGGGCCGTGCCCTCGCCTCGCAGCTCTCGCCCCGCCCGTCCTGCCCGTCCCGTCCAGCGCCGGCCGCGCCCCCGGCCCGTCGACGCCGACGCCGGCCAGGAGCTCGAGCTTGTCGTCGGGCCCGTGGCGCACGGTGGGCACGCCGTCGCCCGCCTAGAGGGGCGCGTCGTGTTCGTGCGGCACGCCCTGCCGGGGGAGCGGGTCCGCGCCGTCGTGACCGAGGGCGGCCCCAAGTTCTGGCGGGCCGACGCCGTCGAGGTGCTCTCCGACCCGTCGCCCGACCGCGTCCCGTCCGCCTGGCCGGAGGCCGGCCCGGGCGGCGTCGGCGGTGGCGAGCTCGCGTTCGTCTCGCTCGACGGGCAACGGCGCTGGAAGGCCGCCGTCGTCCGCGAGCAGCTGCAGCGCCTCGCCGGCCTCGACCGCGACGTGACGGTCGAGTCCGCCCCCGGCGACGAGGAGCGCGGCGGCCTGCACTCCCGCACGCGCGTCGACCTCGTCGCCGACGCCGAGGGCCGCGCGGGCATGCGCAAGTTCCGCTCCCACGACGTCGTGCCGCTGGACGCCATGCCGCTCGGCACCGCGGAGGTCGCGGCGCTCGCCGACGCCGAGGGCGTGTTCACGCGCCGCTGGGCGCCGGGAGCGCGGCTGGAGCTCGTGGCGCCCGGCGACGGGTCCGAACCCGTGCTGCTCGTCGACGGCGAGCTGTGGCGCGGCGGTCGCGCCGACCGGCGCCCCAACGCACGGCGCGCGGTCGCCGAGACGGTGACGCCGCGGCGCGCGTCGGGCGTCGCCGCGACGTTCCGCTACCGGGTCGCCGCGGACGGCTTCTGGCAGAACCACCGCGAGGCGCCGGCCGTGCTGAGCGGCGCGGTGCTCGACGCCGTCGGCGACCTGTCCGGGGCCAGCGTCCTCGACCTGTACTCGGGCGCGGGCCTGTTCACGCTCCCGCTCGCCGCGGCCGTCGGCTCCGACGGCCGCGTCGTCGCCGTCGAGGGCGACGCCCGTGCCGTCAAGGACGCGCGCCGCAACGCGCACCACCTGCCGCAGGTCGAACTGCACCTCGGTGCCGTCGACCGCGTGCTCGCCGACGGCGACGCCGGCGGTGCGGGCGTCGGGAACGCCGACGTCGTCGTGCTGGACCCGCCGCGCGCAGGCGCGGGCCGCGGCGTCGTCGAGGCCGTCGCGCAGCGCGGCCCCGGCCGCGTCGTCTACGTCGCGTGCGACCCGGCGGCCCTCGCCCGCGACGTCGCCTACTTCGCGGGGCACGGTTACGCACTCGGCGAGCTGCGGGCGTTCGACCTGTTCCCCCATACGCACCACGTGGAGGCGGTGGCGGTCCTGGAGCGGGTCTGACGATCGTCCGCCACCGGGACGACGGTCCGTCCGTACGCGTGCGGCGCCGGGGCGCCTGGAGCCGCCGCGGGCAACTTCGGCGGACCCCTGGTCGGCGGGGTCGCGTTCTGCCACGATGTGCGCCGTGACCACCGGGTTCCTCGTCGTCGGCATCGCCGCCACCGTCGTCGCGCTGCTCGCCCTGCTGTTCGACGGGGTGTTCGAGGCGTTCGACCTCGACCTGCCCGGCGACGGGTCCGTGTCGGTGCTCGCCCTGACCGGTGGCCTCGCCGCGTTCGGGTGGTCGGGCCTGGCCCTGGCGTCGCTGACCGACCTGCCGTCCTGGGCGATCGTGCTGATCGCCGTCGCGGCCGGTGTCCTCGTCGCCGCGGGCGGCGGGGTGCTGACCTCGGTGCTGCGCCGCCAGTCCACGCCCGACGGCGCGGGGAGCGTCGCCACGCTGACCGGCGTCACGGGCGTCATGGACACGCCCGCCGCGCCCGGGAAGCCCGGCGTGGTGCGCGTCGTCTACTCCGGCTCGCCGCGCACCCTGACCGCGCACGCCACCGTCGCCGTCGCGGCAGGGACCCTCGTCACCGTGGCCGCCGTCGTCTCGCCCGACGTCGTCCGCGTCACGCCCGCCGAGGCGTGAGCGCGCGACCCCGCAGTTCCCACCCTCGAGGTTCCTGGAGAGCCACCCATGTCGTCTGAACTGACCGCCATCGTCTCCGTCGTCGCGCTCGTGGTGGTGATCGCGATCGTCATCGGCGCCGTCGTCTCGCGCTACCGCATCCCCAAGGCCAACGAGGCGCTCGTCATCACCGGCGGCAAGGGCGGCACCGAGGGCGTGAAGGTGGTCATCGGCTCCGGCGTGTTCGTCGTGCCGTTCATCCAGCGCTCGGCCTCGATCTCGCTCGACGCCACCGAGGTGCCCATGCGCGTGGACGAGGGCGTCACGTCCGACAAGATCAAGGTCACCGTCGACGCCGTCGCCCTCGCCAAGATCGACGGCACCCCCGAGGGCGTGCGCGCCGCCGCCCAGCGGTTCCTCCACCGCGAGGAGGAGGTGCCCGGCGTCGTCGCGACGGTGCTCGCGGGTGCGCTGCGCGGCGTCGTCGGCAACATGACGGTCGAGGAGGTGCTCGCCGACCGGGCGAAGTTCGCCACCGAGATCAAGGACGAGGCCGCCAAGGCACTCAGCGAGTCCGGGCTGCGGATCGACACCCTCCAGATCAACGCGATCCAGTCCGACCCGGCCGACTACATCGTCAACCTGGGCCGCCCGCAGGCCGCCGCCGTCCGCCGCGAGGCCGAGATCGCCGAGGCGTCCAACGCCCAGCAGGCCGCCAAGGCCCAGGCGGAGTCGCGCATCGCCATCGCCGAGGCGAACAAGATGGCCGCGCTGCGCGAGGCCGAGTTCAAGAAGGAGACCGACGCCGCCCAGGCCGAGGCCGCCGCCGTCGGGCCCAAGGTGGCCGCGGCCCAGCAGGCCGAGATCACCCGGGCCGAGCAGGGCAACGCCGAGCAGCAGGTCGAGCTGACCAAGCTGCGCCTCGACTCCGAGGTGCGCGCCAAGGCGGACGCCGACCTCTACTCGGCGCAGAAGCAGGCCGAGGCCAAGCAGTACGCGGCGCAGAAGCAGGCCGACGCCGACCTCTACGCCGCGGAGAAGGCCGCCGCGGCGCGGGCCGTGGCCGTCGAGCGCGCCGCCGCCGCCGAGAAGGTGCGCCTCGAGTCGGAGGGCACCGGTCTGGCGAACTCGCTCAAGGCCCAGGGCCTGGCCCAGGCCGAGGCCACGCGCGCCAACGGCCTGGCCGACGCCGAGGCGGTCCGCGCCAAGGGTGAGGCCGAGGCCGCCACCAACACGCTGCTCGCCGAGGCGTACGAGAAGTACGGCCAGCAGGCCGTCATCGACCGTGTCCTGGCCGCACTGCCGGCCATGATCGAGGCCGCCGCGAAGCCGCTCGGGGAGATCGACACCATCACCGTGCTCGGCGACCCGGCCGGGGCGTCCAAGATCACGGGGCTCGCGACGGACCTGCTCACCCAGGTGCCGGCCGTCGCCAAGGCCACCACGGGCGTCGACCTGATCGGCCTGCTCCAGACGTTCCTCGCGGGGCAGAACGGTCACGCCCAGCTCGGCTCGAAAGACGCCTGACCGGCCCGGCGACCCGGTGACGGGCGGGCAGGCATGGGAGCCTTGACCTATGCCTGCCCGCTGCTCCGTCTATATCGACGCCGGTTACCTGCTCGCCTCCGCCGCCACCCGGGTCACGGGGACGTCCCTGCGCTCCGGCATCCACGTGGAGTTCGGCAAGCTCATCGAAGGCATCCGCCGGCAGGCCGAGGCCATCTCGGGCATGCCCGTGCTGCGCGTGTACTGGTACGACTCCGCACGCAACGGCGTCCCCGACCCGCAGCAGCAGCGCATCGGCGAGCTGCCGCGGGTCAAGCTGCGGCTCGGGCGGTTCGGGATCGACGGCCAGCAGAAGGGCGTCGACCTGCGGCTCGGCCTCGACCTCGTCACGCACGCGCGCAACCAGGCGGCCGAGGTGTTCCTGCTCGTCTCCGGTGACGACGACTTCACCGAGGCCGTGGAGGAGGCCCAGGTGCACGGCGTCGAGGTGGTGCTGCTCGCCGCACCCGACGCGAACGGCGGCGCGCACGCCGTGAGCCGGCACCTCCAGCGGGCCGCCGACGAGCTGCACGTGATCGACGCCGCGCTCGTCGACGAGGCGGTGCTCAAGGTGGAGCGGCCCCGGGCGGCGGAGACCGAGGAGGAGGCCGCGGCCCTCGCCGAGGCGGAGGGGGTCGCCGAGGCGCTCCAGGCCGGGGAGGTGCTCGTCGACGCCGCCCTGCCGGGTGCAGCGACGGCCGCCGAGGTGCCGGAGCCCGCCGCCCCGGCTTCCGCGGCCGGGCCGGCCGTCGCGCCTGCTCCTGCCGTCGCGCCCGCGCCCGCCGTCGCGGGGCCCGCCGTCGCGGCGATCCCCGCCGCCCCCGCCGCGGAGGGCGCGCCCGTGCCCACCCCGACGCCCGGCCCGGGCCGCCGCCCCGCACCCGGCCCGACGCCGGGCCCGACTCCCGGCCCGCGCCCCGCCCGCGTGCCCGCGGAGCCGGGTGCCGCCCCCGCCCCGTCGAAGCCCGTCGCGCCCACGCCCGTCGCGCCCCCGGCGCCCGTCGCGCCCACGCCCGCCACGCCCCCGGCCCCCGTCGCGGTCCCGGCCGGGCCGGGCGCCGCGCCGTCCGGCCCGCGCACCCCGAAGGACATCGCCGCCGCGATGCGCCGCCCCGAGGGCGACGGCGTGGTGCTCCCGCCCGACGCCGTCCCGCGCACGAGCACCTTCGCCGACGAGTTTCACGCCACCGTCGTCGCCGTCGTCGGCCGTGTGCTCAACTCGCTGGCGCTGAGCTCGACGCCACTGGCCTGGAAGGCGCTGGAGCTGGGCCGCCCGTCCATCCCGCGCGAGGTCGACAAGGCGCTGCTGCTCGACGTCACGGCCGCGATGGGCGTGATCGACCTGTCCGACCTGGAGCGGCACGAGATCCGCGAGAGCTTCTGGACGGCGTACGACGCGCTCGTCGCGGCCGCGCGCGCCTGACCCGGGCGCCCGCGCGCGTCCCAGGCGGTCGGCGCGTCCCGAGGCGGCTGCGGACGGCTCGTACGCGCGCCAGCGGACGCACCGACCAGGCATCGCGGCCAGCCCGGGTCCCGCCGGCGTCCGGGTCCCTACCCTGGAACGGTCGGCCGGAGAGCCCGCTGACGTCGTCCCGAAGGAGCACGAGTGCTGACCATCCACACGACGCCGAACGGCCCCTACCTCATCGTCCTCGGGGTGGTCGTCGGCCTGCTCGCCCTGGGACTCGGCGCCGTGTTCCTGGGGGTCCGGATCGCGACGAAGCGGCAGTGGGCGCGCGAGCAGCGGGCGCGGGCGCTCGCGGGCAACCAGCACACCCGGCTCGACGACGTCCTCGCCGGGCTCGCCGCGAGCAAGGAGGCCGGGCGTCATCCCGCGCTGAGCGACGAGGACCCTCTGGCGACGGGCTCGGACGTGGAGCAGGCGCGGTTCCAGGTCGGCGGTCCGCAGGTCTGAGCACCGCTCCTCTCGCGGGCGCAGAGACAGTTATCTTGACATCAAGATAACTGGGTTATGCTGGGCGAAGTGCCCGGGGACGCTCCCGGGCGGACCCCGGAACACCCCGATGGAGGAGCCGTAGTGAGCAGCGTGGACACGTTCGGATCGAGGGGGACGCTCTCGGTCTCCGGGAAGGACTACGAGATCTTCCGGCTGTCGGCCGTCGAGGGTCTCGAGCGCCTCCCGTACTCCCTGAAGGTCCTGGCCGAGAACCTGCTTCGCACCGAGGACGGCGCGAACATCACCGCGGACCACGTCCGCGCCCTGGCGTCGTGGGACCCGCAGGCCGAGCCCGACACCGAGATCCAGTTCACGCCCGCGCGCGTGATCATGCAGGACTTCACGGGCGTGCCCTGCGTCGTCGACCTCGCCACCATGCGCGAGGCCGTCGCGGCGCTCGGCGGCGACCCGGACCGCATCAACCCGCTCGCGCCGGCCGAGATGGTCATCGACCACTCGGTGCAGATCGACGTGGCCGGACGCGCCGACGCGTTCGCCCGCAACGTCGAGCTCGAGTACCAGCGCAACCACGAGCGCTACCAGTTCCTGCGCTGGGGCCAGACGGCGTTCGACGACTTCAAGGTCGTCCCCCCGGGCACCGGCATCGTCCACCAGGTCAACATCGAGTACCTGGCCCGCACGATCATGACCCGGGGCGGCCAGGCCTACCCCGACACGTGCGTCGGCACCGACTCGCACACCACCATGGTCAACGGCCTGGGCGTGCTCGGCTGGGGCGTCGGCGGCATCGAGGCCGAGGCGGCCATGCTCGGCCAGCCCGTGTCGATGCTCATCCCGCGCGTCGTGGGCTTCAAGCTCTCGGGCTCGATCCCGTCGGGCGTGACCGCCACGGACGTCGTGCTCACGATCACGCAGATGCTGCGCAAGCACGGCGTCGTCGGCAAGTTCGTCGAGTTCTACGGTGCAGGCGTCGCCCAGGTGCCGCTGGCCAACCGCGCCACGATCGGCAACATGTCGCCGGAGTTCGGCTCGACGGCCGCGATCTTCCCGATCGACTCCGTCACGGTCGACTACCTGCGCCTCACCGGCCGCTCCGAGGAGCAGCTCGCGCTCGTCGAGGCGTACGCCAAGGAGCAGGGCCTCTGGCTCGACGCCGACGCCGCGGAGCCGCAGTTCTCCGAGTACCTCGAGCTGGACCTGTCGACGGTCGTCCCGTCGATCGCCGGCCCGAAGCGCCCGCAGGACCGCATCGAGCTGTCGGCCGCGAAGGACTCGTTCGCCTCCTCGATCCTCGACTACGTCGACGCCACCGAGGCGGCCCCGTTCCGCAACGGCTCGCTGACCGGCCTGGACGAGGCGTCGTCGGAGTCCTTCCCGGCGTCCGACCCGGTCGCGCTCGGGCACGACGACGGCACCGGTGAGCCCGTGGCGCCCGTGCACGGCGACACCGCGCACCGCCCGCACAAGGTCACCCCGGTGACGCTGGCGAACGGCACGACGACGGAGCTCGACCACGGCCACGTGGTCATCGCCTCCATCACGTCCTGCACCAACACGAGCAACCCGTCGGTCATGCTGGCCGCCGCCCTCCTGGCCAAGAAGGCCGTGGAGAAGGGCCTCGAGGCCAAGCCGTGGGTCAAGACGTCGATGGCGCCGGGCTCGCAGGTCGTCACCGGCTACTACGAGAAGGCCGGCCTGTGGCCGTACCTCGAGAAGCTCGGCTTCCACCTGGTCGGCTACGGCTGCGCCACCTGCATCGGCAACTCCGGCCCGCTGGCCGACGAGGTCTCGGCCGCCGTCAACGAGCACGACCTGTCGGTCGTCTCGGTGCTCTCGGGCAACCGCAACTTCGAGGGCCGCATCAACCCGGACGTCAAGATGAACTACCTGGCGTCCCCGCCGCTGGTCATCGCGTACGCCCTGGCCGGCACGATGGACTTCGACTTCGACACGCAGCCCCTGGGTCTCGACGAGGACGGCATCCCGGTGTTCCTCCGCGACATCTGGCCGACGCCGGAGGAGGTCCAGACGACGATCGACGGCTCGATCGACCGCGAGATGTTCGAGGCCGACTACGCCGACGTCTTCAAGGGCGACGAGCGCTGGCGGGCGCTCGAGGTGCCCACGGGCGCGACGTTCGCGTGGGACGAGCAGTCGACCTACGTGCGCAAGCCCCCGTACTTCGACGGCATGGAGGCCACCCCGGCCCCCGTCGCCGACATCACGGGCGCCCGCGTGCTGGCGAAGCTGGGCGACTCGGTCACCACCGACCACATCTCGCCCGCCGGCTCGATCAAGCCCGACAGCCCGGCCGGCACGTACCTGGCCGAGCACGGCGTCGAGCGCCGCGACTTCAACAGCTACGGCTCGCGCCGCGGCAACCACGAGGTCATGATCCGCGGCACGTTCGCGAACATCCGCCTCAAGAACCAGCTCCTCGACGGCGTCGAGGGTGGCTTCACGTACAACTTCGTGAAGGACGCCCAGGACACCATCTACGACGCCGCGCAGGACTACGCCGCGGCCGGCACCCCGCTCGTGGTGCTCGGCGGCAAGGAGTACGGCTCGGGCTCGTCGCGCGACTGGGCCGCCAAGGGCACCGCGCTGCTGGGCGTCAAGGCCGTCATCACCGAGTCGTTCGAGCGCATCCACCGCTCCAACCTCATCGGCATGGGCGTGCTGCCGCTGCAGTTCCCGGTCGGCCAGAACGCCGGCTCGCTCGGCCTGGACGGCACCGAGGTGTTCGACATCGCGGGCATCACGGCCCTCAACGACGGCGAGACGCCGTCGACGGTGGCCGTGACGGCGACGAAGGCCGACGGCTCCGTCGTGGCGTTCGACGCGGTCGTCCGCATCGACACCCCCGGTGAGGCGGACTACTACCGCAACGGCGGCATCCTGCAGTACGTGCTGCGCTCGCTGGTCGCCTGACCGGCCGCACCGACGGGGGACGCCCCGTCTGCTTCGCGAGAAGCAGGCGGGGCGTCCCCCGTTCCGGGGCACGTCGCGCACGACGACGGGGCAGGTCGCGCACGACGACGGGGCAGGTCGCGCACGATGACGAGGCACGTCGCGCACGACGGGGCGACGGCATCGGGCGGGATCGAGGGTGCTCCGCGACGATGGGGTCATGGCGACCCCCGCACTGCGCATCTCCGGGCTGCGCAAGGAGTACCCGCGCCGCGGCGCACCCCGGATGTCCACCCGAGCGCGGACCCGCGGCGGCCCCGAGGGCGAGGACGCCGGCCCGGTGATCGCTGTCGACGGCATCGACGTCGAGATCGCGCCCGGGGAGATCGTCGCGTTCCTCGGCCCCAACGGCGCCGGCAAGACGACGACACTCGACATCGTCCTCGGGCTGAGCGAGCCGACGGACGGCGTCGTCGAGGTGCTCGGCACCACGCCGCGCAAGGCGATGCTGGCCGGGCACGTGTCCGCGGTGCTCCAGACCGAGGGCCTGCTGCGCGACCTCCGGGTGGGCGAGACCGTGCGGGCGATCGCCGCGCTGCACGGCGTCGAGGGCCGTGTGGACGCGGTCATGGAGCGGACGGGCCTCGCCCGGCTCGCGGGCCGCAAGGTGCAGGCGTGCTCGGGCGGGGAGCAGCAGCGGCTGCGCTTCGCGCTCGCCCTGCTGCCCGACCCGCAGCTCCTGATCCTCGACGAGCCGACCGCCGGCATGGATGCGGCCGCCCGCCGCGACTTCTGGGACACGATGCGGGCAGAGACGCACGCGGGGCGCACCGTCGTCTTCGCCACGCACTACCTGGAGGAGGCGCAGTCCTTCGCGCCCCGCACCGTGCTGATCGACGGCGGCCGCATCCGCGCGGACCGGCCCACGGACGAGCTGCGCGAGATGGTCGGCGACCGGGTCGTCTCCGCGACGCTGCCGCCGTCGGGCGTTGCGGCCGCGCTCGCGGCGGTCCGCGCCCTGCCCGGCGTGCGCGAGGCGCGCGCCGAGGGCGCCCGCCTGGTGGTGCACGGCACGGGGTCCGACGACGTCGCCCGCCTGCTGCTGACCACCACCGCGGCGGTCGACCTCGAGGTGAGCGCGCCGTCCCTCGAGGCCGCCTTCTTCGCGCTCACCGAGGAGGGGCGGAAGTGAACCTCACCTATCTGCGCATCGACCTGGTCCGCCAGCTGCGCGACGTCGCGAACCTGGCGTTCGTCATCGGCCTGCCGGTGGTGATGTACGTGATCTTCGGCTCGACGTTCGGCGACGGCGGCGAGATGGCCCGGAACGGGAACGTGCAGTTCTACGTCATGACGTCGATGGCGATCTACGGTGCCTCGGTGGCGACGACGTCGATCGCCGGCATGGCCGCCATCGAGCTCATGCAGGGGTGGGGGCGGCAGCTGGGGCTGACGCCGATGCGCCCCATGGGCTACGTGGCGACCAAGGTGGTCGTGGCGCTGACGGTCTCGGCTGCCGCCGTGGCCGCGGTCTTCCTGGCGGGCCTCCTCACGGGCGCGGAGGCGACGTCGGCGGGGGTGTGGCTCCTCTCGGCCCTCGTCGCGTGGCTGGGCTCGGCGCTGTTCGCGCTGTACGGGCTGGCGATCGCGCAGAGCTTCCGGTCGGAGAGCGCGGTCTCGATCGCGTCGGCGGGCCTGGTGCTGTTCGCGTTCCTGGGCAACCTGTTCGTGCCGTTGTCCGGGACCATGCTCCAAGTCGCGCGGTTCATGCCCATGTACGGGTACGCGGGGCTGGCGCGGTGGCCGCAGCTCGAGGGGACAGTCATCGGCACCGGCCCTGACGTCCCGTCGAGCCAGGACTCGTTCGGCGGGCTGATCCTCAACGTCGTGATCTGGGCGGCCGTGTTCGCCGGGATCGCCGCGTGGGCGGTCCAGCGGGGCAGGCAGCGGCAGTGACCGGGTCTCGACCCCGGGTCGAGGGTCGTGGGCCCGTCCGGAGGCCCGGGTCGAACCCTCGACCTGAGGGTCAGGCTTCGCGGGCGCGCTGCCCGAACACCCCGGCGGTGAGGGCCGCGTAGGACGCGCGGACGATCTCCTTCAGCACCCCGAGGTCGACGTCGTCGAGGTCCTTGAGGTACAGGCATCCGACGCCGGCCCGGTACGGGCCGAGGCGGTCGAGGCGCTCGTGGTGCGCGGCGAGACCGTCGGCGAGGTAGACGACGGTGGCGTCCTTGCGCGGCGAGAACGCGGCCGCGCCGCCGGTGCCGGAGCGGCCGCTGGCGTACCGGTACTCGTAGGTGCCGAACGCGACGATCGACGTGCCGAACATCCTCGGCTCCTGACCGGTGGCGCGCCGCATGAGCTCCAGGAGGGTGAGCCCGTCGCGGCGCCGCACCGGGTGGGCGACGGCGTCGACGAACGCGTGCGGGTCGGCGTCGGAGAACTGGGTGGCGGGCTTCGTCGCGGCCATGGTCCGACGCTAGCCCGGCGGTCAGGCGCCGTCGAGCAGCGCGGCGAGGCCGTGCGTGCCGATCGGGACGAGCGCCGGGTGCTCGTCGGGGTGGGCCAGCATCGCGGCCGCGAACACGAGGGCCCAGCCGCGGGCGCGGGTCCACGTCGCGTCGTCCCAGGTGACGCCCGCGGCCTCCATGGCGGCCCGGCAGGCGTGGCGGCCCGCGGCGTCGAACGTGAGCCAGAGCGTGCCGAGGTCGCTCGCCGGGTCGCCGGCGGTGACGTCGCCGAAGTCGACGACGGCCGCGAGCAGGTCGGTGCCACCGGGTCCGCCACCGGGCGCGACGACGAGGTTCGCCGGGTGGGGGTCGCCGTGGATCCACACGGGCGGGCCCTCGTAGGCGGGCGCGGTCACGGCCGCGCGCCACACCTCGCCCGCGCGGCCCGCGAGGTCGAGGGCGGGCGGGCGCCGGTCGCGCAGCGCGACGCCGCGGAACGGGTTGTGCGGCACGGGGACGCCGTCGGCGACCGGGCGATGCAGCGCGGCGAGGAAGCGGCCGAGCGTCGGCGCCCAGGCCAGGCGCGACCCGACCGGGGTGGCCGCCGCCCGGACGCCGTCGACCCAGGGCAGGACGCTCCAGGGCCACGGGTAGCCGAGCGCCTCGCTCGGCGTGCCGGTGCGCACCGGGGAGGGGACCGCGACGTCGGGCACGGCGACGGCGAGCAGCGGGGCGAGGACGGGGAGCGCGGCGAGCTCGTTGGCCAGCAGCGGCGCGGCGACGGCGCGGCGCGGCAGTCGCAGCACCAGGTCGTCGCCCGCGCGCACCATGACGTTGTCCCAGCCGTTCGCCGCGACGGTCAGGGGCAGCGAGGCCAGGTCCGGGTGCTGCTCGGCCAGCAGGGCGTGCGCCAGCGCCACGGTGACGTCGAGGTCGGCCCTCACGGAAGCTCGAGCTCGCGGGACCTGTCCCAGGGCTCCGCCCAGCCCAGGGAGGTGAACAGCGAGTCGAGGACGCCCGCGGTGAAGCCCCAGACGAGCTGCTGGACGCCGTCGACCGTGATGAGCCAGGCCGGCCCGCGCCACGTCGTGCCGCCGCGGCGCAGCACCGACGTGTAGCGGTTCGCGGGGTCGAGCAGGTCGGCGACCGGCGTGCGGAACACGGAGGCGGACTCGCCGACGTCGACGACGGCGACCGGCGACGGGTCCTCCCACCACCCCAGCACGGGCGTGACGACGTGGTTGCTCACGGGCATCGGCAGCGCGGCGAGCGTCCCGAGCACCCGCACGCCCGACGGGTCGACTCCGGTCTCCTCCTGCGCCTCGCGCAGCGCGGCGGTGACGGCGTCCTCGCCCGGGTCCAGACGGCCGCCCGGGAACGCGACCTGGCCGGCGTGCGAGCTCAGGGTCGCGGCGCGGCGCAGCAGCAGCAGGTCGAGGTCGTGCGACACGGCCTGGTGCTGCGCCTCGTGGTCGGCGGGCAGGCCGTCGAGCACCCCGAAGAGGACCAGCACCGCGGCGGCCCGCGCACGGTCGTCGTCCATCGTGCCGCGGGCGTGCGGCCACGGTCCGGGGAACCTCGGGTCGGCGGCGAGCGCCGCGAGCTGGGCCCGCGCGGTGCGCGGAGCGTCTACGGTCACGTCGTCGAGGCTACCCGCGCCGGTCGTCGACGGGCCCGCGGACAAGGACCGGCCCGCGGACAAGGACCGGCCCGCGGACAAGGACCGGCCCGCGGACAAGGACCGGCCCGCGGACAAGGACCGGCCCGCGGACAAGGTCGCGTGCTCCGGACGACGGCGGACGGCGGAACCGGGAACAGGATCACTCCTGCGGGCGTTCGCGTAGCGCCCCCGACGCAAGGAGACTTCGTGCCGCACCCTGCCGCGACCGTCCGGACGACCACGTCAGCGACGCCCACCGACCCCGCCGCGGGGCGGGTGAGCGGCCACGACGCGCAGCGCGCGGCCGAGCAGCGGCACGTGGACGCGATGCTGGCGGTGCTCGACGCGGACGCGGCCCGGCTGACGGCCGAGGGCGCGGCGCTCCAGCGGGACGCCACGGCAGACCTGCGCGAGGAACGGCTGGCGCTGGTCGCGCGGCGCTCGGCGGCGCTGCGGGCCGCGGAGCACCGCCTGTGCTTCGGCCGGGTCGACGGCGTCGACGGCGCGTCCCTGCACATCGGACGCACAGGCCTGACCGACGACGACGGCGAGCCGCTGCTCGTCGACTGGCGGGCCGACGCCGCACGCCCGTTCTACGCGGCGACGCCCGCGACGCCGCTCGGCGTGCGGCGCCGCCGCCACCTCACGGTGGACGACCGCACGGTCGTGGCCGTGAGCGACGAGGTGCTCGACGGCGAGCCGGGGCCCGGCGACGTCGTCGGCGACGGCCCCCTGCTCGCGGCGACGACGGCCGGCCGCACGGGCCGCATGCGCGAGGTCGTGGCGACGCTCCAGGCCGAGCAGGACGCGATCGTGCGCTCGGCGCACCGCGGCGTCACCGTCGTCGAGGGCGGCCCCGGCACGGGCAAGACGGTCGTCGCGCTGCACCGCGCCGCGTACGTGCTCGCCATGTTCGACGCCGCGCGCGCCGACGGCGTCCTCGTGCTCGGCCCCGACCCGCGGTTCCTCGACTACATCAGCCAGGTGCTGCCGTCCCTCGGCGAGAACGACGTCGTGCTGTCGACGACGACGATGCTGCTCGCCGACGCGCTCGGCGTCACGGACCCGGTGCGGGCGTCGGACGACCTGCGCCGGCGCCTCGGGGACGCGCGCGTGGCCCGCAAGCTCGAGCGGACGGTGCGCGCGCACCAGGCGCCGTCGGGCACGCTGACCGTCACGATCGCGGGCGACCGCATCACGCTGCCCGCCCACGAGGTCGCCGAGGCGCGCGCGACCGCGCAGGCGACCGGCCTGGCCCACCACCCGGCCCGCGAGGTGTTCGTCGAGCTCGTCACCGACGCGCTGACCGACGAGGTGCAGGACCGCGCCCGCGTGTTCCTCGCCCGCATGGACGAGGACATGGAGGTGCTCGCGGGCCGGTTCGACGTCGAGAAGGCCGTCGCGGCGGACCTCGCCCGGCTCGGCTTCGCGGCCGACGAGGGCGGCGTCGCCGGGCACAAGGCGGCGCTCGCGGAGCTCGACCCGCAGGCGCTGCGCGAGTCGCTCGCGGGCGACCCGGTGGTCGACGCGGCCGTCGACGCGCTGTGGCCGCGGCTCACCGTCGAGGACGTCGTGGCCGAGGTGCTGGGCCGGCGCCGGCGCCGGTGGACGGACGCGCACCTGCCGCTGCTCGACGAGGCGGCCGCGCTGCTCGACGGTCCGGACGGCCGGACCTTCGGGCACGTCGTCGTGGACGAGGCGCAGGAGCTCACGCCCATGCAGTGGCGGGCCGTGCTGCGCCGCAGCCCGGGCCGCAGCATGACGATCGTCGGCGACCTCGCCCAGGCGGGACCGGCGACGAGCGCCACCACGTGGGACGAGGCGCTCGGCGACGTCGCCCGCCGCGCCGAGGTGCACACGCTCACGGTCTGCTACCGCACGACGGCGCAGGTGCTCGCGGCGGCCGAGCCGCTGCTGGCGGGCATCGCCCCGCACCAGCCGCGCTCCCGCGCGATCCGCACGGGCCCGGCGGTGCGCCGCGTGGCGGGCACGGACGCCGTCCGGCAGGTCGTGCTCGAGGAGGTCGCCGCCGGGGGCCTCGTCGGGGTGGTCGCGGCCGACGACGACGTCGCGGCCCTGGACGAGGCGCTGGCCGGGACCGGGGCCGACCGCGTCGTTCCCGTCTCCGCGGTGCGCGGCCTGGAGTGGGACGCCGTCGTCGTCGTCGACCCGGACCGGATCCGGGAGGCGCGCGAGGGCGGGGAGCGCGACCTCTACGTCGCGCTCACCCGCCCCACGTCACGGCTGGTCCTGCTCACCCGGTAGCCCCGAGGAGCGCCGAGGCGTCACCAGGACGTCGGCACCGGCATGCCCTCCGCGTAGCCCGCGGCGGACTGGATCCCGACGACCGCCCGCTCGGCGAACTCGGCCAGGGTCCGCGCGCCGGCGTACGTGCAGGCCGACCGCAGGCCCGACGTGATCTCGTCGAGCAGGTCCTCGACGCCCGGGCGGGCCGGGTCGAGGTACATCTTCCCCGTCGAGATGCCCTCCTCGTACAGGGCCTTGCGGGCGCGATCGAACGCCGTGCCGGCCCCCGCGGTGCGGGCTGCGACGGCCCGCGCGGACGCCATGCCGAACGAGTCCTTGTAGAGGCGGCCGGTGCCGTCGTCGTGCAGGTCGCCGGGCGACTCGTACGTGCCCGCGAACCACGAGCCGATCATCACCTGCGACGCCCCCGCCGCCAGCGCGAGCGCGACGTCGCGCGGGTGCCGCACGCCGCCGTCGGCCCACACGTGCTTGCCGAGCGACCGCGCGGCCTCGGAGCATTCGAGCACCGCAGAGAACTGCGGGCGTCCCACGGCCGTCATCATGCGCGTGGTGCACATGGCGCCCGGGCCGACGCCCACCTTGAGGATGTCCGCGCCCGCGGCGACGAGGTCGCGCACGCCGTCGGCCGTGACGACGTTGCCGGCCACGACGGGCACGTCGGGGGAGACGGACCGGACGGCGTCGAGCGCCTGGAGCATCTTGGCCTGGTGCCCGTGCGCGGTGTCGACGACGAGCACGTCGACGCCCGCGTCGAGCAGGTCGCGCGTCTTGGCGGCGACGTCCCCGTTGATGCCGACGGCCGCCCCGATGCGCAGGTTGCCCTTGGCGTCGAGCGCGGGGGAGTAGATCGTGGAGCGCACGACGCCCTTGCGGGTCAGCACGCCCACCAGGGAGCCCTCGCGCACGACGATCGCGAGGTCCGCCTTCGCGGCGTGCATCGTCTCGAAGGTCGCGGGCAGGCCCTCGGCCTCGACGTGCGCGGCCTCGAGCAGCACCAGGTCCGTGGACATGACCCGCTCGACCTGCGTGAACCGGTCGGTGCCCGCGCAGTCGGCCTCGGTGACGACGCCGACGGGCCGCCCCTGGTCGACCACCACGGCGGCGCGGTGCGCGCGCTTGCCCAGCAGGGTCAGCACCGTCGAGACGGTGTCGTGCGTGCCGACCGTCACGGGCGTCTCGACGACGGGGTCCTTGGCCTTCACGCCCGAGACGACGTCGGCGACGACGTCGACGGGGATGTCCTGCGGGACGACCACGAGCCCGCCGCGGCGGGACACGGTCTCGGCCATGCGGCGGCCGGCGACGGCCGTCATGTTCGCGACGACGATCGGCACCGTCGTGCCCGTGCCGTCGTCGGTGGACAGGTCGACGTCGAACCGGCTCGTGACGTCGGACCGGGACGGGACGAGGAACACGTCGCCGTAGGTGAGATCGGTGGTGGGCTGCTGCCCGGCGAGAAAGCGCATGGGCTCCTCCGGTGGGTCGCGACGCCGTGACCGGCGCGCACGCGTACCGACGGTGGGGTGGTCCCGTCGGCCGGTTCGAGCCTACTCACGGCACGCAGCGCGTGGGGGCCGCGTGCAGATCACGTGTCGGGCGCTTGGCGCGTCGGGCATTCCCGCGGGGACGGCCTAGGCTAGTTCGGTTGTCGTTGCGCGGGGGACGCGCACGTGCTCGTTCGAAAGGTTGCGCCCATGGGCCTGTTGGCCGGTATCACGTCGCCCGCAGAGCTGCGGAGACTGACGCCCCAGCAGCTGCCGGAGCTCGCCGCAGAGATCCGCGACTTCCTCGTGCACAACGTCTCGCGCACGGGCGGGCACCTGGGGCCGAACCTCGGCGTCGTCGAGCTGACGCTCGCGATGCACCGGGTGTTCGAGTCGCCCAAGGACACCTTCGTGTTCGACACCGGGCACCAGGCGTACGTGCACAAGCTGCTGACGGGTCGCCAGGACTTCTCCGGGCTGCGCAAGCGCGGCGGCCTGTCCGGCTACCCGTCGCGCAGCGAGTCGGAGCACGACGTCGTCGAGAACTCGCACGCGTCCACCGCGCTGAGCTGGGCCGACGGCATCGCCAAGGCGAACATGGTGCGCGGCCTGACCGACCGCCACGTCGTGGCCGTCATCGGCGATGGCGCCCTGACGGGCGGCATGGCCTGGGAGGCCCTCAACAACATCGCGGAGTCCGAGGACCGGCGCGTCGTCATCGTCGTCAACGACAACGGCCGCTCGTACTCGCCGACCATCGGCGGCCTCGCCCACCACCTCGACACGCTGCGCACGACGCGCGGGTACGAGCAGTTCCTCGGCTGGGGCAAGCGCACCCTCTACCGCACCGGGGCACCCGGGCGGTTCGCCTTCTCGGCGTTGCACGGGCTCAAGAAGGGCCTCAAGGACGTCGTCGCCCCGCAGGGCATGTTCGAGGACCTCGGCATCAAGTACATCGGCCCCGTCGACGGGCACGACGAGGCTGCGCTCGAGCGCGCCCTGCTGCGCGCCCGCGAGTTCCAGGCCCCCGTGATCGTGCACGCCATCACCGAGAAGGGCCGCGGCTACACGCCCGCCGAGCAGGACGTCGCCGACCGGTTCCACGCCGTCGGCAAGATCCACCCCGAGACCGGCCTGCCCGTCGCGCCGTCGCGCTTCGGGTGGACGTCCGTGTTCGCCGACGAGATCGTCAAGATCGGCCGCCGCCGCAGCGACGTCGTGGCCATCACCGCGGCCATGCTGCACCCCGTGGGCCTGGCCCCGTTCGCCCAGGAGTTCCCCGAGCGCACGTTCGACGTCGGCATCGCCGAGCAGCACGCCGCGACGTCGGCCGCCGGCATGGCCTTCGCGGGCCTGCACCCCGTCGTCGCCGTCTACGCGACGTTCCTCAACCGGGCGTTCGACCAGGTGCTCATGGACGTCGCCCTGCACAAGGCGGGCGTCACGTTCGTCCTGGACCGCGCCGGCCTCACGGGCGACGACGGCGCCAGCCACAACGGCATGTGGGACATGGCGATGCTGCGCATCGTCCCCGGCCTGCGCCTCGCGGCGCCGCGCGACGAGGTGACGCTGCGCGCCGCCCTGCGCACCGCCGTCGACGTCGACGACGCCCCCACCGTGATCCGCTACCCCAAGAGCGCGCTCGTCGAGAGCATCCCCGCGGTCAGCGAGCTCGACGGCGTCGACGTCGTCGCCCGGCACGCCGCCCGCCCCGGCGCCGCCGCCCGCCGCGTCCTCGTCGTCGGTGTCGGCTCCATGGCCGGCTGCGCCGTCGCGACGGGCGAGGCGCTCGCGGCGCACGGCCTGGAGGTCACGGTCGCGTCGCCCACCTGGGTGCTGCCCGTGCCCGCCGCGCTGGTCAAGCTCGCGGGCGCGCACGACCTCGTCGTGACGATCGAGGACGGCGTCGTCGACGGCGGCGTCGGCTCGATGCTCGCCCAGCGGTCCTCCGAGCAGGGGGTCACCACCCCCCAGGTGCACCTGGGCATCCCCCTGCAGTTCCTCGACCACGCCAGCATCGACCAGGTCACCGAGGCCTCGCGCCTCACCGCGGCCGACGCGACGCGCGACGTGCTCGCGGCCCTCGCGCTGCTGTAGCGCTCCCGCGCCGCCGCTACCCCGCGAGGAGCCCGTCCGCGGCGCGCAGCGCCACGGCCGCCAGGTCACCCTCCGACGCCGCCGCCCACGCGCGCTGGCGGGCCGCGCCGTTCCCGCGCGACCACAGGGCGCCCAGCAGGTCGGTGACGTCCTGGAGGTCCCCGGCGTCGCTCAGCGCGTCGCGCACGTGCGCCACGAGCGCCCCCACGACGTCGTGGGCCGGCGCGGGCCGCCACGTGGCGGGGTCGAGCAGGTCGCCGTCGAGGCCGGAGCGTCCGGCCCGCCAGTGGGCGGTCCGCAGCAGCTCCGGGGGTGCGTCGGGCGGCGGCTCGCCGGCCGCGGCCGCCCGGGCCGCCGTCTCCACCAGCGCGCGGGCCAGGGCGGCCAGGAGCACCGCGGAGTCGACGTCCAGGCACACGTCGGCGACGCGCAGCTCGACGGTGGGGTACCGGGCGGAGAGCCGGGCGTCGAAGTAGACCATCGCCTCGTCGAGGATCGTCCCCGTGGCCACGAGCGTCTCGACGGCCTGGTGGTACGCCGCGGCGGAGCCGAACACGCGGGTGGGCCCGGCCGTGGGCCAGCGCGACCACACCTGCGAGCGGAAGCTCTCGTAGCCCGTGGCGCCGCCCTGCCAGAACGGCGAGTTGGCGGAGAGCGCGAGCAGGGGCGCCAGCCACGGGCCGATGCGGTCGATGACGGCGACGCCCTCGTCGTCGTCGGCCACGGCGACGTGGACGTGGCACCCGTTGGTGAGCTGCTCCCAGGCGGTGATGCCGAAGTGCGACCGTGCCTTGAGGTAGCGCACGCGGGACACGGTGGTGCCGGTGAACGCGACGGGGGACGTGGCCAGGGCGGCGACGCGCGCGTCGTGCGCGCCGGCCGCGTCCTGGGCGCCTGCCCGGCCGGCGCGCAGCGCGTCGGCGAGGTCGGCCAGCGTGCGTACGGGCGGGGTGGCCGTCTCGAGCTGCTCCTCCATGAACTCGTGCTCGAGCGGGCCGTCGCCCGGGGCCGCCGTCTCGAGGACCTCGCGGGCGCGCGGGGCGGGGCTGCCCTGCGGCGTGAGCAGCAGCAGCTCCTCCTCGACCCCTACCGTTCGCGGCTCCCCGGTCACCCTGGCAGCATCGCAGACGGCAGGGGAGGTCGCTGGGCGGACCGGTCCTCGCGGGTCCCGGTGGGAGCCGCGACTGTGAGGCGCGCAACGCACCCGGACCTGGCGCGTCCGGGTGGCTGGTTTTCCGTGGTGACCTGCGAGAACGCTGTGGTCAGACCACACTGTGAGGAAGGCGACAGGGTTTGGCGCCCGTTTGGCGTGGTTGTGGTCTGTCCACGGGCGTAACGTCATGTGTGGAAACAGGGGGAGGACGATCCCTCCCGAAGGAGAGAAGGTCACCAAGATGACGACGACTGAGTCCCACGCAGACACGATCACGACCGCCTGGACGGGCTTCACCAACGGCCCCTGGCAGGACGCGATCGACGTCCGCGACTTCATCCAGAAGAACTACACGCCCTACGCGGGCGACGACGCGTTCCTCGCCGGCCCGACGGCCCGCACCACGAAGGTGTGGGAGACCATCGCGGCGATGTTCCCGCAGGAGCGCGAGAAGGGCGTCTACGACGTCGACAACGTGGTGCCCGGCGCGATCACCTCGCACGGCCCCGGCTACATCTCCGAGGGCGACGAGGTCATCGTCGGCCTCCAGACCGACGCCCCGCTCAAGCGCGCCATGATCCCCAACGGCGGCTGGCGCATGGTCGAGACGTCGCTCAAGACGTACGGCTACGACGTCGACCCGACGCTGCAGGAGACCTTCACCAAGTACCGCAAGACGCACAACGCCGGCGTCTTCGACGCGTACACCCCGAACGTCCGCGCCGCCCGCTCGTCGCACGTCATCACCGGCCTGCCCGACGCCTACGGCCGCGGCCGCATCATCGGCGACTACCGCCGCGTCGCGCTCTACGGCGTCGACCAGCTCATCGCCGCCAAGAAGCTCGACAAGCTCTCGCTCGACACTGAGGTCTTCTCGGAGAAGGTCGTCCGCGAGCGCGAGGAGCACGCCGAGCAGCTGCGCGCCCTCGCCGAGCTCAAGGAGATGGCCGCCTCGTACGGCTTCGACATCTCCGGCCCGGCCACCACGGCCAAGGAGGCCGTCCAGTGGCTGTACTTCGGCTACCTGGCCGCGGTCAAGGAGCAGAACGGCGCCGCCATGTCGCTGGGCCGCGTCTCGACGTTCCTCGACATCTACTTCGAGCGTGACCTCGCCGCCGGCACCCTCACCGAGGAGCAGGCGCAGGAGATCATGGACGACTTCGTGATCAAGCTGCGGATCGTGCGCTTCCTGCGCACCCCGGAGTACGACGCGCTGTTCTCCGGCGACCCGACGTGGGTCACCGAGTCGATCGCCGGCATGGGCGAGGACGGCCGCCCGCTCGTCAGCAAGAACTCGTTCCGCATGCTCCAGACCCTGTACAACCTGGGCCCGGCGCCGGAGCCGAACATGACCGTGCTGTGGTCCGCCGCCCTCCCGCAGGGCTTCAAGGACTACTGCGCCAAGGTCTCGATCGACACCTCGGCCGTGCAGTACGAGTCCGACGACCAGATCCGCAGCCACTGGGGCGACGACGCGGCCATCGCGTGCTGCGTGTCCCCGATGGCCGTCGGCAAGCAGATGCAGTTCTTCGGCGCCCGCGTCAACCTCGCCAAGACCATGCTCTACGCCATCAACGGCGGCAAGGACGAGGTCACGGGCAAGCAGGTCTCCCCGGCCGTCGCCCCCGTCGAGGCGGGCAAGCCGCTCGACTACGACGACGTCCGCGCCCGCTTCGACAAGACGATGGACTGGCTGGCCGCCACCTACGTCGAGGCGCTGAACGTCATCCACTACATGCACGACAAGTACGCCTACGAGCGCATCGAGATGGCCCTCCACGACAAGGAGGTCCTGCGGACCATGGCCTGCGGCATCGCCGGCCTCGCCGTGACCACCGACTCGCTGTCGGCCATCAAGTACGCGAAGGTCACGCCCGTCTTCGACGAGCGCGGCATCGTGGTCGACTACGTCACGGAGGGTGACTTCCCGACCTACGGCAACGACGACGACCGCGCCGACGACATCGCCGTCGAGCTCGTCGAGTCGTTCATGGCGAAGATCCGCCAGCACAAGATGTACCGCGACGCGGTCCCGACGCAGTCGGTGCTGACGATCACCTCGAACGTCGTCTACGGCAAGGCCACGGGCAACACGCCCGACGGCCGCCGCGCCGGCGAGCCGTTCTCCCCGGGTGCCAACCCGATGAACGGCCGCGACACGCACGGCATGCTCGCCTCCGCCCTGTCGGTCGCGAAGCTCCCGTACGAGGAGTCGCAGGACGGCATCTCGCTGACCAACACGGTCGTGCCCTCGGGCCTCGGCCGGGACCGCGGGGAGCAGGTCAAGAACCTCGCGGGCCTGCTCGACGCGACCGTCGGCGGCAGCGGGTACCACATGAACGTCAACGTGCTGGTCAAGGAGACCCTCGAGGACGCCATGGAGCACCCCGAGAACTACCCGCAGCTGACGATCCGCGTCTCCGGCTACGCCGTGAACTTCGTCCGCCTCACGCGTGAGCAGCAGCTCGACGTGCTGAGCCGGACCTTCCACGGCTCGATGTGAGCCTGAGGCTCACGAGCAAGGACTGACATGTCCTCCACGAACCCCGTGGTCGGCGCCACCAACCCTCCCCTCGGTGGTGGCGCCGGCCTCGGCATCTCGGACGGCCGGGCCAGCTTCCTCGAGGTCCGCGCCCGCCACGGGGAGCCCGTCTCCGACGGCCTCGACGTCCCGACTGCCACCACGCGCCGTACCGGCGCCGGCCTGGCGGGGCTCGAGGTCACCGAGCTCGACCGCAGCGAGAAGCTCGCGATGATGCGGTCGGGCGAGCTCGGCTCGGTGCACTCCTGGGAGCTCGTCACCGCCGTGGACGGCCCCGGGACCCGCATGACGGTGTTCCTCAACGGCTGCCCGCTGCGCTGCCTGTACTGCCACAACCCCGACACCCTCGAGATGAAGGACGGCGAGCCGGTCACGGCCGAGGCCCTGCTCGCGCGCATCAAGCGGTACGTGCCCGCGTTCACGGCCACCCAGGGCGGCCTGACGATCTCGGGCGGCGAGGTGCTCCAGCAGCCCGCCTTCGCGGCGCGCCTGCTGCGCGGCGCCAAGGAGATGGGCGTGCACACGGCCATCGACACCTCGGGGTTCCTCGGGGCGGCGATGACGGACGAGATGATCGCGGACACCGACCTGGTGCTCCTCGACATCAAGTCGGGCGACCCGGACACCTACCTCAAGGTCACCAAGCGTCAGCTCCAGCCGACGCTCGACTTCGGCCGCCGCCTCGCGCGGTCCGGCCTGCCGGGCGGTGTCGACCACGACGACCCGGTCGAGGTGTGGGTCCGCTTCGTGCTGGTCCCGGGCCTGACCGACGACGTCGAGAACGTCGACATCGTGGCGCGGTACGCGGCGGAGCTCAACGAGATCCGGCCCGGCACGGTGACCCGCGTCGAGGTGCTCGCGTTCCACAACATGGGCGTCGACAAGTGGGAGACGCTCGGGCGCGAGTACGAGCTCAAGGACACGCCGCCCCCCACGCCCGAGCTCCTCGAGCGGGTGCGCGAGCAGTTCCGCTCCCGGGGGCTGACGACCTACTGAGATCTCTCACCCCTGTTTCCAGGTGAGGCGGCGCCCAGACGTCGCAACCCAGCGCGGCCGGCGGTTCTCAGAACCGCCGGCCGCGCTGCTGCACCCGGGAGGGGTCAGGCCGTCGCCACGTCCGCGACGCCGACGGGCAGCAGACGCCGCCCCAGCACGCGCTCGCCGTACCCGGTGCGGTCCAGGTACGGCGTGATGCCGCCCGTGTGGAAGCCCCAGCCGGCGCCCAGGATCATGCACAGGTCGATCTGCGACGGCCCGGCGACGACGCCCTCGTCGAGCATGTGCCCGATCTCGGTGGTCAGCGCCGTGAGCGTCGCGTCGAGCACGCCGGCGGCGTCGAGCACCGGGGTGCCCAGCCGGCCCGTCGAGCCGGCGGGCAGCGCCTCGCCGAACACGGCCTGGACGGCCGGGTCGACGGGCTTGGGCAGCCCGGCCGCGGGGGCGTCGAGCACCACGCGGGTGCCGTCGGCCACGAGCTTCTCGAGCCCGGGCGACGCCGGGAACCGGTCGCCCAGGTCCTCGCGCAGCGAGGTGAGCACGTGCAGCCCGACGGCGGGGCCCACGAGGTCGAACAGCTCGAACGTCGGCATCGGGAAGCCGAGCGGGGCGAGCGCCCGGTCGGCCACCGTGACGGACGTGCCGTTCTCGATCGCCTCGACGACCTTGCCCATGACGAGCACCAGCAGGCGGTTGACCACGAAGCCGGGCCGGTCCTTGACGAGCACCGCCGTCTTGCGCAGCTTCTTGGTGATCGCGAACGCGGTCGCGAGCGCCTCGGGGCTCGTCCGCTCGGCCTGCACGACCTCGACGAGCGGCATCTGGGCCACGGGGTTGAAGAAGTGCACGCCCACGACGCGCTCGGGGTGCTGGAGGTCCGCGGCCATCTCGGTCACGGACAGCGCAGAGGTGTTGGTCGCCAGGATCGTCTCGGGGGAGACGACCGTCTCGAGCTCCGCGAACACCTTCTTCTTCAGCGAGAGGATCTCGGTGACGGCCTCGACGACGACGTCGCAGCGCGCGAACTCGTGCAGGTCGGTCGTGCCGTGCACGGAGGCGACGATGCGGGCGGCGGCGTCGGGCGTGATGCTGCCGCGCCCGGCGAGCTTCTCGACCGTGGCGCGCACGTAGCCGAGGCCCTTGTCGACGCGCTCCTGGTCGAGGTCGCGCATGACGACGGGCACGCCGAGCCGCTGCGTGACCAGCAGGGCGATCTGCGCAGCCATGAGGCCGGCGCCGACGATGCCCACGCGGGTCACGGGCCGGGCGAGGGTCGGGTCGGGGGCGCCGACGGGCTTCTTCCCGCCGGAGACCAGCCCGAACGCGTACACGCTCGAGCGCATCTCGTCGCTCATGACGAGGTCGGCGAGCGCCTCGTCCTCAGCGGCGAACGCCTCCGCGCGGGTGGCGTTGCGGGCCGCGGCGAGCAGGGCGAGCGCCCGGGCGGGCGCGGGGCGGGAGCCGTGCACGACGGCGTCGAGGAACCGCTGCGTGCCGCCCACGACCGCGTCCCACACGGGCTGGGGGTCCAGCTCGCGCCGGGCGACGGTGACCTCGCCGCGCACGACGCGGGCGGCCCAGGCGATGGACTGCTCGAGGAAGTCGGCCGCGTCGAACAGCGCGTCGACGAGGCCGATCGCGAGCGCCTCGGCGGGCTTGAAGGGCTTGTTCTGCGCGGGTCGGCGCAGGATGACGTCGACGGCCTTCTCGATGCCGACGAGGCGCGGCACCAGGTACGCGCCGCCCCAGCCGGGCACGAGGCCCAGGCCGGTCTCGGGCAGCGCGAGGGCCGCGGCGTCGGACGAGACCGTGCGGTAGTCGGCGTTGAGGGCGACCTCGAGGCCGCCGCCCAGGGCCAGCCCGTTGACGAACGCGAACGTGGGCACGCGCGCACCCGCGGGGCCCCGGGGACGTCGTGCAAGAGCTCGTATGCGGCGTGGCCCAGGCGGCCGAGCTGGAGCGCCTCCTCGCGCGTGCGGACCGTCCCGACGCCGAGCAGGTCGGCGCCCGCGGCGAGGATGTACGGCTTGCCGGTGACGGCGATCGCGGCGATCTCGCCGGCGGCGGCCCGGGCGCGCAGCTCGGTGAGGCGCGCGGTGAGCTCGGCCATGCCGAGCGGGCCGAGGGTGTTGGGCTTGGTGTGGTCGAGCCCGTTGTCGAGGGTGACGAGCGCGAGCGTCCCGGCGCCGCCGGGCAGCGCGACGTCGCGGACGAGGGAGTGGGTCACGCGCTCCGCGCGCGTGGCCGGCTCGGTGCGGACGGTGTCGGTCATGGTCTCAGGCCTCCGCGGCGTCGTCGGTGCGGACGGGGGTGGTGGTGTGGCCGGAATAGTCGGCGTGGTGCGGGTTCTCCCAGATCACCGTGCCGCCCTGGCCGAGGCCCACGCACATGGTGGTGATGCCGTAGCGCACCTCGGGGTGCTGCTCGAACTGCCGCGCGAGCTGCGTCATGAGGCGGATGCCCGACGACGCGAGCGGGTGGCCCATGGCGATGGCGCCGCCGTACGGGTTGACGCGCTCGTCGTCGTCGGCGATGCCGTAGTGGTCCAGGAACGCGATGACCTGGACGGCGAACGCCTCGTTGATCTCGAACAGGCCGATGTCCTCGACGGTGAGGCCCGCGCGCTCGAGCGCTTTGGCGGTGGCGGGGATGGGGCCGAGGCCCATGACCTCGGGCTCGACGCCGGCGAACGCGGAGGAGACGAGCCGCATGCGCACCGGCAGGCCGAGCTCCGCGGCGACGTCGCCCGCGGCGAGCAGCGAGGCGGTCGCGCCGTCGGTCAGGGGCGACGCGTTGCCCGCCGTGACACGACCACCGGGGCGGAAGGGCGTCTTGAGGTCGGCGATGCCCTCGACCGTGGTGTCGGGACGGGGCAGCTCGTCGGCCGTCGCCAGGCCCCAGCCGTGCTCGGCCGAGCGGACCGCCACGGGCACGAGCTCGGGGCCGACGTCGCCGTTGGCGAGCGCCTTGGCGTACTTGGCCTGGGACCCGACGGCGTAGGTGTCGGCGCGCTGCTTGGTGAGGTGGGGGTAGCGGTCGTGGATGTTCTCGGCGGTGACGCCCATGTTGAGGGCTGCGGCGTCGACGAGCCGCTCGGAGACGAAGCGTGGGTTGGGGTCGGCGTCGAAGCCCATGGGGTGGTGGCCCATGTGCTCGACGCCGCCGGCGATCACGACGTCCTGCTGGCCGGCGGCGATGCCGGCGGCGGTCGTGGTCACGGCGGTCATGCCGCCGGCGCACATGCGGTCGATGGCGTATCCGGGCACGGAACGGGGCAGGCCCGCGAGGACGGCGACCGTGCGGCCGAGCGTGATGCCCTGGTCGCCGGTCTGGGTGGTCGCGGCGATCGCGACCTCGTCGACGCGCTCGGGCGGCAGCTCCGGGTGGCGGCGGAGCAGCTCGCGCACGGCCTTGACGACGAGGTCGTCGGCGCGGGTCTCGGCATAGAGACCGTCGGGGCGGGCCTTGCCGAACGGGGTGCGGACCCCGTCGACGAAGACGACGTCGCGCAGCGCTGCGCGACGAGCAGAGGTAGTCATGGAACTACACGCTACTCGCGGTACGAGGTAAGTCAAGAGACTCGGTCTCATTCGCGGGAAAGCGATGGTCCCGGCGCCGAAAGGGCGTGTCTACGAAGGTGACGACGTCAGCGCCGCGGCGAGCGGTCCCGCCGTGAGGTCGAGCTGCCACGCCCGGGCGCCGCGCCCGCGAAGGAACTCTGAGACGGAGTCCGCGGTGACGGACGCCGGGGGAGCCCAGCACAGGCGGCGCAGCGCGTCGGGCTGGAGCACGTTCTCGACCGGCACGTGGTGCTGCTCCGACAGTGCGGCCACCACCTCGCGGGCGGCGCCGAGGCGGTGGGCCGCCTGCGGGTCGCGGTCCGCCCACAGGCGCGGCTGCGGCGGCCCGTCCGACGACGGCCCGCGCAGGCTCGGCAGCGCCGTCTCCGGCAGGGCCATCGCCTGGTCGACCGCGCGCTGCCAGTACGCGGCCCGACGCCGCTGGCCCTTGCCCGCGAACTCGCCGATCGTCACGAGCTGGCCCGCGGTGCGCGGGAGCGCCTGCGCGGCGGCGACGATCGCGCGGTCCGGCAGCACGCGGCCCGGCGCGATGTCCCGCGCCCGCGCGGAGGCGTCGCGCGCCTCCCACAGCGCCCGGACGACGGCGAGCTTGCGGCGGTCGCGCAGCAGGTGCGTGCCCGAGACACGGCGCCACGGGTCGACGCGCGGCGCCGGCGGGGGAGCGAGGCGCACGGCCTCGAACTCCTGCGCGGCCCACGCGTCCTTGCCGGCGTCGGCGAGCCGGTCGGCGAGCACGTCGCGGACGTCCACGAGCACCTCGACATCGAGCGCGGCGTACCGCAGCCAGTCCACGGGCAGCGGCCGCGTGGACCAGTCCACCGCCGAGTGCTCCTTGGCCAGCCCCAGCCCCAGGGTGTCGGCGACGACGGCCGCCAGGCCCACGCGCTCGAGCCCCAGGAGGCGCGCGGCGAGCTCGGTGTCGAACACCTTCGCCGGGAACAGGCCGTGCTCGTGGAGGCCGGGCAGGTCCTGGGAGGCCGCGTGCAGCACCCACTCGACGTCGCCCAGCGCGGCGCCGACCGCCGACAGGTCGGGCAGCGGCACCGGGTCGAGCAGCGCGGTGCCCGCGCCCTCGCGGCGCAGCTGCACCAGGAACGTCGACTGCCCGTAGCGGTAGCCCGACGCGCGCTCGCAGTCGGCCGCGACAGGGCCCGTCCCGCCGGCGAGCGCGGCGACCACCTTGGCCAGCCCCGCGGGCGTGTCCACCACCTCGGGCACGCCGCCGGCGGGCTCGCGCAGGGGGACGACCTCGGGAGTCTCGGGCGGCAGGGTCACGGACCTACCGTATGCCGGTTCGCCGGGAGGTCAGCGCCGTGACGCCGTCCGGCAGGGGCGGCAGCCCGCCCGCCGTGGCCATGAGGTCGACCCACAGGTGCAGGTGCGTGCCCAGGTCCGTGTCCGTCGGCGTCCACGAGGCGCGCAGCTCGAGGTCGACGGCGTCGGGCGTGCCGGACAGGGCGCCGAAGCTCGTGGACAGGACGCGCGTGACCGTGCCGCCGAGCGCGAGCACCTGGACGCCGGCGTCGTCGAACGTCTCGGTGACCCAGCTCCACGCGACGTCGCCGAGCAGCGGGTCGGCGGCCATCTCGGGCTCCAGCGTCGCGCGGACCAGCGTGACCACGCGGAAGTCGCCCTGCCAGGTCTCCTGGCCGGCAGGGTCGTGCAGGACGACGAAGCGGCCCGTCGCGAGCTCGAGCCCGCTGACCACCACCTCGCCCTCCAGCGCCGCGCTCCACGGCGCGACCCGCCCCGGTCCGGGCACCTCCTCGAGATGCACCTCAGGGCGGAGCCGCGGCCTGCGCATCGACTGCAGCGCGGCCGCGAACCGGTCGGGGATCTCCCGTCTGTCCGAGGTCACGGGTCCACGGTAGGCCGCGCCACGGGCGCCGGCGGGCCGCCTCGCCGCACTGACCGCGACGTCGCGCCCGGATCGTGACCTGGGGCGTCGGCGCGCCCGCGCGCCCCACTAGGCTGGGTCAGGTTGCGCCGCCCGCGCCCTCGACGTCGCCGGGCGCCGCCGAGACGCGACGACCGCAGTAGCACGCAGCACAAGGGAGCCGACGAAACGATGAGCGAGACCACGACGACGGGCACCGCGCAGATCGGTGTCACCGGCCTGGCGGTCATGGGCCGCAACCTGGCCCGCAACTTCGCCCGCCACGGGTACACCGTGGCCGTGCACAACCGCAGCTTCGCCAAGACGCAGTCCCTGGTCGACGAGGCGGGCCACGAGGGCGCCTTCGTGCCGTCCGAGTCGATGGCCGACTTCGTCGCCTCGCTCGAGCGCCCGCGCAAGGTCGTCGTCATGGTCAAGGCCGGCGGCCCGACCGACGCCGTCATCGAGGAGCTCGTCCCGCTCCTGGAGGAGGGCGACATCGTCATCGACGCCGGCAACGCCCACTTCCCCGACACGATCCGTCGCGAGCGGGCGCTGCGCGAGCACGGCCTGCACTTCGTGGGCACCGGCGTCTCGGGCGGCGAGGAGGGTGCGCTCAACGGCCCGTCGATCATGCCCGGCGGCACCGCCGAGTCGTACAAGTGGCTCGGCCCGATCCTCGAGGACATCTCGGCCAAGGTCGACGGCGTCCCCTGCTGCACGTACGTCGGCCCCGACGGCGCCGGCCACTTCGTCAAGATGGTGCACAACGGCATCGAGTACGCCGACATGCAGCTCATCGCCGAGGCGTACGACCTCATCCGCCAGGCGACCGGCGCGTCTGCCGCGCAGATCGGCACGACGTTCGAGGCGTGGAACGCGGGCGACCTCGAGTCGTTCCTCATCGAGATCACCGCCGACGTGCTCCAGCACGTCGACGCCGAGACGGGCAGCGCGTTCGTCGACGTCATCCTCGACCAGGCCGAGCAGAAGGGCACCGGCCGCTGGACGGTGCAGAACGCGCTCGACCTGGGCGTGCCGATCACCGGCATCGCCGAGGCGACGTTCGCCCGCGCCCTCTCGGGCTCCGTCCCGCAGCGCGAGGCCGGCCGCGCGGCCCTGACCGCCGACGCCGCCGCGTGGGACGTGGCGGACAAGGAGGCGTTCGTCGAGGACGTCCGCCTGGCCCTGTACGCCTCGAAGGTGGTCGCCTACTCGCAGGGCTTCGACCAGATCGCCGCGGCGTCGGCCGAGAACGGCTGGGACATCGACCGCGGGGCCATGGCCCGCATCTGGCGCGGCGGCTGCATCATCCGCGCCCGGTTCCTCAACCGCATCACCGAGGCGTACGAGCGCAACCCGGAGCTGCCGCTGCTGCTCGCCGACCCGTACTTCGCCGACGCGGTCGCCCAGGGCGTCGCGGCCTGGCGCCGCGTCGTGGCCGCCGCGGCCACGCACGGCGTGCCGGTCCCGGCGTTCTCCTCGTCGCTCGCGTACTACGACGGCGTCCGGGCCGAGCGTCTGCCCGCCGCGCTGATCCAGGCGCAGCGCGACTTCTTCGGCGCGCACACCTACCGCCGCGTCGACAAGGACGGCACGTTCCACACCGAGTGGTCCGGCGACCGCACGGAAACGGAGCAGTGAACGAGTCCGTGTCGCACCCCGTGACCTCTCCCGCGGCGGCCGTGCGCCCCGTCATCGTCGGCTCCGACATCGGCGTGTACGCCCTGGCGCGCTCGTTCCACGAGCGCTACGGGGTGCGCACCACGGTCGCCGCGTTCGCCGAGCCGGGCCCCATCGCGGGCTCGGCGATCATCGACCTCGTCCTGTGCGGGACGGGCGCGCAGGAGATCGTCGCCGCGCTGACGCGGGTCGCCGAGCAGCACAAGGCGGCGGGTCGCACCGAGACCCTGATCGCGCTGACGAACATGGACTGGGTGGTCGTCATCCTGGCGCACCACCGCGCCGAGCTCGAGGCCGCCGGGTACGTCGTGCCCTTCGCGGACTCCGCGCTCATCGACCGGATCAGCGACAAGGCCGAGTTCATGGCCGCCTGCACCGAGCTGGGCATCCCTGTGCCCGCGACGGTGGTCCAGGACTTCGCCCACGCCGCCGACCCGGCGTGGCAGCCCCTGCCGGTGGGCTTCGCGTTCCCCGTGATCGCGAAGCCCGCCAGCAGCGCGGACTACCACGACGTGCGGTTCGCGGGGAAGAAGAAGATCTTCGAGATCGCGACGCCCGACGAGCTGGAGCGGCTCTACGCGAGCCTGCGGGGCGCGGGCTTCCGGGGCCGGTTCCTGGTCCAGGAGATGATCCCGGGCGACGACACCCAGATGCGCTCCGTGACCGCCTACGCGGACACGTCGGGCCGCGTCACGCTGCGCTGCAGCGCGCGCGTGCTGCTCGAGGAGCGCACCCCGGCGGCGCGCGGCAACCCCTCGGCCATGATCGTCGAGCGCATCGACCCGATCCTCGACGCCGCCCAGCGGCTCCTCGAGCACACGGGCTGGCGCGGGTTCGCGAACTTCGACGTCAAGCTTGACCCGCGCGACGGCGTCTTCAAGTTCTTCGAGCAGAACCCGCGCATCGGGCGCAACAACTACTACCTCACCGCCGGCGGGCAGAACCCCACCGAGGTGCTGGTCGACGACGTCGTGCTCGGGATCCGCCGCGCGCCCGTCACGGCCGAGCGCGAGGTCCTGTACTGCGTGGTGCCGCGCTCGCTGCTCAAGCGCTACGTGCTGAACCCGGTTCTCAGCGCCCGCATCGTCCGCCTCATGAAGTCGGGCCGGGTCGTGCACCCGCTGCGCTACCAGGCCGACGCGGGCTGGCGCCGCCGCCTGTACGTGCTCACCGCCCTGGTCAACCACGTGCGCAAGTACCGCGAGTTCTACCCGCTCGAGGCCCTGCGCAAGAACTACGCGGCCAATGCGCCGACGCCCGTCTCGGAGAGGAAGGCATGACCCGCCGTCCGCAGCACGTCGCACCGTCCACCCGGCGGAGCGGTGCCGGCGCCCGGCGCCTGCAGCCCGTCGTCCTCGGCGGCGACATCGGCGCCTACTCGCTCGCCCGCGCGTTCCACGAGGCGTTCGGGGTGCGCTCGCTGGTCATCTCCGGCGCGTCGACGGGGCTGGTGCGCCACTCGCGCATCCTCACCCACGTGGTCGAGCCCGGCATCGACGACCCGGAGGCGATCGTCGCGCGGCTGCGCCAGGTCGCCGACGAGCACGCCGACGCCGACCTCGTCGTCGTCGCCTCGGCCGACTGGCTGGTCGGCACGCTCGTGGCCAACAAGGACCGGCTGACCGACCGCTACGTGGTGCCCTACGTCGACCTGCCGCTCTTCGAGCGGCTCACCGACAAGGAGGAGTTCGGGGCCCTGTGCGCGGAGCTCGGCATCGCGCACCCCACCACGGTCGTGCACGACGTCGCCTCGATGACGGAGGGCGGCGGGGAGCCCGACACGAGCGGGCTCGTCTTCCCCGTCATCGCGAAGGCGGCGAGCTCGGCGGCGTTCCACGACGTCGAGTACGCGGGCAAGAGGAAGGTCCACGCGGTCGACACGCGCGAGGAGCTGCTCGACCTGCTCGGCAGGGTCCGCGACGCCGGGTACCAGGGCGCGTTCATCATCCAGGACTACATCCCGGGCGACGACTCCGGGATGCGCATCCTCACGTGCTACTCCGACCAGCACGGCAAGGTGCGGTTCTCCGCGTTCGGGCACGTGCTGCTCGAGGAGCACGCCCCCGGTGCGCTCGGCAACCCGGCGGGCATCATCACGCAGCTCAACCCCGAGGTGGTCGCGCAGGCCACCCGGCTGCTCGAGCACGTCGGCTGGACCGGGTTCGCGAACTTCGACCTCAAGTACGACCCGCGCGACGGCCGCTACGTGTTCTTCGAGCTCAACCCGCGGCTCGGGCGCTCGCAGTTCTACATCACGGCAGCGGGCACGAACGCGGTGCGGTTCTACGTCCACGACCGCCTGCGCGGGCTGGACCCGGAGCCACGCGCGGTGCTCGGCACGAACGCGCCGGTGAACGGCGACGGCGCCCTCGACCGCGAGCACCTGTACACGGTGCTGCCGGGCGCGCTGCTGCTGCGCTACCTGTTCGACCCGCGCCTCAAGGCCCGCACGCGGCGCCTGCTGCTGACCCGCAAGGCCACCAACCCGCTGTGGTACCGCGCCGAGTGGCACCCGAAGCGCGTGGCGTACCTGCTGGTCGCGCAGCTCAACCACTTCCGCAAGTACGGCCGCCACTACCCGGTGGCCGAGGCGCGCGCCCGGTGGGAGGCCGGCCGATGAGCCAGCCGCTGGTGGGCGTGCTCGGCGGCGTCGGGCCGCTCGCCACCGCGTACTTCCTCCAGCGCGTCGTCGTCTCGACGCAGGCGGAGCGCGACCAGGACCACGTCGACCTGCTGGTGCTCAACCACGCGACCATCCCGGACCGCACGGCGTTCGTGCTCGGCGCCTCGCCCGAGGACCCGGGCCCGGTGCTCGCGGCGGACGCGCGCCGCCTGGAGGGGTTCGGCGTCGACTTCCTGGTCATGCCGTGCAACACCGCGCACTACTTCACGCAGCAGGTGCTCGAGGCGATCACGGTGCCGTTCGTGTCGATCATCGACGTGACGGTGGCCGCGGCGCTCGAGCGGGCGCCGGGGCTCGGCGCCGTCGGCCTGCTCGCCACCGCGGGCACGGTCGCGTCACGGGTGTACCACGACGCGTTCGCCGCGCGCGGCGTCGAGGTGCTCACGCCCGACGGCAATGACACCGCGGGCGACCAGACGATGATCAACTCGATCATCTACGACCAGGTCAAGGCGGGCCTGCCCGCCGACGTCGACGCGCTGCGGGCCGTGGCCGCGCGGCTCGTGGAGCGCGGCGCCGGCGTCGTCGTGCTGGGGTGCACGGAGCTGTCCGTCGCGGCGGTGGACCACGACCTGCTCGACGAGGCGCCGTTCCTGGACTCCATGGACGAGCTCGTGCGGGCGACCGTCGTGCGCGCCGGCCACCAGGTGCGGCCCCGGGCCGAGCAGGGCTGAGACGCCGCAGCGGCCTCAGCCGATCTCGGACGTCCCGGCGTACAGGTGCAGCACGGGCACCTTGAGGGCGTCGCGCGCCCGCGACGCCCAGTCCGCGTGGAACGTGTCCGCGTACGCGTGCGGGTACGTCACGACGACGACCTCGCGCACCTCGCCGGACGCCACCGCCGCCCGCAGCGCGGGCACCGGGTCGTCGTCCGTGACGACGCCCTCGGCGGCCATCCCGGCCGCGTGCAGCCCCGCCAGCGACGTCTCGAGCTTCTGGGACGCCGACGCGGCGGCGAGCTGGGGG
The DNA here is from genome assembly GCF_004135385.1 of Xylanimonas protaetiae. Taxonomy (NCBI): domain Bacteria; kingdom Bacillati; phylum Actinomycetota; class Actinomycetes; order Micrococcales; family Promicromonosporaceae; genus Xylanimonas; species Xylanimonas protaetiae. Next base: position 3,276,489 of record NZ_CP035493.1, on the reverse strand, counting down.
TCGGGCCGGCCGCCCGTCAGGTCGGCCCACGCCTTGCGCAGCTCGCCCGTGCCGACGTGCTCCAGGAGCGACGTCAGCAGGTGCCGCTCCGTCTCCGCCGGGACGAGCACCCGGAACGCGACCGGGTCGGGGATGCCGTCACCGTCCGGGTCCCGGTAGATGTCGAGCACGTGCTCGACGTCGGCGGCGCTCAGCGCGGCCTCGGTCAGGACCAGGACGACGTCGGACGAGGCTTCGGTGCTCATGCCGCGAACCTAACGCGGGCGGGGCGTCCCGGCACGGGCGTGTGGCGCTCAGGCGCGTGGCACGAGCCAGCGGGCCAGGAGCGTCCCCGTGCCGGGGGCGTGGAGCAGGTGCCCGAGGCGTGCCTGCGGCGGCGTGGCGGCGGGCGCCTCGCCCGCGACGATCCTGCTCGCGCCGGGTCCCACGAGCAGCGGCGCCGTCGTCACGCACAGCTCGTCGACCCGCCCGGCGGCCAGCAGGTCGGCCAGGAGGTGCGGGCCGCCCTCGCACAGCACGCGTGCCAGCCCGTGCTCGGCGAGCGCCGCCAGGCCCGCGGCGACGTCGACGTCCGAGGCGTGCGGCGGGGCGGCCCCCGCGTGCGGGCCCGCGGCGTCGGAGGTGTCACCGGCCGTCGGGACGACGATCACCCGCTCCGGTGGCAGCGCCGCGTGCGCCGCCGCCGCGCCGCGCGCCCCCGTGATGACGAACGGCGGCCGCTCCGCCTGCGCGAGCACGGGCGGCACGTCGCCGCTGCGCGTGACCAGCGCCAGCTCCAGCGGCGCCTCCCGCAGGTGCTCCAGCCCGTCCGGGCGCCCGAGCTGGGTGTACTGCTCGGCCCGGGCCGTCCCCGCCCCGACGACGACGACGTCGGCCAGCGCCCGCAGCACGCGGAACACCCGCCAGTCGGCGGCGTCGTTGATCGACCCCGAGACGTGGTCCGGACCCCACGCGCCGCCGTCCACCGACGCGATCATGTTCGCCCGCACGACGCCGGGCGCGTGCGCGTAGAGGGCGAGCAGGTCGGCCTCGGCGTCGTCGGGCGGCACCGGGCGGGACTGCGGGACCAGCAGGGTCAGCGCGGGCAGGGGCATGGGGGCAGTGTCCCACCTCACACCCGGGCACGTGCTGACAGCGCGTAGTCTTGACGCCCGTGACGAGCGCCACGATCGACCCCGCCGACACCGACGTGCACGGCCCGGCGTCCCTCACGGCAGTCCGGCCGGCGGCCTCCCCGCAGCGCCTCCTGGCCGACCTCGTACCCCCGCGGCACTTCACCGACGCGCGCTTCGACACCTACCGCGCCAACCCCGCGTTCCCCAGCCAGGGCGCCACGCTCGCCCGGCTGCGCGAGGTGGCCGACGCCGTCGCCGCCCCGCCCCGCCGCGGCCTCTTCGCCCGCAAGACGCCCACCGCTCCCGCCGTCTATCTCGACGGCGGCTTCGGCGTTGGCAAGACGCACCTGCTCGCCTCGCTCGCCCACGCGGTCGGCGTCGAGCACACCGCGTACGGCACCTTCGTCGAGTACACCAACCTCGTGGGCGCGCTCGGCTTCCAGAACACCGTCGCCGCCCTCGCCGCCAAGAAGCTCGTCTGCATCGACGAGTTCGAGCTCGACGACGCCGGCGACACCACCCTCATGAGCCGCCTGCTGCGCGAGCTCACCGACCGCGGCGTGGCGCTCGCGGCCACGAGCAACACGCTGCCCGAGGCGCTGGGGGAGGGCCGGTTCGCCGCCGAGGACTTCCTGCGCGAGATCCAGGCGCTCGCCGCGCGCTTCGAGGTGCTGCGCGTGGACGGCGACGACTTCCGGCACCGCGCCGTCGTCACCGACTCCCGCCCGCTGCCCGCCGACGTCGTCGAGGCCTACGCCGCCGCACGCCCCGACGCCACGTGCGACCGGTTCGGCGACCTGCTCGACCACCTCGCCACGGTGCACCCGAGCCGCTACGGGGCGCTGCTCGACGGCGTCGGGCTCGTGGCGCTCACGGACGTCGCGCCGGTGACGCGCGTCGAGGTCGCGCTGCGGCTCGTCGTGCTCGTGGACCGGCTGTACGACAACGACGTGCCGGTACTGCTCGCGGGCGGCGGCGAGGACGCGCTCTTCACGCCCGAGATGCTGCGCGGCGGGTACCGCAAGAAGTACTTCCGGGCGCTGTCGCGGCTCGGGGCGCTGGCCGAGGACGGCCGGGCGCTCGCCTCCGCGGCCTGACGCCGCACGGAGCGACGGCGGCGGCCGCTGCGGTGCTCCGCCCGGTGTCGGGCGCCGCCCTCAGGACTCCGCGAGCAGCGTCTTCTGCTCCTCGACGTCGAAGTCCGCCGGCGGCCAGCCCAGGTCGAGCGCGCGCAGGGCGCCGAGCAGCAGCTCGGTGACCGCGAGGCGGGCGAACCACTTCTTGTCGGCGGGAACGACGTGCCAGGGCGCGACGTCGGTGGACGTCCTCTCCAGCATCTCCTGGTACGCGTCCAGGTAGTCGCCGAACCGGGCCCGCGTCTTCAGGTCGCCGGGGTTGTACTTCCAGTACTTGTCGGGCCGGTCGAGCCGCTCGGCCAGGCGGGCCTTCTGCTCGTCCTTGGAGACGAACATCGCGACCTTGACGATCGTGGTCCCCGCCGCGGCGAGCTCGGACTCGAAGGCGTTGATCTCGTCGTAGTGGGCCCGCCACGTCTCCTCCGGCTCGAGGCCGTCGACGCGCACGACGAGCACCTGCTCGTAGTGCGACCGGTCGAACACGCCGATGTACCCGGGCCGGGGCAGCGCGTTGCGGATGCGCCACAGGTAGCCGTGCGACGCCTCCTCCGCCGTCGGCACGCCGAACGCGCGGTGCATGACGCCCTGCGGGTCCACGAGCCCGACGACGTGCCGCACGATGCCGCCCTTGCCCGCCGTGTCGAGGCCCTGGAGGATCAGCAGCACCGACCGGGTGCCGCCGGAGCGGCCGTCGGCGAAGAGCCGCTCCTGGAGCTCGCTGAGCTCGTCGGCGTGCGCCGCCACGAGCTCCTCGCCGTCGCTCTTGTCGCCGTCGTAGCCCGGCGCGGAGTTGCAGTCGAGCCCGCGCACGTCGAGGTCCTTGTGCCACCGCAGCGCGCGGGCAGGGGAGTCGGTCCACTTCTTCTCGAGGTCGCGCAGCGCGTCGTCGTCGCGCGTGGACTCCAGGTCGTGCTTGCTGTGACGTCCGCTCATGGGTCCTTGCCGCTCCTCACCAGGCACGTCGGTCGTATGGGCCGGAGCGTAACGCCGGGTGTTCACCCCCGCGCGCGAAGCACCGCCGTCGTCCGGCCAGGAAGCTGCAGCCGGTTCCCGACGACCCGTGCCTGCGGGGACCACGCCGCGCGCAGCTGCCAGGCCCGTCCGGGCAGCACCTCGTCGAGCGGGACGGACGCCGGCGCCGCCGTCCACGCGAGCGCGAGGACGCTCGCCCCGCGCCGTGCGAGGAGCGTGGTGCCGTGGCTGCGCAGGTCGAGACCGAGCGCCAGGTCGGCCAGGGCGACGGCCCGCGCCCTGGCGAGCGTCGCGCACCAGGCGCGGAGCCGGGCGGCGTCGGCGGACTCGTCGGCGACGGGCAGGTGGTCGACGTCGAGGACGAGCGGGGTGCCCGCGAGCATGGCGAACGCGAGCAGGCTCGCGCGGGCGTCCAGGTCCGGCGGGGGCGCGTCCTCGCCCGGAGTCGCCCACGGCATGCCGCGGCGCGCGCCGGGCAGGCGGGTGATCGTCCCCACCGTGCCCGTGGCGTGCTGCGCGGTGTGCCGCCCCGGGCGTCCCCGCCGGTCGTCGCGCACCGACAGCCGCCCGGCGGGCGTGAGCAGCACCGAGAGCTGCCGCAGGTCGTCGACCGCCGTGGGGTCCGGCGGGCCGTCGGGGGAGAGCAGCCGGTGCACGGCCCGCGTCAGGCGGTCCGACCGGCCCGGGCCGTCGACGAAGAGCGTCAGCGGCCGGCCGAGGTCGGTGGAGACGCCGACCGTCGCCGCGGCGAGCTCCGCGACGTACGGCACCCCGGAGCGGCCGGCGAGCGCGTCGGCGTCGAGGGAGAGACCGTCGACGTGCAGCTCGCGGAACCACCGGTCGGCGTCGGCGGTGAGCCAGTCCCGCACCCCGCCGTTGCCGCTGCCCGCGAGGTTGAGCCGCCCGTCGACGGCGTACGGGCCGAACCGGTCGAGCCCCAGCCGCGACCCGGCCGCCCAGCGGTGCGGCGGGGTGAGGACGACGGCCAGCCCGTGCGCGTGGGCGGCGTCGACGAACCGCGCGAGCCCCACCACCCCGCCGAGCGGCTCGTGCACCGCGAACAGGCGGACACCGGCCTCCGGCCCTGCGACGTCGTCGTACGCGCACACGGGGGCGAGCTCGACGCCGCGGACGCCCGCCGCGGCGACGCGCGGCAGCAGGCCGACGGCCGCGTCGAACGTCCCCGCGGGCGTCGCCGTCGCGACGTCGAGGTGCAGCAGCACCCCGGTGCGGACGTCGGGCGGGTGCCAGGCGTCGTCGGTCCAGCCGGCGAGCGGCTCGAGCACCCGGGACAGCCCGGTCACCCCGTCGGGGAACCACGTCCCGGTCGGGTCCGCCAGCGGGGTGCCGCCGTCGATCGACCAGCCGAACTCGGTGCCGTACGCCATCTCGGTGTCGCCGCCCCAGTAGCCGGGCTTGTGGGCCCCGACCAGGCGCAGGGCGTGCCGCTCCGGCACGCCGGGACCCACGACGACGACGTCGACGGTCCGGGCGTGCGGAGCCCATACGATCGGGCGTGTCCCGGGCCACGAGATCATCGGCCCGGGCTGGGCAGGCCGTGCCCCGGTGCTCACCACGTCACCGTAGTGGTGTGTCATGAGAACGGCGCCGCGGGCGCGACCCGGCGCGCCGTCGGGGTCCGTGCGAGGACGGCCACGCGCGGCCTCCCGCCTGCGGCGACGCGCCGCGTTCGGCCACGGACGACGCGGCGCGAGCACGAGGGCGGCGGTGTGCGCCAGAATGGGGGCATGAGCGACGGCGGCGTGAGCACCCCGAGCACCACCGAGCAGGAGAACCGCGTGCAGCGGCTCCTCCAGGAGTCGATGGCGTCCGCGGGGCGGATCGCCCTGGCCGCGCCGAGCCGCAACCCGGACTCCGACCCCCGCTCCGGTGGCGACGCCTCCAAGGCGCCGACGTCGCTCTCGGCCGTCGAGCTGCACCCCATCGAGGGCGACTCGTCGGGCAAGTCCTGGGACGACCCCGACGAGCTCTGACCGCGCCGCTGCGTCCGCCGAGCCCGCTCAGCGCGGCCGGCGGTCCACGGCGACGGGGATGAGTCGCGGCATGCCGGCCGGTGCCACCTCGCTCACGGCGAGGTAGCGCGCCTCGGCGCGATGCAGCCGGATGTGCTCGTCGAGCGACCACTCCGGCCCGTTGGTGAGCACCATCCCGCACGAGCAGTCGATCTCGACGACGTCGCCGGGCAGCCGGCGCAGGTCGCCCACGGTCGTGTGCGAGGCACGGGCCGCGGCCTTGGCGCGGTGCATGGTCACGGAGACGGCGGGCTCGTTCAGGTCCACGCCCGCGAGCCTAACCGCGCCGCGCGGCGTGCCGGTGCGTGGGGCGCCGCCGATCAGTGCGTGTGGGCTATGCCGAGCTCGTGCAGGCGCTCGTGCTCCTCACGTTCGCGCATGCGCGCGGCGATGCGAGCCTTGACCTCCTCGCGGCGCAGCGGGGGCAGGTTCTTCGGCGGCACCTTGCGCTCCGGCAGCTCGGCGAGCAGCGCGTCGACGATCGCGGCGATCTCCGTGGTGGCCCGCTCGCACGGCTCCCGGGACGCCGCGGCGGCGCTGCGCTGCACCCCGGTCACCTTGCGGACGAACTGCTCCGCGGCGGCGCGGATCTCCTCGTCGGTCGCGGGCGGCTCGAGCCCGCGCAGGGTGGTGATGTTCCGGCACATGCTCCCGACGCTACCGCGCACGAGCCTGTGTGATCCTGGTCGCAGACGCAGAAAACCCCCGCAGACCGCGTTGCCGCTGGTCGACGGGGGTGTTTCGGTGGTGGGCGATACTGGGATCGAACCAGTGACCTCTTCCGTGTCAGGGAAGCGCGCTACCGCTGCGCCAATCGCCCGAAGGCCTGCCCTGAAGGTCCGAGGACCGATTCGAGGCGAACCGAGAGCGGATGACGGGACTCGAACCCGCGACCCTCACCTTGGCAAGGTGATGCTCTACCAACTGAGCCACATCCGCAGAACCCTCTGCTCGAGGATCTCTCCTCGGCGTCCGGCACCTCCGGAACTCTAGACGACCAAGGGCCGTGAGGTCCAATCACACCGCTGTGACCAGGCTCTCTGGGACGATCCGCGCCGCCCGGGAACGCGCTGCACGCCGCGTCACAACGGTTGGCAGATGGGGCAGAAGTACACGTTGCCGCCCAGGAACGCCGAGCGGACGATGCCGCCGCCGCACTGCGGGCACGCCTCGTCGCGGGTCTTCGCCGACGGTCGCGTACCCGCCGAGCGCCCGGCCGTCGTCGAGCTCGGCGAGGAACTGGTGCTTCGCGGGGCGGAGGGCGCCGGTGTCGAGGAGCCGGACGCGCGCGCCGTCGACGAAGGCGAGGCGCCGGTCGTCCGTCTCGATCTCGACGTGGCCGGCGAAGGACTCGGCACCCGTGATCCGCTGGCCGGTCAGGCGCGCCCCGTGCGTGGCCGCGTCCCTGGCGTCGACAGCGAAGCCGTGCGGGCTGGACCCGGCGACGGCCGAGACAGTCTCGCGGCCGACGAGTGTCTCGCGGGCCCGGCGGCGAGGGTCGCGGCCTCGGGGATCTCCAGCATGGTCTCGAGGCTAGGGGCGTGGGCCCGGGGGGGCGCGCTCCTCGTGTGGTGGCGCCGCCCCGATCCTGGCCCGGATACGTCGAAAGGCCGTCCCGGATTGCTCCGAGACGGCCTCTGACCTGCTGCAATGCTGGTGGGCGATACTGGGATCGAACCAGTGACCTCTTCCGTGTCAGGGAAGCGCGCTACCGCTGCGCCAATCGCCCGTACCTGAGCCTGCTTCCCCTCTCGGGGCGCATCGCTTCTCAGGGTGCGAGGTGGGTACGGGATTCGAACCCGTGTGTACGGCTTTGCAGGCCGCTGCCTCGCCTCTCGGCCAACCCACCTTGAGACGTGCTCTCCTCGAGAGACTCGAGGAGTGGGCCTCCGAGCGGATGACGGGACTCGAACCCGCGACCCTCACCTTGGCAAGGTGATGCTCTACCAACTGAGCCACATCCGCGCGGCCGTTCACCCTGGGGCGTCCGGCGCATCCCGAACATTAGTTGACCGGCGGCGGGAACGTCCAATCGCCGCCTCCAGCCCGGGGGATCGTTAGCGTTCTCCCGTGCCCATCTCCCCGTCCTGGGCCCGGTTCGCGGGCCGGCTCGCCGTCGACGTCGTCGAGTGCGTCGACGTCGCGCGCGAGCCCGAACGGCTGCGCTCCGGGCTGTGGTTCGTCGTCGTCGACTTCGAGGCGGACCTGGGGGGCGGGACCACCGGACGCCCTGGTCGGGCGCGTGCGTGGCGCTTCGCGTCCGTGCACCAGGAGGCGCCCGACGACGCGACGGAGGGCGCCTGGACCGGGCCGGCGTCGGACGCCTGGACGAGCTCGATGGACCGCGCCGGCTACGAGGCCGCCGTCGAGCACGTGCGCGAGCACGTGCTCGAGGGGGACGTGTACCAGGCCAACGTCTGCCGGGTGCTGTCCGCCCCGCTGCCCGCGGCCGACGACGGCGCGGAGCCGAACGCCGCGGCCCTCGCCCGCGTGCTCGGGGCGAGCAACCCCGCCCCGTACGCCGCCGCGATCCACGTGCCGGCCGGGGGCGACGTCGAGCCCGTCTGGGTGGTGTCGGCGTCGCCGGAGCTCTACCTGTCGCTCTCCGGCGGCGTGCTCGCCACGGGACCCATCAAGGGCACGGCGCGCACGCCCGACGGGCTCGGCGCCAAGGACCGCGCCGAGAACGTCATGATCACCGACCTGGTGCGCAACGACCTTCAGCACGTGTGCCTGCCCGGCACCGTCGAGGTGACCGACCTGCTCGCCGTCGAGCACCATCCCGGGCTGGTGCACCTGGTCTCGCGCGTGCGCGGCCTGCTGCGCGCGCCCGACGCGCCCGACCTGTGGGCGCAGGTGCTGGCCGGGACGTTCCCGCCCGGGTCGGTGTCGGGGGCGCCGAAGTCGTCGGCGCTGCGGATCATCCGGGCGCTCGAACCCGTGGCTCGCGGGCCGTACTGCGGAGCCGTCGGCTGGGTGGACGGGGACGCCGGGACGGCGGAGCTCAACGTCGGGATCCGGACGTTCTGGTGGGACGACGGCGTGCTGCGGTTCGGCACCGGGGCCGGGATCACCTGGGGGAGCGACCCGGCGGCCGAGTGGCGCGAGACGGAGCTCAAGGCCGCACGGCTCGTGGGGCTGGCCTCCGCTGCGCGATGAGTCGGGCGCCCCGGCGTCGTCGGACGGGCATGACCCACGTCACCTGCGACCTCGCCGTCACCCTCGACGGCTACGCCGCCGGCCCGTCCCAGACGTCCGAGCGGCCGTTCGGCGAGATCGACACCATGACCCTGCACGCCTGGCACCTCGAGCTCGTCGACCGGCACCAGGCCGAGCACGACGCCATCGTCGGCGCCGACGCCTACGTCATGGGCCGCAACATGTTCTCGCCCAAGGCGCCCGGCCCGTGGCCCGACGACTGGATCGGGTGGTGGGGCGCCGAGCCGCCCTACCGGGCGCCCGTGTTCGTGCTGACGCACCACCCGCACGACCCCATCCCTCTCGACGGCGGGACCACGTTCCACTTCGTCACCGACGGGCCCGCGACCGCGCTCGCGCAGGCGCGCGAGGTGGCCGGGGCGGAGGGGCGCGTCTCCGTCGCCGGGGGAGCGACCACCGTCAACGCGTACCTTGCCGCCGGCGAGATCGACGAGCTGCGGCTGCACGTCGTGCCGTACGCCGCCGGGCTCACCGGCGCGCCGCGGCTCTTCGACGGCGTAGGGCCCATCGCCTGGAGCGCCGTCAGCGGGCGCTGGACGCCCGAGGTGACGCACCTGGTGTACCGGCGCTGAACCGCTCGGGCAGACTGGCCCGTATGAAGACGGTGGTGTGGGTCAACGGTCGGCTGGTCGGCGAGTCCGAGGGCACGCTGAGCGCGCTCGACCACGGCATCACCGTGGGCGACGGGGCGTTCGAGACGTGCACGCTCGTCGGCGGCGACGTGTTCGCGCTCACGCGGCACGTCGCCCGGCTACGCCGGTCGCTGCAGGGCCTGGGCCTCGACCTGACGCCCGACGACGAGGCGCGCGTCCGGGCCGGCGTCGAGGCCGTGCGCGCCGCCGCCGGAGCCGTCGACGGGCGGCTGCGCATCACCGTCACGTCCGGCGTCGGGCCGATGGGATCCGGGCGGGCACCCTCCTCGTTCACCGTGGTGGTCGCCGCGCAGGCCGGCGTCATGGCCGCCGAAGGACGGTCCGTGCGCTCGCCGTGGACCCGCAACGAGCGCTCCGCCGTCGTCGGGCTCAAGACCACCTCGTACGCCGAGAACGTCGTGGCGCTCGCGGACGCCGTCGCCCGCGGGGGAGACGAAGCCCTGCTCGCGAACACCCGCGGGGAGCTGTGCGAGGGGACCGGGTCCAACGTGTTCGTCGAGGTGGGCGGAGAGCTGCTGACGCCGCCGCTCGACTCTGGGTGCCTCGCCGGGATCACGCGCGAGCTGGCGCTCGAGTGGGGGACGGAGGCGGGGCTTCCCGTGCGCGAGGCGGTGCTGCCCTTCGCCGTGCTCGACCAGGTGACCGCCGGGGAGGCGCACCTGGTCGTGACGTCGTCGGGGCGGAACGTCCAGCCCGTGACCTGGCTCGACGGGGTCCCTGTCGCCGCCGGGCCTCTGTCCCTGGCCGCCCGCGAGCTGTTCGACCGGCTGCACCGGGAGCGGCTGGACCCCTGACCTGGCGCGCGACCGCAACGGGTTTGGAGCAGGCCCGGATCGTTGCTAAGGTCTTCCACGCACCACCGGGGCGATTGGCGCAGTGGTAGCGCGCTTCGTTCACACCGAAGAGGTCACTGGTTCGAACCCAGTATCGCCCACCCGAGAAAGGGCCCTCCGACCAGCGGGAACGCTGGGACCGGAGGGTCTTTCGCTTGTCCGAAGGCGCCCGCCGGTCGCGGTGCTTCATCAACTGCTTCATCACGCGCCTGGACTGACCCCTTCGTTGGGTATCTGGAACAGGGGCTCCATGTGCCAGTCCGGCCGACGGCGGCGACCGGGGCGAACTTGTCCATGAAGGTTGCGCCGTCCTGAAGCACGGGTCGCGTAACCGACGGGAGTCTGCCTATCGCAGCACCAGCAGATGCTTGCGGTCGGATGAAGCGATGGACGTCTCGATCCGGGCGTCGGTGGTGACCAGGACTGCGCCGCGGGACGCTGCGAGGTTGAGCAGATGGAAGTCGGGCACCTGTCTGGTCCCGGCCATCTTGGTCGTGTCGATGAAGGGTGCCGTGAGGGTGGAGTCGTCGGGCCAGAAGATCGCGCCCGGCTCCATGCGCAGACGGGACAGCGCCGTCAGCGCTAGGAGCACGTTTCCCGTCGGGTTGACGGCGGTGCTGGACAGGGCGCGGACCATGCCGGTCTCGGTCAGGGCGCAGGTCGCGAACACCGGGCGCGAGTCGAACCACTGTGAGGCGACGACGTGGTGCTTGCTCGACTGGATGTGAGCTGCGACCAGGACGTTGACGTCTGGAAGAAAGATGGCGGGGCGGGTCACTCGAAGTCCTCGTCGTCGCCGTACAGGGCGTTGTCGACGTCATCTCGCGTGATGGCGCGCGCGGGGCCTGGGAACACCATCCGTCCCGGCGGCGCGGTGCCCCCGGCGCGGTCTCCGCGCTCAGCGAGGCGGACGAGCGTGGCGGCTCGTGGCTCACCGGGCAGGGCGTTGCGCCCGATCAACGCGGTGATCTCCGGGTTGTCGGTGACATGGATTCGTCGTCGTGCAACCGCGCTCATGGCATCCATGTTTGCCCCAAACCGGGAATCCATTCCTGGGGATGGCGGCGGTCTGCACCATCAAGCGGCCTGACCACCCGGGATCGGGCGTCGCCACGCACAAGGCGCCTCCTCGGGGAGGTTCGCGCTCACCGAACGCGTGAGCCTCGTGAGGAGGCACCAGGATCGAGGCCGGCGACGCACTCATCGAGCTCCAGTGGCTGCCTAGCGCCGCGGAGCCTGGGTGCTTCAGCGCTCCGGGCGCTCCAGGGCACGTCCGACTCGACTCACACCGAAGATGTCACTGGTTCAGGTCAGGGCTGATACGGCGCGGCTAGAACGTGGGGGCCGGGCCGCCGTCGGTGTCGGGTGCGGTGTCGGCGAGGTGTTCGACGACGTCACGCGCTGGTGTGGGAGCCTCCACCGCATCCAGCGCCTCGGCCTTGAGCGCCTCGGCGGAACCCCCGGTGAGGGCGTCGAACAGCCACGACGGCGGGCTACCTGCGTCGACGGCGCGGCCTGCGGCAGCGGGACCTGCGGCGTCCAGACCCGCGGGACCATCGAGCGTGCCGTCGGCGAGCCCGCCGTCGACCACCTCGCTTGCCGCGGCGGGATCGGCGGAGTGCACGCGTGCGACGACGGCGCTGGACACGGAGGCGACGTCGTCGAGCTCGATGATGATCCTGGTCATGGCGTGCTCCTTAGTTGAGGACCGCGTAGCGCGCCTCGATGTTGACGGCTTGGTTGGAGAGGTTCCGGATCACGATCCAGTAGGTGATCGCGGTGGCCGACGCGCGCTCCACCTCGACGTCCCACTCGATCTGGCGGACCCCGGTTCGCGGGGTCGTGGACACGACGTTCCAGATGACGTGCGACTGCTGGGGCCAGCCGAAGGTGAACCAGCGCTGGGTCGCGTTGGCGGGCAAGGTGCCGGTGAACTGAACTCCGACGTGCATGGTCGTTCCTCCTTGATGGAGCCGGGCTACTGGCCGAGCACCGCGAAGCGGGCTTCGACGTCGATGGACGCGGACGTGAGGTTCGTGATCTCGATCCAGTAGGTGATCGTCGCGTCCGAGGCGCGCTCCACCTGGACCTTCCACCGCAGCTGCCGGACGCCGTTGCGCGGGATGGTGGGGACCACCGTCCAGTAGACGTGCCAGTGGGCCGGCCAGCCGAAGGTGAACCAGCGGGCCGTCTGGCCGGCCGCGAGCGAGCCGGTGAACTGGGTGCCCGTGTGGTTGACGGTCCGCAGCGCCTCCGGGACGAGCGAGCGGAGGTCGGGAAGGTTGCCGATCCTCTGGGTGGCGGGGCGGCTCGGCTCGTCCTGCTGCGCCGACCCGGTGGACCGCAGCAACGCACGCGCCCGTGCCGGGGACAGCGGGATCCGGCCGCGCGCCTTGAGGACGCCCTGTGTCGCGGCGAGCGCGCCCGTGACGATCGGGGAGGCGCTGGACGTCCCTCCGAAGTCGTCGGTGTACCACCGGTCCTCGTCTGTGCCGCCCTGCAGGTCGCCGTACCCGGTGGTCGTGACGCCACCGCCCCAGCCCTGGGCGTCGACGAGCGCACCCCAGTTGGAGAACCCCAACCGGGAGCGGTCGTTTCCCCAGGTGAACCCGTGCGTCCCGACCGGTGGCGCACCCGCACCCACGACGATCGCGCCCGAGTCCCGGTTCGCCCGCCGGAACGGGTTGGTCCAGCCGGACGGGAAGCCCGAGGGTCGCGTCTCGTACAGCCTGCCGTCCAGGTCCTGTGCCCCGTTCCCGGCGGCTTCGACGACGACGATGCCCCGCGCGACCGCGTATCGGATTGCCGCGAAGTCGTCCTCCCACCACTCGACGGCGATGTAGCCGTCCTGGTCGTTGCGCGACGCGAAGTCGTGCAGCGGCCCGGGGCGGTGCATCTCAAGGAGGATGAGGTCACCAGGTGAGAGCAGGTCGGCGGACTGTCGGATGGCCGACGACGACCCGATCCCGCCGTGTGAGATCGTCCGGATGTTCGCGTTCGGGGCGATGCCGGTGATGCCGAACAGGTTCTGGTCGCCGCTGATCTCCCCGAGCACCGCGGTGCCGTGGTTGCGCCAGTCGATCACGTCGTCGAGCCGGGTGCCGGCGACGACGCCGCCCTGGTTGGCAGTGAGGTCCTCGTGAGTGAACCGCCAGTTGCCCTCGATGTCGATGATCTGCACGCCGTCGCCGCGGCCGCCCGTCTGCGTCCATGCCCAGCGGGCGTCGACGCCGCCGGGGGCGGGGTCGAGGTACCCCTGCCGTGAGGTGAACCTCTCGAAGACGTCGAACAGCTTGAGGTTGTCGACGTCGACGGCGTAGTCGAGGCGCCACAGGGGCGGGATGGTCGGCGGCTTGACGTACACGCCGTCGATCGCCTTCTCGCCGGCGAGCCGGTCGAGCAGCCTGGCGAACACCCTGTCCCGCGCCTCGGCCGGGGTCCCGTCCGGGAGCTGGACGCGGTAGAACAGCGACAGGTCGGGCACCTCGATGCCGCTGACCTCGGTGGCCCTGCGCGCCTTGGCGGCGGCCACCTCCTCGAGGCCGAACACCGGGCGCAGCTCCGCCGCCGACTCCCCGAGCAGCGTGGTCAGCGGGGCCACCGGTGCCCGCCGCACCGACTGCAGGCCCTCGAGGGTGGCGCGCAGCCCGGCGGCCGGCGTCGACACGACGATGAGCTCGGCCTCGCCCCGGAACGCGGCGGGCAACGTGGCGCCGTCTTGCGTCGACGGTGCGGGAGGGACCTTGACCGGCATGGCGCACCTCGGTGTGGCTCGGAGGACTTTCTCTGGTCCGAGGGAGCGTGGGGGGCGCGCTCTTGATACGGGCCCGCGGGCGAGCACGGGTCCGAGCTGGAGCCGTGCAGGTCAGGCAGGACGAACGTGCCGTCGTCGGCGATGCTGGAGCGGTCCCGTCGTTGAGCAGCGGGCACTTCCGTGTACGGGGTCAGGTCGGCGACGGCGCGGCGGTTGGCACATGGTGGCGGTCGCCGTACGGGGCGACGCAATCCGCCTCTGCGGGCTCCGAGCGCCGTGGGCCGGGTAGGTTTCGTCCCGCCGACGTGCTCAGGCAACTCGGCTTCGAGGCGCGCCCGCGCCAGCTCGACGCCGCCGACCGGATCATCCCGGTGATGCAGGGGGTTCGTCGGCGCGGACCGTCGACGGACCATGTGGACAGGGCGGGGAATGGGCGACCTGTTCGAGGACCTGATCTGGGGGCGCCACGCGGCCCGGGTCACGGCTGTCGTCATCGGCCAGATCGACGTTGGCGAGGGCGCGCGTTCGGCGTCGGCCAGACTGCACAGCAAGGGAGACGAGCGTTGACGGAGTCCAGCATCTTCGACCTGTACTGCGTGCGGGTGTCCGTCGACGAGGGCTCGGTGGCGGTCAGCGCGACCAACGTGCTCGGTCGTGGTGCGCTCGGTGCACGTGAGGTCGTGATCCCGCTCGACCGGATCGGCCAGGTGCGCTTCAAGGCGGCGACGCGCCTGGTCAACGGCGTGATCACCATCGAGCGGGACGGTCCCGCGGTGCAGCTTCACTTCCGCAGGAAGCAGACCGGAGCCGCAGAGGCACTCCTTCGCACCGTCGAAGCCGCGCGCACACGCGTCGGCTCGGCACCGAGCGTCTCCGAGCCTGTCGTCGTCCAGGTGGAGTACCTCGCCGCGACGTCGTCGTACCCGGTCCCCGCAGCCGACCTCCCCGCGTGGGTCGTCGATCTTGCGCCGCAGGACGACCGGCGGGGGTACGCGTTCGCGTGGCGACCGGCGACGCGGCCGCGGGTGGGTGACGTCGGCATCGATGATGCCGGACGTGCGGTCGTCGTCGTGGGCTTCGGGCGCCATGGATATGACGGACCCGTGCGCGACGTCGTCGAGCTTCTGCCTGGCAACGTCATCGACGTCGTCGCGCAGGCTTCGCCTCCGCCGACGGCAGACGACGCGGTGGTGTCAGTGTCCCCGGCGAAGCGCATCGAGCTGACCGAGGAGTTCGAGGCAGCGCTGGGGATCCTCGCCTCGGGCGGTTCGATGTTCCTGACAGGGAAGGCGGGGACGGGCAAGTCGACGCTGATCCGGCACTTCATGGAGTCGACCCGGCGTCGCGTCGTCGTCGCGGCCCCCACGGGGATCGCCGCGCTGAACGTCGACGGCCTGACCCTCCACCGCCTGTTCTCGTTCGGGGCGAGCACCACGCTCGACGACGTCGAGACGGGCGACTACCGGCCGAGGAGGTTCGCGCGCGAGATCCGGGGGATGGACACCCTGATCATCGACGAGGCGTCGATGGTGCGGGCGGACCTGCTCGACCAGATCGAGGTCGCGCTGCGCCGCTATGGGCCGCACCCGGGCAAGCCGTTCGGAGGCGTGCAGGTCGTGCTCGTGGGCGACCTGTTCCAGCTGCCGCCCGTCGTGCCTGAGCGGGAGAAGGCGTGGCTCGCGTCGCGGTACGAGACGGAGTACTTCTTCTCCGCGCGCGCCTTCTCGCGTGATCGGTTCCCGACGGTGGCGCTCACCAAGGTGTTCCGCCAGCTCGGCGACGATCGCCTGACCGGCCTGCTCAACGCGGTCCGCGAGGGGCTGCTCGCCGACGAGATGCGGGCCGACCTCAACACCCGCGCCGACGGCGCGTTCGAGCCGCCGGCCGACGAGTTCTGGCTGACGGTCGCCCCGACGAACTCCATCGTGACGTCCCGCAACCGCGCCGCACTCGAGCGCCTGCCTGGAGAAGCGTTCCACCGCGCGGCGACGACGTGGGGTGACACCTCGAACTTCGACAGCCCCGTCGAGGACGTGGTGGTGTTCAAGGTCGGGGCGCAGATCATGCTGCTCAACAACGACACGGCCGACCGCTGGGTCAACGGCACGATCGGGCGCGTCGAGAAGGTCGACGGGGACGCCGTCGTCGTGCGTCTCAACGGCGGCGACGTCGTCGAGGTCACCGCGCACACGTGGGAGGTGACGGAGCCGCGTTTCGTCGACGGTGCGATGTCGCGCGAGGTGGTCGGCGGGTACACGCAGCTGCCGTTCAAGCTCGCCTGGGCCGTCACGATCCACAAGTGCCAGGGACTCACGCTTGACCGGCTGGTCGTCGACCTGTCCGGGGGCACCTTCGCGTTCGGGCAGGCGTACGTCGCGCTGAGCCGGTGCACCTCGATGCAGGGTCTGGTGCTCCATCGCCCGGTGGAGGCCCGCCACCTCCAGACCGACCGGCGGGTCGTCCGCTTCCTCGCGGCGGCCTCGGGGGCGCAGGCGCGCGGCCACGTGGCGGTCGCTGCCCTGCTCGTCGGAGCCGACGACGTCCGCTCGAAGCCGAGGCCGGTCGAGATCGCACTCGCCTTCGACGACGGGACCGAGTTCTCGACGCTCGTCAACCCCGAGCGGGACCTGACCGGAGCGCGGGAGGCCTTCGACCTCGGGGTCGACGACATCACCCTGGCGCCGAACCTCGCCCAGGCGTGGTCGGTCCTGGCCAGGCTCCTCGACGGCGCCGTGGCGGTGGGCGTCGACGTCGACCGCACGCTCGGCTACGTCGACTGGGAGCTCAAGCGGCTCGGGGTCGTCCGTCCGTTCCCGCCCGGTGTTGTCGTCGACCCCAGCCACGCCAAGGGTGACGAGGCGGCGGAGCTCGCCGCGCCGTCGGCGCTGCGCCGCGCGCGGGCCGCCCTGGCCATCTTCCGCCGTGACGGCGGGGAGGGCGGGGCTGCCTTCGAACCGGCGAACGCTGAGGACCAGGCGTCGTACGTCCTGACGCGGGACACGGTGACCGTGCCCGACGCCGGGCCGGCGCTGGCGTCGCTCATCAGCGCGAGCCGCACCGTCAGCGACGCCATCCTCCACGGCGTCCCCGCTCCACCGGAGTCGGCGGCGGGCAACGAGATGATCCGGCAGGTCGTCACGGCCCGGCTCACGTCCGTGGCGCAGAAGTCCGCGGGGCTGTCGCCCACCCTCGTCGAGCGGCTGAGCCTGCTCATGCCGATGCTCGGGACGGACCTCGGCGCCGAGCTCGCGTGGGCGGGCGGTGCCGATGCCGCATCGGCGGTGTATCGCGGTGCGCGCGTCTGCTTCACGGGCGACGCCATCGGCCCCGACGGTTCCCCGCTCTCACGCGCGGAGATGAACGAGCACGCCGAACGCATCGGACTCGCTCCGGTGAACAACGTCACCAAGACGCGGTGCGACCTCCTCGTCGTCGCCGAGCTCGGCACCCAGTCCGGCAAGGCACGCAAGGCAGCCGAGTACGGCAAGCCGGTGATCTCGGTCGCCGACTTCCTCGCAGCGGTCCCCGGCGACCCACCCGTGGTGCCGCCACCCACGCGAACGCGTCCCCCGCAGCCCACGGCCTTCGACGGCGCCACCGACCCGGTGCCCCCGACGGAACCGATCGTCCGAGCGGCAACAATGCCTGCGCGGGCCCGCCGACCTCGCGCCGTCGAGGCGGCCGAGGCCCTCGCGCTCCAGCGCGACGGGCGCACGCTCGATGACATCGCTGCGGTGCTCGGCAAGTCGCCGTCCACCGTCAGCGACTTGCTCTCCGACGCGCGGTTCTACGAGTCGCCCGAGGGGCAGCCCGAGCGGCTCGCGCTCGCGCGCCGGGCCGCGGAGCTCCGAGCGACCACCAGCATGGGCAAGGCGGAGATCGTCGCCCTGCTCGACCTGGGCAGGAAGGCGGCCGACCGCGTCTTCCGGGACGCCGAGCTCGTCGCGAGCCGAGCGGAGGCCGGGAGCGACTGAGCACATCGACGGCTCGCGTGCGATCGATCCGCGTTCCGAGGACGGTGTCGCACCGTCCGCCGCGGCGCTCGCCCGCGCCGGCATCGCGGCTCGTCGACGAGGCGTGCGAGGTAGTCGTCCACAACGACTTTCCGAAACCCTTCGAGCCGCTCAGCCGCCGCACAATCACCCGCTGCCGACCGGGCGCGATGCCGTGGGCCGACCCATGCTGAGAGCACTGCGACGCACACGCAGCGTGGCGTCTCGTCCAGACGGGAGTCGGCGATGTCGGCGAGGGACTTCAGCAGGCTGGTCCGGGGAGCCACGGGCTTCCTCGGCGCGTACCCCCAGATCGTCCCGGTGCACGTGGGGGACTACTTCGACCAGAACGACGAGGGCGTGCTGGTCAAGCTCGGGAACGTGCTCGACTGGCCGGGGTGGCGGGACGCCGTGCCGGTCGAGAGCGAGCCGGTCCCCGGGTCGGAGACGTACTACGACGGCTGCAGGCGCGTCACCGACGTCGGGGCCGGTGCCAAGGCCGCCATACCCGCCGCGCCCGGCGTGAGCGTGCAGGCGACGGCGTCGTTGACCTTCACGCGCGAGAGCGGGTTCGCCCTCGCCTACGAGGGGGCGACGCGCACCCGCGTCCGCGAGATCCCGCCGGTGCAGCGGCGGATCAAGGAGCTCGCCCGGACCGGCGGGTGGAACGAGAGGTGGATCCTGGTCGTCGAGGTGATCGAGGCCGAGTCCGCGACCCTCGTCGTCAGCCGCGAGAGCGGGTCGTCCGTCGACCTGAAGGCGAACACCGACCTGCCCGAGCCCCTCAAGGACGTCGCCATCGCGGACGCGAGGCTGGGGTGGAGCGCCTCGAACTGGAGAGGCAGCGGGTACACGTCGCTCTGCGCGAAGGGCACGCCGCTGTTCCACTGCGTCAAGGTGAGAAGGGGACTGTTCGGGCGCCTCACCACGGAGATCCTCGGGCCCGAGGACCTGGCCGACGTGTTCACCGACGACCCGTTCGAGTGACCTGCCGCCGGAGCCCGCGATGGATCTCGACGCCCTGCAGAGCGCCCTCGGGGACGAGGCGTTCTCGATCCTGTCCGTCACCGACCGTGCCGGCACCACGCCCGGCCTGGAGACCGGCGGGATCGTGGACCTGGGCTCGCTCGCCAACGTCACCGTCGACGTCGTCGGCACGCGCGCCGAGGCGTACACCCGGATCGGAGCGCGCCGCTACGACGTGCTCCTGCTCCAGGACGACGACGAGCCCGACGACCTCGAGGAGCTGATCGCCCAGGCCCGTTCGGCGACGGGCCTGATCGTCGTCCAGGGCGCGCGGCGGCGCTCGTGGACCCCTTTGCGGGCGATCCTCGCGGGCGCCGACACCTACGCCACGACCGCCGCCGAGGGGATCGAGGCCGTCGTCGAGCACGTGCTGCGGCCCGCCAGGAAGCCCCTGGCCAGGATGTCGGACCTGCTCACGCCGGTGCTCGCCCGGTACGGCTCGACGCCGCACGTGCTGCTCGACGCGATCCAGACGGGTGCCGGGTCGGCCACCTCGGCGACGACGCTCAACGAGCTCGTCGAGCAGGCGATGGCGAGCGTGGTGGGCGGTGCCGCCGCGACCGAGGCGGCGCCCGACGTCGAGCGGGTGCTGGAGGCGACGCTCGACGAGGCGGGCGGGGCGCCGTCGGGGGAGCTGTTCTGGAACGTCCGGTTCCCGGAGGACGCCGGGATCCTGCGGAACCGGCCGCACCTGGTCTCGGCCGGCGGGACGTACCCGTTCGAGACGGCGCTCGAACGGGCCGTTCGGGAGGCGGCGCTCAGCCAGGCCCTCGACGCCACGGCGGTGCTCGGGCGGAAGGTCGCCTTCGTGCTGCGGGCGCGCAACGGACGGTTCACCGACGCCGACGGTGCGACGCACGCCGTCGTCGGCTCCGCGCCGGTCGACTGCGCCGAGGACGGGACGCCGCCGTACCGGGTCTCGTTCACGGCGGGCGAGGCCGGACCGGCCCGGATCACCGTGGCGCTCCTGGTCGACGGCGGGTCGGTCGCGGAACAGGTCGTCGACCTCGACGTCGTCGGGGTCGGGGCCGGGGCCGGAGCCGGGGCCGGGGCCGGAGCCGGGGCCGGGTCCGGTCCGGGCGCCGCGCCCGGCACCGAGGCACCGGTCGTGATCCCGATGACGTCGATCACCGACCGGACCGGTGCGGACCTGCGCCTGGAGCTGACCGACCGGACGGCGTCGCTGCACGTGGGCAACGTGCTGCAGCACCGGGTGGAGTGGGAGCGCGACCTGACGACCTTCGTCGCCGGTGGCGCCCACTACGCCTACCAGGGGCTGCGGGCCCTGTCCCAGCGCTTCCCCGCGGGTGCGGACCTCGCGCTCCTGGGCGACGACGCCGGACGGTCGGCCGTCGAGCTCGCGAGGATCGGGTCGCGGCTCCACCGGAGCGTGTTCGCGACCTGGGCGAAGGGGGCTCCGCCGGTCGAGCTCACCGAGCTGGCCGACGTGGTCCGCGAGACCCCGGCGAGCTCGCCGCCACGCCAGCTCCAGGTCATCGCCGGCACCTATCCGCTGCCGTGGGGGCTGCTGTACGACAAGGAGCTGCCGGACGACCCTGGCCCCGACGACGTCGACCCACAGGGCTTCTGGGGCGTGCGCTTCGACATCTACCGCGACGTCGTGCCCCAGGCCCACGGTCGCAGCGTGCATCGCGGCGCCGCCTGCGCGCTCAAGCCCGTCGTCGGGGAGCACGTGCCGCGCGGCGACCAGCAGCGGGACTTCGTCGGTGTGCTCCGGGGCCGCGCGTCGTCGTCGTCCACGGTGCAGGACGTCGCGACGATGCCGGACGACCTGCGCACGTGGGCCGAGAGCGGCGACGCGAGCGACCTGCTCTACCTGTTCTGCCACGCGGTGCCCGCGAACCCCGTCACCGCGCTCGGGACGGGCACGGAGGACAGCGTGCTCGGCTTCGGCGTCGCGGAGGACGACCCATCCCGGGTCACGCTCGAGGACCTGGGCACGTGGTGGGGCAGGCCGCGCGACAGCAACCCGGTCGTCATCCTCAACGCCTGCGCCTCCGGCCAGGCGGACGCGATCTTCGGGGCGCCGTTCGTCGACTTCTTCACCCGGACGTGGCGGGCTCAGGCCTTCATCGGCACCGACTGGAGCGTCCACGCTGCCATGGCCGACGGCGTCGGGCAGGCTCTGCTCACGGCGATCTACTCCGAGCGGAGGTCGCTGCGGGACGCCCTGCGGACGGTCATCGACGCGGGGGTGAGACAGGGCAACTACTTCCCGCTGATGTACGCGATCTTCGGGCCGAGCAACGTGCAGTTCGCGTGAGCGTGGCGCCGCGGCGCTCACCCCACCGCACCGTCGACGGGAAGCACGATCACCGTCGGGATGCTCTCGCCGTCGCGCCACGGGGCGACCGTGACCTCGAGACCGCCGTCACCGGGAAGCCACCGGGCGTCGACGTCCGGCACGACGCCGGGCAGCGGCTCGGCGACGGCGTCGAGGCCGACGACGCTCACGAGCAGCGCCGGGGTGCCGGCGGCCTCGAGCACGGGGACGAGCGCGTCGTTCCCGAACGCGGTGCGTGCCGTGGTGTGGAGGCGCGCGGTCGTCCAGCCGTGGAGGCCGACGGTCCACGCCGTGAGGTCGCCGGAGCGTGCCCAGGCGGCCGGGCGCGGTCCGCTGGACGCCGCCCCGTGGGCGGGTGCGCGCCCGGCGACGCACGGGCCGCCCTCGCGGGAGCCGACGACGGGGCGGCCGGACGCCGTCCCGGTCACGCGGTGGAGGCGCACCTCCACGCCGGGCGCGGCCGCCGTCACGGTCGTCACCTGCCACCCGTCGGGGCGCTCGACGTCGTCAGGCTGCCAGGACGGGCGGTGCGTCGAGGTGCCGCGGACGGTCGTGCCGTCGGCCGCGACAGGGGCGCCGCGCAGGATCTGCACGCGACGGGACGGGACGCCGTCGTCGCGGACGAGCGCGAGGTGCTCCTCGACGGCGTCGTCGGGCTCAGGGACGGGGCCGGTGTGGGTCGTGTACGCGAGCCGGGAGTAGTACGGGTCGTCGAACCCCGTGAGCGTGGGGTAGTGGTCGCTGCCGTGGTTCGCCGCGCGCACGACGCCGCGCCGCGTCCGGGTCAGGGCGAGCCCGGGCACCGGGAGCGCGACCGCCCGCTCGTCGTCGGGGAGCCGCTCCTCGGTCGCCGTCCACACGGGGTGGCCGGCGGGCAGGGCGAGGCCAGCGAAACCCTTCGACGCCCACATCGGCGACCCGGGGCCCGAGTAGGGCTGGGCGATCGGCGGGTACTCAGACAGCCAGCCCGTCGTGAGGTGCCCGTCCGGGGCGAGCGCACCGCCGTCGACGAAGTGCCGGACGGTCGACGAGCCGAGCGTGCGCAGCTGCCCGGGGCGCAACGGCACGGCGTCGTGGAGCGCGGCCGTCCAGAACGGGGCGAGCGCGGCGAAGCGGTAGGTGAGCGAGCGGCCCTGGTGCAGCGGGCGCCCCTCCGCGCCGAACGTCTCGACGAGCTGCTCGAGGAAGCGGCGCGCCCGCGCGGCGTAGCGGGCGCCGAGCTCGGCGGCGAGGTCGGGCGCGCGGTCGGCGGCCAGGCGCGCCCACCACAGCGGGTAGAAGTGCATCGCCCAGCCGGCGTAGTGGTCGAACCGCTGCCCGTCGCCGTCGGAGTACCAGCCGTCCCCGCGGTACCAGCGCTCGATGCGCGCGAGCGTCGCCTCGACCTCGTCGGCCCGGCGCCGGCGCAGCGCGTCCGAGGCGTCATCGTCGAGGTGGAGCAGCACCTCGTCGACGACGGTGGTGAACAGCGTCCAGTTGTTGTCGTGCGTGCGCGCGCCGGTGGCGTGGCCCAGGTAGCGGGCCGTGCTCGCCCGGGTCGGCTCCGGGAGCCGGTCCCAGAACGTGTCCCGCGTCAGGCCGAGCCCGAGGGCGAGCGCGGCGGACTCGACGATCGGCTGGTACCGGTCCGCGGGCAGCGGCCAGGCGTCGGGGTGGGCCGGGTCGGTGCCCGCGGCGAACCCGTCGGCGTACCAGGACAGCGACCCGCCCGCCGCCTCGGGCTCGCCGGCCACGCGGAACGCTGCACCCAGGAAGCTGCGGGCAAAGCCCTCCAGGCCGTCGGAGTCGGCGCCCGCCCGCGAGGACCGGCCGTCGAACGTGATCCGGGCGCCCGACGCGCTCGCGTGCCGGCGGCACGCGTCGAGGACCCGTTCGAGGACGGCGACGTGGTGCGCGCGGGTCCAGCCGGTCACCGGGCTGAGGTCGAGGTCGAGGGGCGGCAGGGCGAGGGACGTCGTCGTCGGCACGTCCCCAGCGTCGGGAGCGTGGTCGTACGCGTCAAGGTCGCTCTTGTGAAACGCTAGGTTTCGCTCATCGACCGAGGAGGACCATGCTTGCCACCCAACGCCGCGACGCCATCCTGCGCGAGCTGCGCCTGCGCGGGACCGTACGGATCTCGGACCTCTCGCGCCGGCTCGGCGTCTCGGTCGCCACGTTGCGCCGAGACGTGACGGAGCTCGCGGACGAGGGGCTCGTCGAGCGCGTCCACGGCGGCGCCGCCGCCGTGCAGCGTCCGGCCGGTGACGGCGGGCCGGGCGCGCCGTCGTCGCTCGCCGCCGTCGCCGCGCTCGGCGTCGTCGTGCCGCAGGCGCGCTACTACTTCGACCGCGTGCTGCAGGGCATGCGCGAGGCCGCCGCCGAGCTGGGCGTCCGCCTGGTGCTCGGCGTGAGCGACTACGACGGCGACCTGGAGCGCGAGCACGTGCGGCGCACGCTCGCCCTCGGCGTCGACGGGCTGCTCGTCGCGCCGGCCGACGTCGAGGAGCGGGACCCGCACACGTACGCGATGCTCCGCGCCGTCGACGTGCCCGTCGTGATCGTGGAGCGCGGGTCGCTCGACCTGACCGTCGGCCCGGCCCTCGACCACGTCCGCTCCGACCACGCGGCGGGGATCCAGCGGGCCCTCGGTCACCTCGCCGCCCTGGGGCACGAGCGCGTGGCCGTCGCCGTGAACCCGCTGAGCGTGACGGCCACGTGGCTCGTGGAGGGCTTCACGGCCGCGGCCGCCCGGTTCGCGCCCGGTCACGCCGAGCGGGTCGTGCGGCTCCCGCGGCTCGGCAGCCCCGCGCCCGTGCTCGGCGCGGCCCTCGACGCGCTGCTCGACCGCTGCGCCGCCGAGGGGATCACGGCCGTGGTCGCCCACCCGGACGAGTACGCGATGGCGCTCGCCGACCTTGCCGCCCTGCGGGGCGTCGCGGTGCCCGGCGGGCTCTCCGTGGTGGCCTACGACGACGAGGTCGCGGAGCTCGGCGCGCCGCCGCTGACGGCCGTCTCGCCCCCGAAGCACGACGTCGGGCGCGAGGCCGTGCGCCTCGTCGTCGACCGGGTGCTGGGCGGCGGCCGCAGCCGGGGGTCGAGCCCGCAGCTCACGACGCTCCTGCCCGAGCTCGTGGTCCGGGAGTCCACCGGACCGGCCGACCCGAGGCCGAGCGTCGACTGAGCGAATGTGAGCGAAATCTGTCGCTCTGGTTGACCCGCGTCCGCGTCCGGCGCTTGCCTGTGCTCCGCCCGCACCGCGACGAGGAGGAGCGAACCGATGGAGAGCGGACCTGTGGTCACCTGCGTGCTCGAGGAGAGCACGCGCCGGCGGCTGTTCGACGAGCGCATGCTCGGCGCGCTGCGAGCCCTGGCGGGCGAGGTGACGGTCCTGGCCGACTTCACCGGGGCCGACGACGTCCTGGCGCGCACCGAGGTGCTCGTCACCGGGTGGGGCACGCCGCTGGTCGACGCCGCCGTCGTCGACCGGATGCCGCGGCTGCGGGCCGTCCTGCACTCGGCCGGCACGGTGCGCGGCATCGTCGACGACGTCGTGCACGAGCGCGGCATCCTCGTCTCGACCCAGGCCGAGGCCAACGCGATCCCCGTCGCGGAGTTCACGCTCGCCGTCGTCCTGCTCGCCAACAAGGGCGTGCTGGTGCCGGCGACCACCCCGTACCCGGGCTACGACGAGACCCGTCAGGGCGCCGGCGTCGGCAGCCACGGCACGGTCGCCGGCGTCGGCAACTACGGCAAGCGCGTCGGCGTCGTCGGGGCGTCCCGCACGGGGCGGCGGGTCGTCGAGGCGCTGCGGCGCCACGACCTCGAGGTCGTCGTCTACGACCCGTACCTCTCGCCGGCCGCCGCCGACCTGCTCGGCGTCGCGCCGCTCGGGCTCGACGAGCTCGTCGCCACGAGCGACGTCGTCACCGTCCACGCCCCGGCGACGCCCGAGACCTACCACCAGCTCGACGCCCGCCGGCTCGCGACGCTGCGCGACGGCGCCGTCCTGGTCAACACGTCGCGCGGCAGCCTCGTGGACACGGCCGCGCTGGAGGCGGAGCTCGCCCGTCGCGCCGACGACGGGCGCGGCCTGACCGTCGTCCTCGACGTGACGGAGCCCGACCCGCTGCCGCCGACGTCACCCCTCCTGTCCGACCCCCGCGTGCTGGTCACGCCGCACGTCGCGGGGTCCAAGGGCACCGAGCTGCGCCGCCTCGCCCAAGGCGTCGTCGACGAGCTCGCACGCCTGGTGAGCGGTGTCCCGCTCGCGCACCGGGTCGACCACGCCACGCTGGCGCGCTCGGCCTGACGCCCCACCGACCTACCCGCCTGACCTTCAAGGGAGAAGAGATGAGCACCACGAACCCGCCGTTGACCACCCTGCCGCTCAGCCGGCGGCACTTCCTCGGGCTGGCCGGGCTGGGGGCGGCCGCCGTCGCCCTCGCCGCCTGCTCGCCGAGCGGCGCCGCCGCCGGCGCCCGGCGCGCCAACCTGAGCGAGACCGTGAAGCTGCAGCTGCCGACGTACGTCGCGCCCCCGGCGCTCGAGGGCGGCATCGTCAGCAAGGTCGAGGGGATGCCCGCGATCTACACGCAGCCCATCCAGAAGTACTTCGACTCGGTGACGTCGAAGCCGCTGACGGGCGGCTCCGTGACCACGTTCCAGGTGCTGTGGGGCGCCCCGCCGCGCAAGGTCCCGGACAACCAGTACTGGGCCGACCTCAACGAGCGCCTCGGCGGCGAGTACACGCCGACGCTGGTCGCGAGCGACACGTACAACGAGAAGATGGCGACGACGATCGCCTCCGGGAGCATCCCCGACCTCTCCTTCGTCCAGGACGCCACCGCCGTCGCGGCGAAGGCGATCGGCGACGGCGTCTTCGCCGACCTGTCCGAGGTGCTCGCGGGCGACAAGATCCTGCAGTGGCCCAACCTGGCCAACGTGGGCACGAACGCC
This sequence comes from Xylanimonas protaetiae, assembly GCF_004135385.1. Lineage (NCBI taxonomy): Bacteria > Bacillati > Actinomycetota > Actinomycetes > Micrococcales > Promicromonosporaceae > Xylanimonas > Xylanimonas protaetiae. The sequence continues at coordinate 3,250,516 of NZ_CP035493.1, read as the reverse complement.
TGGAAGGCGTCGGCGAAGAACGGGCGCATCTTCGGCGTCCCGAACGAGAACCCGTACCTGACCAACTTCCCGGCCATCCGCTGGGACCTCGTGCAGGCGGCCGGGTTCGACGCCCTGCCCAAGGACGCGGCCGGCTTCCTGGAGATGATGACTGCGATCGCGGGCCTGGGCAGCGCCCTCGGCAAGGAGGTGTGGGGCATCCCCGCCTTCGACGGCAAGTGGCAGTCGGTCGTGAGCTGGATGCACCAGGTGGGCACCACCTGGCAGCTCGACGACAAGGGCAAGCTCGTCCACATGATCGAGACGGACGCCTATGCGGACGCGCTCAAGTACCACAACGACCTCTTCAAGGCCGGCGTCTACCACCCCGACGCCCTCGCGCTGGCGACGCAGGGGCCAAGGCGTCCGAGCTGTTCAAGAACGGCCAGGCCGCGATCACGGTCGACGCGTTCAACGGGTACTTCGGGTCGAGCATCCTGGCCAACACCGCCGAGCTGACGACGGGCGCCGACCCGCGCCTGTTCGTCCCGCCGGCCGTCGACGGCGGCAAGCTCGTCATCGAGCGCGACACGGGGTACTGGGGCATCGTCGCGATCTCCGCGAAGGCGGCCCAGGACCCGAAGCGGCTCGAGGAGCTGCTCAACGTCATCAACTACTGGCGGGCGCCCGACGGCTCCTCCGAGGCGCTGTTCATCCACAGCGGCAAGGAGGGCTTCAACTGGGAGTTCGGCGAGAACCACGTCGTGACCGACCTGGGCGACAAGGCGGCCAACGCCGACCGCGCGGGGATCCAGTGGCTGGGCGCGTTCAAGTCGCCGTCGTTCGTGGTGCCGCAGAAGTCGATGGGGTTCGTCGACAACTTCCGCGAGTCCGTCGAGCCGCTCATGGCCGCCACCGTGCCGAGCCCCGTCGTCGGCCTGTATAGCGAGACGAACACGTCGAACGGCGCCCGGATGTCGGAGATCGACACGGACTACCGCGCCGGCATCGCCTCGGGCCGCATGCCGCTCACAGCCATCGACGAGTACCGCGACGCGTGGCGCAAGGCCGGCGGCGACGCCGTGCGCGCCGAGTACCAGGCCGCCCTCGACAAGGCGTCCTGACGATGGCCGTGCTGGAACGTCCCGGGGCCGCGAAGGCGGTCCCGGGGCGGCCGGGCCGGGACCGCGCCGCGCGCAGGGACCGGCCGACGACGTCGGTGTGGGAGCGCGTGCGGCGCGAGCGGTGGATGTACACGTTCATCCTGCCCGGCCTCGTGTTCTTCCTGGTGTTCGCCTACCTGCCGCTGCTCGGCAACGTCGTCGCGTTCCAGGACTACTCCCCGTACTGGGGCATCACGGGGTCGACCTGGGTGGGCCTCGACAACTTCGCCGCGATGTTCGGCGACCCGCAGTTCGTGCGGGCGCTGACGAACACGCTGATCATCTCGTTCCTGCAGATCGTCTTCGCGTTCCCGGCACCCATCCTGCTCGCGCTGCTGCTCAACTCGCTCGTCTCGGACCGCGTCAAGCGGGTCGTCCAGACGATCGTCTACCTGCCCCACTTCATCTCGTGGGTGATCGTCATCGCGATCTGGCAGCAGGTGCTCGGTGGTGCGGGCCCGATCGCCGACCTGTTCAGCACCATCGGGATCCACGACGTCAACGTCATGGCGGACCCGGACACGTTCAAGGCGCTCGTCACCTCCCAGGTGATCTGGAAGAACGTCGGCTGGGGGACGATCATCTTCTTCGCCGCCATCAGCGCGATCCCTGACGAGCTGTACGAGGCCGCCGCCGTCGACGGCGCCGGGTCGTGGCGCCGCACGTGGCACGTGACGCTGCCCGGGCTCGTGCCCGTGATCACGCTCCTGCTGATCCTCACGATCGGCAGCGTGCTGACCGTCGGCTTCGAGCAGCTCCTGCTCCAGCAGCCCGCGGTCGGCGCCGACGCCGCCCAGGTGCTCGACACCTTCGTGTACTTCCGCGGCATCTCCGGCGGCGACTGGGGCCTGTCGACGGCCGCCGGCCTGTTCAAGGGCGTGATCGGCACGATCCTCGTCGTCGCGGCGAACCGGTTCGCGAAGCGGCTCGGCACGGAAGGACTGTTCTGATGACGACCTTGACCGCACCCCCGGTGCGCCGCCGCAACGCCCGCCCCGTGTGGATGGGCCAGCCCTCCCGGGCCTCGCAGTCCCTCAAGGCGCTGGTCATCGCCCTGATCGTCCTGGTGATGCTGTACCCGTTCGTGTACGTCATCGCGATGAGCTTCGCGTCCCGGGAGGCCCAGGCGTCCGGCAGCGCCTTCCCGACGTCGTACTCGCTCGACGCGTACCGCTCGATCATCGGGGGAGGGGTGGTCACCCGGTCCCTCGTCGTGACCGCCCTCGTGACCGTGGTGGGCACCGCGCTGTCGATGCTGTTCACGACGACGCTGGCGTACGGGCTGACCCGGACGCGGCGCGTGCCCGGCTCGCGGACCGTGCTCGTCCTGGTGCTGTGCACGATGCTCTTCGGGGCCGGGATCATCCCGAACTACCTGCTGGTGCGCTCTCTCGGGATGCTCGACTCCTACTGGTCGCTCGTCGTCCCGGGGCTCATCTCGGCGTTCAACATGGTGGTGGTCCGCAACTTCTTCATGGGCCTGCCCGAGGAGCTGCTCGAGTCCGCACGCCTCGACGGGGCGAGCGAGTGGCGGATCTTCCTGCAGATCGTGCTGCCGCTGTCGAAGGCGGTGCTCGCCGTCATCGCGCTGTTCTACGCCGTCGGGTACTGGAACTCGTTCTTCAACGCGATGATCTACCTCAACGACACGGCGAAGTGGCCCATCCAGGTGGTGCTCAACCAGTACGTCGTCCAGGGCACCGCGCTGTCCACGCTCCAGGCTCCCGACCAGCCGCCGCCGCCCGGGCAGACCATCCAGATGGCCGTCATCGTCGTGGCGACCATCCCGATCTTGCTCGTCTACCCGTTCGCCCAGCGGTACTTCACCAAGGGCGTGCTGACCGGGGCGGTGAAGGGATGAGGGCGCTCGTCGTCGCCGGCACGGGCCGCTACGCGGACCCGTGGCACCCCTTCGAGGCGGTGGGCGAGCGCGTGGCTCGCCTCCTCGCGGAGGACGGCTGGTCCGTCGAGGTCGACGACGACGTCGACGGCGCCATGACACGGCTCGACGACGCGGAGCTGCTCGTCGTCGCGGCGGGCGACCCCTGGGGTCAGGGCGAGCGGTCGTTCTTCACGGCGCCGCGGGCGGCGACCGACGGCCTGGCCGCGGCCGCCGCCCGCGGCATCGGGGTCCTCGGGCTGCACGCGGCCGCCGCGAGCTTGCGTGACTACCCCGTCTGGCCGGAGCTGCTCGGCGCGGTCTGGGTGCCGGGGGCGTCGATGCACCCCGAGCTCGGGCCGACCACGGTGCGGCTCGAGGAGCACGCGCTCACCGCCGGGCTCGGCGGCCTGACGGTGGTCGACGAGCGGTACAGCCTCCTCCAGCCGGTCGGCGCGCGGACCGTGCTCGCCACGCACGTCCACGACGACGTCGTCCACCCGCTCGTCTGGGTCCGCGAGCACGGGCCGGCACGCGTCGCGTACGACGCGCTCGGCCACGACCTGCGCTCCTACGACTCGCCGGAGCACGCCGTGCTCCTCCGCCGGCTCGCCCGCTGGGCCGCCCGGCTCCCCTACCGCAGGTTCTCGACGACGAGGAGTCACCATGGGTGCACTACGACCGGTCCACATCCTGATCCTGGTGGTGGTCCTCCTGCTGCTGTTCGGCGCGCGCCGGCTTCCCGACCTGGCCCAGAGCGTCGGGCAGTCGCTGAAGGTCTTCCGCAAGGAGGTCAAGGAGCTGCGCGACGACGTCGACCCCCGCGCGCCGGAGCCGCCGGACGCCGGCGACGCGGCCCGCTGATGCTCACCGGCGGCTGAGGCTCCGCGCCGCGGTCCTCGGCGGCTCCGGCGTCGCGCCCGGTTCCTGTGCGCGGTGCGCGGGCAGCAGGAACGACAGGACGACGGCCAGGCCGGTGAAGCCGACCGCCCACCAGAAGGCGTGGTCGAAGGCGACCGCGCCGTCGGCGAGCGTCACGGCGTGCGTGGTGCCGGAGGCGAGCACCGTGGCCAGCACCGCCGTGCCGAACGAGCCGCCGAGCTGCTGCAGCAGGCGGGACACGATGCTGGCGTCCGGGACGTCGTCGTGCGCCAGGCCGGAGAAGGCGTGCGCCATGAGCGGGATGAGCGCGGAGCCGAGGCCGAGGCCGCGGACCAGGAGCACGCCGCCGAGCCACCACTGGCTGGTCTGCGCCCCGGCCACGGCGAACGGCACGGTGGCGAGCGCCGCGACGAGGAACGACGCGAGCGAGATCCAGCGCGGCCCGACCCTGTCGATGAACCGGCTGAGGACGAGCCGGCTGAGCAGGGCGCCCACCCCCTGCGGGATGAGCAGGAGCGCGGCCCCCAGGACGTCGTGCCCGCGCAGCTCCAGGAAGTACAGCGGCAGCAGGAACATCGCGCCGAACAGCCCGAAGCCCGAGAGGAACATGAGCGCCGACGACGTCCAGAGCGGCTTGTGCCTCAGGAGCCGGATGTCCACCAGCGCGCGGCGGCCGCGCGGCAGGGCCCACAGGCAGAACCCGGAGACCAGGACGACGCCGGCCGCGGCGGGCAGCCACACGTCCGTGCGGCCGAAGCCGCCGTCCTTGGAGACGTTGCTCAGGCCGAACAGCAGGCCCACGAGGCCGGGTGCGAGCAGCAGCAGCCCGACGACGTCGAGCGGCAGCATCCGGGGCGCGGCGTCCCGGGGCAGGAAGCGCCCGGCGAGGACCAGGCCGACGACGCAGAACGGCACGTTGACCCAGAACATCCACGACCAGTGCAGGTTGTGCAGGATGAGGCCGCCGATCACGGGGCCGACGATCGGGCCGAGCGCGATCGGCAGCCCGATCGTCGCGGCCAGCTTGCCGAGGTTCTGCCCCCGCGCGGCCTGCATGACCATCGTGGTCATGAGCGGCATGAGCATGCCGCCGCCCAGGCCCTGGACCGTGCGGAACGCGATGAGGCTGCCGGCGTCCCACGAGAGCGAGCACAGGATCGAGCCGGCCAGGAACACGGCGAGCGCGAGCATCCACAGGCGCCTGCCGCCGAGCACCCGCTGCGCCCAGCCGACCAGCGGGACGGCGACGCCCAGCGCGAGGAGGTACGAGGTGCTCACCCACTGGATGGTGGAGAGGCTCACGTCCAGCTCGGTGGCGAGGGTGCGGATGCCGACGGCGACGATGGTGGTGTCGAACAGGACCGCCATGCCGCCCACCAGCACGGTCCACACGACGCGTCTGACGGCGGGGTCCAGGTGGTCGTCGCCGCGCTCGGGCTTCTCGGCCATGCAACTCTCCTTAGATACACTGTGACTCTTCCGTGGAGAGTACGCCTCACTCGCGAGATAGGGAACACCATGTCTCTTAACGCCGCCTCCGGGCCGGACGTCACCGGGAGCGCACCCGCCCGCCGGCGCCGCGGCGCCGAGCTGGAGACCGCGCTGCTCGAGGCCGCGTGGGCAGAGCTCGTCGAGAAGGGCTACGACGCCCTCACCTACGAGGGCGTCGCCGCGCGCGCGGGGACGAGCCGGGCCGTCGTCTACCGGCGCTGGCCGAGCAAGCCCGACCTCGTCCGCGCCGTCGTGGTGCACGGTGCCAGGGCGGAGACGTACGAGCCGATCGACACGGGCAGCCTGCGCGGCGACCTGCTCGCGCTCCTGACGTGGGCGAACCGCGCCCGCGTGCGCGTGGGACTGACGGCGTTCCACCGGCTGACCGGGTACTTCGCCGAGACGGGCACCGCGCTGAGCGACCTGCGCGAGGTGTTCGTCGGCGGCCGCGAGCCGAGCACCGAGGCGTTCTACCGCCGCGCCGTCGCCCGCGGCGAGGTCAAGGAGGAGAACCTCACGCCGCGCGCCAGGTCGCTCGCGTTCGACCTGATGCGCGGCGAGCTGCTCATGACGCTGCGACCGGTGTCGCCCGAGGTCATCGAGGAGATCGTCGACGACGTCGTCATGCCGCTGCTGACCCGTTGACGTAGCGGGCACCTGCGAGGCGGCCACCGCCGTAAAGGGCTGGGCGCGTCGGCCCCCGCGCGGCACACTCGCCCCCATGACAGCGCGCGCTCTGACCTTCGGCGCGGCCGCCGCCGCGTACGAGCGGTACCGGCCCGGCTACCCCGACGAGCTCGCCGACACGGTGCTCGCCTACGCCGGCCGGCCGGTGCGCACGGCCCTCGAGGTCGGCGCCGGGACGGGCAAGGCCACGCGGCTCTTCGCGGGCCGGGGGATCCGGGTCACCGCGACGGACCCGGACGCGGACATGCTCGCCGAGCTGCGCCGCCAGGTCCCGGCCGAGGTCACCGTCGTCCGGGCGGCGTTCGAGGACCTCGCTCCGGCGCAGACCTACGAGCTCGTCTTCGCGGCGGCGTCGCTGCACTGGACCGCACCGGCCGGGCGCTGGGAGCGGGTGGCCGCCCTCCTCGAGCCGGGCGGGGTGTTCGCCTCGTTCGGCGCGCCGCTGCGGCTGGCCGACCCGGCCCTCGCGGAGGCGGTCCGGTCCGCCCGCGCGCCGTTCCTGGCCGACGACGAGGTGCCGGCACCCGACGGGACGCCGGAGGACGCCACGCTGCAGTGGCCGGGGACGGAGCTGGTCAGGGCGGACGCGTTCACGGACGTGCGCCAGGTGGAGGTCGCGCGGCGGCCCACGGTGCCCGCCCGGGACTACGTCGGCCATCTCGCGACGGTCTCCGCCTACCTCGCGCTGCCCGGCGCGGTCCGCGAGCGGGCCCTCGCCGCCGTGCTCGCCGTGCTGCCCGACCGGGTGACGCTCGACGCCGACCTCACCGTGCACCTGGCCCGGCGTCGCTGAGCGTCGCCGGGCCGGGGCTACCGGGCTTCCTGGCCCGCGACGGCCCGGGACGCCCGCGCCTCGTGGTCGTGCAGGCGGCCGAGCCCGCGGTAGAAGAGCCCGCTGACGAGCCAGGCGGGCACGAGCAGGAAGCCCACCAGCCCGACGACGGGGGCCGCCAGGCCGAGCAGCGTCGCCGCCGCGTACCCGCCCGCGGGGAGCCAGGAGTACCGCCGGGACCGCCGCCGGTACCCGTCCGGCAGGCCGGGCCGTAGCAGGTGGGCGCGCCCGGACGCGTACGTCCACACCAGCGCGTGCACCACGTACACCACGGTCAGGTGCGCGCCGAAGAACACGACGGCGGGGCGCGCCGTCGGCTCGTGCCCGAGCATCGCGGCGGAGAAGGGCACGAGCGCCACGGTGAGCAGCAGCGTGAGCACGAGCCAGGTCAGGGGATGGTCTGCGCGCTCGAGCTGCTCGCCCTGCGTGCGGTTGCCGAACCACAGCGCGCCGAGCGTGACGAACGCGAGCGCGTAGGTGGCGAGCTCGGGCACGCGCTCGCCGATCTGCGCCCACAGCTCGCCGGCGGGCCCGCGCGGGACGTCCACCTCCAGGACCATGATCGTCATCACGATGGCGAAGACGCCGTCGGTGAAGAACTCGAGGCGACGGAAGGTACCCAGGCCCGGCCGCGCGGCCACCGGCTCGCTCATGATGCCCAGTGTGGAGGTGCGGTGTGCGATGCGCCCGGCAGGCGGGCGAGCGCACCGGCGGGCGAGCGCACCGCGAGGACCGGTTCTGGCCGGTCAGCCGCCCGCGACCGTGTACCAGACGCCGTAGACGCCCCCGACGCACATGATCACCGCGGCAGCCCAGCCGAGGGTCCGGGAGAGCGCGCCGTTGCGGTACCGGTGCATGATGGTGCGGTCGTGGGAGATGAGCATCATGATCACGACGAACGGTCCGGCCGCGATCCCGTTGACGACGGCGGAGAGCACCAGCAGCCGGATGGGGTTGCTGAGGAACACCGACAGCAGCGTTCCGGCGACGACGCCGACGCCGAGCAGGAGATAGAAGACGGGCGCCTTGCGCGGGCTCTTCTCCAGCCCCCACCGCTTGTCGAGGAGCGCGGCCATGCCGGCCGCCCCGGACGCGGCAAGCACGGGGACGGCCAGGATGCCGGAGCCGATGAACCCGATGGCGAAGAGCGCCCCGGCGTAGGTGCCGGCGATCGGTTCGAGGGCCTGCGCCGCCTGCGCGGCGCTCGTGACCGTCTGGTGGCGTGTGCCGAGCGTGGCGGCCGTCGCGGCGATGATCGCGAACATGATCAGGACGCTGAAGACCATGCCCGTGAACACGTCCAGGCGGCCCGTGCGCAGGCGGCGCCGCGCCTCGCCGACGCTCCGCTGATCCAGCGCGGCGGTGCCGTCCCCGCCCAGCGGTTCCTCGCGCAGCTCCTCGACGCGCTGCGCGGTCTGCCAGAAGAACATGTACGGGCTGATGGTGGTGCCGAGGACGCCGACGGTCAGGCCGACGTAGTCGGGCGTGAGGTGGACCTGGGTCCCGAGCAGCCCGGCGCCGACGTCGGCCCAGTCCACGTCGGCGGCGAAGAGGACGCCGACGTAGACCAGCAGGACGAGGCAGAGCCACTTGAAGATGCGCCCGATCCAGTCGAACGACCCGAGCACCAGCGCGACGACGATGCCCACGCCCGCGACCGCCGACCACACGGGGGCCGGTCCCGCGCCGAGCAGCTGCACGCCCTGGCCGATGGCCATGAGGTCTGCCGCGAGGTTCAGGCAGTTCGCGACGATGAGGGCGGCCATGAGGACGACGATGGCGGTGCGGGCCCCGCCGCGGAACCTGCGACGGATCAGCATTCCCAGGCTGTCGCCGGACGCCAGCGCCATCCGGTCGCAGATCTCCTGGACGGCCATCATCAGCGGCAGCGTGAACGGCACCGTCCACAGCATCGCGTTCCCGAAGGTCGCTCCGGCCTGCGCATACGTCGCGACGCCGGACGGGTCGTCGTCGGCCGCGCCGGTCACGAGCCCCGGCCCGAGCGCCTTGAGGAACCTCGCGACCGGGTTCGCGCGTCTGCCGGAGCGGTGCTCCGCACCGGCCGTCCCTGGGGTGCTGCTCGCGGGCTGGGCCACGCTGCCACCCTCGCCGGAGGGCCGACCGCTCGCAACGGCGGACGCGCCCGCGCCCGGTCGCCGGCACCTCTGCCGGGCGGCACCGTCCCGACCGCGCCGCGGGCCACTGCATCGCGCCCCGACGGGCGCGCGCTCCCGGTGCCCGCGCGGGATGATGCTCCCCACCGACCCGAGGAGAGCCGTGCCCGACCACGTTCCCGAGACCGCCAGGCCTCTGGGCGACCGCGTGCTCCGCCTCGGCCGGATCGCGTGGGCCGTCGTCGGCATCGCGGCCGCCGGCCTGGTCGTCTACACCGCCGCCTCCACGCTCAGCGGCGTGGTGGTGCCGCTCGTCGTCGCGGCGGTGCTCGGCATCCTGCTGCAGCCCGCCGTCGACCGCCTGGAGCGGGCCGGGCTGCGGCGCGGCCTGGGGGCGGCGGCCGTGCTGGTGGTGCTGGCGGCCGTGCTGGGCGTCGCCGTGTGGGTGACGGTGGTCGGCGTCGTCGAGCAGTCCACGGAGATCGCCGACCGGCTGACCCGCGGGCTCGCGACCCTCCAGGAGGAGCTCGCCGGCACGTCGCTGGACGTGTCCGGCATCGACCTGGGGAGTGCGACGTCCGCCCTGAGCGGCGGCCTCGCGAGCCTGTTCGGCAGCGTGTTCTCCAGCGCGGCGGCGTTCCTCGTCGGGACGTTCGTCGCCGTCTTCTTCCTCTTCTACGTCATGGCCGACTGGCCCCGGATCGAGGCGTTCGTCGCCCGGTACGCGTCCCTCGGCGCGACGTCGGGGCGCGACGTCGTCGACCAGGCCACCACGACCCTGCGGCGGTACTTCGGCGCGATGTCGGTGTCGAACCTGCTGGCGGCGGCCCTCATCGCGGTCGCCGCCGTCGTGCTCGGGGTGCCGCTCGCGGTCTCGATCGCGCTCGTGACGTTCGTGACGTCGTACGTGCCGTTCCTCGGCGCGATCTTCTCGGGCGCGTTCGCGGTGCTCATCGCGCTGGGGTCGCGCGGGCCCACGGAGGCGCTCGTCCTGCTCGGCGTCATCCTCGTGATGCAGAACGTCGTCCAGACGCTCGTGCTCACCAAGCTGTCCTCGGACCGGCTGCGCCTGCACCCGATCGTCAACCTGGGCTCGACGGTCGTCGGCACCGTGCTCGCCGGCCTCCTCGGGGCCATGCTCTCCGCGCCCGTGACGGTCATGCTGCGCGACGTCGTCGGGCACCTGAGACGCCGCCCCGACCACGACGACGCACCGGGGCCGAGCGGGGCCGACGCGCCGTCGGACCCGCCGGACCAGGCCCCGGCGCGCGACGGGGCGCCGCGCTCAGAGGGCTGACTCGAACGCGGCCCGCACCACGGCGTCGTACGGCGCGGCGGTCGACGCGAGGACGGCCCCCGGCTCGACCACGCGCCACCAGCCGCCCGTCGTCGGCACCTGGATCACGACCCCGGACAGCACGTCCGGGTCCACCCCGTGCGCCTGCGCGACGTCGTCGACGACCTGCTTCGTCTGCGCCCACGGCGCCCGGTCCAGCTCCGGGTTCCGGCGGGCGGCGCCGTACGCGTCGTGGGCCAGCGCGACGCACGCCTGGCGCAGGGCGGGCGCGTGGGCGAGGCCCGCGAAGTCGTCGGTCGGGGTTCCGGCCGCGTCCCGGCGCGCTGCGTGCTCCCTGGCCCACGCCTGCCACGCCGCGCCGTCCAGCGTGGGCGCCTTCTGCAGCTCAAGGTCCAGCGCGACCAGCGTCCGCCACCACGCGAGCCACTGCGCCGCCACCGGGGCCGGGTCCGCGCCGTCGAGGACGTCCGAGCGGGGCGGCGGGGCGGTGAGCGGCGGCGGGACGTCGTCGCCCGCGACCACGATCCCGGCCGCGTCCCGCACGTACAGGGCGACCTCGAGCGACTGGCTGTCGCTGACCGACAACCTCCAGGACGGCTGCCCCGCGATGCGCATGCGCCCAGGGTGGCGCACGGGCGGTGCCAGGACAACAGGTCGCGCCACGCCTGCACCAGCGACGGACGCGGCGCGACGGCGCGTTGCCCATCCCCGCCCGCCGCGCGATCCTGGGGCCGGTGCGGCACGTCGCGCGCATCACCCCGACACCCCGCGCAAGGACCTCCGTGCCCCTCGACCACCCCACCCCGCCGCGCCCGCAGGACGACGCCGCCCGTCCGCGCGGAGCCGACACCTTCACGTGGTCGATGTTCGCGACCTACGCCCTGTGGGGCTGGGTGCTCTACATGTTCGGCCCCGCCAGCCAGCTGCTCGGCACCGAGCGCGGCCTGACGGACACGCTGACCGGCCTGCACGGCACGGCCATGGCCGTCGGCACCGTGATCGCGGGGCTCGTGATGCCGCGCCTCGTGCCCGCCGTCGGACGCCGGCGCACCCTCCTGCTCAGCGCCGCGCTCATCGCCGTGGGCCTCAGCGTGTTCGTCGTGTCGCCCTCGTTCGTGCTGGGGCTCGCCGCCGTCGTCGTCATGTCGGTCGGCGGCAGCCTCGCCCTCGGCGCCGGCACCGCCGGGCTGGTGCTGCACCTCGGCCCGCGCGGCGCGGCCACCGCGCTCGCCACCGGGAACGGGCTCGGCACGGTCGCCGGCGTCGTCGGGCCGCTCGCCCTCGGCGCCGCCGTCGGGATCGGGTTCGGGTGGCGGGCCGCGCTGGTCACGTCCGTCCCGCTCGCGGCGGCGGCCGCCGTGCTGTGGTCGCGCACCGTCCCGCGCGAGCCCGCGCCGCGGGGTGCCGGCGGCCGTCACGACGGCGCCCACGGCCGCCTGGCGCTCGGCGCCGACGCCTGGCTGATGCTCCTCGCGACCGTCTCGGGCACGGCCATCGAGTTCGCGACGACGTTCTGGGCGGCGTCGCTGCTGCGCGAGTCCACCGGCGCCTCGGCAGGCGTCGCCGCCGGCAGCACCGCGGGCCTCGTCGCGGGCATGGCGGTGAGCCGCCTGACGTCCGGGCCCGCCACCCGCCGCTGGGGCGCCGCACCCCTCGTGGCGGTCGCGTTCGGCGTCGCCGGGATCGGGTGGGCCGTGCTCTGGACGGCCGGCACGCCCGTCGTCGCCATCGCCGGGCTGGTGGTCTGCGGCCTCGGCGTCGGCCTGCTCTTCCCGCTGGGCAGCGCCCTCTTCCTGGCGGCCGCGCGCGGCCCGGCCGACTCCGCGGCCTCCGTCGTGACCGTCGCCGCCGGCGTCGCGATCGGCGTCGTGCCCTTCGCGCTCGGTGCGCTCGCTGACCTCGTCGGCGTGCACGCGGCCTTCCTCGTGGTGCCGGGGTTCGTCGTCGCGGGCCTCGCGGGCGTCCTGCTGGGGGCGCGGCGCGCGTCGTAGCCGGGCCGGTCCGCCACGGGCGCCGGGCCCGTCTCGCGCGCCGGCGCCGGAGACCCGGCCTCGCGGCCGCCGCCTCCCGGTAGCGTGCGTGGCATGAGCAATCTCGAAGGGGAGTACGTCCCGAGCACGCGGGGCTGGGTCCGCGACCAGGTCGAGGCGTTCGAGGCCTCGGACGGCGCGGACGCGAACGTCCTGCGGGGCACGAACGACCCGATCATCGTCGTCACGAACCGCGGTGCGCGGTCCGGCAAGATCCGCAAGACGCCGCTCATGCGCGTCGAGAAGGACGGCAGGTACCTCGTCGTCGGGTCGCGCGGCGGAGCGCCCACGCACCCGCAGTGGGTGCACAACCTGCGCGCCCACCCCGAGGTGGAGCTCCAGGACGGCGCGCACCGCACGGCGTACGTCGCACGCGAGCTGTCCGGGGACGAGCGGGCGCAGTGGTGGCAGTACGCGGTCGAGACCTGGGCGCAGTACGCCGTGTACCAGGCGAAGACCGAGCGCCTGATACCGATCTTCCTCCTGGAGCCGGCCGGCTGAGGGCCGCGGCCGGCGCTCGCGGGCGTGCGAGTGCCCGGCGGTCGCGTGACGGTGGAGAGACGCAACCGATCACGAGGAGGGCACCATGCCGCGACGTAGCCCAGGCCCCAGCGTCAAGGACGAGGAGCTGTACGAGGAGCTCCGCGCGGAGGGCAACAGCAAGGAGAAGTCCGCGCGGATCGCGAACGCCGCCGCGGCCCGCGGCAGGTCGTCGGTGGGCCGCAAGGGCGGCAGGTCCGGCAGCTACGAGGACTGGACGGTGGCGGACCTGCGCAAGAAGGCCTCCGAGGTGGGCATCGCGGGCCGCTCGACGATGAGGAAGGGCGAGCTCGTCAGCGCCCTGCGGAACCACTGACCGGCTCCGCCGGGAGGCCGCCGCGGCGACCTCCCGGCGGCGCTCAGGCCTGGACGCGGGCGCTCTCGCGCGGCCCCAGCGCCGACGCCGGCAGCACGACGCCTGCGGGCCGCACGACGATCCGCTCGACGACGAGGTTCGGGTCCAGCGCGCCCAGCGTCAGCTCGGCGACCCCGGCCTCGAAGCGCGTCCGCGAGGTGGTCACGCGGATGTTCTCGACCACGGGGCGCGCCCAGCGGGCGTCGCCCGGCTCGCCGGCGTTGACGTCGGCGGCGACCGCCTCGACCACCGCGCCGCCCAGCGTGTACCGCAGCGACGTGCCGCGCACGACGACGCCCGTGGGCACCTGCCACACGTCGACGTCGTACTCGCCGGTCGTCTCGGCCAGGAACCGGTACGTCAGCGTCGGCGCGGGCGCGCCGACCTCGAACGCGGGCGCCGTCGTCGGCAGGACGCGCATCGCCGAGCCGTCGCGGCCGCCGCGCGGCAGCTCGACGAACGCGGCGCCGTCGACGGACGTCGACGCGGCCGCGTGCTGGGCGTCGATCGCGACGACGCCGTCACGGCCGGGCAGGAACGTGCCCGCCGGCAGGCCGGCCGTGTCGACGGCGCGCCCGGAGACGACGACCGCGACGGTCGAGACCTGGTGCGGCTGGGCCGCGCCGACGCGGACCAGCAGGCGCACGGTCTGCGTCGTCGCGGATAGCAGCGCGCGGTCGCACGTGAGCACGACGACGTCCTGGGCGACCGCGGAGCCGGAGCGCGCGGACACGCCGAGCCAGGGGACGTCCTCGCCGCCCTCGAGCGTCCACGCGAGCGACCCGACGCCGTCGTTCGCGATCTCGATCGCGACCGCCGTCTCGCCGGCGACGCAGAAGTCGTCGACGACGACCTCCATGGGGCGGCCGTACTGGCGGTGGTACGTCGGGACGGCGTCGGCACGGGAGACGGAGAGCCGCGGCTCGTGCCCCATGGGCTCGACGACGTGGCGGACCGGGTAGCGCGACCCGTCCTCGTTCCAGCCGGTGAAGCCGACGTGCGCCTCCTGCTCGTGGCCCGTCCACTTGCCGCCGGCGAGCTCGCGGATCTCGTCGCCGATCGCGCGGTCGGTCGCGACGGCCTCGGTGACCCGGCCGGCGTAGGCGTTGGCGACGGGCTTGGCCTGGCGGGCGTAGTGGGCGTTCTTCGCGGCGTTGACGTGCAGGCGCAGCAGGTTGAGCGAGGCGCGCGCCGGGAGCCCCACGAGGGAGGTGTAGGCCAGCAGGGTGCGGCCGTCGTCGTCGAGCGCCTCGAGCGCGGCGACCACCGCGGCGTTCGCGGCGTCGACGGCGTCGGCGCGCGCGAGCATGCGGTCCGCCTCCTGGAAGTGGGCGGCCGCGTAGACGTGCTCGTTGAGGGCCTCGGGGCGGCGCATCGCGTTGAGACGCAGGTAGCCGTGCAGCACCTCGCCGATCGTGGCGCGCACGTCCGGCGCCGCGGCAGGGAAGGTCGCGTCCAGCCAGGACGCCGTGAAGTCGGCCGCGGCCGTCCGGGTGCCGTTGCCGTACGCGTCCATGTCGTACGCCATGGCCATGAAGAACGCGAAGGGCACCTCGTTGAACTTGAGGTCGCCCAGGTTGACCACCCACACGTCGCGCACGCCGTGGTCGAACGCGAGCGACATCTGGTCGTGCGTGCGCTCGAACGACGTCGACGGCATCCACTCGTAGCTCACGGGGCCGCCGTGGTAGTCGAAGTGGTAGTACATGCCGGCGCTGCGACGCTCGGCGTCGGTCGCAGGCAGCGAGCGCATGAAGCCGAAGTTGTCCTCGCAGAACATGAGCGTCACGCCGTCGAGCCCCTCCCAGCCGCGCAGGCCGGGCACGGTGTCGGAGCCGTAGTAGTACTCCTCGACCTCCTTGTAGAGGGCGAGCATCTCGGTGGCGCCCGGGGCGTGCTGGGCCACGAGCCGGCGCTGCTCGGTGATCGCGTCCTTGAGCAGGTCGATGTTCGCCTGGAGGCCGGCGTCCTCGCCGAGCAGCTCGGAGTCGCGCTCGCCGCGCATGCCGAGCATGACGATCTTCTCGTAGCGCCCCGAGCGCTTGAGGCCGTCCTCCCAGTAGCGCAGCAGGCCCTCGCGGTTGGTGAGGTAGTTCCACTCGTTCCCGTAGGGCGTGTCCGGGCCGCGGACGATGTCCCACTCCTCCGACGCGCGCAGGCACGGCTCGTGGTGCGAGGCGCCGACGACGATGCCGTACATGTCGGCGAGCTCCTCGTTGAGCGACCCGGGCCCGTCGAGCGCGAAGCTCGACGTCCACATCGCCGGCCACAGGTAGTTGCCCTTGAGGCGCAGGATCAGCTCGAAGACGTGGTCGTACATGTCGGCCGTGAACCCGCCGAAGTGCTGAGACGTCCAGGTGCCGAAGCACGGCCACTCGTCGTTGATGAACAGGCCGCGGAACTTCACGGACGGCTCGCGCGTGGCCGTCGTCTCGCCCAGCTCGACGAGCTCGCGCGCCTGCGGCGCCACGTCGCCCCAGTAGTGCAGCGGCGACACGCCCGCCTGCTCGGAGAGGGAGAAGAGCCCGTAGATCGTCCCGCGCTTGTCGGAGCCGACGACGACGAGCGCGCGCTCGACGTCGGGGGCGTCGGCGAAGGGCGACTCGACGAGCGTCACGGCGTAGACCTCGCGCCTGCCTGCGACGTCGGCGACGTCGAGGCGGCCCGCGGCGACGAGCTCGTCGACCAGCGGGGAGCGGCCGAGCGTCGCGGCGAGCACCACGGTCGGCGTCGCGGCGGCGCGCGGGGCGTCGACGACGGCGGGGGCCGTGCCGGTGATGCGCTCGAGGTCGGCGGCCACCTTCGCGGCGACGACCGTGACGCCCTCGAACGCCGACGGCTCGACGACGATCGACACCGGACGGATAGCGCTGTGGCTGACGGCGCTGGTCGTGCGCATGGGGGGCTCTCCTTCGAGGACTGGGGTGACGTGGCGAGACTAGGGCTCCAGCGTGGGGGAGTCACACCGGCGGCGGGCTGGGGCGCAGTGATCGGCATGGATCGCTCGGGGTGACCGTCCCGGCCACCGTGCCGGAGGTCGCCCGACGGCGCCAGCCGACGTATCAGACGCCGTGCCCGCCCGTCCCTTCCCCGCGTGAGCGACTTCTACGTCTCCGCGCCCGGAGAGACCGTCCCCCCTGTTCCTGCCGGACCGCGCCTGTGCCAGGGCGACGACATGCGGATCGTGCACAACGCGTTCCTCTGGGCGTACGAGCAGGCGCCGCCGCTCGTGCGCGGGGTCCGCGCGGGGGACACGGCGCGCAGCGCGTTCGTGGGGTCCTGGCTCGCCGACCTCGACGCCACGCTCCACGTCCACCACGAGGGCGAGGACGAGCTCATGTGGGACAAGCTGGAGAAGCGCGCCCCCGCGTGCGCCCTCCACGTCGCCCAGATGCGCGCGCACCACGCCCAGGTGCAGGGGCTCCTGCACGAGGCCGGCCCGCTGCTCGCGGCCTGGCGCACCACGGCCGACCCGGCGCTCGGCGAGCAGCTCGCCGACGCCTACGCCCGCACGCTCGACGTGCTCAAGGTCCACCTGCGCCGGGAGGTGGTCGAGGTGGTCCCCGTCGTCGAGCGCGTGTTCACGCAGCGCGAGTGGGAGGCGCTCGCCGAGCACGGCATGGACGCGATCCCGCGGTCGCGCATGATGCCGCAGCTCGGGATGCTGCTGGCGAGCTCCTCGCCCGCCGACCGGGCCGCGTTCTTCGCGGCGCTGCCGCGGCCGGTCCGGCTCCTGTACCGGCTGGTCGGCAGGCGGCAGTACGCCACGCAGTACCGCGCGCTGTTCCCCGGGACGCCGGTGCCCGCCACCGTCTGACCCTCCGTGCGGCCACCGGCCGAGGGCCGTCACGCGAGGTGGCGCACCAGGGCGTTGACGGCGTCGCGCCCGGCGCGGTTCGCGCCCACGGTCGACGACGACGGCCCGTACCCGACGAGGTGCACGCGCGGCTCGCCCGCGACCTGCGTGCCGTCCATGCGGATGCCGCCGCCGGGCTCGCGCAGGCGCAGGGGGCGCAGGTGGTCGAGCGCCGCGCGGAAGCCCGTGTTCCAGAAGAGGACGTCCAGGCCGACCGTCGTGCCGTCGGGCATGACGACGCCGTCCGGCACGATGCGCGCGAACATGGGGTGGCGCACCAGGAGCCCGCGGTCCTCGAGGGCGCGGACGTACGGGGTCTTGACGAGCCCCGTCGCGGCGACGACCGACAGCGGCGGCAGCCCGGCGCGCACCCGCTCCTCGACGCGCGCGACGGCGTCGTGCCCGGACCGGGGGCCGAACTCGCCGTCGACGAACACGGGCTCGCGGCGCGTGAACCACGTCGTCGAGCCCACGTGGCTGATCTCCTCCATGAGCTGGAGCGCGCTGATCCCGCCCCCGACGACGCCGACGCGCTGCCCGGCGAAGTCCTCGGCGCGGACGTAGTCCGCCGTGTGGAGCTGGCGGCCGCGGAAGGTCTCCTGGCCGGGGTAGTGCGGCCAGAACGGCTTCGACCAGGTGCCCGTCGCGTTGACGACCGCCCGGGCGCGCACGCTCGGGCCGCCCGCGGTCTCGACGACGACGTGCTCGCCGTCGTCGTCCCAGCGGACCTGCCGCACCCGGGCCGGGCGGACGACGGCGAGGCCGAGCTCGCGCTCGTAGTCGGCGAAGTAGGCGGGCAGGACGTCGACGCTCGGCGACTCCGGGTCGACGTCCCGCTGCTCGATGCCGGGCAGGTCGTAGATGTCGTTCACCGTGCTCATGCGCAGCGACCGCCAGCGGTGCCGCCAGGCGCCGCCGGGACCGTCCTCGCCGTCGAGCATGAGGAACGTGCGGGCGCCCGGAGGCGCGGTGGCCGCGGGCGCGAACCCGCGGCGCAGCAGGTGGAAGCCCGCCGAGAGCCCGGCCTGACCGGCGCCGATGACGACGACGTCGGCGGCGGGCGGGAACGTGTGCACGACGTGCGCAACCACGACGGCGGCCAGAGGCTTCCGCGCGGGGCCTCCGGGTGCGATAGCGTGGAGGGTGAAAACGTTTCCATGTCTGACGCAGGGGAAGATCGACCGTGACCATCGACGTGCCGCGCACGCTGTCCCAGGGCGGCCTGCTCGCGCTCCACCACGGCGACGACGTCGCGGTGGCGACGCGTGACCTCCAGGCGGGCGAGGTGCTCTCCGCCGACGGCCAGGACGTGACGATCCGCGGCGCGGTGCCGCGCGGCCACAAGGTCGCGCTCACCGACGTCGCCGCGGGGGCGGACGTGCACAAGTACGGCCAGGTCATCGGCAGGGCGACCGTGCCCATCCGGGCGGGCGAGCACGTGCACGGCCACAACCTCGGGTTCGAGGAGGGGCACCGCGACCACGAGCTGGGCGGCTCGCACACCGAGCTGCCGGTGCCCGACGGGCCCCGGCCCACGTTCCAGGGGTACCGGCGTGCCGACGGGCGCGTGGGCACGCGCAGCTACGTCGCCATCCTGACGTCGGTCAACTGCTCGGCGTCGACGGCCAAGATGATCGCGGCGCAGTTCACGCCCCAGGTGCTGGCCGCCTACCCGAACGTCGACGGCGTCGTCGCGCTGACCCACCAGTCGGGGTGCGGCCTGGTGCCGTCGAGCGAGGGCGGCCGGCTGCTGCTGCGCACGCTGCGCGGGTACGCCGCCCACCCGAACGTCGCCGGGCTGCTGGTGCTGGGCCTGGGCTGCGAGATGGTGCTGACCGAGCAGCTCACGACGCGCGAGGGCGTGTTCGTCGGCATGCCGGGCGTCGGCACCCCGCCGCCGCCCGTCGACCCGGTGCTCGCGGACATCCCGGCCGACACGCTCGTCGAGTCGCTCACGATCCAGGAGTCGGGCGGCGTGCGCGCCGCCGTCGCCGCCGGGGTGGCCGCGATCCAGCGCATGCTTCCCGTGGTCGACGAGCGCCGGCGCACCGAGTGCGACGTCTCCGAGCTCGTGCTCGCGCTCAACTGCGGCGGCTCGGACGGGTACTCGGGCATCACCGCGAACCCGGCCCTCGGCTGGGCCTCCGACCGCCTGGTCGCCTACGGGGCGACGTCGGCGCTGGCCGAGACGCCCGAGGTGTTCGGCGCCGAGCACCTCCTGACGCGCCGGGCCACGGACCCCGCCGTCGCCGAGCGGCTCCTGGACCGGATCGAATGGTGGAAGCAGTACACGGCCGCGGGCGGCGGCAGCATGGACAACAACCCCTCGCCCGGCAACAAGGCGGGCGGGCTGACCACCATCCTGGAGAAGTCGCTCGGTGCGGTCGCCAAGGGCGGGCGCGCCGACCTGGCCGCCGTGTACGAGTACGCGGAGCGCATGGCCCCGCACGAGGGGTTCGTGTTCATGGACACGCCCGGGTACGACCCGGTGTCCGTCACGGGCCTGGTGGCGGGCGGCGCCAACGTCGTCGTGTTCACGACGGGCCGCGGGTCGGTGTTCGGGTGCCGCCCGACGCCGTCGATCAAGGTCGCGACCAACACCGCGATGTACAGCGTGATGTCCGAGGACATGGACGTGAACGCGGGCCGCATCGTCGACGGGACCGCCACCCTGGAGCAGGTGGGCCGGGAGATCTTCGACCTGATCCTCGACGTCGCCTCGGGCCGCCGCCCGGTGTCCGAGGAGCTCCAGATCGCCGGCCTGACGATCGGCACGGAGGAGTTCATCCCGTGGCACGTCGGGGCGGTGACCTGACGGTCGCCCGTCAGGCCGCCAGCCACACGAGCGTCGCGACCACCGCGACGAGCGGTGCGGTGCCCTGGACGGCCGCCGCGCGCACCTTCGTGCGGTCGGTCGCGACCAGGTAGGTCGCGGCGACGAGCATCGACCCGCACGCCGCCAGGACCAGCGCGGGACCCGCGTCGCCGTCGCGCACGGCCAGGAGCAGCACGACGCCGACCGCGGCGACGAGCGCCAGCAGGAGGTTGTACACACCCTGGTTCGCGGCGAGCGGCCGGGTCGTGGCTGCCTCCTGCGCCGTGGTGCCGAAGACCCGCCGGGTCGCCTCGGCCTCCCAGCGCAGGGTCTCGAGCACGAAGATGTAGACGTGGACCAGCGCGGCGACCAGGGCCGCGACGACGAGGAGGGCGAGCACGTCCCGATCGTCGCGGACGGACCGCCCGCCCGCCACCGCACCTGCGGGCGGACCTAGGCGTCCGCCGCGGTCGCGTGGCGCGGCGCGGACCGCCGGACGGCGTCGCGCCGGGGCAAGCGCGCGCCGACGCCGGCGAGGAGCAGGCCCGCCACGCCCCCGACCGCGAACGCGCGCCAGCGGGCCGGCCGGCCGTCCTGGCGGACGTGGTTCCCGTCGTCCGCAGGAGGGGCGGCAGGGGCCGGGGGGAGCGGCGGGACGGGCGCGAGCCGGCTCAGCACCTCCGCGAAGCCCCGGTCGTACGCCAGCGCGCGCCAGTAGGTGCTGTGACCGTCGACGTCGAGCAGGTACGAGCCGCGGTCGACCTCCTCCGCCCCGCGGTCGATGGGGCTCCCGGCGTAGGAGTCGACCGGGAAGCCCAGCACGTCGGTGCGTCGCCAGAGGTTGACCCACGCGGGCAGGCCCGGGCCGCCCGCGAGCACGTCGGCGAGCGAGGCGGGAGGAGGCTCGTGGTCGACGGCGGTGGTCGTCGTCTGGCGAGCCCAGGGGTCCCCGCGCCAGGCAGGGCCCGTGCACGGGCGGGTGCCGAGCGTCGCGGGCCCGAACAGCTCGGGGAAGAACCGTCCGAAGTACGCGCGCACCTGCGACCCGAAGCTGAGCAGGCCGACGTGCCGGTCCCCGCGGTCCGGGGCGCCCTCGTGCTGCTCGACGACGTCGTCGGCGCGCATCGGGTCGTGGACGTCGTCGCCGACGTCGATCGACGGCACCGGGTTGCCCGCCCGGATGAGCACGGCGGCCACGGCGATCGTGGACCCCATCGAGTGGGCCGAGAGCACCACGCGACGCCGGGCGGCGATCGCGCTGCGCTCGGCCCGCTCGGCGGGCGTGCTCGCGGGCAGGTCGGCGCCGTGCAGCCAGGCGTCGACGCGGCCGCGGATCTCCGGCACGGCCCGCTCGGCGTAGCTGGCCGGGCCGAGCGGGTGCGCGCTGCGCGGCAGGAAGCACAGGAGGTCCCACAGGACGTCGACGGCCACGGTCGCGCGCGTGGTGATGCCGCTGACGGCGCTCGCGACGAGGGCCGTGGTGATCAGGCCGACGGACGGCACGGCGAGACGCGCCATGAGGAAGTCCTCGACGGTGGGCGACAGCACGATCCCGGCGACGGCGTCCTCGCGGACGGCGATGAGGACGGCGGCCAGCAGCGCGAGGAAGCACGCCGCGGCCACGACGTTGACGGCGATCTCGCCGCGCTGGGCGAGCGCGGCCTGCTGGCGGTGCCGCTGCACGCGCTGCCCGACCGGGTTGACAGCGTCCGCGGGGTACGGGCGCTCCCCCGCCGGCCGGCGCCGCAGGAGCTTGACGCCCCGTCCGCGGACGTCCGTCTCCCACTCGGCGAGCTCCATCGCGACCCACGACCAGGCCGTCGGCCCGCGGCGGTCACCGACCGTGCCCGGGGAGGCCGGGATCCACCGCGGGTTCTTCCCCACGACGCGCCCGATGGAGGGCAGCGCCACGACGACGAGCTGGACGACGACGAGCGCGAGGATGAGCACCGACGCCATCGCGAACTCGGCGAACGCGGACGGCACCTGGAGCTCCTGGTCGCCGTCCAGCAGCGACCGCGCCCCGAGCACGGTCAGGCTCGAGTAGACCGACCCGAGCCCGGTGGCGGCGAGCAGGAAGATGCCGGGTCCCGACCCGTTCCAGCCCTCGTGGGGGTGGGTGCGGCGGGCGCGGCGCCCCAGGGCCACGAGGGCGGGCAGCGCGATCAGGCCCGTCGCGCCGAAGAGGAGCGCGTCCCGCACGTCGGCGCTGACCTGCGGGTTGTTCCTGGTCAGCGCGAGGACCGCCGTTGCGGCGGTCGCGAGCACGGGGACCAGGGTCCACCCGACGAGCGCGGCCGTGCCGGAGTGCCGCCAGACCAGGCCGGTCGCCGCGACGGCGATGAGGAACACGCCGACGACCGAGGGCGCCATGCGGATGCCGACGTACGTGGGGGCGGCGACCTGGGCGTCGGTGAACCACTGGGGAGCGGCGGAGACGACGGCGGCGAGCACCCAGGTCGCGAACCCGGCCCCCAGGACGACGAACGAGGCCGCGCCGCGCCACGCCGCCGGGGTGACCTCGACGCCGTAGTCGTCGGTGCGCAGGCAGACGAGCAGGGCCGCGACGCCGATGACGGCCGCGGCGGCGATCATGACGCCGGTCTGCACGGCGAGGCGCGTGGACGTCCAGGAGAGCAGCACCGCGACGAGGGCCATCGACGCGCCGAGCTGCGTGACGAGCATGGTGGGACCGGACGGGCGGCGCGCCCAGAAGCCGGGCCGGTACAGCAGCGGGCCGGCGGTGCGCGGCAGCCCCTCCCCGGCCCTGGCCGCGGACACCCGCTCGTCGAACTTCGCCTGGGTGGAGCGTCCCGCGGTCACCAGAGCGACGATCACGAGGACGGGCACGAGGGACAGCACGGCCGCGCGCGGGCCGCGCTCCAGCGACCCCAGGAAACCGAGGCCCGGCACCTCGCGGCAGGTGGACGGCCGGCCGGCGACGTCGGCGTAGCACTGCGCGCCCACCAGGAGGACGGCGACCGTCGTCGCGGCCGAGACCATGAGGAACGTCATCGCCAGACCGAAGAGCCGCACCATGGCTGCCGTCGGCTCCGGGGCGCTGCCGTGGTCCACGCGGTCCGCGGGCGTCCGCGGCACGCGGCGGGCCCAGTAGCCGGCGTTGGTGAGGCCGAAGGGGACGACGCCCGCCCGCATGGCACGGATGACCGCGGCCCACACGCGCGCCGCGGTGCCGGCGCCCGTCGGCAGGACCGCGCGGGCCATGGCCCCCCAGCTGTAGGCCTCCCGTCGCACGTCCGGAGGGATGTGGTGCAGCTGGCCGGGCCGGAGCCGGCGGTCGCGGGCGTCGGCGGCCGGCGTCAGCTCCCAGAACGTGCCGAAGCTGTCGCCCTCGCTCGTGACGACCTCGTCCTTGCCGACGTCCAGGATGCCCCACGGCGGCGTGTTGGAGATCCCGTGGATGCGCAGCTCGAGCACGTTCTGCTGTCGGGCCGTCTCGAGGTCCATGGCAGCCTCCCCTTGACGTGGCGTGACGTGACGGCGTCGGCGACGTCGGTGGTTCACGGCGACACCTGGAGGGAGGGGCGCGGCGCGGGGAGTGCGGGTGAAACCCGGTTCGGGGCTACCTGCGCCGGCGGAACGGCGCGAGCGTCGTGCGGGTGGTCTCGGCCGCGCCCCAGTCGGGCTCGAACTGGGCGATGACCGCCAGGTGCTGGCGCAGCTGGACGATCGGCATCCGGTCGCGCCACCCGGCGTCGAGGCCCGTCAGGTCGGCGTACAGGTCGAAGAAGGCGTGCGCCTCGGGCGGCGGTGCCGTGGTCCAGAGGTGGGCGAGGTCGATCTCCGCCCACGTGTACGAGACGGCGGGGTCGATGAGCGCCGGTCCGCCGTCGGGCGTGGCCAGGACGTTGCCCGCCCAGAGGTCGCCGTGCACCAGGCACGCGGGGCGCTCGGGCAGCAGCTCGGGCAGGCGCTCGCACAGGTGCTCGAGGGCCGCGCGGTCGGCGGCGTCGAGCGCCGCACGGACCTTCGGCTCGTCGAGCCAGCGCAGCAGCCGGTGCTGGGCGAAGAACTCGAACCCGTCGTCGGTCCACGTGTTGACCTGGCGTCGCCGGCCCAGCCAGTTGTCCTGGTGCCAGCCGAAGCGCGCGTGGCGGGTGCTGGTGTGCAGGTGCGCGAGCGTGTGCGCGAGCCGCTCCCAGAACGCCTCCGTCGCGGGGCGCGGCGCCAGCGTCGTGAGCACGAGCAGGTCGGGGTGCGTGACGACGACCTCCGGCGTGGCTGCGCCGGCGTCGCGCAGCGCGGCGAGCCCCTCCGCCTCGGCGGCGAACGCGTCGTCGGACGGCGGCTCGGCGAACGTCTTGACGAAGAGCGACCCACCGTTGGACCGCCGTGCCAGGCCCGCGGTGGCGGCCTGCCCGCCCGGCGCCGGGTCGACGGCGACGACGTCGCGCAGCCCCGCGGCGTGCAGCCGGTCGAGCAGGAGCGAGAGGTCGGGCGCGGCGGCGGCGGCCGGGGCGTCGGGGTCGGTCATGGGCTCATTGTGTCGGGCGGGACCCTGGAAGCGTGAAGGCGACGCCGTGCGCGCTGAGACGTGGGAGTGGCAGCGTGAGCGGACCCGGGCCCACACTGGGGCATGCCGATTCCGAAGGTGCCGGTCGATCTGCGGGCGAGCGGCCTGCGCAGGACGGCGTACGACCTGCTGCTCGACGCGATCGTGCGCGGCGACCTCGCGCCGGGCCAGCGCCTCCACGACGAGGCGCTGGAGGCCCGGTTCGGCACGACGCGGTCCGCGGTGCGCGCCGCCCTCGCCGAGCTGGAGGCCGAGTGGCTCGTGCGGATCGTGCCGCGCAAGGGGACGTTCGTCACCGAGCTCGACCTGAACCGCGGGCTCCAGGCCGTCGAGGTGCTCGCCGGGGTGACGATGCGCGCCGTGCGGGAGTCGGCGGGCCTGCTCACGCGCGCCCACCTCGACAGGCTGACGTCCTACCGGGGCCGCTGGCTGCGCGGCGCGGACACGATGCGCGAGGCGCTCCTCACGTCCCAGGAGGACGACGGGCTCTACGGCGTGTTCTTCGAGCTCGCCGGGAACCCGGAGCTGGACCGCGTGCGCGACTGGGTGCTGCCGTACGTCAGGCGCGTGCGTCACCATCTCGTCGCGAGCGGCGCCCTGGACCTCGCGGAGGCGCTGCGGATCCAGCGCGTCGTCGTCGCCGACGTCCTCCAGGGCGACCTGGCCTCGGCCGCGGACCGGCTGTGGGAGGGCACGAGCCTCTTCGGGGAGTACCGCCACGGCGCCCTCGCGGACGGGTCGGCCAGGCCGGGGGTCGCGCTGTCGCGAGACCTCGTCGCCGACACGATCGAGGCGGCGATCCTCGACGGCACCCTGGTCCCGGACGAGCCGCTGCCCGAGACGGAGCTCATGGGATGGCTCGGCGTCTCGCACACGCCGGTCCGCCAGGCGCTCGACGCGCTCGCGAACCGCGGCCTGGTCGAGCAGCAGCTCAACCGGTCGGCGCGCGTGGCGCGGCTCGACCCCGTGACGATCCGGGGCACCTTCATCGCGTACGGGGTGCTGATCCGCGTCGCGCTGCGCCGGGCGATGCGGCTCGACCGGGCGGAGCTCCTCGCGACGCTCCGGCCCCACCAGGACCGGTACGGGTCGGAGCCCGAGGTTCCGGTCTCCGAGGTCAACGCCGGTCTCAACCTCGCGCTCTTCGGGTTCTCCGGCGCGCAGGTGCTCGGCGAGCTCAGCGAGCGCATGGCATCCCGGCTCACGTGGTACGTCAGGGACGAGTGGGACGCGAGGTCGCGGCCCGACGCGGTCCGGCTGTCCGCGGAGCTGCGCGCGGCCGTCGCGGCCGAGGACGACGCCGCGCTCGACCGGATCGTCAAGGAGGCCTACGACGACCTCCCCTTTGGCGCCTGACGCCCTGCGGCAGCGCGGCGACCGTCGGCGGGCGCGCCCGCAGGGCGGGCGCGGCGGTACCTAGGCGGTGCGAGCGGCGCCACTCAGCCGTGCAGCCGCGGACATCGCGCCGCTGCCGGCTCCCGCGCAGATTGCTCCATCGGCTGAAGTGTGAGGTGTGAAAGCGCATAGCGTCGTCGGCATGACACTTCTCGCCCACCCGCTGACCGCCGCCGCCGTCGACCTCGCCGACCCCGCCCCGGCCGCCGCCCGCCCGTACGTCGCCCCGCGCCTCGAGCTCGTCACCTGCCCGCGCCTGCTCACCGCCTACGACGGGTTCGTCGTCTCGGGTCGGGCGTCGGGCTCCGAGCTCGACGGCATCGACGTCGAGGTCTCCGTCGCCGGCGTGACCCGCCAGGGCCACCTGCGCGACGGCATCTGGTCCGTCCGGTTCGAGGACGGCGCCCTCTCGCTGCGCCACGCCGGCGTCCGCTCGGTGACCGCCCGCGTGACCGACGCCTGGTTCAACACCGCGCAGACGAGCGCCTGGGTCACCATCGACGAGTTCGAGGACGGGTACGTCCACGTCGACGCCCGGCACGACGTCGTCGGCGGTCTCGGCGCGGACGGCAGCCTGACGTGCTCCGGCGAGCTCGGCCTGGGGACGCACGACCAGGGCCGTGAGCTCGTCGTCGTCCTGGTCCGAGACGACACCGAGGCCGTCGTCGTCTCGACCGGTCGGGTCCAGGCCGGCTGGCGCCACGGCGAGTGGGCCGCCGCGCTGCCCCTCGCGGGCGTCGCCCCGGGCAGGTACCGCGTGCGCGCGCTGCTCACCGACGCGAGCCACCCGAGCCTGGTCCGCGTCGCCGCGGGCCGCCCGTTCACGCTGGCCTGACCGCCGCCCGACGGCGTGGAACCCGGCACCGCGACGTCGCGCTCTGCCAGGATCGCCGCATGGGCCACGAACGGATCGCCGTCATCTCCGACGTCCACGGCAACCTCACCGCGCTCGACGCCGTGCTCGCCGACATCCGCCGCCGGGGCATCGAGCGGATCTGGAACCTCGGCGACTACGTCGGCAAGGGGCCGCGCGGCAGCGCGGCGGTCGACCGCTGCCAGGCGGCCTGCGAGGTCAACGTCCGCGGCAACTGGGACGACTTCCTGCCCGCGGCGGCGGGCTCGGACGACCCCGGCCTCGCCTGGTGGCACGACGAGCTGCGGCCCGAGCAGCGCGACTGGCTGCGGACCCTCCCGCTGAGCCACGACGCGCTCGTCTCCGGGCGGCGCCTCCGCCTCTTCCACGCCTCCGCGACGAGCGTGCACGTGCGCGTCGGCCGCAGGCACACGCGCGAGGAGTTCGACGGCATGTTCGCCGCGACCGACCTCACCGGAGCCGGACCGGAGCCGTCCGTCGTCGGGTACGGCGACATCCACGGCGTCTACCTCGAGGTCGACGACGGCCGCACGCTCTTCAACGTCGGGAGCGTCGGCAACCCGCTCGACGAGCCCGTGCCGAGCTACGCCGTGCTCGACGGCGCGCTCGACGACCCCGAGCCGGGCGCCCTCGGCATCGAGTTCGTCCGCGTGCCCTACGACGTCGAGGCCGAGATCGCGGTCGCCCGGTCGCTCGGCATGCCCCAGGTGGAGCCCTACGCCGTCGAGCTGCGGACGGCCGTCTACCGCGGCCGCCAGGCCCCCGTCCCGTGACGGCCGCGGAGCCTGGCGCGATGATGGCCGCATGGCTCCCGTGAACCCCGGCGTGTCCCGGTTCCTGCACGACGGGCGCCTGCTGTCGATGCCGCGCCGGTGGGAGCACCGCAAGGCCGTCGCGCGGTGGCTCGCGCACGCGACCCTGCCCGACCTGCTCGAGCCCGTCACGGAGCCGGAGCTCACGCAGCGGCTCGCGGCGCTCGCGGCCGACCCCGTCGGGGTGCGGCGTGCGATGGTCGACCTGGGCCTGGTGCACCGCACGCGCGACGGCGCCGAGTACTGGCGCACCGAGCTCACGGAGTACGACGTCGTCGTCGCCGGCCGCCGCACGTTCCACCTGGACGGCGCCCGGGTCGACTCGGTCGCCACGTTCTACGACGAGCTGGACCGCGTCTTCATGGCAGGGGAGGACTGGCGGCTCGGGCCGAGCCTCGACGCCTTGGACGACCTGCTGCGCGGCGGCTTCGGCGCGCTGCACGGGGCCGGTCCGGCCGCCGTCGTCTGGCACGACTACGACCACAGCCGCGAGGCGCTCGGGTTCGCGGCCACCCGCGCGCACCTCCAGGGGAAGGTCGACGACCCGCAGGTGTTCGACGCGGAGCTCTTCCGCCGCCGGCTGGCCGACCTCGAGGCGGGGCGCGGCAGGACGTACCTCGAGCTGGTGCTCGAGGTGTTCGCGGGGCACCCGGAGGTCGAGCTGGTCCTGCGCTGACGGGGGCGCGCGGCCCGGGTGCGAGTCGACGGCGTCCGCGTGACCGTGGCAGGAGGACGCGAGAAGGAGGCCGCCATGACCACGCAGCCCGGCGCCGAAAGCGACGCCTACGACCCGGAGCAGGACGCCGACGCCGACCCGGAGGCCATGAACCCGCGCACCGGGGCGGCCGCGCACGACACCCCCGAGTCGGACGCCTACGAGGACACCGACGCCGACCCGGCGAACATGAACCCCCGGAGCACGCTCGACGAGCTCGAGGAGTGACCGTGGCCGGGCTCCGCGGGGGCTGACCCGTGCGCGCGCTGACCTGGCAGAAGCGGCACACGGTCGCCGTCGAGGACGTCGACGACCCCCGCGTCGTCGAGCCGCAGGACGCCGTCGTGCGCGTGACGTCGACCGCGGTGTGCGGCTCGGACCTCCACCTGTACGGGCTGCTCGGCATGTACCTCGACAAGGGCGACGTGCTCGGGCACGAGGCCATGGGCGTGGTCGAGGAGGTCGGACCGGCGGCGGGGCGCCTGCGCGTGGGGGACCGCGTCGTGGTGCCGTTCGGCATCGCGTGCGGGACGTGCTGGATGTGCTTGCGCGGTCTCCAGTCCCAGTGCGAGACGACCCAGGTCCGTGCGGAGCACAAGGGTGCGGCCCTGTTCGGATACACCCGGCTCTACGGGTCGGTGCCGGGCGGCCAGGCGCAGTACCTGCGCGTGCCGCACGCCGACTACGGGCCCGTGGTGGTGCCCGACGACGACGAGCCCGACGAGCGCTACCTGTTCCTCTCCGACGTGCTGCCCACCGCGTGGCAGGGCGTCGAGTACGCCGGAGTCCGCCCTGACGACACCGTGGTGGTGCTGGGCCTGGGGCCGGTCGGGCAGATGGCCGCGCGGGTCGCGCTGCACCGGAGGGCCGCCCGCGTGATCGGGATCGACCTGGAGCCGGCGCGCCTGGCGATGGCGGCCCGCCACGGGATCGAGGTGCTCGACGCGTCGCACGCCTCCGAGGACGACGTGGGCGACGTGGTCCGGTCGTGCACGCAGGGGCGTGGCGCCGACGCCGTCGTCGACGCCGTCGGCATGGAGGCGCATGGATCGCCGCTGGCACGGACCGCGCAGAACGCCGCGGCCCATCTGCCCGACGGTGTGGCGGCGTCGCTGGTCGACGCCGCCGGGGTGGACAGGCTCGCAGCGCTCCTCACGGCGATCGACGTCGTCCGGCGCGGCGGCACGATCTCGCTCTCCGGCGTGTACGGGGGCGCGAAGGACCCGCTGCCGCTCATGCAGATGTTCGACAAGCAGGTGACGCTGCGCATGGGGCAGGCCAACGTGCGGCGCTGGGTCGAGGATCTGCTGCCTCTGGTCACCGACCCGGCCGACCCGCTCGGGGTGCTCGACCTGCGCACGCACCGGATGCCGCTCGAGAAGGCCGCGGACGCGTACGAGCTCTTCCAGCGCAAGGACGACGGCTGCGTCAAGGTCGTGCTCGACCCCTGGGCGTAGCCCGTCACCGGTTCGGTGTGCGAGCCGCCGTGGTCCGCCACACAGTGGAGGGACGACTCCGCCGGGGCTCCGGTCTGCGGGCGACCAGGCGGATCGGCGCAGAAGGTTGAGCTCCGATGCGAGTTCTCGGCGTCAACGCGCTCTTCCACGACCCCTCCGCCGCGCTCGTCGTCGACGGTCAGGTGGTCGCCGCGGCGGAGGAGGAACGGTTCTCCCGCCGCAAGCACGGCAAGCGACCCGTCCCGTTCTCGGCCTGGGAGCTGCCCGAGCAGGCCATGTCCTGGTGCCTGACCGCCGCCGGCCTGGCCCCCGGTGACCTCGACGCGGTGGCGTACGGCGTCGACCCCGCGCTGGCCAAGCCAGCCGCGGCGCTCGGCCTCGACGACCCGTGGGACCACCTGCGCTGGACGTACGCGGACAACGTCGCGGGGTTCCTCGCCACCGCGCTGCCCGGCCTGGAGCCGGCGCGCGTGCGCCACGTGCCGCACCACGTCGCCCACGCCGCCTCGGCCGCCCTCGCCGGGCCGTTCGCCGCGTGCAGCGTGCTGGTGCTGGACGGCCGCGGCGAGCACGCCTCGCACCTGGCCGGGCACTACGACGCAGAGCGGCGCCTGCACGTGCTCGCCTCCCAGGACCTGCCCGACTCGCTCGGGCTGCTGTACGAGTCGCTCACCGAGCACCTCGGGTTCCTGCGCTCCTCGGACGAGTACAAGGTCATGGCGCTCGCGGCCTATGGCGAGCCGCGGTTCCTCGGGGAGCTGCGCGGGATCGTGCGGGCCCGGCCGGACGGCGGGTTCGACGCCCCGGTGCCCGACTGGTCGCGGTGGGCCACGCGGCGTGACCCGCGCGCCGAGGACTGGGACGACGCCCACGCCGACCTGGCCTGCTCGGTGCAGGCCCGTGTCGAGGAGGTGCTCGTCGAGCTCGCGTCCTGGCTGCGCGAGCGCACCGGGGACGACGCGCTCGCCCTCGCAGGCGGGGTAGCCCTCAACTGCGTGGCGAACTCGCGCATCTGGCGGGAGGCCGGGTTCGCCGACGTGTGGGTCCAGCCCGCGGCCGGCGACGCCGGCACGGCGCTCGGTGCGGCACTCCAGGTCGCGGCCGACGCCGGGGACGACGTCCGGCTGATGCCCGGCGCGGACCTCGGGCGCGGCTGGGACGACGACGAGCTCGCCGCCCGCCTGACCGCCGCCCACGTGCCCTTCACCACGCCCGGCGACCTGACGGACCAGGTCGCCGAGGCGCTCGCCGCCGACGCCGTCGTCGGCTGGTTCGACGGGCGCTCCGAGTTCGGCCCGCGCGCTCTCGGGCACCGCTCGCTCCTCGCGCACCCCGGCGTCGCCGACAACGCCGAGCGGCTCAACGCCGTCAAGGGGCGCGAGCAGTTCCGGCCCGTCGCGCCGATGGTGCGCGCCGACCGGGCCGCCGAGGTGTTCGCCGACGGCCCGCTGCCCAGCCCGTACATGCTGTTCGTGCACCGCGTGCTCCCGGCGTGGCGCGACCGCATCCCAGCCGTCGTGCACGTGGACGGCACGGCCCGCATCCAGACGGTCGACCCCGACGGGTCGCGCCTGGCCCGGCTGCTGGACGCGTTCGAGCAGCGGACCGGGCTGCCCGTGCTCGTCAACACGTCGCTCAACACGGCCGGGCGGCCCATGGTCGACGACCCGCGCGACGCGCTCGAGCTGTTCGGGTCGGCGCCCGTGGACCTGCTCGTGCTCGGGCCGCACCTGGTGCGGCGCGCCGCGCTGTTCGCGCGGGAGGCGGCATGAGCGACGCCCGGTCCTGGACGGCGGTGGTCCCGACCGTCGGGCGCCCCGAGCTCGCGCGGATGCTCGTCTCGCTCGCGGCGGCGTGCGCTGGCTCGCGGACCGGCGGGCCCGACGCCGTCCTCGTCGTCGACGACCGCGCGCGCCGGCCCGCCCCCCTCGACCTGGGCGACGCGGACCTGCCCGTGCGGACGCTGCGCACCGGCGGGCGCGGCCCGGCGGCCGCCCGGAACGCGGGCTGGCGGCTGGCCTGCACGTCCTGGGTCGTGTTCCTCGACGACGACGTCGTGCTGCCACCCGGCTGGGGCGCGGCGCTGCGCGCGGACCTCGCCGCGGCCGACGACGGCACCGCGGCCGTGTACGGGCGGCTGCGGGTCCCGAGCCGACGTCATCCCACCGACTGGGAGCGCACGACCGCCGGTCTCGAGCATGCCCGGTACGCGACCGCCGACGCTGCCGTGCGCCGCGCCGCGCTCGACGAGGTCGAGGGCTTCGACGAGCGGTTCGGCCGCGCCTACCGGGAGGACGCCGACCTCGCCCTGCGCCTGCGGCAGCGCGGGTGGGTGCTCGCGAGCGGCCGCCGCCTGGTGGTACACCCCGTGCGTGCCGCCTCGGCGAGCGTGAGCGTTCGCACCCAGGCCGGGGCGCGCGACGACGCCCGCATGCGCGTCCTGCACGGTCACCGGTGGCGCGCCGAGGCGCAGACCGGGTCGGGGCGGTTTCCCGTCCATGTCGCCACCGTGGCCGGCGCCGCGCTCGCACTCGCGGGGGCGGTCGCGCGCGCCCCCGAGGCCGCGGTCGTGGGTGCGGCCACATGGGCTGCGCTCACCACCGACTTCCTGGCCCGGCGGGTGGCGCCAGGACCGCGCCCCGGTGACCCTGGCTGGGCCGGGGAGTGGGGTCGCATGGCGTGGACCTCCGTCGTGATCCCGCCCGTGGCCGTCGCCCACCGCCTCGCGGGGGTGGCCCAGGCGCACCGCGACCCACGGCCGTGGCGTCCGTCCACGCGGGCGGTGCTCTTCGACCGCGACGGCACGCTCGTGCACGACGTCCCCTACAACGGCGACCCCGCGGCGGTGCGCCCCGTCGCCGGCGCCCGTGCGACGCTCGACGCCCTGCGCCGCTGCGGCATCGCGGTCGGCATCGTCACCAACCAGTCCGGCATCGCGCGCGGGCTGCTCGACACCCGGCAGGTGGACGCGGTCAACGCGCGCGTCGCCGAGCTGCTGGGTCCGTTCGACGTCGTCGCCGTGTGCCCGCACGGGGCCGGGGACGGGTGCGCGTGCCGCAAGCCCGAGCCCGGGCTCGTGCTCGACGCAGCGCGTCACCTGGGCCTGGCCCCCTGGGAGTGCGCCGTCGTCGGGGACACCGGCGCCGACGTCGAGGCGGGGCTCGCGGCCGGGGCGCGGACGGTGCTCGTGCCTACCGACGCCACCCGCGCCGCGGAGGTCGAGGCGGCACCCGCCGCGGCCGGGGACCTCGCCGGCGCCCTGCGGTGGCTCGCGACGAGAGGACGATCATGACCAGCTCCCTGGCCGTCCGGCTCGACAGCGACGGCGACGTGCTGCTCGCCGGACCCGCCGTGCGTGCGCTCGCAGCCGACGGTCCCGTCGACCTGCTCGTCTCGCCGGCGGGAGAGCAGGCTGCCGGGCTGCTGCCCGGCGTCCGGCGCACCCACGTGTTCAGCGCGCCCTGGTCAGGCTACCGGCCGCCGCCGCTCGACCGGGCCGCGCTCGCCAGGCTCGCCACGGACCTGAGCGCGCGCCGGTACGACCGCGGCGTCATCCTCGTCTCGCACCATCAGAGCCCGCTGCCTGCGGCGCTCGTGCTGCGGGCCGCCGGCGTCGGGTTCCTGGCCGCCGACTGCGAGGACTACCCCGGGTCGCTGCTCGACCTGCGACACCGCCGCGCCCCGGCCCGGCACGAGGTCGAGGCCGCGCTCGACCTCGTCCGTGCGCTCGGCGCCCCGCTGCCGGAGGGAGACGACGCCCGCCTCGCCGTCCGCGAGCCGCTGCCCGACGTGACGGACCTCGTCCCGGACCGGCCGTTCGTCGTCGTGCACCCCGGCGCGGCCGTGCCGGCGCGGGCGCCCACCGCGGACCACGCCGCCGCCATCGTGGCGGCGCTCGTCGCGGACGGGCTGCGCGTCGTCGTCACGGGCGCGAGCGCGGAGGGGGCGCTCGCCGCGCAGGTCGCGGGCGGGCACGGGATCTCGGTGGCGGGACGGACCTCGTACGCGCGGCTCGCGGCGGTGCTGCGCGCCGCGCGGGCCGTCGTCGTCGGCAACACCGGTCCGGCGCACCTGGCCGCCGCCGTGGGAACGCCCGTGGTCAGCCTCTTCTCGCCGGTGGTGCCCGTGGAGCTCTGGCGCCCGTGGCGAGTGAGGTCGGTGGTGCTGGGCGACCAGACGGCGGCATGCGCCGGCACGCGGGCCCGGCGCTGCCCCGTGGTGGGGCACCCGTGCCTGAGCGGGGTGACCCCCGGCTTCGTGGTCGAGGCGGTCCACAGCGTGATCCGGAGGTCCGGGCGATGAGGGTGCTGCTGTGGCACGTGCACGGGTCCTGGACCACGGCGTTCGTCCAGGGCCGCCACGACTATGTGCTCCCCGTGGACCCCGGCCGCACGCCTGACGGGCGGGGCCGCGCCCGCACGTGGGACTGGCCGGCCTCGGCGCGTGAGGTGCCCATCGACCGGCTGCGCGACGAACCCGTCGACGTCGTCGTGCTGCAGCGTCCGCACGAGGCCGGGCTGCTGGAACGGTGGACCGGGCTGCGGGCCGGGCGCACCGTGCCCGCGGTGTACCTCGAGCACGACACGCCCCGCGGCCCCGCCGCGGACACCCGGCACCCCGTCGCAGACCGGGACGACCTCGTCCTGGTCCACGTGACCGGCTTCAACGCCGTCATGTGGGACGCGGGCAGCACCCCGACGCGCGTCATCGAGCACGGGGTCGTCGACCCCGGCCCGCTGTGGACGGGCGAGCGCGAACGCGTCGCAGCCGTCGTCAACGAGCCGGTGCGGCGCTGGCGCGTCGCCGGCACGGACCTGCTCGTGCGGATCGTGCGAGACGTGCCGGCCGACGTCTACGGCATGGGCGTCGCCGCGCTGGCCGGGCACGTCCCGCCCGGGACCGCCCTGCGCGAGGACCTGCCGCAGGCGCGGCTGCACCAAGACCTGGCGGGAGCGCGCGCCTACCTGCACCCGTACCGCTGGACGAGCCTCGGGCTCGCGCTCGTCGAGGCGATGACCCTCGGCATGCCGGTGGTCGCCCTCGCTGCGACCGCGGTCCCCGAGTCGGTGCCCGACGACGCCGGCGTCGTCAGCACCGACCCCGACCTGCTGCGCGACGCCGCCCGCCGTCTGCTCGCCGACCGCGACGAGGCGCGCGAACGAGGCCGCGCCGCGCGCCGTCATGCCCTGGACCGGTTCTCCCTGGAC
Source organism: Xylanimonas protaetiae (assembly GCF_004135385.1). Lineage (NCBI taxonomy): Bacteria > Bacillati > Actinomycetota > Actinomycetes > Micrococcales > Promicromonosporaceae > Xylanimonas > Xylanimonas protaetiae. The sequence continues at coordinate 3,215,602 of NZ_CP035493.1, read as the reverse complement.
CGGTTCCTGACCCGGTGGGATGACCTGTTCCTGGAGGTGACCTGATGAGGATCGCGCTCGTGTCCGAGCACGCCAGCCCGCTCGCCGTCGTGGGCGGCGCCGAGGCGGGAGGCCAGAACGTGCACGTCGCGGCGCTGGCCTCGGCCCTGGCCGACGGCGGGCACACCGTCGAGGTGTACACGCGGCGTGACGACACCGCCCTGCCCGAACGGGTGCCGCTGCGGGCCGGCGTCGACGTCGTCCACGTCCCGGCAGGGCCGCCCGTCACGGTGCCCCGGGACGAGCTGCTGCCCTACATGGACGCCCTGGGGGACTGGCTCGCCGACCGGTGGCGGCCCGACCCGCCCGACGTCGCGCACGCCCACTTCTGGATGTCGGCGCTCGCGACGCTGCGCGCGGCGCGGTCCCTGCCCGGCCGGCCGCGGCTCGGCCGGACCCCCGTGGTGGTGACGTACCACGCGCTCGGCTCGGTCAAGCGCCGTCACCAGCGCGAGCAGGACACGAGCCCGCGCGGCCGGGTCGCGGCCGAGGCCGACATCGGCCGCACCGCCGACTGCGTGGTGGCGACCTGCGGCGACGAGGTGCGCGAGCTCGAGGAGCTCGGCGTCCCGGCGTCGCAGGTGCACGTGGTGCCGTGCGGCGTCGACGCCGGCCTGTTCCGTCCCGGGGCGATGTCGCCGCGGGTGCCGCCGCGGGCCCAGGAGCACCGGCTCGTGAGCCTGGGACGACTGGTCGAGCGCAAGGGCGTCGACCTGGCGATCCGTGCCGTGCGCGACCTGCCGGGCACCGAGCTGCTCGTGGCGGGCGGGCCGCCGCCCGAGGGGCTCGGCGCCGACCCAGACGTCGCCCGCCTGCGGCGTCTCGCCGGGGAGCTCGGCGTCGCCGACCGGGTGCGGTTCCTTGGCCGCGTCGCGCGCGAGGACGTGCCCGGCCTGCTGTGCTCGGCCGACGTCGTCGTCGCCGCACCCTGGTACGAACCGTTCGGCATCGTGCCCGTGGAGGCGGCCGCGTGCGGCGTCCCGGTCGTCGGGGCCGCCGTCGGCGGGCTGCTCGACACCGTGCTGGACGGCGTCACCGGTCGGCTCGTCCCGCCGCGCGACCACGCCGCGCTCACCACCGCGGTCAGCGACCTGCTCGCCCGGCCCGACGTCGGTGCCGCCTACGGCGCCGCTGCCCGCCGGCGTGCCCTCGACCGGTACACCTGGGCCCGCGTCGGCATGGCCACCGCGGCCGTCTACCAGCGGCAGGCCGACGCCGCACGACTCTCGCAGGAGGTGGCGTCGTGAGCGTCGCACGGTGGCTCGAGGACCACGACCACGACCTGCGGTTCGCGCTGTACGACCTGCGCGGCCAGACCGCCACCATTGACCGGTGGGGTCGGCTCCTCGCCGACCGGCTCACCCACGGGCACCGCCTGCTGGCCGTCGGCAACGGCGGCAGCGCCGCCCAGGCGCAGCACCTGACGGCCGAGCTCGTCGGCCGGTTCGACGGCGACCGCCGCCCGCTGGCGGGGGTGTGCCTGTCGGCCGAGACGTCGAGCCTCACGGCGATCGTCAACGACTACGGCGTGGACGAGATGTTCGCCCGGCAGGTCGAGGCGCACGGCCGCCCTGGGGACGTGCTCGTGGCGCTGTCCACCTCGGGCCGCAGCCCCAACGTGCTGCGGGCCGCCGAGCGTGCCCGCGAGTGCGGCGTCCTCGTGTGGGGACTGGTGGGGCCGCTGCCCAACCCGCTCGCCGCGCGCTGCGACGACGCGCTCGTCGTCGCGGCGCCCAACACCGCGACCGTCCAGGCCGTCCACCTCGTGGCGCTGCACGCCGTCTGTGCGGCGCTCGACGAGGCGCTCGGGGCCACCGCCGGTGTCGCCGCCGTCGCGGAGGTGCCGGCATGAGCCGGACCCGCATCGTCGTCGTGGGGGACGTGCTGCTGGACCGCGACGTCGAGGGGACCGTCGACCGGGTGACCCCCGACGCCCCCGCGCCGGTCCTCGACGTGACCGGCGTGCACGCGTCGCCCGGCGGCGCGGGTCTGGCGGCGTTGCTCGCGGCCGGCGACGGCGCGGACGTCACGCTCGTCGCCCCGATCGCGAACGACCCCGACGGGCGGCTCCTGACCGAGCAGGTGGAGGTTGCCGCACAGGTCGTGCCGCTCGGGCACGCGGGACGCACCCGCACCAAGATGCGCGTGCGCAGCGGCGGCCACACGCTCGTGCGGCTCGACGACGGCGGCCCCGGGACGCCGACGACCGTGCCGGGCGACGTGGTCGCCGAGCTGGTCGACGCCGCCGACGTCGTGCTCGTGTCCGACTACGGCGGCGGCGTCACGCGCGACGCCGAGCTGCGTGCCCGGCTGACGCCGGTGGCCGGGCGTGTGGTGTGGGACCCGCACCCCCGGGGCGCTCCGCCCGTCCCCGGCGTGCGCCTCGCCACCCCGAACGTCGCCGAGGCGCGGGCGGCGCTGGAGGCGCACGGCCGCCACGCCGACGGGTGCGGCGGGCCGGCGGGCCCCGAGCGCGTGGCGGCCCGTCTCCGTTCCGCCTGGGGGTGCGCCGCGCTGGCCGTGACCGCGGGCGCGGCCGGCGCCTACCTCGCCGACGGCGGCCAGGTCCGCTTCGCGCCCACGCCCGGGCGCGCGGACGGCGATCCCTGCGGCGCCGGCGACCGGTTCGCCGTCTCCGCCGCGCTCGCGCTCGCCCGCGGCGCGGGTGCCGCCGAGGCGGTCGAGCAGGCCGTCGTCGACGCGACCGGCTGGGTGCGGGCCGGAGGCACGGCCGCGCTCCACCACCGGCCCGGTCCCGGGACGCCTCGGCCGCCAGGACGTGCGGGTGAGTCGCTCGAGGCGCTCGCCGCCCGGCTGCGCGCTCGCGGCGGACGGCTCGTGGCCACAGGCGGCTGCTTCGACCTGCTGCACGCCGGGCACGTCGCGATGCTCCAGACGGCCCGCACCCTGGGGGGCTCGCTCGTCGTCCTCCTCAACTCCGACGCGAGCGTGCGCGCCCTCAAGGGCCCGGACCGTCCGGTCCAGCACGCGGCAGACCGGGCGCGCGTGCTGCGGGCCCTGGGCTGCGTGGACGAGGTCGTCGTGTTCGACGGGCCGGACCCCGCCGCCGCGCTGGCCCGCCTGCGTCCTGACGTGTGGGTCAAGGGCGGCGACTACGACACGTCCGCCCTGCCCGAGCGGTTCGTGGTCGAGGGCCACGGCGGCAGCGTCGTGCTGCTGCCCTACGTGCCCGGGCAGTCCACCACCGCGATCCTCGCGCGGTCCGCCACCGGGCCACGCCCCGACCTGGAGGTCTTGCGATGACAGCAGTCCCCACTCCTCGCCCCGTCGGGACCGTCCTCGTCACCGGCGGGTCGAGCGGCCTCGGCGCGGCCGTCGTGCGCGCGGTGGCCGCCGCGGGCGGCAAGCCCGCCGTCCTCGACCGCGTCCCCCCGCCCGACCCCGTGCCGTTCGCCGCCGTCGACCTCGCCGACTCCGCCGCGACCGCCCGGGCGGTCGACGCGCTCGTGCTGGAGGTCGGTCCACCCGACGGCGTCGTCACCGCCGCGGGCATCGACGTGCCCGGCCCGCTCGACGGCGTCGACGCCGCTGACTGGGAGCGCGTCGTGCGTGTCAACCTCTTCGGCACCGCGGCCGTCGTCCGGGCCGCGCTGCCGCACCTCAGGCGCACGCACGGCACCGTCGTCACCGTCGCCTCGACCCTTGCGCTGCGCGGTGCGGGTGACGCGACCGCCTACTGCGCCTCCAAGTTCGCGATCCGCGGGTTCACCCAGGCGCTCGCGGCGGAGCTGGCCGGGCAGGTGGGCGTCACCCTGCTGGTGCCCGGCGGGATGCGGACGCCGTTCTTCGACGGCCGCGCCGCGCAGTACCGGCCGGGCCCGGACGCGGCGCTCAACGACCCGGCAGCCACGGCGGCGGCCGTCGTCACGGCACTCACCCAGCCACCGGGGTCGGAGATCCGCGAGCTGCTCGTCATGGCGTCGCAGGAGTCGTCCTGGCCGTGAGCGACGTGCTGGTGCTGCGCGCGCTGGGCCTGGGCGACGCGTGCGCCGCGGTCGCCGCGCTGCGCGGCGTCCGACGGGCCTGGCCCGGCGCGCGCCTCCACCTGGCCGGGCCGCCGGGACCCGGTGCGTGGCTGCGCGGGCTCGGCGTGGTCGACGAGGTCATCCCCGCGCACGGGCTCGAGCCGCTGGCGTGGGACGGCCGCAGGCACGTCGCCGTCAACCTGCACGGCCGCGGCCCCGTCAGCCACCGCGTCCTCGCCGCGACGCGTCCGGCGCGCCTTGTCGCGTTCGCCTGCCCCGACGTCCGGGTCGCGGGGCACGTGCGAGGCCTGCCGGCCTGGGACGAGCGCGAGCACGAGGTCGCACGCTGGTGCCGCCTGCTGCGGGCCGTCGGCGGCCCGTGCGGCCCGCAGGACCTCCGCCTCGACGTCGACCCCGACGCCGAGCGCCCCGGCGAGGTGCTGATCCACCCCGGTGCGGCCGCGGCGTCGCGCCGGTGGCCGGAGCGGCGGTGGGCGCGCATCGCGGCGGCGCTCGTCGCGCACGGCATGCAGGTCGCGCTGACAGGCGTGGCGGGCGAGCGGGGGCTGTGCGAACGGGTCGCCGACGCCACGGGCGGACCCGCGGGTGCCGTCACGGTGCTGGCCGGCGGGCTCGACGTGCCCGGCCTCGCGCGGCGGGTGGCGGGCGCCCGCCTGCTCGTGTGCGGTGACACGGGCGTCGCGCACGTGGCGACGGCCGTCGGGACGCCGTCGGTGCTGCTCTTCGGCCCCACCGCGCCGGAGCGGTGGGGTCCCGCGATCGACCCTGAGCTCCACACGGTGCTCTGGCACGGCGACGACGGCGCTCCCGGTGACCCGCACGGGTCGCGCACCGACCCGGTGCTCGCGCGCATCGGGTCGGCGGAGGTGGTCGCGGCCGCCGAGGACCTCCTGGCCCGGCCGGCCGTCACGCGGCCTGCCGCCGGGCGTCCACGAACCAGCGCACCGTCCGCCCCAGGCCGTCCTCCCACGTGATCCGGGGCTCCCAGCCCAGGCGCTCGCGCGCCCGCGTGATGTCCGGGCGGCGCACCTGGGGGTCGTCGACCGGCCGGTCCACGTGCACGATCGGCGAGCGTGAGCCGGTCGCCGCCACGACGTCACGCGCGATCTGCTCGACCGAGAGCTCCGTGGGGTTGCCCAGGTTGACCGGTCCGGCGTCGTCGGAGGCCGCCAGGGCGAGGACGCCGCGCACCAGGTCGTCGACGTAGCAGATCGACCGCGTCTGGCGCCCGTCCCCGGCCACCGTGACCGGCTCGCCCGCGAGCGCCTGCGTGATGAACGTCGGGATGGCGCGCCCGTCGCCCGACCGCATGGCCGGGCCGTAGGTGTTGAACAGGCGGGCGATGCCCGTGTCGACGTCGTGGACGCCGCGGTAGGCGGTGGTCAGCGCCTCGGCGTAGCGCTTCGACTCGTCGTAGACGCCACGGGGGCCGACGGGGTTGACGTGGCCCCAGTAGTCCTCGGGCTGGGGATGGACCTGGGGGTCGCCGTAGACCTCCGACGTCGAGGCGAGGACGAAGCGGGCACCCTTGTCCTTGGCGAGGCCGAGCGCGTGGAACGTGCCGATGGCGCCCACCTTGAGCGTGTGGATGGGCAGGTGGAGGTAGTCGACGGGTGAGGCGGGGGAGGCGAGGTGGAGCACCAGGTCCACCGGCCCGGGGACATGCACGAAGTCGGTCACGTCGCAGCTGGTGAGGTGGAAGCCTGGCTCGCCGACGAGATGGGCGACGTTGGCCGGGTCTCCGGTAAGGAAGTTGTCGAGGCACACCACCTCGGTGCCGCGTGCGAGCAGCGCGGTGCACAGGTGGCTGCCGAGGAAGCCCGCGCCGCCCGTGACGACGGCGCGCTGGAGCTGACGATCGGTCACGGGGACCTCCGGGTCGTCGTGCCGGCACGGCCGGCGGCCGCCTGTCACGCCGAGGCCTGACGTCACGCGGTCTCTCCGTCGTACCGCGGACGGGGACGACTCGCCGCTCGGGCTGCGGGTGTCAGGCCCCGTCGCGCGTGAGCGCCCCGGCGAGCTGCGCGAACGTCTCGAGGACGAGGCCCTCGAGCTCGTCGCGGCTCACGTCGGTGCCGCCCGCGAGCCACGCCGCGACGAGGTGCTCCGCGAGCGCGACCCAGCCGGACGTGAGCAGGCGGGCCCGCGGGGTGTCGGCGCGGCGGGGTGCGGCGGTGAGCCGGTCGACCAGGCCGGTGCGCAGGTCGGCGAGGGCGGCCTCCGTGGGGGCGTCGCCGGCGAGCGCGCCCTGCCAGATGCCCTGCCAGGTGCTCCTCCGGGCGACGACGGCGTCGAGGAACGCGGCCAGGGGCGCGGCGGCGGCCGCGGGGTCGGCGGGGCCCGCCGGCGGCGCGCCGAGCGCCTCGCGGGCGTGCTCGACGGCCGTGAGCGCGACGGCGCGGCGCAGCCCGGCGGCGGTGCCGAAGTAGTGGAACACCAGGGGCTTGGACACCCCGGCGCGGGTCGCGACGGCCGCGGCACCGAGCTGGTCGAGGCCGGACTCCTCGGCCAGGCCGACGGCGACGGCGAGCACCTGGGCGCGGCGGTCGGCGGCGTCGCGGCGCGGGGGAGCGGAGGGCACGGGGCCAGTCTGCCCTGGCGTTGACCACTGGTCAATAGAGGGCGTACCGTTGTTGACCAGAGATCAACGCCCACGAACCAGGACCCATGCCTCTTCAGCTCACCGGTGTCTCCGTGGCCGGCCGCCACGGGCCGCTCCTCGAGACCTTCGACCTCTCCCTCGCCCAGGGCGAGCGCGTGCTGCTCGCCGCCGAGCCGGGCCACGGGCACACCGCGCTCGCGCTCGTCGCCGCCGGCCGCCTCGTGCCCGACGCTGGGGGAGTGCTCATGACCAGCCCGAACGCCGACGCGTCCACGCCCGCGGGTGCCGCCGCGCTGCGGGCCGCGGCCGCCGTCGTCGACGTGCCCGGCGTCGACGAGCCGGACGAGGTGCTCACCGTGGGCGCCGTCGTCGCCGAAGGGCTCGTGTGCTCCGGCCGCCACGGCCTGCCGCGGGACGTGCACGCCTGGGTCGAGGCGTTCCTCGACCGGTGGGGGAGCCGCTGGCCGGCCGCCGTCGACGCCAGGGCGCTACGGCGCCGGCGGATCGACCTGCTCCCGGCGGCCGTGCGCACCGCGCTGCTCGCCGAGCTCGCCGCCGGTGGGCCGCAGGTGCGCTACCTGGTCCTCACGCTGCCCGACCGCCACGGGGGCGACCCCGCCGACTGGTGGGCGCTCGCCGGGTCGCTCGCGGCGCGGGGCTACGGCGTCCTCGTGCTCGCGACGCCGTCGTCCGCCCGGGCGCTCGGTGCGGACGTGCCCGCCACGCGCGGGCTGCACACCCCGCCGGTCGTCGCGCTGCGCGAGACGGCCCAGCAACCCACCGCCGACCTCCTGGGAGCCCTCCGATGACCGCGCTGCGCCTCGCGCTCTCCGAGCTGCGCCGCCTGAGCTCCGGCACGCTGCCGAAGGCCGCGCTGGCCGCGATCGCGCTCATCCCCACGCTCTACGCGGGCCTGTACCTGTTCGCCAACCACGACCCGTACGGCAACCTCGGCCAGGTCCCGGCCGCCGTCGTCGTCCAGGACGCCGGGCCGCACGGACGCGAGGTCGCCGACCACCTCCTCGACGACGGCGGGTTCGGCTGGCAGGAGGTCGCCGACGCCGCGACCGCCGACCAGGGCGTGCGCGACGGCCGGTACGACGCCGCGCTCGTCCTCGGCCCGACGTTCTCCGCGGACCTCGAGTCCGCCGGCCGGCTCGAGCCCCAGCAGGCGTCCATGACCCTCGTCACCGACGACACCAACAGCTACCTCGCGCGCACCATCGCCGCGCAGGTCGTCGACAAGGTGCGCGACACGCTCGCCACGCAGGTGGGCACGCAGGCCGCCGACACGTTCCTCGCGGGCTTCGCCGACGTCCACGCCCAGCTCACGCGGGCCGCCGACGGCGCCGCCCGGCTCGCCGACGGCACGACCCGGCTCGCCGCCGGCGTCGGCCAGGCCGGCGACGGCGCGCACCAGGCGGCGTCCGGGGCGTCCCGGCTCGCCGACGGCGCCGCCCAGCTCGCCGCCGGCGCGGTCACGGCCGCCGGCGGGTCGCGCGACCTCGCCACCGGCGCGAGCCAGGCGGCGGACGGCGCCGCAGCCCTCGCCGCCGGCCTCGGCACGCTGCGCGACGGCACCGCCGCCCTGCCCGACCAGGCCCGAGCGCTCGCCGACGGCGCCGCCCAGGTCGCCGCGGGCGACGCGACGGTCGCCGGGTACGGCGACCAGGTCCGCGACGTCGCCGGGCGGGCGCTCCCCGCGCTCGACCAGGTCCGCACCGACGTCCAGGCCCGGCTCGACGCGGCCGTCGCCGCGGGCACCATCACCGCCGACCAGGCCGCCGCCCTCGAGTCGACCCTCACGCCGGTGCTCGACGCCGGCCGCGCGAAGGTCTCCGACGTCGTCGCGCAGGTGGGCGACGCGACCGGGCAGCTCGACGCGCTCGCCGCCGGGGCGCAGCAGGTCGCCGACGGCGCCGCGGCCCTCGCCGACGCCGCCCCCGCGCTCGCGGACGGCGTCCGCCAGGCCGCGGACGGCGCGGCGACGCTCGCCGGCGGCACCGCGCAGGTGCGCGACGGCGCCCGCTCGCTCGCCGACGGCGTCGGCACCCTCGCGACCGGGGCGACCACCCTCGCCGACGGCAGCGCCACGCTCCGCACCGGCACCACCGCGCTCGCCGACGGCACCGACGCCCTGCGCGCCGGCGCCGGCCAGGCCGCCGACGGGAGCGCCGCCCTGCGCGACGGCCTCACGGACGGCGCCGCCCAGGTGCCGAACCCCGACGACGCCACGCGCGCGGCCACCGCGGAGACGATCGGCGACCCCGTCGCCGTCGTCGCCGCGGCACACGACGCCGCGGGCACCTACGGCGCCGGGCTGGCCCCCTTCTTCCTGTCGCTCGCCGGGTGGATCGGCGCCTACGTCATGTTCCTCATCGTGCGACCCCTCTCCCGGCGGGCCCTCGCGGCAGGCCGGGGTGTCGCCGCGGCGGTCGGCGGGTGGCTCGTCCCCGCCGCGATCGGCGTCGTGCAGGCCGCGGCGATGTTCTCGGTGACCCGGTGGGCGCTGCACATCGACGTCGCCCACGGCCTCGGCACGGCGCTGTTCCTCGCGCTCGTCTCCGTCACGTTCGTCGCGATCGTGCAGCTGCTCAACGTGTGGCTCGGCGCCGCCGGGCAGTTCCTCGGGCTCGTGCTCATGCTCGTGCAGCTCGTCACCGCGGGCGGCACGTTCCCGTGGCAGACCATCCCGGAGCCCCTGCGCTCGGTGCACCGGTACCTGCCCATGTCGTGGTCCGTGGACGGCCTGCGGCACCTGCTCTACGGCGGGTCGCTGAGCACCGTGGGCCGCGACGCGGGGCTGCTCCTGGTGGTGCTGGTCGCGGCGCTCGCGGGCACGTCGCTGCTGGCGCGCCGCCAGCGCGTGTGGACCGCCGCGCGCCTCCAGCCCGAGCTCGTGCTCTGACGGGGTCCGCGGGATCCGCGGGACCGACCCGCGCCCTCTCGACGCCTCCCGGATGCGCGACGCGCGGCGCTGGCTAGCGTCGGTTCCAGGGTCACACCCGTCGACCCGCGAACCCCTGAGGAGATCCCATGACCGCGTCGCTGCTGTCCCCGCTCACCGTGGGGAACGTCGAGCTCAAGAACCGCATGGCCGTCGGTGCGATGGTCACGCTGTACTGCGACGACGACGGCATGCCCACCGAGCAGTACATCGCGTACCACGAGGAGCGCGCCAAGGGCGGCTTCGGCCTCATCATCACCGAGGACTACGCCGTCGACCCCGTGGGGCGGGGCTTCTACTGCGCGGGCCTGTGGAAGGACGAGCAGATCGCCCCGCACAGCGAGCTGACGCAGCGCGTGCACGCGGCCGGCGCCAAGATCTTCGCGCAGATCTACCACGCCGGCCGCCAGACGGCGTCGGCCCTCATCGGCACGCAGCCCGTCGCCACGTCGGCCGTGCCCTGTCCGGTCATGGGCCCGATCACCGGCGACGTGCCGCGCGAGCTGACCGTCCCCGAGATCGAGACGATCGTCGGCCAGTTCGGCGACACCGCCCGCCGCGCCCAGCAGGCCGGGTTCGACGGCGTCGAGGTGCACGGCGGCCACGGCTACCTGGTTGCGCAGTTCATGTCGGGCTACGGCAACAAGCGCACCGACCTCTACGGCGGCTCGCTCGAGAACCGCCTGCGGTTCCCGCTCGCGATCATCGCCGACATCAGGGCCAAGTGCGGCCCCGACTTCCCCGTCTCCTTCCGCATCTCGGGCGACGAGTTCGTCATCGGCGGCCGCGGCATCGCCGAGACGGTCGCGATCGCGCGCCGCCTCGAGGCCGCCGGCATCGACCTCATCCACGTCTCCGCCGGCACCTACGAGTCCTCGTGGGCGATCGTCCAGCCCATGTACGTCAAGCCCGGCTGGATCGCCGACTTCGCCGCGGCGGTCAAGAAGGTCGTGTCTATCCCCGTGCAGACCGTGGGCCGCGTCAACGACCCCGCTGTCGCCGACGCGATCCTCGCCGCGGGACAGGCCGACCTGGTGACGCTCGCGCGCGCGTCGCTCGCCGACCCCGAGCTCCCCAAGAAGGTGGCCGAGGGGCGCACGGACGAGATCCGCGCGTGCATCGGCTGCAACCAGGGCTGCATCACGCTGCTGTTCGGCGGCTCACCCATCCGCTGCCTCGTCAACCCGACGGTGGGCTACGAGGCCACCGACAAGGTCGTCAAGGCCGACGTCGCCAAGGACGTCCTCGTGGTCGGCGGCGGTCCCGCCGGCCTCGAGGCCGCGCGCGCCGCCGCCATGCAGGGGCACCGCGTCGTCGTCCACGAGCGCGAGAGCCAGCTGGGCGGCAACTTCCGCCTCGGCGCCGTCCCGCCGGCCAAGGGGGAGCTCGCCGTGTACATCCAGTGGCTCGGCGCCGAGCTCGCCCGCCTGGGCGCCGAGGTCCGGCTCGGCTCGGAGGTCACGGTCGAGTCGGTCGCCGCCGCGCGGCCCGACGTCGTCGTCTACGCCGCCGGTGCCAGGCACGCGCGCCCCGGGATCCCCGGCCTCGACGGGCCGAACGTCGTCGAGGCGTGCGACGTCCTGGCGGGCAAGGCCGTCACGGGGGCGCGGGTGGTCGTCGCCGGCGGCGCCGAGATCGGCTCGGAGACGGCGCTGCACCTGGCGACCGCCGGGCGCGCCGTGACCGTGGTCGACCAGCTGCCGGGCATGGCGCTGGGCGAGGGTGCCGCCCGCCGCTACTTCCTGCTGAAGGACCTGACGGAGTACGGCGTCGAGCTCGTGCCGAACGCGACGATCTCGTCGATTGGCGCGGACGGCGTCCAGGTCGAGGTCGGCGGCACAGCGCGGTTCCTGCCGTGCGACACCGTGGTGGTCGCGCTCGGCATGACGCCCGACGCCGGGCTCGCCGAGCAGCTGCGCGCCGTCGCGGACGTCCGCGTCGTCGGCGACGCCGACGAGGTCGGGGACGCGCTGCAGGCGAGCCGCAACGGGTACACCTGCGGCCTGAGCATCTGACCGGTCGGCGGCGGGGGCGGCGGGCCGAGCCCGCCGCCCCCGCCACGGCTGCGGCTTGGTCGCCGCGCCGTCGAGCCAGAGCGTGGCGGACTCGTCGCGGTGGGAGCCCTGCGCGCCCACGAGCCGCGCATCGATCGTGGGGCCGTGCGTGATGACGTGGACGAGAGCCACGGCTTGGCCGCGGCCGTACGATCGCCGCATGTCGGACCAGGTCAGGCGCGTGTCCATCGTCCTCTTCGACGGGTTCGAGCTGCTCGACGTCTTCGGGCCCGTGGAGCTGCTGAGCGTCGTCGGGGACCGCGTGCGGGTCGAGCTGGTCGGGCCGCAGGAGGGCCTCGTCCGGTCCTCGCAGGGCACGCGCGTCGAGGCGACGTCGGCGTACGCCACGGCGGAGGCGCCGGACGTCGTGCTCGTCCCCGGTGGCCGCGGGACGCGCGCGCTCGTCGAGGACGCCCCGTTCCTGGCGTGGCTCGCGGCGTGGGCCGCCCCGGCGGCGCTCGTGACCTCCGTGTGCACCGGGTCGGCCGTCCTCGCGGCCGCGGGGCTCCTCGACGGCTACCGGGCGACGTCGAACAAGGCCGCGTTCCGCTGGGCGGCGCAGCACGGCGCGGACGTGGCGTGGGTCGCCGCCGCGCGCTGGGTCGAGGACCGCGACCGGTGGACGTCGTCGGGCGTCGCAGCGGGCATGGACATGGCGCACGCGCTCCTGGCGCGCCTCCTCGGGCCCGACGCCGCCGACCTCGCCGCGACCGTCGCCGAGCTCGACGTCCACCGCGACCCCGCCTGGGACCCCTTCGCGCGCGTGCACGGCCTCGTCGACGAGCCACCCGCCGTCTCGTAGCCCGGACCGCCCCGCCGCGCACGAGCAGGAGCGGGTGAAATCTGCGGCGACGAGGGGGCGCGGATTGACCCTCCGAACGCGCAGATGGTCGTATCTGCGCTGATCACCACATACTTCGGAGGAAGAGTGACCCAGCTCGAGACGGCGGTCGGCGCGGCAGCCCCGGCGCACCCGCCTGTCCGTTACCGCGGACGGCACCTGCCCATGGTGGCCGTCGTCCTCGCCGCGACCATCGCCACCGCGCTCGCCTACAGCGGCATGGTGCTGTTCGGCCTCGAGGTGGCGCACATGACACGCCCCGAGGCGTACGCCCTGGCGGGCTTCCTCGAGGTCAGCCTCGTCGCCGTCGCCCTCATGGCCCGCAACGCCGCGCTCGAGGGCCGCCCCTACGGCGTGCTGCTCGGGCTCACCTGGATCCTGTCGGGCACGTCCGGCATGTTCGCGGCCCTCCACCAGGTGGCCGTGCCCGACGCGAACACGCCCTACATGGTCGCGTTCCGGTTCGTGCCGCCGCTCGTCGCGGCGCTCATGTGGCACCTCGCGCTCGTGGGCGAGCGCCACCTCGTCACGGGGCACACGCTCGAGGAGCGCCGCCGCGAGCACCGCGTCCACCAGTACGTCTCGTCGCTCGAGCTGTGGCGCGACGCCCGCGTCGACTCGGCCGGCGACGTCGGCGGCATGCGCAAGGTGCGTGCCGCGCACCGGCGCCAGCGCGCGGCGCGCGACACCGCGCTGCGCCTCCTGACCGTCGAGGACTTCGAGGGCCGCATGCAGGTGTGGGTCGAGCGCCTGGAGGCCGCCGAGAAGCACGGCAGCCGCCTGGACCTCATCGGTGCCAGCTCGGCCAAGCGCGGCGTCGGCCGCGGCGTCGAGGTGCCGCGCGCGGCGCGCGCCGCGGTCGCCCCGCTGCGCGAGCTCGCGGCCGAGGCGGACACACTCGCCACCGAGGCGGACACCCTCGCGGCCGAGGCGGGCACGCCGCTCGCCCCGTCCGGTGTCGCCGCCCCGTCCGGTGTCGCCGTCCCGTCGCGGAACGCCGTCGCCGCGCCGGTCGCCGTCGGTCCGGACGGCGGCGCTGCGGGCCACGACACCGCGGGCCACGACACCGACGCCGACGACGTCGCCTCGCCCGAGGCCGCCACGGCCGAGCCGTTCGCCGAGGCTCTCCAGGAGGCCCTCGATGCCGCGCCGCAGGCGGGGGACGTCGCGCCGCACGCCGTCGACGTCGTTGCCCCGGCGGCCGCCGACGAGCCCGCCCCGGCGCGCACCGGCGGCGTGGCCGCTCCGGACGCCGCCGGACCGGCCGCCCCGGCGCCCGCCGTCGTTCCCGCAGCCTCGGCGGAGGTCGACGAGCCCGCCGGGGCCGCCGAGCTCGTCGGCCTCCGCGAGCCCCTTCCCGAGACCGGCCACACGCGCCGCGTCGAGCTGTTCGACCGGCTCGGCAGCGTGGACACGGCGACCGACCGCCGGTCGGCGTTCTTCGCCTCCCACCAGCCCGCGAGGTCCACGCAGGACTGACCGCACGCGGCGCGGGGCCGCCGGCCGCCGCCTCGTCGGGGTGACCCACCCGCTCAGCCGCACGCACCCGAGCGCGATGCACGGGCGGTCCGTCGGCTGCACCTGCCGCTGACGGGCGTGGCCGACGGCCACGGCGCGGACGGCACGCGGCCGCCCCGGGCCGCTCACCGCCGTCGCGCCCGCATGGCCTCCTTCATGAGGCTGACGCCGTCCGCGACCGGCCCCAGGTGACCGAGCTTGTCCGGGTTGGTCACGCTGCGGATGGTCTGGACCCGCCCGTCGACGACGTCGATCGTCATGGTGCCGCCCACGCGGCCGTCGTCGGCGCGCAGGATCGCGCCCGGCTGGCCGTTGAGCTCGTGCGCCTCCAGGAGCCCGCCCACCCGGACGAGCAGCGGGCCCATCGTGGCGAGGATCCGGGCAACGTTGTCGAGCCCGGCGAACTGGCCCTTGCCCCACAGGGGGCCCTTGCCGCCGCCGTCGGCGACCATCTGGACGTCGGCGGCGAGCAGCTCGCGCAGCGCGTCGACGTCGCCGTGCTCGAGGGCGTCGAAGAACCGCCGGGCGAGCTCGTCGCGCTCGCGGCGGTCGGCCTCGAAGCGCGGCCGGTTCTCGGCCATGTGCCGCCGTGCGCGGGCGGCGAGCTGCCGGCACGCGGCCTCGGACCGGTCGACGGCGGCGGCGACGTCGTCGAACCCGAAGCCGAACACCTCCCGCAGCACGAACACGGCCCGCTCGAGCGGCGTGAGCCGTTCGAGCAGGACGAGCGCCGCGGTGGACAGCGAGTCGGCGAGCTCGGCGGCCCGCTCCGGCTCGGAGTACGGGTCTTGGAGCAGCGGCTCGGGGAACCACGGGCCGGGGTACTGCTCGCGCCGCACGCGGGCGGACCGCAGGACGTCGATGGCGACGCGCGTGACCACCGTGGACAGGTACGACTTGGGCGAGACCGGGTCGATGCCCGACGCGTCCCACCGCAGCCACGTCTCCTGCACGGCGTCCTCGGCCTCGCCGACGCTGCCGAGCAGCCGGTAGGCGATCGAGAACAGCAGCGGTCGGAGCTCCTCGAACTGCTCGGCGCGCGTCATGCGACCACTCTCGCGCCCGCGGCGTCGTGCGTCACGGGGTGCGCGAGCGAGCGTGCCCGCGCCCGCGACGCGGGGAACCACGTCGACCCGGGCCTGCGGGCCTCGCGCGCGAGCGACTCGACCACCTGCACGCACACGAGCTCCTTGAGGCGCCCGCCCGTGCGGCCGCCGAGGTAGGCGCCGACGGCGACGTCGTTCGTGTGCGCGAGCTGGAACGTCGCGGTGGCGCGGCCGAGGCCGACGCACATCCCGACGAACGGGTTGGCGAGGTCCCTCGCCGGCTCGCCCGCGAGACGGTGCAGCACGGTGTCGGCGGCGTGCATGCCGAGCGGGATCGCGGCCTGGCAGCTCATGGGCTCCGGCACACCCGACGGCGAGACGGCGTCGCCGGCGCCCACGACGCGCGGGTCGTCGACGCTCGTGAGCGTCTCGTCGGTGAGGAGGCGGCCGGCGTCGTCGACGGCGAGGCCGCTGCGGCGGGCGAGGTCGCTCGCCTCGAACCCCGCGGCCCACACGGTGACGCCGCTGGGGAGGCGCCGCCCGTCGGCGAGCACGACGGCGTCGGCCTCGACGCGGGCGACGTCCGCGCCCGCGAGCACGGTGACGCCAAGCTCCGCGAGGCGGCGGGCGACGGACCGGCGGGCGGGGTCGCGCAGGTACGGTCCCAGGTGCCCGCCGCACACGAGCGTGACCGCGTGCCCGGTCTCGGCGAGCTCGGCGGCCGCCTCGATGCCGGTGGGCCCGCCGCCGACGACGACCACAGGGACGTCGCCACGCCGGCCGAGCGTCGCGTGCAGGCGCGTGGCGGCCTCGAAGGTGGAGATCGGGAACGCGTGCTCGGCGACGCCGGGGACGCCGCCGTCGCTGCCGCGGCTGCCGACGGCGTAGACGAGGTAGTCGTAGGGGAGCGTGGCCCCGTCCGTGAGGGCGACGGTGCGCGCGGCGGCGTCGATGCGGTCGGCCTCGCCGACCTCGACGCGCACGGCGTCCGCCAGGACGTGCGCGAGCTCCTGCGCGGCGGGGTGCGTGCCGGCGGCGAGCTGGTGCAGGCGGATGCGCTCGACGAAGTGCGGGCGCGGGTTGACGAGGGTGACGGCGACGTCGGGGCGCCGGGTGAGGCGGTTGGCCGCCATGACGCCGGCGTAGCCGCCGCCGAGGACCAGGACCTGGGTGGGCATGCGAGGCTCCTTCCGGGTGCGCGGCGCGGGATCGCGCCTCTGGTCACGTGACGAGACGGCAGCGCGTCGTGTGACATCCGCGTGACGAGGGGCGCCCGCCGGCCTGAGCCGGCGGACGCCCCCCTCACGAGCCGTCAGCTGCGCCGGGTCAGCGCCCGCCCCGCGCCCAGCAGCGCGACCGCCGTCCAGGCCGCGAGCACGATCGTCGAGCGCAGCGGCATCGCGAACGTGTCGCTCATGAGCGTCGAGCGCATGAGGTCGGCCATGGGCTCGAGCGGCAGCCAGGCGTGCGCCGCGGCGAGCCACCCGGGCATGCGGTCGGCGGGGAACGAGATGGGCGAGAACAGCAGCACCAGGAACACGATCACCTGGGTGAGCAGCTGCGCGACGGCCGGCGGCAGCACGGTCGCCATGGAGTACCCGACCGTCGCGGCGACGAGGGAGACGAGCGGTGCCGCGACGACGACCCAGGGCGAGACCGACAGGTCGACGTCGAAGCGCCAGGCGCCCGCGAGCACACCGAGCACGGTGCCCGGCAGGGCGACGAGCGACCAGACGAGCAGGTCGGCGGCGAGGAAGACCCAGCGCGGCACGGGCAGGGTGCGCATCCACGCGTAGGAGCCCTCGGTGCGGGCCTGGGCGACCTGCTGGGGTGCCATGACGAGCCCGACCATGATGAGCGTGACGGTCGCCGCGCCCGTCGCGAGGAACGCGGCGGCCTCGGGCGGCGGCGTGCCGACGAGCAGGCCGTAGCCGAACACCGTGGTGACCGAGAGCAGGACCTGCACGACGACGAGGAGCGGGAGCCAGTTCGCCATGCGGCGGGCCTGCCACTGGACGACGAGCCCGAGCTGCCGCGCGGTCGCGGCGCGGCCCGTGCCGGCGAGGGTGGGGGAGATGGTCGACGTGGTCATGCGGCGGCCCTCGCGGTGCTCGACGGGACGGTGGCGGCCTGCCCGGGGGGCGGCTCGTGCCCGACGAGGCGGATGTAGACGTCCTCGAGCGTGTCGCCCGGGTGGGCGGCGACCAGCGCGGCGGGCGTGCCGTGCGCGACGACGCGCCCGGCGTCGAGGAGGACGACGTCGTCGACGACGTGCTCGGCCTCGTGGATGTTGTGGGTGACGAGCAGGATGCCGGCGCTGGCGTCGGCGATGCGGCGGATCTCCGCCCACAGCAGGCGGCGGCGCACGGGGTCGACGTCGTTGGTGGGCTCGTCGAGCACGACGAGGCGGCCGGGGGCGACGGCGGCCATGGCGAACGCCGTGAGGCGTGCGACGCCGCCGGAGACCTTCTCGGCCGACCTGTCGGCCCAGGGCTGGAGGTCGAGGGCCGTGAGCAGCTCGTCGGCACGGCGCAGCGCGTCGGCCTTGCGCAGGCCGCGGATGCGGCCCACGAGCGCGATCGCCGTGCGCGGGGTCAGACCCGTGATCGGCACGTTGGCCTGGGCCTGGACGGAGGCCAGGGCACGGGCCCGGGCGGGGTCGGCGACGGCGTCGACGCCGTCGAGGACGACGGTGCCCGCGTCGGGGAGGGTGAGGCCCACCACCTGGTTGACCAGGGTGGACTTGCCGGCGCCGTTGTGGCCGAGCAGGCAGACCACCTGGCCGGCGTGCACGGTCAGGTCGACGGCGTCGTTGGCCTGGACGGCTCCGGGTCCGGAGCCGAAGCGCTTGCTCAGGCCCGTCACGACGAGGACGTCGTTGGTCATCTTTCGCTCCTGGGACGTGTCGGCGAGCGGATACCGCTCGGTATGAACTGAACAGTACGGATGCGACGCTACACCGGTGGCCACCATGGCGCATACCGATCGGTTTGTACTTCGCCCGGCTCGTCGTACCGATCGGCATGTAGCCTCCTCGTATGAGCGACACCGACGACCTGCGCGCCGCGTCCCGCGCCCTCAAGGACGCCATCTCGGGCCTGAGCCGCGCCCTCGGGCAGGGCCTCGCCGACGTCGGCGCCGACGTCGGGCGCGAGATCGCCACCGAGCTCAACGACGCCGCCGCGGAGCTGTCGCGCGAGCTCGCGGGCGCGTCCGGTGCCGCCCGGGCGCGCCGCGCGGCCCGCACCACCAAGGCCGAGCAGACCCGGGCCGACCTGCTCGGGGCCGCGAGGTCGGTGTTCGCCGAGCACGGCTACGAGGCCGCCTCCGTCGCCGACCTCGCCAAGGCCGCCGGCTACACCAAGGGCGCCCTCTACGCGCACTTCTCCTCGAAGGAGGAGCTCTTCGTCACGCTCGTCCGCGAGGCCAACGACGCCAGCGAGTCCGGTCTCGAGGACCCGACCCTGCCGCTGGGCGAGCCGGGCCCCGGCGAGCACGGGCTCGCCGACGTCATGCTCTCCCTCGAGGCGTACCTCTACGCCCTGCGGCACCCCGAGGCGCGGCCGGCGTTCGTGCCCATGGCCGAGAAGTCGCTCCGCAACCTCGCCGGGCGCGTGCGGTACCTGCGTGCCGGGACCGTCGGCGAGCCCACGCGCGACGACCTCGACACCGCGATGGCGCTCGCGGCGTGCTGGACGGTGGGCGGGATCATGGAGCAGCTCCTGCCGCCCGCGTGGGACGTCGCCGGGGCGCTCGACCGCATCGGCGAGCGGCTGGCCGGCGACGCCCCGGCCTGACCGTCAGCGCGCGCCGGCGGGCGCGGGCCGGCGGCGCGCGGCGTCCGCGCGGGAGGGGCGGGCCGCGGCGGTCGGGCGACGGGTCACCGGCGGGAGCGGCCGCGCCGCGCGGGCCGCGACCATCGCGATCACCACGGGGGCCGCGACGACGGCCAGCGCCCCGCGGTAGCCGAGGTGCGCGGCGACGACGCCGATGACGCCCGGGCCGATGACGTACGCCGTGTACCCGATCGTCGAGACGACCGAGACGCGCATCGCGGCCTTGTACGGGTCGTCGGACGCTGCCGAGACGCCGAGCGGGAAGCCGAGGGCCGCGCCCATGCCCCACAGGACGGAGCCGGCCATGGCGAGGGGCAGCCAGGGCGCGAACGTGAAGAGCGCGAGGCCCGCGAGCACCGCGCCCGCGCACAGGCGCAGCGTCGCGACCCGGCCGAGGCGCCCCACCAGCGACGACCCGGCCAGGCGCATCACGAGCATCGAGCCGTAGAACAGGGCGACGCCCGTCGCGGCGACCGACTCCGACGTCTGGAACCCCGAGACGAGCGCGAGGCCCGTCCAGTCGCTCGCGGAGCCCTCCGCGAGCGCCGCGCCGAGGATCACGAGGCCGATCATGAGGGTGCGCGGCTCGCGCCACGCCGCCAGCGCCCCGCGCACGGTGCTGCCGCGCCGCGGTGCCGGGGCGCCGGCCTCGCCCGCGGCGTCGAGCAGCGGGAGGAAGGCGCGCGCGCTGAGGACGCCCGTGACGACGGCGACGGTGGCCGACAGGCCGAGGTGCGCGAACAGCGGCAGCCCGGTCGCGGCGATGAGCGCGCCGACGACGGAGCCCGTCACCATGCCGAGGGACTCGCCCGCCTGGAAGCGGGACATCGCGGGGTAGCCGAGGCGGCGCTCGACCGAGGCGCCCTCGAGGCTCGTCGCGGCGTTCCAGGTGCCCTCGCCGATGCCGGCCGCGAACAGGCCGGCCACCGCGAGCGGGGCGCTGCCGAGCGCCACGGCCAGCGCGAGGGTCAGGTGCCCGAGGCCCGCGACGACGGACGCGGACGCGGCCGACCGGCGGGCGCCGAGCCGGGCCGCGACGGTGCCCGACAGGGGCAGCGCGAGCACGGAGCCGAGCGACCACAGCAGGAGCACCATGCCCATCTGCGTGCTGGTCAGGCCGAGCCCCGCACGCACGGCCGGGAGCCGCGAGGCGAGGGTGCCGATGGCGAAGCCCGCGGCCGCGTAGGCGGCGAAGACGGACCAGGCGGCGCGGGTGACCCGCGCCTTCGTCTCGTCAGGCTGCATGCGCCCATTCTCGGCAGGCGGGTGGGTGTCCGGCCGCGGGTCGTCGCCGATGGCGGTGCCCCGTGGCGCGGCGCTCGACGGTTCGTCGGTCGCCGGGGGTCTCGTGACCGGCGGGGGCCGTCGCCTCAGGAGGCGACGGTGACGGGCACGCCCTCGAACTCCCAGTGCCACGGCTCCGGCTTGGAGCCGTTCTGGCGGGCCCAGGGCGGCAGCTCCCAGCCGAACTTCGGCGCGTTCTCCCGCATCCAGCGGTGCGTCGCGGTGCCGAAGCGGTTGATGCCGGAGCCGAGGTCGACGGCGATGCCCCAGCCGTGCAGCGACGTGCCGGGGGTGGCCGCCAGGTGCCCGCGGTTGCGCCGCGCGGCGAGCTGCCCCTCGAAGGAGCGGTACGAGTCGGTGATCGAGATGTCGTGGCCGAACCGCGCGCGGAACGCGATGTTGAGGCGCTCGAACTGGGCGGCGGCGTCGGGGCGGAGGCGGTGGCGCGGGGCCCACGAGAGGCTCGTGAGGGCGTACGCCGGCAGGCGGCCGTTGGAGTGGCCCTCCGTGACGGTGGAGAGCGAGCGCAAGCGCTCCGCGTCGGCGACGCCGAGGGCGACCTGCTCGTCGAGCACGCCGGTGGGCGTCAGGGCCGCCGGGGCCACCTCGACGGACGCGGGCGTCGCGGCGGCGAGCACGGTCTCCAGGTCGGACGCGGCGCGCTCGAGGGCGTACGCGACGACCTCGGCGTCCACGGCGGGGTCGTCGACCTCCGCGCCGAGGCTCTCGGCCGCGGCGTCGATCGCTGCGTCGACGGCCGCGACGAGCTCGGGGTCGTCCGTGGCCTCGGCCTCGTGGCCGTCGA
The DNA here is from genome assembly GCF_004135385.1 of Xylanimonas protaetiae. Taxonomy (NCBI): domain Bacteria; kingdom Bacillati; phylum Actinomycetota; class Actinomycetes; order Micrococcales; family Promicromonosporaceae; genus Xylanimonas; species Xylanimonas protaetiae. The sequence goes on along the minus strand of NZ_CP035493.1, from coordinate 3,194,623 downwards.
CCGTCTCGGCGCGGCGGATCAGCTCGAGCACGACGGCGGAGGCGCCGAGCACCTCCTCGCGCAGCGCGGGCGTGGTGCGTGCCTCGGTGGCGACGAGCTCGGAGGCCCTCGTGATGGTCTCGCCGGCGAGGTCGCGGGCCAGGACCGTGGGGGTTGCGGAGCCGGCGTCGGCGTCCGCGGACCCGGCCGTGACGAGGTAGGCGGGGCCGCGGTCGCCCGACCGGCTGGCGGCGGAGACCCGCTCGCCGACGACGAGGATGCCGTCGTCGGCCTGCGTGGCGTCGTCCCGGGGTTCGGGCGCGGAGGCGGCCTGGTCGATGGTGACGCCCGCGAGCAGGATGGCGGAGGTGACCGCGGCGACCGAGCCGGTGTGCATCGCGCGGCGGCGCAGCGCGCGGCGGCGGCGCTCGGCGGCGCGCACGGCGAGGCGGCGCTCGGAGCGGGTGCCCAGGTCGTCGCCGGCGGCACGCGGGGCCGGGAGCGGCCTGACGGGGTGGTGCACCGAGGACCGGCTCGGGTACTGCTGGGGCATGGCGGGGCCTCGTGACGGCGATGGGGACTCGTCGAGGGTAGGAGCGCCCGAAGGTCACGGAACGGCAACGGCGTCGTGTGCACGCTGCGGTGGCTGGTGAGGTCCGTCTCGGCCGCAGACCCGCTCGGAGACGGACAGCGCCCCCCGGGTGGGGGGCGCTGCCCGCCTAGCCTGAAGGCGCAGCGGTGTCACAACGTCGTGATGCCGCACGCGTCACCCGTCGCCGTCCGACGGGTCCCGCGGATCAGGCGGTCCGGCGGGTGATGCGCACCTGCCACTCCACCGGTCCCTCGACGAGGAACTCGGTCTCGATGGGCGCCCGCTGCGAGAGCTGGGCGAGCATCGGCAGCGGAGCGTGCGGCGCGATGATGACGAGCGAGTCGCCGGGACGGATCTGGTCGAAGGCGCCGAACACGGCTCCGTGGCGGACGGCGTGCGGGATGGTGCGCACGTCGAGCACGGGGGTCTCGGCGGCGTGCTCGCCGCAGCCGCACGCACCTCCGGACGTGGGGTCGCCGCCGGCGGCGGGTGCGGACCTCAGGATCTCGACGGACTCGCTCACGGTGTGCTCCTTGGTGTCACCGACGGGGTCGACCCCCGAATAAGCCGGATGCTACTCCGACTTAATGGGTGTGCGCACCGGCGCCCCGGAGGAGTACGACGCACAGGTTCGGCTCGACGAACGGCCGCAGACCCACCCGGATGGCGTCGCCGTCGCGGGCGCGGGCGGCGAGGCGCTCGGCGAGCCCGAGGTGCACCTGGCACACCACCTGCGGGTGGGCCTCGGCCGCCGCGCGGAACGGGCACGTGCGCAGGGCGACGTCGTCGCCGGCGCGCTCCGGGCCGAACCCGAGCCGGGCGAACGCGTCGGTGACCGCGGTGCGGGCGTCGCCCCGGGGGGAGGGCAGCCGGTCGGCCCAGCGGCGTCCCGCGGCCCGCGCGGCGTCGGGTCCGGCGGGGTCCGGCGAGGCGAGGGCCTCGGCGAGCGCGCCGACCATCTCCGCGCGCGCCGCGTCGACGCCGGGACCGGGGGAGCGGAGTCCGCGAGGACGTAGTGCACGGCGGGCCGCCCGCGGCGGGCGACCCGCCGGGTCTCGCGCGCGACGAGCCCGGCCTCCTCGAGCAGGTCGAGGTGGAACCGGACGGTGGTCACGTGGAGCCCGAGCTCGGCGGCGAGGGACTGCGCGGTGGGCGCGTCGACCGCGGCGCGCAGCACGTCGAGCATCCGCAGGCGCACGGGCGATGCGAGCGCCGTGTGGACGCTGGGGGGCGTGTCCTCCGTCATAGTTAGAAACTACCAGGCTCCGTTATATTCGCCCCGACGTTCCGGCGACGTGCGACGAGAGGACTGTGCGATGAGCGTGCGCGTGCCCCGGGGCCGGGTCGCCGTCCTCGTGCTCGCCCTGGTCGCGGCCCTGTCCGGGCTCGACGCCGCCCTGCTGCGGCTCGGTGTGGCGGCCCCCGTCCGGTCCGCGTCGCTGGCCGACGCCCACGGCGTCCTCATGGTGTTCGGGTTCCTCGGCACGGCCATCACGCTCGAGCGCGCCGTCGCGCTGCGCAGCGGCGCCGCCGACAGGTCCCGCGCCGGGTGGGGGTACGCCGCCCCCGTCGCGGCGGGGCTCGGGTCGCTGCTGCTCGTCGCCCAGGTGGCGGGCGCACCGCTCCCCGGCGGGCGTGCCGTGCCGGGCGGCGCGTGGGTCGCGTCGATGGGCGTGCTCGCCGCGGTCTACCTCGCCGTCTGGCGCCGCCAGCAGTCGTACGCCGTGCTCGTCCAGCTGCTCGGCGCGCTCGCCGGCCTCGGCGGCGCGGCGCTGTGGGCGCGCGGGTTCGAGGTCGCGCAGATCGTCCCGTGGTGGGCCGGGCTGCTCGTGCTCACCATCGTGGGCGAGCGGCTCGAGCTCGCCCGCGTCGCGTTCCTCGCGGGCGCCACCGAGGCGCGCGTGCTCGCAGAGTCGTGCGCCGTCGTCGTCGCGCTCGTCGCCACGCTGCTCGTGCCCGCCGGGGGCTACCCGCTGCTCGGGCTCGCGCTCGGCGTGCTCGTCGTCGACGTCGCCGTGCACGACGTCGCCCGCCGCACCGTGCGCGCGACCGGGCTGGTGCGGTTCGTCGCCGTCTGCATGCTCGCCGGCTACGGGTGGGCGCTCGTCGCCGCGCTGACATGGGTGGTGCGCGGGCCCGTGCTCGCCGGCTTCGCGTACGACGTCGTCGTCCACGCCCTGACCATCGGGTTCGTGCTGTCGATGATCATCGCGCACGCCCCCGTCATCGTGCCGGCGGTCGTGCGCCGGCCGGTGCCGTACCACCCCGTGATGTGGGCCGTGTGGGGGCTGCTCCAGGGCGGCCTGCTGGTGCGCGTGCTCGCCGCGGCGCGCGCGGCCGACGGCGCCTGGCAAGTGGGCGGCACGGTGTCCGTCGTGGCGCTGCTCGCGTTCCTCGTGGTGACGGTGGGCCTGGTGTCCGGGGTCCTCGGCAGGCTCGGGCGCACGGAGCCGCACGATGGCTAGGCGCAGCCCCCGCACCGACCGGATGACCACCTTCTGGCTCGTGGCCGCCGTCGTCGTCGCGGCGCTCGCGGTGCTCGCCCGCGGCGTGCTGCCGCAGCCGCTGTGGACCACGATCCACGTGGTCACCCTGGGAGTGCTGACGAACGGGATCCTCCAGTGGTCCTGGTACTTCGCCAAGGCGCTGCTGCACCTGCGGCCCGACGACGTGCGCGGCGGGAGGCACGCCCTGTGGCGGTCGCTCGCGTTCAACGCCGCCCTGGCCGGGCTCGTCGCGTCGATGTGGACGGCCGGCACGTGGGGCACGGTCGCCTGCGCGGGCCTCGTCGGGGCCGTCGTCGCGTGGCACGGGTGGGACCTGCTGCGCGCCGCACAGGGGCGGTTCGCGTCGCGCTTCGCCGTCGTCGTGCGCTACTACGTCGCCGCGTCGGCGTTCCTCGTGGTCGGGTGCGTGCTCGCCGGGTTCCTCACGGTCGCGATGTTCGACGCCGGGGCCCCCGCGTGGCTGCTCGCCGCGCGCGACGACCTCACGCTCGCGCACGCCCTCGTCAACGTCGGCGGCTGGGTGGGCCTGTCGATCGCCGGGACGATCGTGACCCTCGGGCCCACCATGCTGCGCACCCCGATGGCGCCCGGGGCCGTCGCACGGTCGCTGCGCGCGCTGCCCGTGCTCGCCGCCGGCATCGGCGGCGCCGGCCTCGCCGCCGCGCTCGGCTGGATACCGGGTGTCGGCGTCGGCCTGCTCGTCTTCGCCGCCGGGCTCGCCGACGGCGTCGCCGTGCCGCTCGTGCTCGCGGCCCGCGCCAAGGGCGTGCGCGGCTACGCCCCGTGGACGACGGCGTCCGGGCTCGGCTGGGTCGTGGTGTGCCTCGCGGCCGTCGCGCTGCACGCCTTCACGGCCGCCGACGGCGCGGCCCTGCGCGACGCCGACCTCGGCTGGCTCGCGGTGCTCGGCGCGGGCGGCGTCGGGCAGGTGTTCGTCGGAGCGCTCACCTACCTCATGCCGGTCGTCGTCGGCGGCGGGCCCGAGGTCGTGCGCGTCGGCATCGGCGTGCTCGAGACGGCCGCCCCCGCGCGCCTCGCGGCCCGGCAGGCCGCCGTCGCCCTGCTCGCCGTCACCACGGCCACGGGCGCCGGACCGCGCACCGCGCTCTGGGTGCTCGTCGTCGCGTGCTTCGCCCTCGACGTCGTCCTGTTCGCCCGGGCGGGCGCCGCGCAGGGCCGCGCCCGGCGGGCCCGCGCGGCCGCCGTCGGCCCCGAGCCGACGCCGCCCACCGCCACCGGGCTGATGCCCACCACCCTGGACCGACCGCTCCGGAGGCAGCCGTGACCGACCCCCGACCCACCGGGGCCCGGCCCCTGCCCGGCCAGGAGGGCACGCCCGTCTCCCGGGCCGGCGCCGCCGTGGTGGGCGTCGTCGTCGTGGTGGTGCTCGCGCTCGCCGCGCTCCTCGTACGGCCGGCGCTCGCGGCGGATCCAGCGCCGCCCGGCGGTCCCGCCGTCGTGGCGGGGGCCGCGCCGGTCACGCCCACCGGGCACACCACCCGGGCGACCGTCGAGGTCCACGGCATGGCGTTCACCCCGGCCACCATCGAGGTGCCGAGGGGCGACCGCCTCGAGGTCACCCTGGTCAACACGGGCGACCAGCGGCACGACCTCGTCTTCGCCGACGGCGCGGGCACCGAGCCCCTGGCGCCCGGGGCGCGCGGCACCGTCGACGTCGGCGTGGTCGGCGCCGACCTGGAGGGGTGGTGCTCGCTGCCCGGGCACCGGCAGATGGGGATGGTCGTGCACGTCCGGGTGACGGAGGCGACCGGCCAGGGCGGGACCGGCCACGCCATGGCCGGCATGGACATGCCCGCCGGCACGCCGGACGGCGCGCCCACCATGGCCGAGCTCATGCAGGTCGCCGAGGCCACCCCGGCGCACCCGGCCGAGCTGCCGCCGCTCCCGTCGGGGACGGGCCGACCGAGCACCGGTACACGTTCGCGGTCACCGAGCAGGAGGACCCGGTCACGCCGGGCCGCACGCGCGAGACATGGACGTACGACGGCACCTCGCCAGGACCCACGCTCCACGGCCGCGTCGGCGACACGTTCCACGTCACGCTCGTCAACGCGGGCACGATGGGCCACTCGATCGACTTCCACGCGGGCGAGGTCGCCCCCGACGAGCCCATGCGCACCATCGAGCCCGGCCAGTCCCTCGAGTACACGTTCACCGCGGACCGCTCCGGCGTCTGGCTCTACCACTGCTCGACCATGCCGATGACGCAGCACATCGCGAACGGCATGTTCGGCGCCGTCGTCATCGAGCCGGACGGGCTCGAGCCCGCGGACCGCTCCTACGTGCTCGTCCAGTCCGAGGTCTACCTCGGGCAGGACGGCGGCCCCGCCGACGCCGCCAAGGCCGCGGCGGCGGCGCCCGACGTCGTCGCGTTCAACGGGCGCGCCTTCCAGTACGACGCCCACCCCCTCACGGCGACCGCGGGGGAGCGCGTCCGGTTCTGGGTGCTCGACGCCGGCCCGAGCCTCGGGCTGACGTTCCACGTCGTCGGCGCGCAGTTCGACACCGTCTGGTCCGAGGGCGCCTACAGCGTGTACCGCGGCCGTTCGACCGACGGGCTGACCCAGGGCACGACCGGCGCCCAGGTGCTCCCGCTCGGCGCCGCCCAGGGCGGCTTCGTCGAGCTGGTCCCGAGGGAGGCGGGCCGCTACCCGTTCGTCGACCACGCGATGGCCCTCGGCGAGAAGGGTGCGCACGGCGTGCTCGAGGTCGGCCCCTGACCGTGCGTTCCGCGCCCGGCTGACGCCTCCGTCACAGGTCCGGGCCCTGGTCGTGCCCCCGGGGGCGGCTAGGCTGTGCAGCCATGCCCCCCTCGCAGGACACCTCGGTGACGCCGCGCGCGCACGTCGCCGGCCGCGTCGCCGTCGTCGGCGCCGGGCGGATGGGACGGTCGGTCGCCGCGACCCTGCGCGCCGCGGGCGTCGACGTCGACGGGCCGCTCGGCCGCGGGGCCACGGGCGCCGGCGCGGACGTCGTGCTGCTCGCCGTGCCCGACCACGCCATCGCCGCCGCCGCCGCGCTCGTCGCCCCCGGGCCGTACGTCGGCCACCTCTCCGGAGCCACCTCCCTCGCCCCGCTCGCGAGCCCGCGCGCGTTCAGCGTGCACCCCCTCATGACGGTCACCGCCGCGGGCGCCGACCTCGCGGGCGTGCCCGCCGCCGTCGCGGGCGCCGACGCCGCCGCCCTCGCCGTGGCACGCGGCATCGCCGAGACCCTCGGGCTCGTGCCCTTCGAGATCGACGACGCCGACCGCGTCGCCTACCACGCGGCGGCCTGCATCGCCTCGAACTACCTGGTCACGCTCGAAGGGATCGCCGAGCGGCTCGCCGCCACCGCGGGCGTGGGACGCGACGCCCTCGTGCCCCTCGTCCGCGCCACGGTCGAGAACTGGGCCCGGCTCGGACCGGGCGACGCCCTCACCGGGCCGGTCGCCCGCGGCGACGAGGCCACCGTCGCCGCGCACCGCGCCGTCGTGGCCGACCGCGCCCCGGAAGCGATCGGGGCCTTCGACGCGTTGACACAGGCGACACGGGCGCTCGCGGCGAGCCGCGCCGGCGCCCCGACGAAGGAGCAGGCATGAGGATCGTCCGGACCGTCGCGGAGCTGCGCGAGACCGTCGGCGCGCACCGGGCCGCGGGGCGGCGGATCGGCCTCGTGCCCACGATGGGCGCGCTGCACGAGGGTCACCTGTCGCTGATCCGTGCCGCGCGCGCGGGGAGCGACGTCGTCGTCGTGTCGGTGTTCGTCAACCCGACGCAGTTCGACGACCCCGCCGACCTCGCCGCGTACCCGCGCGCCGAGGACGCGGACGTCGCGCTCGCCGCGAGCGCCGGCGCCGACCTCGTGTTCGCCCCGGAGGCGCCGGAGCTGTACCCGAGCGGGTACGCCACGACGGTCACGGTGACCGGCCCGGTCACGGAGACGCTCGAGGGCGCCGAGCGCGGCCGCGGGCATTTCGACGGCGTCGCCACGGTGGTGGCCAAGCTGCTGGTCGCGGTGGCGCCGGACGCGGCGTGGTTCGGCGCGAAGGACGCCCAGCAGGTGGTCGTCGTGCGTCGCGTCGTCGCCGACCTGGGGCTGCCCGTGCGGATCGAGGTCGGCCCGACGGTCCGCGAGCCCGACGGCCTCGCGATGTCGAGCCGCAACGTCCGCCTCAGCCCGGACGACCGCGTGCGCGCGCTCGCGCTCAGCCGCGCGCTGCGGGCCGTGCAGGGGGCCGCCGACGACGGCGCGGACGCCGCGACCGCCCGGGACGCGGGCCTCAAGGAGCTCGCCACCGCCGGCGTCGCGCCGGAGTATCTCGCCCTGGCCGACCCGGACACCCTCGAGCCGGTCGCTACCCTGGACCGTCCCGCCCTCGCGCTGGTCGCCGCGCGCGTGGGCGAGGTCCGCCTCATCGACAACCTGCTGATCGACCCTTTCGGAGCACGCTGATGCAGCGCACCATGTTGAAGTCCAAGATCCACCGCGCCACGATCACCGGCAGCGACCTGCACTACGTCGGCTCGATCACGATCGACGCCGACCTGCTCGACGCGGCCGACATCCTCGAGCACGAGCAGGTCCACGTCGTCGACGTCGACAACGGTGCGCGGTTCGAGACGTACACGATCGCGGGCGAGCGCGGCTCCGGCACCATCCAGGTCAACGGCGCGGCCGCCCGCCTGGTGCACACGGGGGACACGGTCATCGTCATCTCGTACGCGCAGTACGACCGCGCCGAGCTCGCGACGTACGAGCCGACGGTGGTCCACGTGGAGCGCGGCACGAACCGCGTCATCCAGGTCGACGACGCCGTCGCGACGCTCCTCGACAGCCCGCTCGCATGAGCGTGCACCCCGCTCGCACGAGCGTGCACCCCGCTCGCACGAGCGCGCTCCCCGCCGCGTCGGACGCCGCCCCTGCCCGGAAGCGTGTGACGCCGCCCTCGCTGGCCGTACGCGCGGCCGCGGGGGAGAAGCTCGTCATGGTCACCGCCTACGACTACCCGGCGGCCCGCGCGGCCGAGCGGGCGGGCGTCGACATCGTGCTCGTGGGCGACTCGGGCGCCCAGGTGCAGCTCGGCTACGACTCGACCGTGCCCGTCACGGTCGACGAGATGCTCGTGCTCGCCGCGGCGGTGCGCCGGGGCACGACGACGGCGCTCGTCGTCGTCGACCTGCCGTTCGGCTCGTACGAGGTGTCGGACGAGCAGGCCGTCGCGACGGCGGTCCGGTTCGTCAAGGAGGCCGGCGCCGACGCCGTGAAGCTCGAGGGCGGCGGCCGGGTCCCGGCGTCACGCATCCGGGCCATCACGTCGGCGGGCGTCCCGGTGATGGGCCACGTCGGCCTCACGCCGCAGACGGCGGTGGCGCTCGGCGGGTTCTCGGCCCAGGGCCGCACCGTCGAGGCGGCGCGCCGGGTGCGCGACGACGCCCTCGCGGTCCAGGAGGCCGGCGCGTTCTCCCTGGTGCTCGAGGCGATCCCCTCGGACCTCGCCGCGGCCATCCACCCGATGCTGCACGTCCCCGCGATCGGCATCGGCGCGGGCCCCGACGTCGACGGTCAGGTGCTCGTGCTGCACGACCTGCTGGGTCTCACGGAGGGCCGCGCCGCGAAGTTCGTCAAGCGGTACGCCTCCGTCCTCGACGGCATGACCGCGGGCATCGCCGCCTATGCCGACGAGGTCCGCACCGGCGCCTACCCGGGCCCCGAGCACGGCTACGCCATGCCCGACGGCGTCCTGGACGCGCTCGACGCCTGACCCGGTCCACCGCAGACGACAGCGGGTGGGTGTCCCCGAAGGGACACCCACCCGCTGTCGTGTGCCTGACGGACGGTCAGGCACGCATACGGGTCACCGCCGGGTGGCGCCGGCGGTCGACCGCCTTGACGACCTCGATCACGAGGAAGATCACGACCGACCCGCCGATGCTGAGCAGCCACTGGCGCAGCCCGATCCCGGTCACGCGGAAGAGGGTCTGCATGAACGGCGTGTACAGGAAGAACACGTGCAGGGCGACGAGCGTGCCCACCGCCCACACGATGGCCTTGTTGCCCTTGAACACGTCGAGGGTCAGCGACGAGCGGGTCATGAAGCGGCAGTTGAACAGGTAGGCCACCTGGCCGAGGGTCAGCATGGTCAGACCCGCCGACTGAGCCAGGGCGCCGTCGCGGTGCCCGCCGAACCCGAGGAACCCGTAGAACTCCGCGGCGAAGACCAGCAGCGAGGCGCCGCCGATGAGGACCGACACGACGAGGATCCGTCGCAGGAAGTCCGGCGTGATGAGCGGCGTCTTGGGGTCGCGCGGCGCGCGGCGCATGACGTCCGGCTCGCCGGGCTCGGTGGCGAGCGGCAGGGCGAGCGTCACGGAGGTGACCATGTTGATCCACAGCACCTGCACGGGAAGCAGCGGGAGGACCGTCCAGCCGAGCAGCACCGCGAACAGCAGGCCGAGCGACTGCGCACCGTTGGTGGGCAGCATGAACAGCACGGCCTTGCGGATGTTGTCGTAGATGCGCCGGCCCTCGGCCACCGCACGCTCGATGGTCGCGAAGTTGTCGTCCGCCAGGACGATGTCCGCGGCCTCCTTGGTCGCCTCGGTGCCCTTGATGCCCATGGCCACGCCGATGTCCGCCTGCGTGAGCGCGGGGGCGTCGTTGACGCCGTCGCCGGTCATCGCCACGACCTCGCCGTGCTTCTGCAGGGCGCGCACGATGCGGATCTTGTGCTCGGGGCTGGTGCGCGCGTAGACGTGCACCGACTGGACGACCTCGGCGAGGTCGACGTCCGCCATGGCCTGCAGCTCGGCGCCCGTGAGCGTCGGGGCGTCCGGGGAGTCGATGATCCCCATCTCCAGGGCGATGGCCTTGGCGGTGTCGGCGTGGTCGCCCGTGATCATCGCGACCGCGATGCCGGCCTCGCGGGCCTCGGCGATGGCGGCGATGGCCTCGGGGCGCGGCGGGTCGACGATGCCGGTGATGCCGACCATCGTCAGGCCGCGCGGGCCGTCCTCGGGCAGGCTGTCGAGCGACCCCGGCGCCTCCAGACGGGCGGCGGCGAGCACGCGCAGCCCCTGGCCGGCCAGGGCCGCCATCTCGGCGTCCCAGAAGTCCGCGTCGAAGGGCTCGAGGCTGCCGTCGGCGCCGAGCTGGGTGGTGCAGCGGGCGCGGACGGAGTCGAGCGCGCCCTTGACCAGGACGTGCCGGGACCCGTCGGGGGCCTGCGCGAGCGTCGCCATGTACTTGGTGGCGGAGTCGAAGGGGATCTCCGCGAGGCGGCTCCAGCCCTCGCCCGTGACGCCCGCCTTGCGGCCGAACACGAGGACGCCGCCCTCGGTCGGCTCGCCGATGAGCTTCCAGCGCTCGCCGTCCTGCTCGAGGTGGGCGTCGTTGCACAGCGCCATGACCTCGGCCACGGCGGTGACGTCGGCGGACGACGCCGGGGCGCCGTCGGACGTGACGACCCGGCCCACGGGCGCGTACCCGGTGCCCTCGACGTCGTACTCGCCGGCGCGCGTGGACACGTGCCGCACGGTCATCTCGTTCTGCGTGAGCGTGCCGGTCTTGTCCGAGCAGATGGTCGAGACCGAGCCGAGCGCCTCGACCGAGGCCATCTTGCGGCTGATGGCGTTGCGCCGGGCCATCGCCTGCACACCGAGCGCCAGGGTGATGGTGACGAGGGCAGGGAGGCCCTCGGGGATGGCGGCGACGGCGAAGCCGATGGTCGCGGAGACGAGCTCCGGGCCGGAGATGCCGCGCAGCATGCCGATGACCACCATGACCGCGGCCATGCCGAGGATGATGATCGCCAGGCGCTTGCCGAACGCGGCCATCGTCCGCGCGAGCGGCGTGTCCATCTCGTCGGCCTCGGAGATCATCGTCTGGATGCGGCCGATCTCCGTGTCCGCACCGGTGCCGGTCACGGCGGCGGTGCCCGTCCCGGCCACGACCAGCGTGGAGGAGAACAGCATGGAGGTGCGGTCGCCGACGTTGGCCTTCTCGGCGACGACGTCGGTCGTCTTGACCGACGCGACCGACTCGCCCGTCAGGGCGGCCTCCTCGACCTGGAGGTTCGTCGCCTCCAGCAGGCGGGCGTCGGCCGGGACGCGGTCGCCCGGGCGCACCCGGATGACGTCGCCCGGGACCAGGGTCTCGGCGTCGACGTCGCTGACCGTGCCGTCGCGCATGACGTGCGCGCGGGACGACAGCATGCCCTTGATGGCGTCGAGCGCCTTCTCGGCGCGACCCTCCTGGATCATGCCGATCGCCACGTTGATGATGGCGACGCCCGCGATGACGGAGACGTCGATCCAGTTCGAGGCGTCACCGGTGTAGATCGCGATGGCGGCCTTGATCAGCGCCGCGATGAGCAGGAGGAAGATGAGCACGTCGTTGAGGTGCCCGGCGAGCTTCTTCCACCACGGGTCGCGCGCCTGCGTCGGGAGCCGGTTCGGCCCCACCGTCGCGAGGCGCGCCTCGGCCTCGGCCGTCGTGAGCCCTTCAGGGCTGACCTCCAGCTCGGCGAGAACGTCTTGTGCGGTCTGTGCCCACGGTGCAGTCAACGGCGGTTCCTCCGGTCGGTTGGCGTGCCGTGACCATCCTGCCTGCGTGGGACCGATCCCGCGCGCCTGAGGCCGGACCACAGGGGGTGATCGGGCGCGATGCGCTCGTTGAACGAGCAACTACTCCCGGGTCGCACCCCTGCTGATCAGCGGCGCGGCACGAGGTCGACCGCCTGCAGCTGCGCCCGGACCGAGAGCTCGGCCGCCTTGAACGCGTGCTCCTGCGTCATCGCGACCTCGGTGCGCTCCAGGCAGTCGAGCACGAGCTGGCCGAAGTACGGGTAGCCGACCTTCCCGAAGACGTCGAAGTGCGTCTCCTCCTGCCCGTTGGCGAGGTACAGGTGCCCCGGACCGGCCGTCGGGTCGCCGAGCTGCATGTACTTGCGCTGCTCGATGAAGCCCTCGGTCCCGAGGATGATCGAGCGCCCGTCGCCCCACGTCTGGAGCCCGTCGGGCGTGAACCAGTCGCAGCGGAAGTAGCCGGTGGCCCCGTTGTCCAGGACGAGCATGGCGTCGCCGAAGTCGTCCAGGCCCGGGTGCTCCGGGTGGTGGTAGTTGGCCACCTGCGACCGCACCACCTCGCCGTCGGACGCGCCCGTGTAGTGCAGGATCTGCTCGATCTGGTGCGAGCCGATGTCGCACAGGATGCCGCCGTACCGCTCCTTCTCGAAGAACCAGCCCGGGCGGCCCGTGCCGAGCCGGTGCGGGCCGGTGCCGATCACCTGGACGACGCGACCGATCGCGCCCTGCTCGACGAGCTGGGACGCGAAGACCGCCGTCTCCACGTGGAGGCGCTCGGAGTAGTACACGGCGTACTTCTTCCCCGTGCGGGCGACGGCCGCCTTCGCGTCGGCGAGCTGCTCGAGCGTGGTCAGCGGCGCCTTGTCCGTGAAGTAGTCCTTCCCGGCGTCCATGACGCGCAGGCCGAGCGCGCAGCGCTCGCTCGTGACGGCGGCGCCGGCGACCAGCTGTACCGCGGCGTCGTCGAGCACCTCCTCCTCGCTCCGGGCGACCCTGGCCTGCGGGAACCGCTCCGCGAAGGCGGCCGCCTTGGCCGGGTCCGGGTCGTAGACCCACGTCAGCGTCGCGCCGGCACCCAGCAGGCCGTCCGTCTGGCCGTAGATGTGGCCGTGGTCCAGCCCGATCGCGGCGAACGTGAAGTCGCCCGGCCCGACGACGGGGGCCGGGATCGCGGCGGGGGCGTAGGTGGAACCGTCGTGCTTGCTCACGGGGGGAACCTCAGAGGGTCGGGGCGGGCGAGCCGCCGTAGGTGTAGACGCCGTCGCCCAGGTCCGCGACGGAGCGGGCCTTGGTGAAGTAGCGCGGGGCGTGCTCGAGCAGCGCCTCCCCGGAGTACCAGGGGGAGCCGGCCGGGATCGGCAGGTCGACCGTGCGGCGCTCGATCGCCGCCTGGTAGATCGCGGTGACGACCTCGACCGTGCGGCGCCCGGCCTCGCCGTCGACGGCAGGCTCGCGGCCCGTGGCGACGGCCGCGAGCACGTCGCCGAGCTGCCCGGCGTGGCCCTCGAAGGGCAGCGGCGTGTGGGCCTCGGCGAGCTTGGTGAGCTGCTCGACGCGGTCGGCGTCGTCGCCGGGGTACGGGTGGCCGTTCGGCTGCGTGCGGGTGGCGCGCACGGCCCACGGCTGCGCGACCGAGGCCTCGGAGCCCTGGACGACGAACGCCTGCTCCTCGCCGTGGTGCACCACGGACGCGGTCAGCGCGGCGATCGTGCGCTCGTACTGCAGGAGCGCGACCGAGAGGTCCTCGACCTCGGCGTTGTCGTGCCAGGCGTTCGTCATCGCCGCCGTGACGGCCTGCGGGGCGCCCAGCATCCAGAGCAGCAGGTCGACGTGGTGGATGGCGTGGTTGAGCGTCGGGCCGCCGCCCTCGGACTCCCACGTGCCGCGCCAGGCGAGGTCGTAGTACGGCAGGCCGCGGAACCAGGCGGAGTCGACGCGCACGTGCGCGACCGCGCCGAGCAGGCCGGAGTCGACGGCCTCCTTGACCGTCTCCAGGTCGTCGCGGAAGCGGTTCTGCGCGATGACGGACAGCGTCGCGCCCGACTCGCGGGCGGCGGCGAGCATCGCGTCGCACTCGGCGAGCGACGGCGCCATGGGCTTCTCGACGACGACGTTCTTGCCCGACCGCAGCAAGTCGACCGTCAGGTGCGCGTGCTCCGAGGGCGGCGTGCAGTTGCTCACCAGGTCGACGTCGTCGCGGGCGAGCAGCTCCTCGAAGGTGACGACGTCGGCGTCGGCGAGCCCGAACCGCTCCTTCTTGTCGTGCGCCCGCTCCGGGACGACGTCGCAGAGCGCGACGACGCGGCACTGCTCGGGGAACCTCAGGTAGCCGGCCAGGTGCGCGGCCGAGATGTTCCCGGTCCCGACGACGGCGACGTTCAGCATGGTGTGCTCCTTCGGACGGGCCGGCACGGCGCCGGCCGGTCACACTATGCCGAAGATCGAATCGATTCGCCAGGGGGTGGACGGCAGGCGTGCGGCGGTGGCACGACGTGCGCGCCCCTGACGCTCAGCCGATCCCTGCCAGCCGCTTCGCCCGGCCGAGCGTGGCGTCGAGCATCGCGGGCGTGAGCCGCCCCGTGAACGTGTTGTGGGGCGACGGGTGGAAGCTGCCCAGCAGCGTGACCGCGCCGCCGTCGGGGCGTTCGAGGACGACCTCGGCGTCGTGCGCGAACCGCGGGCGCGGGTGCGGGACGGGCCAGCCCTGCTCCTCGAGCGTGCGCAGGGCGGCGTCCCAGCCGATCGCCCCGAGCGCGAGCACCACCCGCACGCCCGGCCCGAGCAGCGCGAGCTCGCGCGCGAGCCACGGCCCGCAGCGCCGCCGCTCCTCCGGCGTGGGCTTGTTGGCCGGGGGAGCGCAGCGCACCGGCGCCACGAGCCGCACGCCGGTCAGCACCATCCCGTCGTCGGCCGACGTCGACTCCGGCTGGCTCGCCAGCCCGACCCGGTGCAGCGCGGCGAACAGGAAGTCGCCGCTGCGGTCGCCCGTGAACATGCGCCCGGTCCGGTTGCCGCCGTCGGCCGCCGGGGCGAGCCCGACGACGGCGATCCCGGCGGCGTCGTCGCCGAACCCCGGGACGGGCCGCGCCCAGTAGGTCTGGCCGCGGAACGACGCCCGCGGGTGCGCGGCGGCCTGCTCGCGCCAGGCGACGAGGCGCGGGCACGCGCGGCACTCGACGAGCAGCGCCGCGAGGGCGTCGAGGCCGTCGGCGGAGGCGGCGCTGGTGGGGTAGGCGGGGTCGTCGGCGCGCACGCCCTCATCGTGCCGCGGAAGAGCCCTTCCGGCGTCGTACCTCCTTGCGTTCTGTGTCCCAGAACGCAAGGAGGTACGACGCCGAAAGGGGGTGGGCGCGCGAAGACCCCCTCGCCCGGGATGGGGCGAGGGGGTCTTCGTCAGCGCGAGGCGGCCTGGGTCAGGCGTTCACGAGCTCCTTCTCGGCGACCTTGGCGCCGGCGCGGCCGGCGACGCGGGTCATCGCGAAGCCGTTGATGGCCGACAGGATGCCGAGGCCGATGATCAGGGCGGCGACACCGAAGGCGATCACCGAGGTGAAGAGCGCGGCCTGCAGGCCCGAGGCCTGGTTGGCGGTGTCGCGCAGGGCGAGGATCGGCGCGGCCTCCTCGGCCGTGATGGTGCCCTCGGCGACGGCGCCGTTGACGGCCGTGTTGATCGGGCCGAGCGTGGCGAAGTTGTAGGTGGCGTCCGGGTCGACGGTGATGCCGATCGAGGCGAGCAGGTCGGCGTTCTCCTCGAGCGTCGCGACGGCGCCGGTCTGCTGGTGGACGCCGATGATGTCCGCCTGGGCCAGGGCCGAGAACGGGTTGTTCACCGAGGAGCCGGCGAGGAAGTTCGCGCTGGCCGGGACGGTGATCTGCTGGGCGCCGAGCTGGTTGGCGGCGAAGCCCCAGACGGTGCCGCCGACGACGACCATCAGGATGCCGGCGATGAGGCCGATGAGGCCGGAGACGCGCACGGTCTTGTTGCTCATGGTGGTGTTCCCCTCGTTGGTGCCGCGTGTGGTGGGCGGCGGTTCGTGGTCGGGCCCTGTGGTCTGACCTCTGAGAAGAACTCTAAGAGGTGTGGTCTGACCACAGCAACTCGGCGATGGGTGATCTGACGCACAGCGCCTGACCCGGGGTAGAACACTGCCATTGTGGTAATGCGGCGCCGGCCGCGGGGCGCGCGACGAGCGCCCCCGCGTCCGCCTCGTTACCGCGCGCGATCACCGCGCGCCAGAGGTACGTTCGCCCCACGACCACGAGACGGCGGTCGACACCCGACGGAGGCCCGGCCGAGTGCCACGGACCCCCGGCAACCAAAGGAGCAGCCATGGGGCTGGAAGACTTCATCGACAAGGCCAAGGACTTCGTCACGGGCGCGGACGACAAGGTCGCGGCCGAGGCGACGGCAGCCACCGGCGCCGCCGAGGGCGCTGCTGCTGACGCGCAGGACGCCGGCGAGAGCCTGCTCGACAAGGCCAAGGAGCTCCTGTCCGACGAGAACGTCGACAAGCTCGCCGACAAGGTCAAGGAGTTCACGCCGGACTCCGTCGACGGCCTCGTCGACAAGGTCGCGGACAAGGCCCAGGAACTGAACGACCGGTTCGAGTCCTGACGCTGCGGGCGACCGCAGCCACGCCGTGACCAAACGTCTGGGTCACGGTCCAGAGCATCGGTACGATCGAGGGGCGTCGCCTGCCGGCGGCGCCCCTCGTCGCGTCCGGGCACCCGGCCGCGCGCCCACCAGCAAGTACACCGAGTCACTCGAGCGCACCGGCGGCCGTCGTATGCCGCCGGGCGAACCGTGAAGGAGCACCACGTGTCCGACGTCGTCCCGCCGCAGTCACCGACCTCGCAGCCCCCGGAGCAGGTGGTGACGACGACGCCGACCACGGGCGCCGAGCTGTTCGCCGAGCGCAAGGACGTCGTCGTCGCCCGCGTCGACGGAGAGCTGTGGGACCTCGACCGGGAGATCCCCGCGGGCGCCACCGTCGAGGGCGTGACCATCGACTCCGAGGACGGGCTCACCGTGCTGCGCCACAGCGCGGCGCACGTGCTCGCGCAGGCGGTCCAGCAGGTCAACCCGGACGCCAAGCTGGGCATCGGCCCGCCCGTGCGCGACGGCTTCTACTACGACTTCGACGTCGCCACCCCGTTCACGCCCGAGGACCTCAAGGCCCTCGACAAGGCGATGAGCCGCATCATCCGGGAGGGCCAGACCTTCCGCCGCCGCGTCGTGACCGAGGACGAGGCCCGCGCGGAGCTCGCGGACGAGCCGTACAAGCTCGAGCTCATCGGCCTCAAGGGCGGGTCGTCGGACGAGGAGAGCGTCGAGGTCGGCGGCGCCGAGCTGACGATCTACGACAACGTCCGCGGCGCCGGCCGCGAGTCCGAGACCGTGGTCTGGAAGGACCTGTGCCGCGGCCCGCACCTTCCGAGCACGCGCCTCGTCGGCCAGGGCGTGCAGCTCATGCGCTCGGCCGCCGCCTACTGGCGCGGCGACCAGAAGAACGCCCAGCTCCAACGCGTGTACGGCACCGCCTGGCCGTCCAAGGACGAGCTCAAGGCCTACCTCGAGCGCCTCGCCGAGGCCGAGCGCCGCGACCACCGCAAGATCGGCGTCGAGCAGGACCTGTTCAGCTTCCACTCGAGCATCGGCTCGGGCCTGCCGCTGATCCACCCGCGCGGCGGCGTCATCAAGCGGGTCATGGAGGACTACGTCCGCCAGCGCCACATCGAGGAGGGCTTCTCCTACGTCGGCACCCCGCACATCACCAAGGAAGACCTCTTCTACACCTCGGGGCACCTGCCGTACTACGGCGACACCATGTTCCCCGCGATGGAGTTCCACGACGACGAGCACCCGGACGCGCCGGCGCAGAAGTACCGCCTCAAGGCGATGAACTGCCCGATGCACAACCTCATCTACTCGTCGCGCGGCCGGTCCTACCGCGAGCTGCCGATCCGCCTGTTCGAGTTCGGCACCGTGTACCGCTACGAGAAGGGCGGCGTCGTCCAGGGCCTGACCCGCGTGCGCGGCCTGACCCAGGACGACTCGCACTCGTACGTGATGCCGGAGCAGGCGGCCGACGAGGTCAAGCACCTGCTGAACTTCATGCTGAGCGTCCTGCGCGACTTCGGGCTGAACGACTTCTACCTGGAGCTCTCCACCCGCGACGACTCCAAGCCCGACAAGTTCGTCGGCTCCGACGAGGACTGGGCCAGCGCGACGGCCCTCTTGGAGAAGGTGGGCCGGGAGTCGGGGCTCGACCTGGTCCCGGACCCGGGCGGCGCCGCGTTCTACGGGCCGAAGATCTCCGTCCAGGCCAAGGACGCGCTCGGCCGCACCTGGCAGATGGGCACCGTCCAGTACGACTTCAACCAGCCGGCGCGCTTCGGCCTGGAGTACACCGCGCCGGACGGCACCCGCCAGCAGCCGGTCATGATCCACTCGGCCAAGTTCGGCTCGATCGAGCGGTTCATGGGCGTGCTCATCGAGCACTACGCGGGGTCGTTCCCGGCGTGGCTCGCGCCCGTCCAGGTGCTCGCCGTGCCGGTCGCCGAGGCGTTCGACGGCTACCTCAAGGACGTCGTCGCGAAGCTCACGGCGCGGGGCATCCGCGCGGAGGTCGACCTCTCGGACGACCGCTTCGCCAAGAAGATCCGCAACGCCTCCAAGGAGAAGGTGCCGTTCGTGCTCATCGCGGGAGGCGAGGACGCCGAGGCCGGCGCCGTGTCCTTCCGCTACCGCGACGGCCGCCAGGAGAACGGCGTGCCCGTCGACGAGGCGGTCGAGCGCATCGTCGCGGCGGTGCGCGACCGGGTCCAGGTGTGACGCTGTGACAGGTGTGACGCTGTGAGCAGCGACGACGGGAACGCCGCGGTCGAGCCGGCCGCGGCGTTCCCCCCGCCGAGCGACGACCTGCAGCGGCTCTGGACGCCGCACCGCATGGTCTACGTCGGCGGGCAGGACAAGCCGAAGGACGACGGGCCGTCGTCGTGCCCCTTCTGCGGCATCGACCCGGCGGACGACGAGCGACGCCTCGTCGTCTCCCGCGGGGCGACGTGCTTCACGATCCTGAACCTGTACCCGTACAACCCGGGCCACCTCATGGTGCTGCCGTACCGGCACGTGTCCGCCTACGTCGACCTCACGGACGCCGAGACGGACGAGCTGGCCCGGACGACGCAGACCGCGATCCGCGTCATGACGGCCGTGATGCGCCCGCAAGGGTTCAACCTGGGCATGAACCAGGGCGAGGTGGCAGGTGCGGGCATCGCCGCGCACCTGCACCAGCACGTCGTCCCGCGCTGGCAGGGCGACGCGAACTTCCTGCCGATCATCGGCCGTACCAAGGCGGTGCCCGAGCTGCTCGCGGACACGCGCGCGAAGCTCGCCGCCGCCTGGCCGCAGCACTGACCGACCGACCGCGACGGCCCACCGAGGAGCCTTCCTGATGTTCTCCCGCCTCCGCAGCACGATGCAGGCGGTCTTCACACCCGTGGCGCGCACCCTCATGCGCGCCGGTGTGACGCCCGACGCCGTGACCATCACGGGCACGATCGTCGCCACCGGGCTCGCGCTCGGCCTGCTGCCGACCGGCCACCTGTTCCTCGGGGCGGCGCTCATCGGCGTGTTCGCGCTGTTCGACTCGCTCGACGGCGTGCTCGCCCGCATGTCGGGCAAGTCCGGCCCGTGGGGCGCGTTCCTCGACTCGACGCTCGACCGCATCTCCGACGGCGCGGTCTTCTCCGGCATCGCCCTGTGGTTCCTGTTCCACACCGACGGCGCCACCCGGAGCTGGGGGGTCGCGCTGACGCTCGCATGCCTCGTGCTCGGGGGCGTGGTGCCCTACGCCCGGGCGCGGGCCGAGTCCGTGGGCGCCGACGCGCACGTCGGCATCGCGGAGCGCACCGACCGGCTCGTCATCGCCCTGGTGCCGACCGGGTTCGTGCAGCTGGGGCTGCCCGTCGTCGTGCTCGTCGTCGTGCTCGGCCTGCTCGCCCTGGCGAGCCTCGTGACCGTGTGGCAGCGGATCGGCGCCGTGCACCGCCAGCTCGCCCCCCGCCCGGGGGAGCCGGGCCCGTCGCAGGAGCCGGAGGCCGCCCGTGGTTGACGTCGCCAAGGCGTACACGTTCGCGTGGCGGCACGCCGCCAAGGTCCCCGAGCCGGTCCTGCGCGGCGCGTTCGCCCTCGCCGCCGACATCGTCTGGCTGCGCCGTGGCGGCGGCGTGCGCCGCCTGGAGGCCAACTACGCGCGCGTCCGCCCGGACCTCGACGCCGCCGCCGTACGGCGCCTGTCCCGCGTCGGGATGCGCTCCTACCTGCGGTACTTCCGCGAGGCGTTCACGCTCCAGAACGTCACCCCCGAGCAGGTGCTCGCCCGCGTGCGCGTCGAGGGGATCGAGCACGCGCGCGGCGTGACCGAGGACGGCGAGGCCGCGTCGCTGGCCCTCGGCCACCTGGGCAACTGGGACCTCGCCGGCGCCTGGGCGACCCCGAACCTCGCCCCCGTGCTGACGGTCGCCGAGAAGCTCAAGCCCGAGGCCCTCTACGACGAGTTCGTCGCGTTCCGCCGCTCCATCGGCATCGACGTGCTCGGCCTCGGCGACCCGGGCGTGTTCCGCGACCTCGTGCGCGGCGGCAAGGCGGGCCGGCGGATCATCCCGCTGCTCGCCGACCGCGACCTGACGGCGTCGGGCGTCGAGGTGGACCTGGCCGGGCACCGCGCCCGCGTCGCGGCGGGCCCCGCCGCCCTCGCGCTGGCCGCCGGGATCCCGCTGCTGCCGCTCATGATCCGCTACGAGCGCCTCGACGCCGCCCGCCGCAAGGTCGCGCGCACTCCCTGGGGCATCGTGCTGCGGTTCTACCCCCCCGTCCCCGTGCCGGAGGCCGACCCCGGCATGTCGGCACCCGACCGGCGCCGCGCCCAGGTGGCGGCCATGACGCAGGGCTGGGTCGACGCGATGGCGCACTTCCTGCGCGAGTCCACCGAGGACTGGCACATGCTCCAGAAGGTCTTCGTCGAGGACCTCGACCCCGAGCGGTACGCCAAGACCCAGGCCGAGGCGGGCGAGCTGTGAGGCGCCCGCTGCGCGTCGGCATCGTCTGCCCGTACAGCTTCGACGCCCCGGGCGGCGTGCAGTTCCACATCCGTGACCTGGCCGAGGCGCTCATCGCGCGCGGCCACCACGTCTCGGTCCTCGCCCCCGCCGACGAGGACGCCGACGTGCCCGACGTCGTCGTGCCCGCCGGCAGCGCCGTCGCCGTGCGCTACAACGGGTCGGTCGCCCGCCTCGCCTTCGGGCCTCGCGCCGCCGCGCGCGTGCGACGCTGGATCGAGGCCGGCGAGTTCGACGTGCTGCACCTGCACGAGCCCATGACGCCGTCGCTGTCGATGCTCGCGCTGTGGATCGCCGAGGGCCCCGTCGTCGCCACGTTCCACTCCGCGCAGGTGCGCTCGCGCGCCCTGCAGGTGGCGTACCCGCTGCTGCGGCAGTCGCTCGAGAAGATCGCCGCGCGTGTCGCCGTGTCCGAGGACGCGCGCCGCACGCTCGTCGACCACGTCGGCGGCGACGCCGTCGTCATCCCGAACGGGGTGTACGTCGACACGTTCGCGGACGCCGCCGCGACCCCCCGGTGGCGCGGTACGCCCGACGCCCCCACCATCGCGTTCCTCGGCCGCCTGGACGAGCCGCGCAAGGGGCTCCAGGTGCTCGCCGGTGCCATCCCGGCCGTGCTCGCGCAGCACCCCGGCGCGCGGTTCCTCGTCGCCGGCCGCGGCGGCGACGGCCGCCAGCTCGCCGTCGACACGCTCGGCGCGCACGCCGCGTCCGTCGAGTTCCTCGGCGGCATCAGCGACGAGGAGAAGGCCTCCCTGCTCGCGTCCGTCGACCTGTACATCGCCCCGCAGACCGGGGGCGAGAGCTTCGGCATCGTGCTCGTCGAGGCGATGAGCGCCGGCGCCGGCGTCGTCTCCTCCGACCTCGGCGCGTTCCGCCGCGTGCTCGACGACGGCGCCGCCGGGGCCCTGTTCCGCACCGGGGACCCCGCCGACCTCGCCCGGGCGGTCAACGAGGCGCTCGCCGACCCCGCCGGCACGGCCGCGCGGCGCTCGCACGCGTCGGCCTGGGTGCGCCGCTACGACTGGGCGACGGTGACCGACCAGGTGGAGGCCGTCTACGAGATGGCCGTCGAGGCCGCCGAGGCGATCCCCGCGGGCGAGGACGTGGCGCTGCGCTCGGCGCGCGCCCTGTGGCCGCTCGGCGGGCCGCACGGCGCGTCGCGCTCGGCCGCCGACTCCCCGCGCCGCCCGCAGAACCGTGGAGGTGACCGATGAGCTGGTCGGAGATCACGCTGCTCGTCGTGGTGGCGGTCGGCGTGCTCGGGTGGCTGTCGTGGATCTCGGCGTCGCGCGTGGACCGGCTGCACCGCAAGGTGTCGGCGTCGCGCATCGCGCTCGACTCCCAGCTCGTGCGCCGCGCGAGCGCGGCGACCGACCTGGCGGCGTCGGGCCTGCTGGACCCGGCGTCGAGCGTCATCGTCGCGGACGCGGCCTACGCCGTCGTCGACGAGGACGGGCCGGTCACCGAGCCGGGGCAGGCGCTGGCTATGGCCGGCCTGGGCGACGACCGCGAACGGCTCGAGAGCGGCCTGTCGGCGACGCTGCGCGAGGCGCTCGACGACGCGGCCGACGTCGCGCTCCTGCGGGCGCAGGAGCCGGGGACCGCGCTCGTCGCGAACCTGGCCGCCGCCTGGTACCGCGCGCAGCTCGCGCGCCGCTTCCACAACGAGGCCGTGGCGCAGGCACAACGCGCGCGCCGGCACTGGTACGTGCGCCTGCTCCACCTGGCCGGGCGCGCCCCGTGGCCCCGGACCGTGGAGCTGGACGACCAGATGCCGTCCGGTCTGGGGACCTCGCCCGCGCCGTAGGATGGCGGGGTGACCAACGAGAACCCCACCACCACCGCGGCCTCGGCCGGCGAGGTCGGCACGGCGCGCGTCAAGCGCGGCATGGCCGAGATGCTCAAGGGCGGCGTCATCATGGACGTCGTCACCCCGGAGCAGGCCAAGATCGCCGAGGACGCCGGCGCCGTGGCCGTCATGGCGCTCGAGCGCGTGCCGGCCGACATCCGCGCCCAGGGCGGCGTCGCCCGCATGAGCGACCCGGACATGATCGACGGCATCATCGAGGCCGTCTCGATCCCCGTCATGGCGAAGGCCCGCATCGGCCACTTCGTCGAGGCGCAGGTGCTCCAGGCGCTCGGTGTCGACTACATCGACGAGTCCGAGGTGCTCACCCCCGCGGACTACGCCAACCACATCGACAAGTGGGCCTTCACCGCCCCCTTCGTGTGCGGTGCCACCAACCTCGGCGAGGCCCTGCGCCGCATCACCGAGGGCGCGGCCATGATCCGCTCGAAGGGCGAGGCCGGCACGGGCGACGTCTCCAACGCGACGACGCACATGCGCCAGATCCGCCAGGAGATCCGCCGCCTGACCTCGCTGCCGGAGGACGAGCTGTTCGTCGCCGCCAAGGAGCTCCAGGCCCCGTACGAGCTCGTCGTCGAGGTCGCGAAGACGGGCAAGCTGCCCGTCGTGCTGTTCACCGCGGGCGGCATCGCCACCCCGGCCGACGCCGCCATGATGATGCAGCTCGGCGCCGAGGGCGTGTTCGTCGGCTCGGGCATCTTCAAGTCGGGCGACCCGGTCGCGCGTGCGAAGGCGATCGTCCAGGCGACGACGTTCTTCGACGACCCCGACGTCGTCGCCAAGGTCTCGCGCGGCCTGGGCGAGGCCATGGTCGGCATCAACGTCGAGGCGGAGCCCGCGCCCGTGCGTCTGGCCGAGCGCGGCTGGTGACCTTCTCGCCGGACACGGGTGCGTCCTCGCTCGGCCCCGACTGGGTGCTGGGCGAGGACGGCCTGCGGCACCGTCGCGCGGCCCGCGTCGTCGTCCTGGACGACGCCGGCCGCGCGCTGCTGGTGCGCGGTCACGACGCGGACCAGCCGGAACGCTCCTGGTGGTTCACCGTGGGCGGCGGGATCGACCCGGGGGAGTCCGACGTCGAGGCGGCGCTGCGCGAGCTGCGCGAGGAGACCGGCCTGGTGCTCGGCTCCGACGACCTGACCGGGCCCGTGATGACGCGGGCCGGCTACTTCCACTTCTTCGCCGAGACGTGCCGCCAGGACGAGGTCTTCTTCCTCGCCCGCATCCCCGCGGGCACCGAGCCCGACGACGCCGGCTGGACCGACCTCGAGCGGTCCGTCCTCGACGGCATGGCCTGGCTGACGCCGGCCGAGCTCCGCGCCCAGCCGCTGGAGGTCTTCCCGGTCGCGCTGCCCGACGTCGTCGAACGGCTCGCCGCGGGCTGGGACGGGACCGTGCTCCACCTCGGCGAGGAGCACGACGACTGACGTGCGCGCGGTGCGACGCCGGGCGGCTCCGGCGTTCGGCGCGTCGCGATCTACACTCACGGCCGTGACCACCACCCCCACCATCGGCGTCCTCGCCCTCCAGGGCGACGTCCGCGAGCACGTCCACGCGCTGGAGCAGGCGGGCGCCCGCGCGACCACCGTCCGCCGCCGCAGCGAGCTCGAGTCGGTCGACGGCCTCGTGCTCCCCGGCGGCGAGTCGACGACGATCGACAAGCTGCTGCGGATCTTCGAGCTCGACGAGCCGCTCCGCGCCGCCGTGAAGGACGGCCTGCCGGTCTACGGCTCGTGCGCGGGCATGATCCTGCTCGCCGACCGGATCGAGGCGGGCATCGAGGGCCAGCGGACCATCGGCGGCATGGACGTGACCGTCCGCCGCAACGCGTTCGGCCGGCAGGTGGACTCGTTCGAGGCGGACCTCGACGTCGCCGGGATCTCCGACGCGCCCGGCGGGGAGCCGGTCCGCACGGTGTTCATCCGGGCCCCGTGGATCGAGGAGGCAGGGCCGGAGGTCGAGATCCTGGCGCGCATCCCGTCGCACGCGACGGACGGGAGCCCCGTGGCGGTCGGCGCCGGTAAGATCGTCGCAGCACGTCAAGGGCGGCTGCTGGCGACCTCGTTCCACCCGGAGATCACGGGTGACGCGCGCGTGCACGCGCTGTTCGTCAGCCTTGTTCGACACAGCGGTCCGCACGAGTTGTAGGCGAAGAAGGAGAAAACCCGTATGTCCGGTCACTCCAAGTGGGCGACGACCAAGCACAAGAAGGCTGCGATCGACGCGAAGCGCAGCAAGCTGTGGGCGAAGCTCATCAAGAACATCGAGGTCGCAGCCCGCGTCGGCGGCGGTGACCCGGCCGGCAACCCCACCCTCTTCGACGCCATCCAGAAGGCCAAGAAGACGTCGGTCCCCAAGGAGAACATCGACCGCGCCGTCAAGCGCGGCTCGGGCGTCGGCGCGGACGCCGTCAACTACATCGAGAAGTTCTACGGCGGCATCGGCGTCGGCGGCATCGCGGTGCTCGTCGAGTGCCTCACCGACAACGTCAACCGTGCCGTCGCCGAGGTCCGCCAGGCGTTCACGCGCAACGGCGGCAAGGTCGCGGACGACATCGGCTCCGTCCAGCGCCTGTTCGCCCGCAAGGGCCTGATCGTCGTCCCGAAGTCCGACGGCGTCGGCGAGGACGAGGTCATGATGGCGGCGCTCGAGGCCGGGGCCGAGGAGGTCACGGACGAGGGCGACACCATCGAGGTGCTGTGCGAGGCGACCGACCTGCACGCCGTCCGCACGGCCATCGTCGACGCCGGCATCGACTACGACTCGGCCGACGTCATC
Source organism: Xylanimonas protaetiae (assembly GCF_004135385.1). Taxonomy (NCBI): domain Bacteria; kingdom Bacillati; phylum Actinomycetota; class Actinomycetes; order Micrococcales; family Promicromonosporaceae; genus Xylanimonas; species Xylanimonas protaetiae. Next base: position 3,169,192 of record NZ_CP035493.1, on the reverse strand, counting down.
TTCCACCCGGACCAGAACCTCCTCATCCCCGTCGACGTCGAGGGCGCCCGCAAGATCATGCGCCTCATCGACGCGCTCGAGGACCTCGACGACGTCCAGAACGTCTACGCGAACTTTGACGCCTCCGACGAGGTCATGGCGGAGCTCGAGGAAGACTGACCCGGACCGGCGGCCGAGCCCTTCGGGCCACGTGCGCGTGGCCACGGCGGGCTCGGCCGTCGTCGTACGTAGGGTGACGTCGTGCGCGTCCTCGGAGTCGACCCTGGCCTGACCCGGTGCGGCGTCGGCGTCGTCGACTCCCTGCCGGGCCGCCGCGCGCAGCTCGTCGCCGTCGGCGTCATCCGCTCGGACCCCGCCGTGAGCGTCGACCTGCGCCTCCTGACCGTCGCGCGCGAGCTCGACGAGTGGCTCGACGCGCACGTCCCCGACGTCGTCGCCGTCGAGCGCGTGTTCGCGCAGCACAACGTGGGCACGGTCATGGGCACCGCGCAGGTCGCGGGCCTGGCGATGGTCGCGGCGGCCCGCCGCGGGGTCCCCGTGGCGCTGCACACGCCGTCGGAGGTCAAGGCGGCCGTGACCGGCTCCGGCCGTGCCGGCAAGGAGCAGGTGCAGCGCATGGTCCAGAGCCTGCTGCGGCTCGCCGAGCCCCCGCGGCCCGCCGACGCCGCCGACGCGCTCGCGCTCGCGATCACGCACCTGTGGCGTCCGTCGGGCGCCCTGCAGGGCGGGGAGCGCAACGAGCTCACGCCCGCCCAGCGCGCCTGGGCCGCGGCCGAGCTCGCGGCCCGCCGCACGCCCCCGCGCCGCCCCCGCTGACCCGTGCCCCCTCGTCCGGCGCGAGGTCGCGGACCCGGGTCTGCGCCCCGCCGTGTCACGCCGGGTTCTGTCGGTCCCGGTTGGTAGGTTGGGCCCCGTCGTACGGGTGTTCGACCCGCAGGGTTCGACCCACACAGCTCGATCGGAAGGAGTCCGGGTGATCGCGTCGCTGACCGGGATCGTGGAGCACGTCTCGCTCGACAGGGCCGTCATCAACGTCGGCGGCGTCGGGTACCTGGTCCACGCCACGCCCGGCACGCTGGCGCGGCTGCGCCACGGCGAGGCGGCGATGGTCTTCACCACGATGGTGGTCCGCGAGGAGTCCATGACCCTGTACGGGTTCGCCGACGACGACGAGCGCGACCTGTTCGAGACGGCGCAGTCGGTCTCCGGCGTGGGCCCGCGCATCGCGCTCGCCGTGCTGGCCGTGCACACGCCCGACGCCGTCCGCCTCGCGGTGCACACGCAGGACGTCAAGGCGCTCACCCGCGTCCCGGGCATCGGGCCCAAGGTGGCGCAGCGCATCCTGCTGGAGCTGGGCGGCAAGCTCGGCGCCCCGCACGGCGACGGGCAGGCCGCGGCCGCCCCGGCGACGCGCGGGGACCAGCGCGAGAAGGTCGTCGAGGCGCTCGTCGGCCTGGGGTACCCGGTCAAGGTCGCGGACGACGCCGTCGGGCGCGTGCTGACCGACGCCGGCACTGAGACGGTCGCGGAGGCCGACGTCGCCGCGACGCTGCGCGCGACGCTGCGCATGCTGGGCGGCCGCCGTGGCTGAGGGCCGCTACGAGGAGCCGCAGTTCACGAGCGAGCGCATCGTCACGGCGTCGGCCGACGACGTCGAGCGGGCCGCCGAGGCCGCGCTGCGCCCCAAGCGGCTGGACGAGTTCGTGGGCCAGCCGGTGGTGCGCGACCAGCTCTCGCTCGTGCTCCAGGCGGCCCTCGCGCGCGGCGCCGCGCCCGACCACGTGCTGCTCTCCGGACCGCCCGGGCTGGGCAAGACGACCCTGGCGATGATCATCGCGGGCGAGCTCGGCACGTCGCTGCGCGTCACGTCGGGCCCCGCGATCCAGCACGCCGGCGACCTCGCGGCCGTGCTGTCCTCACTCGAGGAGGGCGAGGTGCTCTTCATCGACGAGATCCACCGCCTCGCGCGACCGGCCGAGGAGCTGCTGTACGTGGCGATGGAGGACTTCCGCGTCGACGTCATCGTCGGCAAGGGCGCCGGTGCGTCCGCGATCCCGCTCGCGCTGCCGCCGTTCACCGTCGTCGGCGCGACCACGCGCTCCGGCCTGCTCCCGGCCCCGCTGCGCGACCGCTTCGGGTTCACGGGTCACCTCGACTTCTACGACGCCGCCGACCTCGAGCGTGTCATCCTGCGCTCCGCCGGGCTGCTGGGCGTCGAGCTCCAGCACGCGGCGGCCCACGAGATCGCCGGACGGTCCCGCGGCACGCCCCGTATCGCCAACCGCCTGCTGCGGCGCGTGCGCGACTGGGCGCAGGTGCGCGGCGACGGCCGCCTCGACCTTGCGGCGGCCCGGGCCGCCCTCGAGGTGTACGAGGTCGACCCCGTGGGCCTGGACCGGCTCGACCGGGCCGTGCTCGACGCGCTGTGCCGGCGGTTCGGCGGCGGCCCCGTCGGGCTGTCCACCCTGGCCATGACCGTGGGGGAGGAGCCGGACACCGTCGAGACGGTCGCGGAGCCGTACCTGGTGCGCGAGGGCTTCGTCGCGCGGACGCCGCGCGGCCGCGTCGCCACCCCGCTCGCGTGGGAGCACCTGGGGCTCACGGCACCGACAGGGGTGCCCGGCGCGACAGCGGGCACCCTCTTCGAGGACACCGACGTCGAGGCCGGGAACCAGGGGGAGCGCTGAGGCGTTGGGGCGACCGAATAGACTGGATCGGTTCCGTCGCAGGCGAGCTGACCAGCGCTGCCCCCACCACCATGTAAGGAAGTGCCATGGAAGGCCTTGCTTTCCCTATCCTCCTCGTCGGCATGCTCGGCCTGATGTTCTTCATGTCGTCGCGCCAGCGCAAGCAGCAGAAGGCCCAGGCCGAGTTCCGCAACGACCTCGCCCCCGGCCATGAGGTCATGACGGCCTCGGGTCTGTTCGGCACCGTCGTCGAGATCGACGAGTCGAACGACCGCATCACGCTCGACTCCGCGGGCTCGCGCTCCGTGTGGCTGCGCGCCGCGATCGCCAAGCGTGTCGACGCTCCGGCCAGCGACCTCGTCACCGACCGGTCGGCCGAGACGGGTACTATCGCGCCCGCAGAAGCCGTCGACGTCCCTGACGACCTCTCTGGTCTCGACACCGCCCAGCGCGAGTACCGCGAGCAGCAGAGCAAGGACGACGAGGGCAAGTGAAGCGAGCGCCGGCCGGGGTCTCCCGGCCGGCGCACCTCGCACCGCCACCCGGCGGTGCGCTACGAGAGAAGACAGAGAAGTTGGCCAACTCCAGCACGCGACGATCGCGGCCGGTACGCACCCTCGTCGTCTTTGCGATCCTGACGATGCTGCTGCCGCTCGCCGGTCTGCTCACCGGTACCTTCCTCGACGGCCGGAGCGCCGACAACCCGGGCGGGGCGAGCTTCGCCCCCGGGCTCGCGCTCGACCTCGAGGGCGGCACGCAGATCATCCTGACGCCGACGACCACGGACGGCTCCCAGATCACGGACGCCACGGTCGCCGAGGCGATCAACGTCATCCGTCAGCGCATCGACGCGAACGGTGTCTCCGAGGCAGAGATCACCAGCCAGGGCGGCCAGAACATCGTGGTCGGCATCCCGGGCAAGCCGGACCAGGACACGATCAACCTGGTCAGCCAGTCCGCGCACATGCGCTTCCGCCCCGTGCTGCAGACGGGCTACGGGTTCCCGGTGGCGGAGGAGACCCCGTCGCCCACGCCGACCGACGCCCCTGCTGACGGTGCGACCGACGCCCCCGCTGACGGTGCGACGGACGCGCCCGCGCAGGGTGCCCCGGCCGACCCGAGCGTCAGCCCCGCCGGCCGGTCCGCCGGCAGCCCTGTGGTGCTGCCCGCGGCCGACGGCGCGTCGCCCAGCCCGACGCCCACCGACGACGCCGCGGCGACCGCGACGGCGTCGAACCCGAGCGACCTCGCGCAGATCACCCCGGAGATCCAGCAGCAGTTCGACGACCTCGACTGCACCGCCGACGGCGCCCTCGTGGGCCGCGGCGGCGACGCCGCCGACGCCCCGCTCGTCACGTGCTCGACGGACGGCCTGTTCAAGTACATCCTCGGCCCCGTCGAGATCGAGGGCACGAACATCAGCAGCGCGTCCTCGGGCCTGGTCCCGGGGCCGAACGGCACGGTGACCAACGAGTGGGGCGTCAACCTGACGCTCGACTCGACGGGGGCCAAGCAGTTCGCCGCGACGACGGAGCGCCTGGCCGCGTTCGGCGACGGCAGCCCGCAGAACCAGTTCGCGATCGTGCTCGACGGCCTGGTGGTCTCCGCCCCCGGCACCAACGAGCCCATCCGCGACGGTCGCGCCATGATCTCGGGCTCGTTCACGCGCGACTCCGCCGCGGCCCTGGCCAACCAGCTGAGCTTCGGCGCGCTGCCGCTGCAGTTCGACGTCCAGAGCCAGCAGGAGATCTCGGCGACGCTCGGCTCCGAGCAGCTGCAGAAGGGCCTCATCGCCGGCCTCATCGGCCTCGTGCTCGTGGTCGTCTACTCGCTGTTCCAGTACCGCACGCTGGGCCTGCTCACTGTCGCCTCGCTCCTCGTGGCCGGCGTCATCACGTACGTGTCGATCACGCTGCTGAGCTGGGGGATGGGCTACCGCCTCTCCCTGCCCGGCGTCGCCGGCATGATCGTGGCGATCGGCTTCACGGCGGACTCGTTCATCGTGTACTTCGAACGCATCCGTGACGAGCTGCGCAACGGCCGCACGCTGCACTTCGCCGTGCAGCACGGCTGGGCCCGCGCCCGCCGCACGATCTACGCGGCCAAGGCCGTCAACCTGATCTCCGCGATCATCCTGTACTTCCTCGCCGTCGGCGGCGTGCAGGGCTTCGCGTTCACGCTCGGCCTGACGACGATCATCGACGTCATGGTGGTCGTGTGGTTCACCCACCCGGTCATGGAGCTCATCGCCAAGGTGCCGTTCTTCCGTGACGGTCACATCGCCTCGGGCCTCAACCGCGCCCGGCTCGCGCTCACGGCGGCCAAGCCGCGGTACGTCGGCGCCGGCCGCGTGGCCGGCCCGGAGACGATCGCCGAGGAGGTGGCGGCCGAGGTCGCCGCCGAGGTCGACGAGGAGCCCACCGAGCCCGCGCTCGTCGGGGCCGTGGGACGCACGCCGCTCCCCGCCGCGGCGACCGACGAGTCCGGACGCCGCCTGACCATCGCCGAGCGCCGCGCCGCCGAGCGCAAGGCCGCCGCCGGGACCGAGAACGAGGAGGGCCACTGATGGCCGGGTTCAGCTTTGCGGCCTGGGGCAACGACCTGTACACCGGTCGCCGCTCCTACCCGATCGTCGCCCGCCGCAAGCGGTGGTTCGCCGTCGCGGGCGTGCTCGCGATCGCGTCGGTCGCCCTGCTGCTCTTCAAGCCGCTGTCGCTGGGCATCGACTTCCGCGGCGGCACGGAGATCAGCATCGAGAACGCCTCGACGACCGCGCAGGGCCCGGCCATCGCGGCCGTGCAGGCCGTCGTGCCGGGCGACGAGCCCCGCGTGGCGTCGGTGGGCAGCAACGCGCTGCGCATCCAGACCGTCACGCTGAAGGACGAGCAGGTCGCGCAGGTCAAGTCCGCCCTGGCCGACGCCTACGGCATCGACCCGGCGACCGACCTGAGCGTCTCGACGGTGGGCCCGACCTGGGGCCAGGGCGTCTCCGTGCGCGCCCTGTGGGGCGTCATCGTGTTCGTCCTCGCGGCGGCCGCGTTCATGGCCGTCTACTTCCGGGCCTGGCGCATGTCGGTCGCGGCCATCGTCTCGATGCTCGCCGACCTGCTCATCTCCGCCGGCGTGTACGCGCTCGTCGGCTGGGAGGTCACGCCGTCGACGATCATCGGCTTCCTGACGATCTTGGGCTTCTCGCTCTACGACAAGATGGTCGTGTTCGACAAGGTCCGCGAGAACGCCGACGGCGTCCTGGACCAGACCCGCACCACCTACGCGGAGCGCGCGAACCTCGCCGTCAACCAGACGCTGGTCCGCTCGATCAACACCTCGGTGGTGGCGCTGCTGCCGGTCGGCGGCATCCTCTTCGTGGGGGCGCTGCTCCTGGGCGCGGGCACGCTGCGCGACCTGTCGCTGTCCCTGTTCGTCGGCATCGCCGTCGGCACCGTGTCGTCGCTGTTCCTGGCGACGCCGCTCGACGTGGCCCTGCGGGAGCGGGAGCCGAGGATCGCGGCCCACACGGCCGAGGTCCTGGCGCGTCGCGCCGGCGCGATCGACGACGCGGCCGAGCTCAACGTGGTCGGCAGCATCGCGAGCCAGCTCCGCCCGGGGCACCACCTCGGCCAGGCCGCGCAGCCGCGGCGGAAGCGCTGAGGCGACCCGCCGATGTCTGACGACATCTCCCTCGTCGCCCTGTCCGGCCTCGGGCCGGACAGGGCGACGGAGATCCGCGCCCTGATCCGGGACGTGCCGGGCTACCCGCACGACCCGATCGTCTTTCGTGACATCACCCCGCTGCTCGCCGACGGTGCGGCGCTGCGCGACGTCGTGGAGGCCTTCGCGCGGCTGTGCGAGGGCGATGACGGTCACGCGATCGACATCGTCGCGGGTATGGAGGCGCGCGGGTTCCTGCTCGGGGCGCCCCTGGCCACCCGCCTGGGCGTCGGGTTCGTCCCGCTGCGCAAGGCGGGCAAGCTGCCGCCACCCGTCGAGCGGGTCGACTACGACCTCGAGTACGGCTCGGCGGCCATCGAGCTGCGCACCGGGACGCTTCCGCAGGGCGCGCGTGTTCTCCTGGTGGACGACGTGCTCGCCACGGGCGGCACGGCCGCCGCGGCGGCCGAGCTCGTCGAACGGTGCGACGGCAAGGTCGTCGCGACGGCGTTCCTGCTCGAGCTCGACGGCCTCGGCGGCCGCGAGCGTCTGAGCGGGCGGGTCGTGGAGACCTTGCTGCGCGTCGACGAGCGGGCGTCGTCGTAGACTGACGCCTTCCTGAGCCGGACGGAGGTGGGGGCATGAGCGACGACACCAAGGTCGCACGCGCGGACGCGGTCGCCGGACCGGGCGCCCCGACGTCGGGCACGGGGATCCGCAGCCGGCTGGTGCGCCTGGGCGTGCTGGGCGGGGGCAGCGGCGTCAGCCCGGCCCTCGAGCCGCTGCTGCAGGCGGTGCGTGCCGCGCACCCCAAGTCCGACCTGGCGGTGATCGAGCGCGCCTACACGGTGGCCGAGAAGGCCCACCGCGGGCAGCTGCGCAAGTCCGGGGACCCCTACATCACGCACCCGGTGTCGGTGGCGACGATCCTCGCCGAGCTCGGCTTCGAGGGCACCACGATCGCGGCCGCGCTGCTGCACGACACGGTCGAGGACACCGACTACTCGCTCGACCAGCTGCGCAGCGAGTTCGGCGACGACGTCGCGCTCATGGTCGACGGCGTCACGAAGCTCGACAAGGTGAAGTACGGCGACGCCGCGCAGGCCGAGACGGTGCGCAAGATGGTCGTGGCGATGGCCAAGGACATCCGCGTACTGGTCATCAAGCTCGCCGACCGCCTGCACAACGCGCGCACCTGGAAGTACGTGCCGTCGTCGTCGGCGGAGCGCAAGGCGCGCGAGACGCTTGAGATCTACGCCCCGCTGGCGCACCGCCTGGGCATGAACACCATCAAGTGGGAGCTGGAGGACCTGTCCTTCCAGGCCCTGTACCCCAAGGTGTACGACGAGATCGTCCACCTCGTCAGCGAGCGCGCCCCGGCGCGCGAGGAGTACCTTTCGGTGGTGCGCGAGCAGATCCAGGCGGACCTGCGCGGCGCGAAGATCAAGGCCACGGTCACGGGCCGGCCGAAGCACTACTACTCGATCTACCAGAAGATGATCGTCCGCGGGCACGACTTCGCGGACATCTACGACCTGGTGGGCACGCGCGTCCTCGTGGACTCGGTGCGCGACTGCTACGCGGCGCTCGGCGCGCTGCACGCGCGCTGGAACCCGGTCCCCGGCCGGTTCAAGGACTACATCGCGATGCCCAAGTTCAACATGTACCAGTCGCTGCACACGACGGTCGTGGGGCCGGGCGGCAAGCCCGTCGAGATCCAGATCCGTACGCACGACATGCACCGCCGCGCGGAGTACGGCGTCGCGGCGCACTGGAAGTACAAGGAGCCCGCGAAGCAGGGCAAGCCCGGGGTGACCCCCGAGGACCAGCGCACCAACGACATGGCGTGGCTGCGCCAGCTCGTCGACTGGCAGCGCGAGACGGCAGACCCGAGCGAGTTCCTCGACTCGCTGCGCTACGAGATCGGCGGGGCGGAGGTCTACGTCTTCACGCCGAAGGGCCAGGTCATGGCACTGCCGGCCGGGTCGACGCCCGTGGACTTCGCCTACTCGGTGCACACCGAGGTGGGCCACCGCACCATGGGTGCGCGCGTCAACGGCCGCCTCGTGCCGCTCGACTCGCAGCTGCAGAACGGCGACGTCGTCGACATCCTGACGTCCAAGGCGGAGTCCGCCGGCCCGTCGCGCGACTGGCTCGCGTTCGTGAAGTCGGCACGGGCGCGCAACAAGATCCGTGCCTGGTTCACCAAGGAGCGCCGCGAGGAGGCCGTCGAGCAGGGCCGCGACGCCATCACGAAGGCGATGCGTAAGCAGAACCTGCCGATCCAGCGCCTGCTCTCGCACGAGGCGCTCGTGGGCCTGGCCACCGAGCTGCGGTTCGCGGACGTGTCCGCGCTGTACGCGGCCGTGGGCGAGGGGCACGTCTCGGCGCCGCACGTCGTCGAGCTGCTGGTCAAGTCCCTCGGCGGGGCGGACGGCACGGAGGAGGACACCGCCGAGGCGGCCGTCCCGGGCATCTCGACGACGTCGAAGCGCACGCGCGCCGGCGACCCGGGCGTCGTCGTGCGCGGCGTGGGCGACATCTGGGTCAAGCTCGCCAAGTGCTGCACGCCCGTCCCCGGCGACGAGATCATCGGGTTCGTCACGCGCGGCTCGGGCGTCTCGGTGCACCGCGCCGACTGTGCCAACGTCGACGGGCTGCGCCAGCAGCCGGAGCGCATCGTCGACGTGTCGTGGTCCGCGGGGAGCACCACGTCGTTCCTCGTGCAGATCCAGGTCGAGGCGCTCGACCGGTCCCGCCTGCTCTCGGACATCACGCGCGTGCTGTCCGACAACCACGTAAACATCCTGTCGGCGACCGTCTCGACCACGCAGGACCGCATCGCGATGTCCCGGTACGTGTTCGAGATGGCGGAGCCGGCGCACCTGGCGCAGGTGCTCTCGGCCGTGCGGAAGGTGGACGGCGTGTTCGACGTCTACCGCATCACGGGTGCGAAGGCGGCGGAGGCGCCGCACCTGCCGCCGCTGTAGCGTCGTCCGGCCGCGGTGGTTGAGCCTGTCGAAACCGTCGCCCCGTGGCAGCATCGCGAGCATGGCCCTGCCGCTGACCCCGCCGATCCTGCCCATGCTGGCCACGTCGGTCGCGTCCGTCCCCGCCCAGCCCGACGGCGGGCCTGCCTGGGACTACGAGCCCAAGTGGGACGGCTTCCGTACGATCGTCTACCGCGACGGCGACGACGTGCGGCTCGACTCCCGCAACGCGAAGCCGATGCAGCGGTACTTCCCCGAGGTGGTCGAGGCCGTCAGGGCCGCGCTCCCCGAGCGGTGCGTCGTCGACGGGGAGATCGTCGTCGCCCGGCCCGGGGCGGGCCGGGCGAGGCTCGACTTCGAGATGCTGTCCCAGCGCATCCACCCGGCCGCGTCGCGCGTGACGATGCTGGCCGAGACGGTGCCCGCGAGCCTTGTCGTCTTCGACGTCCTCGCGCTCGACGACGAGGACCTCAGCGGCCGCCCGCTCGCCGAGCGGCTGGCCGCGCTCGACGGGCTCGGCCTCACCGGCCCGCAGGTCTTCGCCACGCCGCGTACCGCCGACGTCGCCGTCGCGCGCGCGTGGTTCGAGCAGTTCGAGGGCGCCGGCCTCGACGGCGTCGTCGCGAAGGCGCTCGACGGCACCTACCAGCCCAACCGGCGTGGCTGGCTCAAGGTCAAGCACGCCCGCACGGCCGACGTCGTCCTCGCCGGGTACCGGCTGCACAAGGCGTCCACGGAGGAGACGCCCCTGCTCGGGTCGCTGCTCCTGGGGCTGTACGACGACGGCGGGCAGCTCCAGTTCGTCGGCGTCGCGGCGTCGTTCCCCGCCGCGCGCCGGGCGGCGCTCGTGACGGAGCTCGCCGGCCTCGTCGTCGAGCCCGGGTCGCCCGGCCACGCCGCGCACCCCTGGGCCGACTGGCAGGACCCCGCCGTCGCGGACGGCGTCGCGGGGGAGCGGCGGCCCGGGGCGCAGTCGCGCTGGAGCGCGGGCAAGGACCTGTCGTTCACGCCGCTGCGGGTGGAGCGCGTCCTGGAGGTCGGGTACGACCACATGGAGGGCACCCGGTTCCGGCACACGGCGCAGCTCAAGCGCTGGCGCCCCGACCGGGAGCCGGCGTCGTGCACGTACGCGCAGCTCGAGGAGCCGGTCGGCTACGACCTGGCCGAGATCCTCCCGGGCGCCCCCGGGACCGCGTGAGCGTCAGTCCGCGACGCGGCGGCCGTCGTCGTCCCAGTGCGCGGCCACCTTCTTGCTCGGCTGCACGCGCGGCGGCTCGCCCGGCATCTTGGGGTAGTCCGGCGGCCAGCTGACCTCCCCGCCGGGCAGGGTCTCCCAGAGGTCGAGCAGCGGGTCGACCGCGTGGGCGACGTCGTCGATCTCGGCCCACGGGTCGCCGTCGGCGAGGACGCCGGGCGCCGTGAACAGGTTGAGGTCGCGCGGGTCCTTCAGGTCGGCGAGCTGCGCCCAGGTCAGGGGCGTGCTCACCGGGCCGCCCGGCCTGGGGCGCAGGCTCCACGCGCCCGCGACCGTCCGGTCCCTCAGGTTCTGGTTGAAGTCGATGAAGACCGACCCCTCGGGCCGGTTCTCCTTCCACCACTGCGTGGTCACGCCGCCGTCGCGGCGCTCCAGCTCGCGGCCGAGGCCGATGGCCGCGTGCCGCATGTCGTCGAACGTCCAGCGCCGCTGCGTGCGCACGTAGACGTGGATGCCGCGGTTGCCGGACGTCTTCGCGAACGCCCGGATGCCCAGCCCGCGCAGCAGCTCCTCGGCGACGACGGCGACGCGCTGCGCGTCGGCGAACGTGGCCCCCGGCTGCGGGTCGAGGTCGATGCGGAGCTCGTCGGGGTGCTCGACGTCGTCGGCGCGCACGGCCCACGGGTGGAAGGTGAGCGTGCCCATCTGGGCGCCCCACACGGCCGCCGCGGGCTCCGTGAGGCACAGCTCGTCGATCGGGCGGCCGTTCGGGGTCGTGACCCGCACGGTCTCGACCCAGTCGGGCGCGCCCTGCGGGAGCCGCTTGGAGTAGAACCCGTCGCCGGTCTGCTGGCCCTGGGCGCCCACGGCGAGCGTCATGCCCTCCCGCCAGCCGCCCGGCCAGCGCTCCATCGCGACGGGCCGGTTCCCGTTCGCGCGCATCATCCCCGCGCCCACGGCGGCGAAGTGCTCGCAGACCTGGAGCTTGGTGATCTCGGGCGTGCGGTCCGTCGCCTCGTAGACGACACGGTCCGGGCTGGAGACGCGGACCTCGCGGTCCCCGACGGTGACGAACGCTGCGGCGGTCTTGGCCATAGGGCCACCTAAGCAGAGGCGGCCGCGGCCAGCACGAGACGAGCCCGCGGGCGGCCGGCGACCCGGGTGCGGCGCTCGAGCGACCGAGACGCCGCGGCGAGGTCCGCGCCGGCGGACCGCAGGCCGAGCACCAGGGGCAGGGCGTGCGCCGGCGGGAGCCGCAGGGCCAGCTCGACGGCGGTCCGCTCGGGCGTGGTGACCCGCACGCCGCCCAGGGACAGGGAGTCTCCCACGAGCCCGGGGCACGACCACACGGTGGTGAACGACCACACGGCGGGCCGGTGCGTGCCGGGACGGTGGGCGAGGTGGAGCACCTGCGGCATCGGGCCGCCGCAGTGCACCCACGCGGCGGTCACGCCGGTGACCACGGTGCGCGCCGGGACCCGGGGCCGCAGCACCGCCGCGCGGGTGCCGGCGCTCACCTCGGCGCGCGCCGGCACCGCGGCGTCGTCGCCCACGACGGTCAGGGCGCCGTCGCGCACCAGGACGTCCCACGCGACCCGGCCGCCGACGTCGGACGGGCGGACCAGGACGCCCGGGGTGCGCTCCGGCGCGAGGAGCGCGGAGACCGGGAGGTCACCGGGCGGCACCCCCTCGGGCGGCGTCCGCCCGGGCGACGGGGCCGGGCGGGTCCGGAGGAGGGCGGGAACGGCGGCGGGCTCCATGCCCTGGCACGCTAGTCGCGTGCGCGAGGGCAGGGAGCCCGCCTGTGGAGAACGTCAGCCGCGCGAGTCCTCGGCGGCGCGGACGACCTGCTCCAGCCACGACCTGCGGGCGGCGATCGCCGTCTCGAGCTCGCCGACCGTGCGCTTGTCGCCCTTGGCCTTCGCCGTCTCGAGGTCCGCCTCGAGGCCCTCGATCGCCGCCTCGAGCTGCGCGAGGGCACCCTCGGCGCGCGCCCGCGTCTCCGGGTTGGTGCGGTCCCACTTGGCCTGCTCGGCGTCGCGCACGGCCTGCTCGATCGCACGCAGGCGACCCTCGACACGCTGGACGTCCCCGCGCGGCACCTTGCCCGCGGCCTCCCAGCGCTCCTGGATGTCGCGCAGCGCGGCCTTGGCGGCGTTCAGGTCCTTGACCGGCACGAGCGCCTCGGCCTCGGTGAGGATCTGCTCCTTGACCGTGAGGTTCTCCGCGTACTCCGCGTCGACGGCGGCGTTCTCCTCGTCGCGCGCGTTGAAGAACGCGTCCTGCGCGGCGCGGAACTTGGCCCACAGGGCGTCGTCGTCGCGGCGCGCGGCACGGCCGGCAGCCTTCCACTGCGTCATGAGGTCGCGGAACGCGCCCGCCGTGGCACCCCAGTCGGTGCTCGTCGAGAGCTTCTCGGCCTGCGCGACGAGCGCCTCCTTGGCGGTCTTCGCCGACGAGTTGCGCGACTCGAGCTCGGCGAAGTAGTGGCGGCGCTCGCGGTCGAACGCGGTGCGGGCGTGGCTGAACCGCTTCCAGAGGGACTCCTCGGAGGTGCGGTCGATGCGCGGGCCCGAACGCTGCGCCTCCTTCCACTGGTCGAGCAGCTGACGCAGCTCCTCGCCGGCCGGACGCCACTGCATGCGCGCGGGGTCGGTCGCGGCGATCTTCTCGGCGGCCTCGACGATGGCCGTGCGCGCGGCGACGGCCTCGGCCTTCGCGGCGGCGCGGGCGGCCTCGAGGGCGGCGCGACGCTCCTTGGCGACGGCGCCGAGCGCGCCGACCCGCTCGCGCAGCGCGTCCAGGTCGCCCACGGCGGCGGGTTCGGCCGTCTCCTCGCTCAGCTTGGCGAGGGTCTGGTCGATCTCCTTGACCGACAGGTCGGCGCTGCCCAGGCGCGTCTCGAACAGGCTCACCTTCGCGGCGAGGTCGAGGTAGCGGCGCACGTACAGGCTCATTGCCTCCGACGCCGGGACGTCGGGGAACTGCCCGACCGGGCGCTCGCCGGCCGCCTCGCGGACGAAGACGTTGCCCTCCTCGTCGACACGGCCGAACGCCTCGGCGGCGGCCACGGCGGCGGCGTCGGCCACCGGCGGGACGACGACGGGGGCGGCGGCCGCCGCAGGAGCGACGGGCGTCGGGCGGCGCAGGGGCGACGGCTTCGGGAGGCGCGACGGCTTGGGGGCCTTCGGGCGCGGGGTGGGGGCCGCGGCAGTGGCAGTGGCAGGAGCCTCGGGCTCGGCGTCCTCGGCGGGGGCCGGGGTCTCGACGACGGGCGCCGCCTCGGCCTCGGTGGCCGTCGCCTCGGCGGACGTCTCGGCCACGGGCTCGGGCACGACGGGCTCGACCACTGCGACCTCAGCCTCGACGGCCTCAGCCTCGACGGCCTCAGCCTCAGCCTCGGCGATCGGGGGCTCGACGGCCTCCGCCTCGGCGACAGCGGGCTCGGCGACGACCTCGGCCGCAGCCTCGGGCACCTCGGGAGTCTCGGCCGTCACGCTCTCGGTGGCCTGCTCGACGACGTCCTTCTCGGGCGTGTCGTTCGTTCCGGTGACGTGATCGCTCACTGGGTCTCAACTCCTTCGATGGTGACCGGCGTGGCGGGGGCGCCGTCAGAGGCACCGCCAGCCACACCCGCGTCAGCGACTGCCTGGACGACGTCCAGGCCTTGGGTGATCCGCCCGAACACGGTGTAGCCACCGGCAGCGTCGGACGGGATGGTGGAATCCTGGTACACCAGGAAGAACTGGGAGCCCATCGACGCGCCGTCGCCGCCACGCCGGGCCATGGCGAGCGTGCCTGCGGGGTAGAAGTCGTCCGCGGGGGCGTTCTCGATCGGGCCGAACGTGTAGCCGGGCCCACCGGTCCCGGTGCCCGTCGGGTCACCGCACTGGAGCACGAAGATGCCGGCCGTCACCAGGCGGTGGCAGGGCGTCCCGTCGAAGAAGCCCTGCTGGGCGAGGGTCACGAAGCTCGCGACGGCCTGCGGCGCGGCGGCACCGTCGAGCTCGAGCGTGATGTCGCCGGCCGACGTGCGGATCGTCGACGTCCAGGTGCGGCCCTCGGCGAGCGCGGGGTCCGGTACCGGAGCGGTAGGCGTCGGCGTCGGCGTCGGCGTCGCGGTGGGCGCGGTCGCGGCAGGCGTCGGCTCCGGGGCCGGGCTGTCTCCGAGCAGCGCCGCGACGATGCCCGTCCCGACGAGCGCGAGCACCACGACGGCCGCGACGATCGCCGCGATGCGGCGCCTCCGTTCGCGGGCCGCCGCCTGCTGTGCCTCCCACTTCGCCTGACGCTTGCGCGCAGCCTCGCGCTCACGCTGGGTCGGTGCCACCGACGCTCCTCCTGGGTTCGACGCGGAACGGGTTCGAATGGATCGCCTCGCGCGCACTCGCACGTGCGGGGGACAGTCTAGGCATCGGGACCTGGGTCACACCGCCTCACGGCCTGGACATCGGCCAGTTCTGCACTCTGGTGCGCCCCCGGCGGCTAGCGTGGCCGGGTGCAGGTCCACCTCGTCGTCGCGCCCGTGTTCGCCACCAACTGCTGTGTCGTCGTCGACGGCGCGGGGGATCGGGGCGCCGACGCCGTCGTCGTCGACGCCGGTGCGGGCGTCGCCGCGACGGTGCAGGAGCTCGTCGCCGAGCGCGGCTGGACCGTCCGGGCGGTGCTCGCCACGCACGGGCACGTCGACCACACGTGGGACGCCGCGGCGCTGTGCGCCGCGTTCGGCGTGCCGCTGCGCATCCACGCCGCCGACGCCTACCGGCTCGCCGACCCCTTCGGCACGCTCGGCCTGACGCGCGGCGGCGTGAGCGACGCCCTCCGCCAGGCGCTCGCGGGCCTGGGCCTGCGCGCCGAGGACTACCGCGCGCCCGCCGACGTCGTCCCGTTCGACGCCGCGGGCGACGACGGCGCGGGCACCCTCGTCGCGGGCGCGCTGCGGCTGCGCGCCATCCCCGCGCCCGGCCACACCGAGGGCGCCACGCTCTACCAGGCCGACGGCGTCCTGCTCGCCGGCGACGTGCTGTTCGCCGGCGGCATCGGACGCACCGACCTGCCCGGGGGCGACGACGCCGCCATGCGCGCGACGCTGCGCGACGTCGTCGGGGCGCTGGACCCGGCGCTCGACGTGGTGCCCGGCCACGGGCCCACCACGACGGTGGAACGTGAAATGGCCACGAACCCGTACCTGTGATCTGGGAGAATCGCGCCCATGGCTCGCATCGCCCCCCTCTCCGGCTTCCCCGAATGGCTCCCTGACGGTCGCGTCGTGGAGCAGCACGTCCTCGACACGCTGCGCCGCACGTTCGAGCTGCACGGGTTCGCGGGCATCGAGACGCGGGCCGTCGAGCCGCTCGACCAGCTGCTGCGCAAGGGGGAGACCTCCAAGGAGGTCTACGTGCTGCGCCGCCTCCAGGCGGACCCCGAGGCGCCGGACAACGACAAGCAGCTCGGCCTCCACTTCGACCTCACCGTCCCGTTCGCGCGCTACGTGCTCGAGAACGCCGGCCGCCTCACCTTCCCGTTCAAGCGTTTCCAGATCCAGAAGGTGTGGCGCGGCGAGCGCCCCCAGGACGGCCGCTTCCGCGAGTTCGCCCAGGCCGACATCGACGTCGTCGGCGCGGGCGAGCTGCCGTACCACTTCGAGGTCGAGCTGCCGCTGGTGATGGCGGAGGCGCTCGGCAGGCTCGCCGACGTCGGGCTGCCGCCCGTGCGCATCCTCGTCAACAACCGCAAGGTCGCCGAGGGCTTCTACCGCGGGCTGGGTCTCGACGACGTCGAGGGCGTGCTGCGCAACATCGACAAGCTCGACAAGATCGGGCCCGACGCCGTCGCCGCGCTGCTCGAGGCCGAGTGCGGCGCGACCCCCGAGCAGGCCAAGGCGTGCCTGGCGCTCGCCGAGATCTCCGGCTCCGACGCGTCGGTCATCGACGCCGTCCGGGCGCTCGCGGAGGCGAACGGCGCCGTCACGGAGCTGCTCGAGACGGGCCTGGCCGAGCTCGGTGCGCTCGTCGAGGCCGCCGCCGTGCGCGCCCCGGGCGTCGTCGTCGCCGACCTCAAGATCGCCCGCGGCCTGGACTACTACACCGGCTCCGTGTACGAGACGGTGCTGGTCGGCCACGAGGGCCTCGGCTCGATCTGCTCGGGCGGTCGCTACGACACGCTCGCGTCGGACGGCAAGAACACCTACCCGGGCGTCGGCCTGTCGATCGGCGTCTCGCGCCTCGTCTCGCGGCTCCTGTCCGCCGGCCTGGTCCGCGCGACGCGCGGCGTCCCGACGGCGGTGCTGGTCGCCGTCACCACCGAGGAGGAGCGCGCGGCGTCCGACGCCGTCGCCGCCGCGCTGCGGTCCCGCGGCATCCCGGTCGACGTCGCGCCCAAGGCCGCCAAGTTCGGCAAGCAGATCCAGTTCGCCGACCGCCGCGGCATCCCGTTCGTCTGGTTCCCGGGCGGGGACGGCGGCCAGGTCAAGGACATCCGCTCGGGCGAGCAGGTCGAGGCCGACGCCGCGACCTGGGAGCCGCCGGCGCAGGACTGGTGGCCGCGCGTGGTGCCGGCGGTCTGACACCCCGCGGACCCCGGGCCCGCCGGCGCGGCGGTCAGCCGTCGGCGAGGCGGGCCGGGAAGCCGCCCGTGGCGACCGGGCCCCAGCGCTCGATCGTGAGGCGCACGATCGACTTGCCCTGCGTCACCATCGCCGCGCGGTACTCGTCCCAGTCCGGGTGCTCGCCCGCGGCGGCGCGGTAGTAGTCGACCAGCGGCTCGACCGAGTCCGGGGAGTCGATGACCTCCGCCGTGCCGTCGACCTGCACCCAGGAGCCGCCGAACGTGGCGCCGAGGGCGAGCAGCGACGCCCGCGGGTCGCGCCGGAGGTTGGCGACCTTCGCGCGCTCCGGGTAGGTGGAGACGACGACGCGGCCCGCGTCGTCGACGGCGAACGTCACGGGGCTCGCCTGGACGCCCGCGCCCTCGGCGCCGGCGGCGCGGCGGGTGATGAGGATGCCGTCGTGGCGGGTGCGCAGCGTCGCGAGGAGCGCTGCACGGTCGACGGTGGTCGTGGTGGCGATGGTCCGGGGCACGTCCGCCATTGTGCACCGCGCCGTCCGGCGCCACCGGACCGGACGCCCGACACCTTGCGCCCACCCCGCGAGGGGTGTTCACCTGCTCCGTAAGGTGGAAGACCCTGACCGGACGTCAGCGAGAGGAGGCCCGGCATGGAGCCTGCACGTCTCGCTGCCGGCGCCGACCGGGCGCCGGACGTGCGTCCCGCGGCGTCCTCCGGCTCCCTCGACCTGCAGAAGGTCAAGTTCCGCCTCCTCGTCGCGCTGTGCGTCGCGGCGATGGCGTTCGGGTTCGTCGTCGAGACGCCCGCGGACCTGCTGCGCGGCACCGTCGCGATCCTCACGTCGCCGTCGAACCTGACGACCGACTACATGGCGATCGCGAGCGTCGGGGCGACGTTCCTCAACGCGGGCGCGCTGACGCTGCTCAGCGTCGTCCTCGTGCGACGGGAGCGGACGGAGTTCTCCGGGCCGATCATCGCCGGGCTGTTCACGGTGTTCGGGTTCGCGCTGTTCGGCAAGAACCTGTTCAACTCCGTCCCGATCACGCTCGGCGTGCTGCTCTACGCCCGGCTCGACCACAAGCGGTTCCGCGACTATCAGGTCGAGAGCCTCTTCGCGACGTCGCTCGGCCCGGCCGTGAGCTTCATGGCGTTCGGCAAGGACCTGCCCCTGTGGCTCGGGATCCTGCTCGGCTACCTGCTGGGCGTCGTCATCGGCCTCGTGGTGCCTCCCCTCTCGGAGCACTTCAAGAAGTTCCACCACGGCCTGAGCCTGTACAACGTGGGGTTCACGGCCGGCATCGTCGGCATGGTCGTCGTCGCCGTGATGAACCTGCTCGACCTCGACGTGGTCGAGGCGTCCTACGTCTCGACGGGGCACACGCTCGAGCTGGCCGTCCTCACCTTCACGTTCTGCGCGGCCCTGCTCGTCTGCGGGTTCGTCCTCAACGGGCGGTCCGTGCGCGGGATGCTCGGGCTCATGCGCCGGTCCGGGCAGGCGCCGACCGACTTCGTCGCCCTGGAGGGCGTGGGCCGCACGGTCATGAACATGGGCCTGGTGGGCGTCATGGCGGTGACGTACGTGCTCGCCGTCGGGGGCGAGCTCAACGGCCCGGTGCTCGGCGCCGTCTTCACCGTCATCGGGTTCGGCGCGTTCGGCAAGCACCCGCGCAACTGCCTGCCCGTCCTCGCGGGCGTCGCCCTGGCGTCCGTGCTGACGTCGACCGACATCGGCTCCACCGCGGCGGTCCTGGCCGCCCTGTTCGGCACCACCCTCGCGCCCATCAGCGGCGTCTTCGGGAGCGTGTGGGGCGTCGTCGCGGGCGTCATGCACCTGGCGATCGTCGCGAACGTCGGGTTCCTGCACGCGGGCATGAACCTGTACAACCAGGGGTTCGCGGCGGGCTTCGTCGCCATCGTGCTCTACCCCGTCCTCCACACGATGGTCGGGATCCGCGCCAAGCACGCCGCACGGTCCGCGCACCGCAGGAGGCGGCGCGCGCCCGCGGCCTGACCGGCCGCACCGTGCGCCGTTGCCCAGGATCGCGTGCACGACGCGACACCGCAGGTGGGTGCCTCGGTACCGTGGTGCCCGACGACGAACACACACCGGACAGCGCGAGGGGGCACCGCGTGACCCTCGAGCGCGTACGCGTGACGACCCGCCGCACCGACACGGCGCGGGCCCGCGGCCTCTACCAGGACTCGATCGTCTTCGGCCTCCTCCTGACGCTGTGCCTGGGCGCCGTCGCCCTCGGCTTCGTCCTCGACACCCCCGCCGAGCTGCTGCAGGGGACCGTCACCATCCTCACGTCGCCCAGCGGCCTCCTGACCGACTACATGGCGATCGCGAGCGTCGGCGCGACGCTCCTGAACGCCGGCCTGCTGACCCTGGCCAGCGTCGTGTACGTGCGGGTCAAGAAGGTGCGGATCTCCGGTGCGGTCATCGCCGGCCTGCTCACCGTCTTCGGGTTCGCCCTCTTCGGCAAGAACCTCGTCAACTCGATCCCCATCACCCTCGGCGTGCTGCTCTACGCCAAGCTCGTGGGCAAGAAGCTCTCCGACTACACCGTCGTCAGCCTCTTCGCCACGGCGCTCGCCCCCGCCGTCAGCCTCATGATCTTCGGCAAGGACCTGCCGCTCGGGCTGGGGATCCCGCTCGGCCTGACGGTCGGCGTGCTCATCGGCCTGGCCATCCCGCCCATGTCCGACCACGTCATCCGGTTCCACCACGGGCTCGTCCTGTACAACATCGGCTTCGCCGCCGGCATGGTGGGCATGGTCATCGTCGCCCTGATGAACCTCATCGGGTCGGACGTGCCCGAGGTCCACCTCGTCTCGTCGGGCAACACGGTGCCCCTCGCCGTCGCGACGCTCACGTTCTGCCTGATGCTGTTCGTCACCGGGTTCGTGCTCAACGACCGGTCGACCGGCGGGCTGCTCGCCTTCTTCCGCCGGTCCGGGCGCACCCCCAGCGACTTCGTCGCCCAGGAGGGCCTCGGCCGGACGCTCATGAACATGGCCGCCATGGGCGCGCTGGCCGTCGGGTACGTGATCCTCGTCGGCGGCGACCTCAACGGGCCTGTCCTCGGCGGCGTCTTCACCGTCATCGGCTTCTCCGCGTTCGGCAAGCACCCGCGCAACTGCGTGCCCATCCTCCTCGGCGTCGCGCTCGCCGCGACCGTCACGGGCGCCGACCTCGCGTCGCCCAACATGCTGCTCGCCGCGCTGTTCGGCACCACCCTCGCGCCTCTGGCCGGCGTGTTCGGCTTCGGCTACGGCGTCATCGCCGGGTTCCTGCACCTGGCCCTCGTCGCCAACGTCGGGTTCCTGCACGCGGGCCTCAACCTGTACAACAACGGGTTCTCCGCCGGCTTCGTCGCCCTCGTGCTCATCCCGTTCTTCAACGCGATCTTCCACATCCGGGGCAAGGGCTCGCGCATCGTCGACATCGAGTGGCGGCCCGCTCAGGGCGACGCCGCGTCGTCCAGGTAAACTCCCGCCGGGGCGCCGAGCGCCCCGCATCCCCCGCACCAGCAAGGAAGGACTCTCCGTGCTCCGCACCCACACGGCCGGCTCACTGCGGGCCGAGCACATCGGCCAGACCGTCACCCTCACGGGCTGGGTCGACCGCCGCCGCGATCACGGAGGAGTGGCCTTCATCGACCTGCGCGACGCCTCGGGCATCGCCCAGGTCGTCATCCGTGACGAGTCCGTCGCCCACCCGCTGCGCGCCGAGTTCGTCCTCCAGGTGACCGGCGAGGTCGCCGGCCGCCCCGAGGGCAACGCCAACCCCAACCTCGCCACGGGCGAGATCGAGGTCATCGCCACCAAGGTCGTCACGCTCAACGAGTCCGCCCCGCTGCCCTTCCAGGTGTCGACGGCGCTCGCGGACACCGAGGTGATCGGCGAGGAGGCGCGCCTCGCGCACCGCTACCTGGACCTCCGCCGTCCGGCGCCGCAGCACGCCATGCGCCTGCGCGCCAAGGTCAACCAGGCCGCCCGCCGCGTGCTCGACGCCGAGGACTTCGTCGAGATCGAGACGCCGACCCTGACGCGCTCGACGCCCGAGGGCGCCCGCGACTTCCTGGTCCCCGCGCGCCTCGCGCCCGGCTCCTGGTACGCCCTGCCGCAGTCGCCGCAGCTCTTCAAGCAGCTCCTCATGGTCGGCGGCATGGAGCGCTACTACCAGATCGCGCGCTGCTACCGCGACGAGGACTTCCGCGCCGACCGCCAGCCCGAGTTCACGCAGCTCGACGTCGAGATGAGCTTCGTCGAGCAGGACGACGTCATCGCGCTCGCCGAGAAGGTGCTCGTCGCGCTGTGGGAGCTCGTCGGGGTGACCATCCCGACGCCCATCTCGCGCATGACGTTCGCCGACGCGATGCGCCTGTACGGCTCGGACAAGCCCGACCTGCGCTTCGGCAACCCGCTCGTCGAGCTCACCGAGTACTTCCAGGACACGCCGTTCCGCGTGTTCCAGTCGGAGTACGTCGGCGCCGTGGTGATGGCGGGCGGCGCGAGCCAGCCCCGTCGTCAGTTCGACGCCTGGCAGGACTGGGCCAAGCAGCGCGGCGCCAAGGGCCTCGCGTACGTGACGTTCGCCGAGGACGGCACGCTGGGCGGTCCCGTCGCCAAGAACCTCTCGGACGCCGAGCGCGACGGCCTCGCGGCCGCCACGGGCGCCCAGCCCGGCGACGCGGTGTTCTTCGCCGCGGGCAAGACGTCGGAGGCGCGCGCCCTGCTGGGCGCCGCCCGCATCGAGATCGCCAAGAAGACCGACGCCATCGACGACGACGCCTGGGCGTTCGTCTGGGTCGTGGACGCGCCCCTGTTCAAGCCGACGGGCGAGGACGACGACGTCGACCTCGGTCACTCGGCCTGGACGGCCGTGCACCACGCCTTCACCTCCCCGAACCCGGAGTGGATCGACCGCTTCGAGGAGTCGCCGGGCGAGGCGCTCGCCTACGCGTACGACATCGTCTGCAACGGCAACGAGATCGGCGGCGGCTCGATCCGTATCCACCGCCGCGACGTGCAGGAGCGCGTCTTCGACGTCATGGGCATCGGCCCCGAGGAGGCGCAGGAGAAGTTCGGCTTCCTGCTCGACGCCTTCGCGTTCGGCGCCCCGCCGCACGGCGGCATCGCGTTCGGCTGGGACCGCATCGTCGCCCTGCTGACCAAGGCGCCGTCGATCCGCGACGTCATCGCGTTCCCGAAGTCGGGCGGCGGCTTCGACCCGCTGACGCAGGCGCCCGCGCCGATCACCCCGGAGCAGCGCAAGGAGGCCGGCGTGGACGCGAAGCCGGCCGCCAAGGACGCCCCGAAGGGCGACACCGCCGCGTGAGCACGCACGGTCTGCAGGGCCCCGCGGAGCGTCTCCGCGGGGCCCTGCCCGTCCCCGGGGTGCCCGCAGCGTGGGCCACCCATCCCGTCGTGGTCACCGAGTCGGCCCACCACGGCTGGGACGTCGTCTCCGCCTGGTCCGACGACGACGCCCTGCTGCTGCGCCTGCGCCGTCAGGCGGTCGAGGAGCCGGGCACGTCGGCGGACCCCGGCCTGTACGCCGTCGGCACGCCCGACGGCGCGGCCCGCCTGATCCTGGCCGCGGCGTCCCGCGACGGCTGGCCGCCGGTCGGCCGCACGACGACGCCGCGCGGCACCCGCGCCGCGCTCGCCGCACTGGCCGCCGCGTCGGGCATCGCCGTCCCGGCCCCGTTCGGCGACCCCGCCACGGGGCACTGGGACTGGCTCGGCATCGGCCACGAGCCGCCCCGGCTCGACGGCGAGGAGCGGGTCGAGGAGCTCACCGACCCGGCCGAGGTCCGCGCGATCCTGGCCCTCGCGCACCCCGCCGGCGAGCTCGAGCCCACGGAGCCGCGCTCGCGCTGGTGGGGCTGGCGGGACGCCGAGGGCGTGCTGCGCGGCGTCGTCGGCGCGGATCGCCGTGTCCCGGGCGCGCCGTGGGTGCTCGGGTCGATCGGCACCGACCCCGCGTGGCGGGGACGGGGCATCGCCGCGGCCACGACGGCGGCCGCCGTGCGGGCGGGCCTGCGCGAGGCGCCCATCGTGACCCTGGGCATGTACGCCGACAACGACGCCGCCCGGCGCACCTACCGGCGCGTCGGGTTCGCGGTCGTCCAGGAGTTCGAGTCGACCCGCGGCGGCTGCGGCGCCGGGTAGGTCAGGCGCCGGGGGCCTCGTGCGTCACCACGAGGTCCGCCGCGCCGCGCGTCCGGGCCACGAGCCGGGCGTTGACCTCGTCGGTGCCGTGCGCCCACGCGTGCGCGGCGCCGGGCTCCCGGCCGAAGGCGACGTGCCGGGCGACCAGCCGCTCGAGCCGCAGGTCGGCGGGCGGGTCGAGGTACCAGACCTCCGCCATGAGCGCCCGCGCCTGCGGCCACGCCCCGGTCGCCGCCAGCAGGTAGTTGCCCTCCGTGACGACGAGCGGGACGTCGTCGGGCACCGCCACCCCGGCCGCGACCGGCTCCTCCAGGTCGCGGCGGAACACCGGTGCGTACACCGGCCCGTCGCCCGGGCGCTGTGCGGCCAGCCGCGCCAGGAGCGCGGCGTACCCGGCGTCGTCGAACGTGTCGACCGCACCCTTGCGGTCCGCGCGGCCCAGCGCGTCCAGCACCACCTGCGCCAGGTGGAACCCGTCCATGCCGACGACGACCGCGCGGGACGGCCCGAGCGCCTCGGCGAGCGCGGCCGCGAGCGTCGACTTCCCCGCACCGGGCGCGCCCGTGATGCCGAGGATCGTGCGGGTGCCCCGGTCCGCGAGCGCGGCGGCGCGCGCGACCAGGGCGGCGGTGCTCGGGAGGGTGGTCACGCGGCGACCCTACCGACCCGGCGGCACCCGCCCGCCGCGGCCGCCGGCGCCCTGTCGCACGCCGGTCGGGGCCCCAGCGTCGGTGGCGGTCCTTAGGGTGGGGGCATGGACCTGTTCGACGCGATCACCACGGGTGAGCACGGGACCCCCGTCGTGACGCGTCCCGGCGCGAGCGCCCCGCTCGCCGTCCGCATGCGCCCCGCCACGCTCGACGAGGTCGCCGGGCAGGACCACCTGCTCGCACCGGGCTCGCCCCTGCGCCGCCTCGTCGAGCCCGTCGACGACGCCGCACGCCGCGCCGCGCCCGGCTCCGTCATCCTGTGGGGGCCGCCCGGCACCGGCAAGACGACGCTCGCCTACCTCGTCGCCACGGTCTCCGGCCGCCGCTTCGTCGAGCTGTCCGCCGTGACCGCCGGCGTCAAGGACGTGCGCGCCGTCGTCGAGGACGCCCGCCGCCGCCTCGCCTCCTCCGGCGAGGAGACCGTGCTGTTCATCGACGAGGTGCACCGCTTCTCCAAGTCCCAGCAGGACGCCCTCCTGCCGTCCGTCGAGAACCGCTGGGTCACGCTCGTCGCCGCCACCACCGAGAACCCGTCGTTCTCCGTCATCTCCCCGCTGCTCTCGCGCTCCCTGCTGCTCACGCTCCGCTCGCTCACCGACGACGGCGTCCGCGCCCTCGTGCGGCGCGCCGTCGCCGACGAGCGCGGCCTCGGCGGCACCGTCACGCTCGCCGACGACGCCGAGGACCAGCTCGTGCGCATGGCCGGCGGCGACGCGCGCAAGGCCCTGACCGTCCTCGAGGCCGCCGCCGGCACCGCGCTGTCCGACGCCGACGCCGCACCGGCCCCCGCCGCCGACGGCCCGGTCGAGATCGGCCTCGCCACCGTCGAGCGCGCCGTCGACGTCGCCGCCGTCCGCTACGACCGCGACGGCGACCAGCACTACGACGTCATCAGCGCCTTCATCAAGTCGCTGCGCGGGTCCGACGTCGACGCCGCCCTGCACTACCTCGCCCGCATGGTCGCCGCGGGGGAGGACCCGCGCTACATCGCCCGCCGCCTCATGGTCCACGCCGCGGAGGACGTCGGCATGGCCGACCCCTCCGCCCTCCAGACCGCCGTCGCCGCCGCCCAGGCCGTGCAGATGGTCGGCATGCCCGAGGGGCAGATCATCCTCGCCGAGGCCGTCATCCACATCGCCACCGCCCCCAAGTCCAACGCCGTCGTCGTCGGCATCGGGGAGGCGCTCGCGGACGTGCGCGCGGGCCGCATCGGCGTCGTCCCGACGCACCTGCGCGACGCCCACTACGCGGGGGCGAAGGGCCTGGGCCACGGCAAGGGGTACGTCTACCCGCACGACGTCGAGCACGCCGTCGCGCCGCAGCAGTACCTGCCGGACGACCTGGTGGGCCGCCGCTACTACGAGCCGACCGACCGCGGCTACGAACGGCAGATCACGGACCGCCTGCAGCGCGTGCGCGAGATCCTCGACCGGCGATGAGGATCCGCCCCTACCGCCGGCGCCGCCTCGACCGGACCACGCGGGCCCGCTACGACGCCCTGCTCGCCGCCCACCTGGACGGCGCCCCGGACCGCCCCGACGACCTGACGCGGTACCTCGACCACCTCGCGTCGCTGGAGACGTTCGCGTTCCACGGCTCGAACCACCGCCTCGACGAGCTGCGCACCACGCAGGCGAAGGACACGCGCGACTTCGGCAACCAGCACGCCGTGTACGCGACGCCGGACCCGCACTGGGCGATGTACTACGCGCTGGTCAACCGGCAGAACGCGTGGAACCTGCGCAACGCGTCGATGGCGTTCGGCCCGCGGGCGCGCACCCGCTGGTACTGGCGCGACGTCCGGGTCGCCGACCCCGCCGCGCCGCTCACGGTGGACGGGTACCTGCACGTGCTGCCGCGCGACGGGTTCCGCGCCGAGCCGCGCGTCGCCGGGCTGGTCGACCTCGTCCACTGGGCCACCGACGCCGCCGTCACGCCCCTCTTCGTGCTGCCGGTGGCAGTGGCGCAGTACCCGCTCGCCCGTCTGATCCGCCGCGTGCCGTGAGTGCGTGCCCCGAGCGCGCGGCCCGCGTGACGAGGCTCTCGGGCGGGGCAGCGGCTCGCCTGGGGTAAGATGTTCAGGTTGCCTTGCGGGTTCTCCGGCGGGCGACCACCTGGGACCTCGGCCCCGATCCTCCCCGCAACGGGAGGACATCGGCTGGTCCCGCACCCGGCACGGCACCATCATTCGATGCGACCGCGGCCCGGGTGTGACCTTTTCAGATCACTACAGGACAGGAAGCACAGTGACCTCTGTGACCCGTTCGCGCCGCCAGGTCCGCCTGAGCCGCGCCCTGGGCATCGCCCTCACCCCGAAGGCCGTCAAGCACTTCGAGAAGCGCCCGTACCCGCCCGGCGAGCACGGCCGCGCCCGTCGCCGCACCGAGTCGGACTACGCCGTGCGTCTGCGCGAGAAGCAGCGTCTGCGCGCCCAGTACGCGCTGCGCGAGAAGCAGCTCGTCAAGGTCTACGAGAACGCCCGCAAGACCGCCGGCCTGACCGGTGAGGTCATGGTCGAGGACCTCGAGACCCGCCTCGACGCGCTCGTGCTGCGCTCCGGCTTCGCCCGCACCATCCTGCAGGCGCGCCAGGCCGTCACGCACCGCCACATCCTCGTCGACGGCAAGATCGTGGACCGCCCGTCGTTCCGCGTGAAGCCCGGCCAGACCCTCCAGGTCAAGCCGAAGTCGCAGGCCACCACGCCGTTCCAGGTCGCCGCCGCCGGCGCCCACCGCGACGTGCTGCCCGCCGTCCCGGGCTACCTCGAGGTCCAGCTCGAGAAGCTCCAGGCCACGCTGACCCGCCGCCCCAAGCGCGCCGAGGTCCCCGTGACCTGCGAGGTCCAGCTGGTCGTCGAGTTCTACGCACGCTAAGAGCCGAGCTCCGATCGAGCTTGCTCGTATCGGCCGAGGCCGTGCGTGCGTCACGGGCGCGAAGCGCCGACGACGCTCGCTGATCTCCTTGCCTTCGACGCCCCGCCGACCTGCAGCGCAGGACGGCGGGGCGTCGTCGTTCCCGCAGGATAGGGTGACCAGGGCGTCCGTCGAGTCAAGGGGAGTGGAACATGTCCGTGGGTGACGTGGCAGGGCTGATCGCCGCCATCGCCTTCGTGCTGCTGGTGGGCTTCCTTGCCGTGCCGCTGGTCAAGCTGGGCCGCACGTTCGACGCGGCGACCCGCTCGCTGACCGAGCTCACCGACCACTCGACGCCGATCCTCGACGAGGCCAAGGACGCCGTCGCCGGCGCGAACACCCAGCTCGGCAAGGTCGACACGATCACGACGTCGGCCGCGCAGGTCGCCGAGAACGTCTCCGCGCTCGCCGGGCTCTACGCCGCGACGCTGGGCCGCCCGCTCGTCAAGGTCGCCGCGTTCAGCTACGGCGTGCGGCAGGCGTTCGAGAAGGCCTCGACGAAGGCGAGGCGCTGATGCGCCGCCTCTTCTGGGTCGGCGTGGGCGTCGCCGCCACCGTCGTCGTCTACCGCAAGGGCCGCAAGGTCGTGCGGCAGTACCTGCCGTCGTCGGTCGCCGAGCGCGCCGAGAAGGCCGCGCACGACGCCGGCGAGCGCGCCACCGGGTTCCTCGCGGAGTTCCGCGAGACGTTCGGCGAGGCCCGCGCGCGCCGCGAGGCCGAGCTGACCGCCGCGCTCCTCGCCGAGGGCCAGCAGGACCCCGCGACCACGCGCGCGGCCCGAGCTACCGGCGCCCGCAGGCCCTCGCCTGCGGGCGGCCCCGCCGCCGACGTCGACCCGTTCGACGGCGACGAGGCGGAGCTCGGCTACTCCTTCTGAGCCGCTCCGCGCCACCGACCTTGCACGTTCCGGGCATCGCGCACGACGCGCGACAATGTCCGGAGCACCCTCACGACCCTGCGAAGGATCACCATGCGCACCGCCGACATCCGCCAGCGTTGGCTCGACTACTTCGAGTCGAAGGACCACGAGATCGTGCCCAGCGTCTCGCTGGTCTCGCCCGACCCCTCGATCCTGTTCACCATCGCCGGCATGGTGCCGTTCATCCCCTACATCCTCGGCACCGAGCCCGCCCCGTGGCCGCGCGCCGCGAGCGTCCAGAAGTGCATCCGCACAGGCGACATCGAGAACGTCGGCCGCACGACGCGCCACGGCACGTTCTTCCAGATGAACGGCAACTTCTCGTTCGGTGACTACTTCAAGACGGGCGCCATCGAGATGGCGTGGGAGCTGCTCACCTCGGAGCAGGACAAGGGCGGATACGGCTTCGACGGCGACCGCCTCTGGGTCACCCTGTGGGACGAGGACACCGAGTCGTTCGACGCGCTGACCCGGGGCATCGGCCTCGACCCGAAGCACATCGTCCGCCTGCCCCGCAAGGAGAACTTCTGGGACACGGGCCAGCCCGGCCCGGCGGGCCCGTGCGCGGAGTGGCACTACGACCGCGGCCCGGCCTACGGCCCCGAGGCCGTCGGCGGCAACGTGGACCCGGGCGGCGACCGCTACCTGGAGATCTGGAACCTCGTCTTCGACCAGTTCGTGCGCGGCGAGGGCGTCGGCAAGGACTACCCGCTGCTCGGCGAGCTCGACAAGAAGGCGATCGACACCGGCGCCGGCCTCGAGCGCATGGCCTTCCTGCTCCAGGGCAAGGAGAACATGTTCGAGATCGACGAGACCTACCCGGTCATCGAGCGGGTCGAGCAGCTCACGGGCAAGAGGTACGGCGCTCACGCCGAGGACGACGTGCGTATGCGCGTCATCGCCGACCACGTGCGCTCGGGCCTCATGGTCATCGGCGACGGCGTCCGCCCGTCGAACGAGGGCCGCGGCTACGTGCTGCGCCGCATCCTGCGCCGCGCCGTCCGCTCGATGCGCCTGCTCGGCTACGACGCCGAGGCGCTCCCGGCGCTGCTGCCGGTCTCCATGGAGGCCATGAAGGCGAGCTACCCGGAGCTGGAGGCGAACTTCGCGAAGATCTCCGACGTCGCCTACGGCGAGGAGGAGGCGTTCCGTCGCACGCTCGTGGCGGGCACGACGATCCTCGACGTCGCGGTGGCCCGGGCGAAGGCGAGCGGCGCGCAGACGCTCGGCGGTGCCGAGGCGTTCCAGCTGCACGACACCTACGGCTTCCCGATCGACCTCACGCTCGAGATGGCGGCCGAGCAGGGCGTCCAGGTGGACGAGAAGGCGTTCCGCGCCCTCATGGCGGAGCAGAAGCAGCGCGCCCGCGCGGACGCGCTCGCCAAGAAGACCGGCCACGCCGACCTGCGCTCGTACGAGTCGATCGCGAACGAGCTGGCCAAGCCCGTCGAGTTCCTCGGCTACACCGACCTGGACTCGGCCGTCACGGTGGTCGGCCTGCTCGTCGACGGTGTGCCCGCGCCCGTCGCGACGGCGGTCGACGGCGTGCCCGTCGACGTCGAGGTCGTGCTCGACCGCACGCCGTTCTACGCCGAGGCGGGCGGCCAGCTCGCCGACCAGGGCACGATCGTGCTCGACGGCGGTGCGACGGTCGAGGTCGACGACGTGCAGCGCCCCATCAAGGGCCTCAACGTCCACCGCGGCCGCCTCGTCGAGGGCACCATCGCCCTGGGCGACCCCGGCACCGCCACGATCGACGTCGAGCGTCGCGTGGCGATCAGCCGCGCCCACTCGGCGACGCACATGATCCACAAGGCGCTGCACGAGCTCGTCGGCGAGGACCGTACGCAGGCCGGATCGGAGAACGCGCCGAGCCGCGTGCGCTTCGACTTCCGCTCGCCCGCGGCCGTCCCGGCCCAGGCGCTCGGGGAGATCGAGGAGCGCGTCAACCTGCGCCTGCAGGAGAACCTCGAGGTCACCGACGAGCTCATGTCGATCTCGGCGGCCCGCGAGCTGGGCGCCATGGCGCTGTTCGGCGAGAAGTACGGCGACATCGTGCGCGTCGTGTCGATCGGCGGCGACTGGTCGCGCGAGCTGTGCGGTGGCACCCACGTCAAGGCGTCGGGCGAGATCGGCCGCGTCGCGCTGCTGGGCGAGGCGTCCATCGGCTCGGGCGTGCGCCGCGTCGACGCCCTCGTGGGCGACGGGGCGTACGGCTTCCAGGCCAAGGAGCACGCCCTGGTCGGTCAGCTCACCGGCCTGCTGGGCGCGCGCCCCGAGGAGCTCGCGGACCGTGTCGGCTCGCTCCTGGGCAAGCTCAAGGAGACCGAGAAGGAGCTCGCGACGCTCCGCAAGGGGCAGCTCCTGGCTGCGGCGGGCCGGCTTGCCGCGGACGCTCACGAGATCGACGGCGACGGTGGTGTCGTCAGGGTCGTCACCCATGACGCCGGTGACGTCGCCTCGGCCGACGACCTGCGCGCGCTCGCGCTCGACGTGCGCGGCCGCCTCGGCGACGCGGCCCCGGCCGTCGTCGCGGTCGGCGGTGTGGCGGGCGGCAGCCCGCTCGTCGTCGTCGCGACGAACACGGGGGCGCGTGACGCGGGCCTGCGGGCCGGCGACTTCGTCAAGGCCGCGGCCGGCGTGCTCGGC
The DNA here is from genome assembly GCF_004135385.1 of Xylanimonas protaetiae. Taxonomy (NCBI): domain Bacteria; kingdom Bacillati; phylum Actinomycetota; class Actinomycetes; order Micrococcales; family Promicromonosporaceae; genus Xylanimonas; species Xylanimonas protaetiae. The sequence goes on along the minus strand of NZ_CP035493.1, from coordinate 3,138,734 downwards.
GGCGGTGGCGGCGGCAAGCCGGACGTCGCGCAGGGTGGCGGCCGCGACGCGGCCGCGCTGCCGGCGGCCCTCGAGGGCGTCACGGCGGGCGTGCGCGCCGTCGTGGGCGCGTGAGCGACGCCTTCGAGGCGGGCGCTCCTCGGTTCCCGAGGGGCGCCCGCCTCGGCGTCGACGTCGGCAAGGCCCGCATCGGCGTGGCGGCGTCGGACCCGGACGGTCTGATCGCCACCCCGGTCGAGACCGTGCCGCGCGTGCTGGAGGCGACCGGGACGGACTCCGCCGACGTCCGGACGATCGCCGCAGCGGCGAGCGAGCGTGACGCCGCCGTCGTCTACGTGGGCCTGCCCCGGCACCTGTCGGGCAAGGAGGGTGCAGCGACGGCGGACGCGCGCGCGTTCGCGACGCGCCTTGCGGCAGCGGTGGCCCCGGTGCCGGTCCGTATGGTGGACGAACGCATGTCGACAGTGACCGCGACGAGCCAGCTGCGGGCCGCAGGGAAGAAGTCGAAGAGCCACCGGCCGGTCATCGACCAGGCCGCGGCGGTGATCATCCTGCAGTCCGCGCTCGACTCCGAGCGGGCCTCGGGCGCTCGCGCCGGCGAGGCGGTCCCGACGCCGTAACGGCGGTCGGCGGCGTGCGCCCGTGACGCCGACTGATGAGGACCGCAGCGAGTGACCGACGTCTTCGAGCACTTCGCCCCCACGAACCAGCCGACGAACCAGCCGCCGACGCGCGCGCCGCGGCGGTCCGCCGAGAAGAAGCGCCGGCGGCGTCGCCGTCGTGCTCGCGCGGTCCTCGCGCTGTGCGTCGTCCTCGCGTTCGTCGGCGGGGTCGCCACCGCCGCGGGCGGGCGGCTCGTCGAGGTCCTGCCCAACCCGCTGCGCGGCCTGGAGAACCCGTTCGGCGCCGCCGACTACGCCGGCCCCGGCGGCGACCCGGTGCACGTCGAGATCCCTGCGGGTGCCACGGGCACGGCGATGGCCCACCTGCTCGTCGAGGCCGGCGTCGTCGCCTCCGCGCGGGCGTTCACGTCCGCCTTCGGGCAGCACCCGGGCGCCGCCGGCATCCAGCCGGGCGTCTACGAGCTGCTCACGGGCATGCGCGCGGCCGACGCCGTCGCCGCGCTCGCCGCGGGCGGGCGCGTCGAGGAGCGCGTGACGATCCCCGAGGGCTTCACGTCCGCCCAGGTGCTCGAGCGCCTGGAGGCGCAGACCCACCTGACGCGTGAGGAGCTCGACGCCGCGGTCGCGGACCCGGCGTCGATCGGGCTGCCCGACAAGGCCGAGGGCGTCGTCGAGGGCTGGCTGTTCCCCGCCACGTACGTGGTCAAGCCGACGCAGTCCGCCGCGGACGTGCTCGGGCGCATGGTCGCCCGCACGACCGCCGAGCTGGACCGGCTCGGCGTGCCGGAGGACCGCCGCCAGACGATCCTCATCGAGGCCTCCATCGTGGAGCGCGAGGCGCCCGCGGAGTACCGCGGCAAGGTGGCCCGGGTCATCGAGAACCGGCTGGCGATCGACAAGCCGCTCGGCATGGACGCGATCGACGCGTTCGGCCTCGGCCGGCCCGCGCACCTCATCACGCGCGCCGAGTTCCAGGACCGGAACCTGCCCTTCGCGTCCCGCGTGCACCGGGGCCTGCCGCCGACGGCGATCGGCAACCCGGGCGCGGCGGCCATCGAGGCCGCGGCCAACCCGACGCCCGGCGACTGGCTGTGGTTCGTGACGGTCAACCTGCACACGGGCGAGACCAGGTTCACCGACGACCACTCCGAGTTCCTCGTCTTCCGCCGCGAGTACCAGCGGTGGGCCGCCGAGAACGGCTTCTGATCCACCGCGCGTCAGCGACGCTTGTGGGCCCGTTCAGGCGGGTTGGCTAGGCTCTCCCACGTGACCGACCTCTTCGACCATCCTGCTTTCGCGCAGCAGCCGAGCCCCGACAGCCGCCGGACCGCGGCACGGAGGCGCTCCGCGGCCAAGCGCCGGCGCCAGCGCCGGATCCGGACGACGGTCGTCGTCCTGCTGGTGGCCGCCGTCGTGGGCGCCGTGGGCTGGGCCACGCTGGGCGACCTCTCCGGCGTCCTGAAGAACCCGTTCGCGCACACCGCCGAGGACTTCCCCGGCCCGGGCGACTCCCCGGTCCAGGTCGAGATCCCGCAGGGCGCGTCGGGGCGGCAGATGGGCGAGGTGCTGCACGACGCCGGCGTCGTCGCCTCGGTCGCCGCGTTCACGCAGGCCTTCGGGCAGAACCCCGCCGCGGGCGGGATCCAGCCGGGCACCTACGCGCTGATGACGCGCATGAAGGCGTCCGACGCCGTCGCGACGCTCGCCAAGAACGAGAAGGTCGAGACCAAGGTGACCATCCCCGAGGGGTTCACCGCGGCGCAGGTGCTCGAACGCATCACGTCCGTGACGGGGATCGCCAAGGCCGACCTCGACGCGGCCATCGCCGCCCCCGACTCCATCGGGCTGCCGCCCGAGGCGGGCGGGCAGGTCGAGGGCTGGCTGTTCCCGGCCACGTACACCGTGACCCCGCAGGACACCGCGACGACCGTGCTCTCGGCGATGGTCAAGCAGACGGTCGACACCCTGGCCGCCCAGGGCGTCGCGCCCGAGGCCCGCCTCGACACACTCAAGGTCGCCTCGATCGTCGAGCGCGAGGCGCCCGCCGGGTTCCAGGGCGAGGTCTCCCGCGTCGTCGACAACCGCATCGCGCGCGGCGAGCCGCTGGGCATGGACGCCATCGACTCCTACGGGCTGGGCAAGCCGAGCGACCAGATCACCAAGAGCGAGTTCAACGACGCGAACCTGCCGTACGCCTCGCGCGTCCACAAGGGCCTGCCGCCCACGCCGATCGGGAACCCCGGCGCCGAGGCGATCGCCGCCGCCGCCAACCCGCCGGCCGGGTCGTGGCTCTGGTACGTCACGGTCAACCTCGACACGGGCGAGACCAAGTTCACCGACTCCTACAACGAGTTCCTACAGTTCAAGCAGGAGTTCCAGGCCTGGCAGGCCGCGAACGGCAAGGGCTGACCCGGTGCCGACCCCGACCCGCCGGGCCGCCGTGCTGGGCCACCCGGTGGCCCACTCGCTCTCGCCCGTGCTGCACACCGCCGCCTACGAGGCCCTGGGCCTCGAGGGCTGGCAGTACACCGCGATCGACACCACCTCGGAGACGCTCGCGGACCTCGTCGACGACCTCGACCTCGGCTGGGCGGGCCTGAGCCTGACGATGCCGCTCAAGCAGACGATCATCCCGATGCTCGCGGAGATCGACCCGGTGGCGGTCGGCACGGGGGCGGTCAACACCGTCATCGTGCGGCCGTCGTCGTGCGGGCTGAGCCTCGTGGGCTACAACACCGACGTGTACGGGCTGGTCACCGCCCTCGGCGAGGGCCTGCGCGGCCGTGAGGTGGGCAGCGCCGTCGTGCTCGGGGCCGGGGCGACGGCCGCGTCCGCCGTCGCCGCGCTGGCCGAGCTCGGCTGCGCCACGCCGCGGGTCCTGGCCCGGTCGCTGGCCCGCACCGCGGACCTCCAGACGGCGGCGACCCGGCTCGGCGTCACCCCGCGCTACGAGGTGCTCGACGCCGTCACGGGCGTCGAGCCGCTGGAGCACGCCGACGTCGTCGTCTCGACGCTGCCCGCGCACGCGGCCGACGCGCTCGCCGCGGCGCTGCGCGACCGCGGGCCCGTGGGCGGCGTCCTGCTCGACGTCGTCTACGACCCGCGGCCCACGGCCCTCGCGCACGCGTGGGGCGACCTGGGCGGCGTCGTCGTCGGAGGCGAGCGGATGCTGCTGCACCAGGCGGCCCGGCAGGTCACGCTCATGACGGGCCGCCCGGCGCCCGTCGCGGCCATGGACGCCGCGCTGGACGGCGTGCTGAGCGCCTGAGGCCCCGGCACGGTCTTGCGACGCCGCGCGCCCGGACGCCCGTCGTCGGGTGAGACGCCGCGTCCGACGTGCGGACGCCCGTGACAGAATCGGCGCATGCTGCGCTGGTTGACGTCGGGGGAGTCGCACGGTCCGTCGCTCGTGGGGGTGATGGAGGGCCTGCCCGCAGGCGTCGAGCTCACCACGGCCGACCTGCAGGCCGCGCTCGCCCGCCGGCGCCTCGGCTACGGCCGCGGCGCCCGGATGAAGTTCGAGCAGGACGAGGTGCGCGTGCTCGGCGGCCTGCGCCACGGGCTCACGCAGGGCGGCCCGCTCGCCATCGAGATCGGCAACACCGAGTGGCCCAAGTGGGTCGACGTCATGGCCCCGGACCCCGTCGAGGCCGACGCGCTCCAGGTGGACGCCGGCACCGGCGACGTGCGCGAGGTCGCGCGCAACAAGAGGCTCACGCGCCCGCGCCCGGGCCACGCCGACCTCGTCGGCATGCGCAAGTACGGCTTCGACGACGCGCGCCCCGTCCTGGAGCGCGCCTCCGCCCGTGAGACCGCCACGCGCGTCGCCCTGGGCGTCGCCGCCGCGCAGTTCCTCAAGCAGGCGGCGGGCATCGAGCTCGTGTCGCACGTCGTCGCGATCGGCGAGGCCGAGGTGCCCGACGGCGCCGCGCTGCCCGTGCCGTCCGACGTCGAGCGCCTGGACGCCGACCCCGTGCGCTGCCTCGACGTGGCGTCGTCGGTGGCGATGGTCGCCGAGATCGACGCCGCCCACAAGGACGGCGACACGCTCGGCGGCGTCGTCGAGGTGCTCGCCTACGGCGTGCCGTCGGGCCTCGGCTCCTACGTGCAGGGCGACCGCCGCCTCGACGCGCGCCTCGCGGCCGCGCTCATGGGCATCCAGGCGATCAAGGGCGTCGAGGTCGGCGACGGGTTCCGCACCGCGCGCCGCCGCGGCTCGGCCGCGCACGACGAGATCGTGCGCGGCACCGACGGCCGCGTCGAGCGCCTGTCCAACCGCGCGGGCGGCATCGAGGGCGGCATGTCGAACGGCGAGGCGCTGCGCGTGCGCGCCGCCATGAAGCCCATCTCGACCGTGCCGCGCGCGCTGCGCACCATCGACACCGCCACGGGCGAGCCCGCGACGGCGAACCACCAGCGCTCCGACGTGTGCGCGGTGCCGCCCGCCGCCGTGGTCGCCGAGGCGATGGTCGCGCTCGTGCTCGCCGAGGCCGTGCTGGAGAAGTTCGGCGGCGACTCCGTCGCCGAGGTGCGCCGCAACGTCGAGTCCTACCTGGCCGCGGTGCCGGAGCTGCTGCAGTGACGGCTCCGGGGCGGCCCGTGGCCGTGCTCGTCGGCCCGCCCGGCAGCGGCAAGACGACGGTGGGCCTCGGCCTGGCCGAGGCGCGCGGCGTCGCCTTCCGCGACACCGACCACGACGTCGAGGTCACGGCCGGCAAGCCGATCACCGAGATCTTCGTCGACGACGGCGAGCCGGCGTTCCGGGCGCTCGAGCGCGAGGCGGTCGGACGCGCCCTGGGCGAGCACGACGGCATCCTGGCGCTCGGCGGCGGCGCGGTGCTCGACAAGGCCACGCAGGACGCCCTGGCCGCCTACGCGGCCGGCGGCGGCGTGGTCGTCTTCCTCGACGTGTCGCTGGCGCACGCGGCGCCGCGCGTCGGGTTCAACCAGTCCCGCCCCCTGCTGCTCGGCAACCCGCGCGCCCGCTGGGCCGCGCTCATGGAGGCCCGGCGCCCCGTGTACGAGCGGGTGTCGACGCTGACCGTGCTGACCGACGGGCTGGAGCCGCAGGCCGTCGTCGCCCAGATCGTCAAGGAGCTCGCATGACCACCACGCGCGTGACCGTCCAGGGCGCCGCGCCGTACGACGTCGTCATCGGCCGGCACCTGCTCGGCGAGCTGCCCGCGCTGCTCGGCCCGAAGGTGCGCCGCGTGCTCGTCATGCACCCGGCGTCGCTCGCCGCGACGGGCGAGGCGGTCCGCGAGGACCTCACGGCCCAGGGCTACGAGGCGTTCGCCGTGGAGCTGCCCGACGCCGAGGAGCAGAAGACGGCGCAGGTCGCCGCGTTCTGCTGGCAGGTGCTGGGCCAGGCCGACTTCACCCGCTCGGACGCGATCGTGTCCGTGGGCGGCGGCGCCACCACGGACCTCGCGGGCTTCGTCGCCGCGACGTGGCTGCGCGGCATCAAGGTGGTCCACGTGCCCACGACGCTGCTGGGCATGGTCGACGCGGCCGTGGGCGGCAAGACGGGCATCAACACGGCCGAGGGCAAGAACCTCGTCGGCGCGTTCCACCCGCCGGCGGGCGTGCTGTGCGACCTCGCGTCGCTCGCGTCGCTCGACCGGTGGGACCTCGTGGCGGGCCTGGCCGAGGTGGTCAAGACGGGCTTCATCGCCGACCCGCGAATCCTCGAGCTCGTCGAGGAGCACCACGCCGACCTCAAGGACTGGAAGGGCGCCGACGCGTCCGAGGAGACCTGGGCCGTGCTGGCCGAGCTCGTCGAGCGGTCGGTGGCGGTCAAGGCGCGCGTCGTGGGGGAGGACCTCACCGAGCAGGGGCTGCGCGAGATCCTCAACTACGGCCACACGTTCGGCCACGCGGTCGAGCTCGTCGAGCGCTACCAGTGGCGCCACGGCGCGGCGGTCGCGGTCGGCATGGTGTTCGTCGCCGAGCTGGCCCGCCTGGCCGGCAAGCTGCCCGACGACGTCGTGGCCCGCCACCGGGCGATCCTGGAGTCGCTGGGGCTCCCGACGTCGTACCGCGGGGACCGGTGGGACCAGCTGCTCGCGGCGATGCGGCGCGACAAGAAGTCCCGCGGCGACCTGCTGCGGTTCGTCGTGCTCGACGGCGTCGCCAGGCCGGTGCGCCTGGAGGGCCCGGACCCGACGCTCCTGGCCGCCGCCTACGCGGAGGTCAGCAAGGAGCCGCCGACGGGCGCGCCGGGCGTCTCCGTCCAGCTCGGCTGACCGTCTGCCCGGCGCCGCTCTCAGCGCCGGGTGCGCGCGCCGCGCCCGGCGCGCGGCGCCTCGGCGTCGGCCTCGAGCGCGGCGATGAGCGTCGCCGCGTCCCACGGGCCCTCGTGGCGGCGCTCCCCGACGAAGAACGTGGGGGTGCTGCGCGCACCGCTCTCGCCGGCCGACGCCTTGTCCTCGGCGACGCGGCGCGCGAGGTCCTCGTCCTGGAGGTCGCGCAGGAACCGCTCGACGTCGAGGCCGAGGTCCCCGGCGTAGCCGGCGAGGTCCTCGAGCTCGAGCTCGTCGTGGTGGGCGAACAGCATGTCGTGCATGGGCCAGTAGCAGTCCTGGCGGCCGGCGGCCTCCGCGGCCACCGCCGCGAGCTCGGCGTGCGGGTGGACGTCGAGGGGCAGGTTGCGCACCACGTAGCGGAGCCGGTCGCCGAAGTGCTCGCGCACCTGCCGGGCCGAGCCGGTGGCCTTGGCGCAGAACGGGCACTCGAAGTCGAGGTACTCGACGAGCGTGACCTCGGCGTCGGCGGGCCCGCTGACGTGGTCGCGCGCGGGGTCGACGGGCCGGCTGAGCCGGGTGGGCAGGGCGGCGTCGCGCTGCCCGAGGAACCGGGCGGACAGGGCGAACGCGAGGCGCCCGAGCACGCTGGCGACGACGACGGAGAGCAGCACGCCGACGACGGCGTCGCGCTGCAGCGCGGCGTCGTCGAAGGCGAGGTGGATGATCAGCAGCGCCACCGTGAAGCCGATGCCCGACAGCGCGGCGCCGCCGAGCACGTGCCCGCCGCCGACGCCCTCCGGCAGCCGGCCGACCCGCAGCCGGGTGGCGCCGAGGGCGCCCGCGGTGATGCCGAGCGTCTTGCCGACGACGAGGCCGAGCACGACGCCCCACGTGACGGGGGAGGTCAGCGCCTCGCCGAGGACGCCGCCGCGCAGGTCCACCCCAGCGTTGGCGAACGCGAAGAGCGGGACGACGACGTAGCTCGTGACGCCGTGCAGCGACGCCTGGAAGCGCTCGTTGACGCTGATGGTGCGCGTGAGCTGCGCCCGAGTGCGGCGCTGGAGCCCGGGCAGCGGCGACTGCCGGAACACGCGGAACTGCTGGGCGGCGGCCTCGACCTGGCTGCGCAGCGGCTCCGTGGCGGGGATCAGCAGGCCGGCGACCATGCCAGCGATCGACGCGTGCAGCCCGGAGTAGACCGTGGCGAGCCACGCGACGACGACGAGCGCGATGTACGCGCCGGACCGCCACACGTCCGCACGGGCCAGCACGACGATCCCGGCGAGCGCGACGGCGGCCACGACGAGCGCCCCGACGTGGACCGCGTCCGTGTACGCGATCCCGATGACGCTGACCGCCACGATGTCGTCGATGACGGTGAGCGTCAGCAGGAAGATCCGCAGCTGCGTCGAGACGGCCGGCCCGACGAGCGCGAGCATGCCGAGCAGGAACGCGGTGTCGGTGCCGATGACGACGCCCCACCCGCGGGCCGCCGCGCCGTCATGGTTGAGGGCCAGGTAGAGCAGCGCGGGCACCACCATGCCGCCCAGGCCGGCTACGAGCGGCACGAGCGTGCGCCGCCGGTCGGTGAGCTCGCCGACGGAGAGCTCGCGGCGCACCTCGAGCCCGACGAGGAAGAAGAACACGACCATGAGCCCGTCGCTGACCCACTCCCGCAGGCTCAGGTCCAGGCCGTGCCCGTCGAGCCGGACGGCGAGCGGCATCGCCCAGAGCCGCTCGTACCCGCCGGACAGGGGGGTGCTGGCGCAGACGAGGGCGAGGAGGGCGGCGGCGACGAGGATGCCGGCGCTGCCGGCCTCCGTCCGCATGAACCGGCGCAGGGCGGTGCCGGCCTGCCCGCTGAAGTCCTCGTCGC